>NZ_JAWOVP010000022.1:0-48900 GCF_033339995.1 Vibrio sp. 1641
TGTTTTACCGTGGTCAACGTGGCCGATAGTACCAACGTTAACGTGCGGTTTCGTACGTTCAAATTTTTCTTTAGACACGATCGTGTTCCTTCCTAGTTATGATTCGTCGTGATCATTATTGATCGACGACGCGCCAGAAATTGTTATTTTATGCGCCAACGCCCGTTAGCGCAATATTTGGACGCCCTGATCTCGCAAAAAGTCGTAAACTTTTTGCAGTTCAATCGTCAATTAGTAACCACGCTCTGCAATAATTTTATCTGCGAAGTTTTTCGGCACTTCAGCGTACTCGTGAAACTCCATAGAGTAAGACGCACGGCCTTGAGTTGCAGAACGTAGATCCGTTGCGTAACCGAACATTTCGGATAGTGGTACTTGAGCACGGATGATCTTAAGACCAGCCACACCTTCGTCCATGCCTTCAATGATACCGCGACGACGGTTTAGGTCACCAACAACGTCACCCATCCAGTCTTCCGGAGTGGTTACTTCGACATTCATCATAGGTTCTAGAATCACAGGTAGTGCTTCTAGTGCACCTTTCTTGAATGCCATCGAGCCAGCGATCTTAAACGCCATCTCGCTTGAGTCTACATCGTGGTAAGAACCATCAAATAGTGTAGCTTTAATATCTAGTACAGGGTAACCCGCTAGAACACCACTATTCATTTGCTCTTCGATACCTTTCGATACCGAACTGATGTATTCCTTAGGAATCACACCGCCCACGATTTCGTCTACGAATACGAAACCTTCACCAGGCTCAGAAGGCTCAAGTTTGACCCAAACATGACCGTATTGACCACGACCACCTGATTGACGAACAAACTTACCTTCAACTTCCGCTTTACCACGAATGGTTTCACGGTAAGCAACCTGAGGTTTACCAACGTTACAATCAACGCTGAATTCACGCTTCATACGATCAACGATAATGTCTAGGTGAAGTTCACCCATACCTGAGATCAGAGTCTGACCTGATTCGTCGTCCGTTTCCACGCGGAATGATGGATCTTCCGCAGCTAGTTTACCTAGCGCGATAGCCATTTTCTCTTGGTCTGCCTTAGAACGAGGCTCTACAGCAATCTGAATAACTGGTTCAGGGAACTCCATGCGCTCTAGAATCACTTTGTGGTTCTGATCACACAGCGTGTCACCTGTGGTTACGTCTTTCAGACCGATAGCAGCTGCAATATCACCAGCGCGAACTTCTTTCACTTCTTCACGCTTATTCGCATGCATCTGAACGATACGACCGAAACGCTCTTTCTTCTCTTTTACTGAGTTGTAAACAGCGTCACCCGAGTTTACAACACCGGAGTAAACACGCATGAAAGTTAACGTGCCCACGAATGGGTCAGTCGCAATCTTAAACGCTAGCGCAGAGAAAGGTTCGTTGTCGTCAGCATGACGCTCAACTTCATTTTCTCTTTCGTCGACACCTTTAATTGCAGGTACGTCAACTGGCGATGGCAAGAACTCAACTACTGCATCCAGTACCGCTTGAACACCTTTGTTCTTAAACGCACTACCACAAGTAGCCAGTACGATTTCGTTATTTAGTGTGCGAGTACGTAAAGCTTGTTTGAGCTCAGCTTCAGTCAATTCACCTTCTTCAAGGTACTTGTCCATCAGCTCTTCGCTAGCTTCAGCAGCGGATTCAACCATGTGGTTGCGCCACTCTTCAGCAAGTTCAATCATGTCAGCTGGGATGTCTTCGTAAGTAAACGAAGTGCCTTGATCGGCATCATTCCAGTTGATCATTTTCATCTTGATAAGGTCGATGACACCTCTGAACTCATCTTCCGCACCAACGTTCAGCTGGATTGGAACAGGAGTCGCACCAAGACGATTCTTAATTTGGTTCACAACGCGTAGGAAGTCTGCGCCCGCACGGTCCATCTTGTTTACAAATACCAAACGTGGAACGTGGTATTTGTCTGCTTGACGCCATACAGTTTCAGACTGAGGTTCAACACCAGATGAGCCACAGAACACAACCACAGCACCATCAAGTACACGAAGAGAACGCTCTACTTCGATAGTAAAGTCAACGTGTCCAGGGGTATCAATGATGTTTACGCGATGCTCAGGGAACTGTGCTTCCATACCACGCCAGAATGTAGTAGTCGCAGCGGATGTGATAGTGATACCACGCTCCTGCTCCTGCTCCATCCAGTCCATGGTTGCTGCACCATCGTGAACTTCGCCGATTTTGTGAGAAAGGCCAGTGTAGAACAGAATACGCTCAGTTGTGGTTGTTTTTCCTGCATCTACGTGAGCACAGATACCGATATTACGGTAGAGCTCAATAGGAGTTTTACGAGCCACGATTGTATCCTCTTACTAAGGTGTACCTTAGAGTATAGAAAAGTGCTGCGAGAGAACCTCGCAGCACAGAAGGTATTACCAACGGTAATGAGCGAACGCTTTGTTTGCGTCAGCCATGCGGTGAACGTCTTCACGTTTCTTAACCGCAGTACCTTTGTTCTCAGACGCGTCTAGCATTTCAGCAGCTAGGCGTTGAGCCATAGATTTTTCACCACGCTTGCGCGCAGCTTCAACCAACCAACGCATAGCAAGTGCGTTACGGCGAACCGGACGTACTTCTACAGGTACTTGGTAAGTTGAACCACCAACACGGCGAGATTTAACCTCTACCGCTGGGCGAACGTTTTCAAGAGCTTCTTCAAAAATAGCTAAGTGGTCTTTACCAGACTTTTCAGCCATAGCATCTAGTGCAGTGTAAACGATTTTCTCTGCAGTAGATTTTTTACCGTCAACCATTAGGATGTTAACGAATTTTGCCAGCAATTCAGATTTGAATTTTGGATCTGGAAGGATCTTACGCTGACCAATGACGCGACGACGTGGCATGGATTTATCTCCGTTGTCTTCTTCAGGTTTTATCCAAAACTTTTCAGTTTTTTCAAAAAATTAAAAATAATTTAGTGTTTGGCCTTACTTAACGGAATCCATTAAGACTTAGGACGCTTCACACCGTACTTAGAACGACCTTGTTTACGGTCATTTACGCCAGCACAGTCTAGTGCGCCGCGAACAGTGTGGTAACGCACACCTGGAAGGTCTTTAACACGACCACCACGGATTAGAACAACTGAGTGCTCTTGAAGGTTGTGACCTTCACCGCCGATGTACGATGTAACTTCGAAGCCGTTTGTCAGACGTACACGACAAACTTTACGAAGTGCTGAGTTAGGTTTTTTAGGTGTAGTAGTGTAAACACGAGTACATACACCACGTTTTTGTGGGCACGCTTCTAGTGCAGGCACGTTGCTTTTAACAACTTGCTTTGCACGTGGCTTACGTACCAACTGGTTAATAGTTGCCATTAACTAGCTCCTGATTTACTTGAAAGTAAGCTTTGTGAAAAATCTATCCCCAACTGCCAATGCAGTTAGGGACGCAAAATTCTATGCAGCAGTGAGAGGTGTGTCAAGAAATATACGGATCTTTTTTGTTCAATTAGAACAATTCATCCGTAAAGCTTTGTCGACAGCAAATCTTGTTCAATCCCAAGTTAGGGATTTATCCTGTTTTGCTGTTAGTTCAACGAAGCCTGAGTAATTCACAATCGTCAGCGATGGACTGATACGATTTGCAATACCGCGAGCTTGCGCATCGCTCTCTAACACAAATACGCTGCGGTTTTTTAGATGGGAAAATGCTTTATGTTGCGAGTTAGCAGCGTACACTGCATCTTCTATAAGTAAGATGTCATCCTGTTCACTGCATAAGGGCATGGCGTCTTCTAGAGCAGAGACTGTTTTTATGATGTGTAACATAACTTCCTCAAAAAGACAGTAGCTTGCCAGCGTGTTGTAACTTATCTTTGAGCTGTTCTGAGCTTAACGCTTGGGCTTCAATGACTAAATCCGCTTGCGCCAAACCTCGCTGGGTTAACGACTCTGAACACACAAAGACTTGTTCGATGTCGTATAAATCGAAAAGCTTTAACATCGGCGCGTAATCTTTACTCAAAATATTGTTGGGGTCTTGTCCGAGTAGAAGCTGGTATACCCCGTCACCCATGAAAATGACGCTGATATCTTCACAGTAAGCCGACGCGGCTAACAGTGCATCCACACCTTCACGACCAGCTGCACTGCCATGTGGCGCACTACGAAATAGATAAGTTAACTGACTCAAAACTGTACCACTCTGTCTTGGGTTAACATCGCTTCAGCTAGGCTACCTAAGCCTGCTTGTTCAAAACCATCGGCTAGATTGTTCTGAACCAAACCATGTTGATTCGCTTCTTCTTCACTTACAATCCCGCGACGCAAAGCGGCCGCGACACAAGTTTCTAGGCGAACACCATGCTCTTTAGCCAAAGACTGCCACGCCTTATTGAGATCAAATTCATCGTTGGCTGGCACACTCAAAGCAGTACCATTAGTCACACCATCTTGATAAAAGAAGACGCTCACTAGCTGATGGCCTTGCTCTATCAACGCTTTGGCGAACTGATAAGCACTGCGCGCTGACTGGCTGCCATAAACGGGACCATTCACCACTAACGTGTAAGTCAGTTTACTCACCTTTCATCATCCTCGGTTTTACGTTGACGAATGTACAAGTAAACGGTGTGTTTTGAAATATTAAGGCGATCCGCAACACGGTTGATGGCATCTTTAATATCGAAGATACCTTTGTCGTACAACTCCATCACGATCTGGCGATTTTTGGTGTTGTTAGACACGGACTTATCCGCATTGATCTCTTCGATGGTGCGTTCAACAGTTTGGTCCACCAGCTCTTCTACATCACTAGCAAAGTTGACCGAGGAAGCCGCTTCTTTCGCTTCTTGCGTCGGCATGAAAGACTGAAGGACTTGCGAGAAAGGCGCATCCAAGTTGACGTTGATACACAACAAACCAATCACGCGATTTTCGCCATTACGAATGGCGACAGTAATCGACTTCATCAACACGCCACCTTTTGCACGGGTAAAGTACGAACGTGAGAAGTTGCGCTCCGAGCCTTCGATGTCTTTTAGCATCTTAAGCGCTAAATCGGTGATTGGTGAGCCGACTTGGCGCCCCGTGTTTTCACCGTTAGCGATTTTAATTGCAGAGGTATTTAAGTCTTCTAGAGAGTGAAGAACGATTTCACAAAATGGACCTATCAGGCTGGCGATACCATCCACGACCGCCTCATAAGATCTTAAAATGATTTTGTCGTGCTCGGTAAACGGCATCACGTTAACGGATTCCATTTCGAGCAACATCTCCGCGTTTATTGTTTCTGTAGTTGTCATAAGCCTTCGAGCGAAAAATCAACAAATTGGTGTAAGTTTATCAGAAAATTTGAAAAGCAACCTAGCAAACTCACCAACTAGTGACCTAGAACAAAAAAGGCCCGTTAAACGGACCTTTTTCAATAACTTATCGCAGCTTATTGTTATTGCTCTGCGTTGTCGTTCTCAACTTTTAGCAGCTCAACTTCAAATACTAGCGTTGAGTTAGCAGGAATGCTTGGTGTGTCTTGGTCACCGTATGCTAGCTCTGGCGGGATAACGAATTTGAATTTAGAACCCACAGGCATTAGCTGAACACCCTCTGTCCAACCTGGGATTACACGGTTAAGTGGGAACGTTGCAGGTTCACCACGATCGTATGAGCTGTCGAACTGAGTACCGTCGATCAGAGTACCTTTGTAGTGTACTTGAACCGTATCAGTGTCTTTTGGCTTCTCACCTTCAGCTGGTGTCATTACTTGGTATAGAAGACCTGTATCTGTCTTCACTACGCCTTCTTGCTTCTCAAACTCAGCTCGGAAATCATCGCCAGCTTTTTTCGCTTCAGCTGCTTTCTCAGCCGCTTGTGCTTGCATCTTTTCTGCAACGCGCTTGTCTAGAGATTCTAGTGCTGCACGTGTTTCTTCTTCATTCAATTCAGCATTGCCTTTGAAGACGTCTTCGATACCTTTTAGTACCAAATCTTTGTTAAGATTAATGCCGATTTCGCTTGGCTTGTCGATGCTTGTGCTTAGGTAGTTAGCAAATGAAACACCGATTGCGTATGCCGCTTTGTCGTCGTCGGTTTTAAAGTGAACCGCTTTACCGGTTTCTGCTTGAACTTGTTCTGCTTGAGGTGCGGTTTCTGTTTTAGTTTCTTCTTTCTGACAACCTACCGCTAGCATAACTGTTGCAGCAAGTAGCGACACTTTTAAAACTGATTTCATTAAATTCTCCCAATAATGGCTCTGCCATTGGTTGTTGTGCACAAATCTTCTATGAGACTAGTGAAGACAATCGTTATACCAATATACTAGCTATATGTCTTAAGACACAAACCGGATTATTAGATGTGATGCAAAGAATTTTTCATTTATTCCTATATTTAATTGTCATCACCACGTTAAATGGTTGCTTTTTCGCCGAGCGTGAAGTGCAGCGTTGGCCGATAGAACCTCAAGGTGCGACGAGCTTCGCACTTAGCAGAGATGGACGGTTTGCTCTGCTCTATTCTCAACAACGTCATTTGATGTTGTGGGACCTAGAGCAAAATGAACAACTAGCCAACCTGGGTGAACTCGATGCCGATGCCAATGTGGTTTCCCATATCCGCATATCTGACAATGGTCGCTACGCAATTACAGCAAGCCAAATGAACTTCGCAGTTTGGGACCTAGGCTGGACGCAATCCGAAGGCCTTTGGTCTATTTCTGATGCGCTCATTCGCGACGTTGATATCACCAGTAATGGTGAACAAGTTCTGCTTGGGTTATCCAACGGTAAAGCAATTTATGTCAACTTAGTCACCGGGCGTCGCATGGAGTTCCTTGCGCATCGTGAAAAAGTCAATTCCGTGGCCATTTCTCCTAATGGGCGCTTCGCCCTAACCGGAGGTAATGACTATAAAGCGTATCTGTGGGATACCGAAACCGGACAAGTACTACGAACCTTCGAACATGAACAACGAATTGTTCGCGTGGCCCTGCAAAGAGATGGAAAATTAGCAATGACATCTGATGGCGGAAACCAAGCGATTGTTTGGAATTTAAAAACTGGACAAGAAGTCACACAGTTGAGCAGTTGGTCACGCCAATTAATTTTCTCTACCGCACGATTTTCTGACGACGGGACTCAACTAGTCACAGGAAGCCCTTCTGGCCGTGTGTCGATATGGGATACTCAAACCGGAAAACGAATGAGTGGATTTGAAGTGGAGCCCAAAAAAGACACTCGCCCTCCCCGTGCGGTCGTGTATGATGCAGCCTTTGATTCAAAACAACGCGTAATTACTGCTACTTCAGCAGGTATTGCCCAAGCTTGGCAGTTAGAGAACGGATCATGACAGAAAAAATCATTCAGCAATTGGAAGCACGCATTAATGACTTAGAATGTCAGCTTGCGTTCCAAGAACAGACTATTGAAGATCTGAACGGCGCTTTATCGCAGCAACAACTGCAAATTACCAAGATGCTCGATCAGATGAAATATGTGGTAGGTAAAGTAAAAAATATGGACTCGTCGAATTTAGCCGATCCGTCAGAAGAAACCCCACCACCGCATTATTAAAATGCAGGCTCAAATAGCATAAAGCCCAGAACATGTTCTGGGCTTTGTTGTATTAATTACTTAAGAAGGTACTCAAGAGGAAGCTATTCGTCGGCGTAGATTTTAACGCTCAGCTCGCCTTGCGTATTAATGCCTGCTCGGTACATGCCAGAACTGTTCATCGCAAAGTGCATCTCACCTTTAGCATCAATGGCAATCAAACCGCCCTCTCCGCCCATCTGTTTGAGATCACCCTGGATAATGTGTTCACAAGCCGTATGAATATCTTCTTGTAAGTAACGCATACGTGCTGCAACGTCTTCCGCAACACGTTTACGAATAAAGAACTCGCCGACACCCGTAGTGGAAACTGCCACGACGCCATTTTCGGCCACCGTACCACAACCAATAAGAGCCGAATCTCCGACTCGGTTGTATTTCTTATTCGTCACGCCACCCGTACTGGTGGCAGCGGCTAAGTTGTCTTGTTGATCTAACGCTACCGCACCAACCGTACCGTGCTTACGGTCATCTGGGTAACGAGATTCCGACAAAGCAAACAGTCCTTTCTCACGCATAGACAGCAACTGCTCATAACGGCGATCAGTAAAGAAGTAATCTTGCTCGGTATACTCATGGCCTTGCTCAAAAGCAAACTTCTCTGCGCCCTCACCCACCAACAGCACATGATTGCTGTTTCGCATCACGTCACGAGCGAGCTCAATTGGGTTTCTGATATGACGAACACCGGCAACAGCACCTGCCGCTTGGTTTCTACCATCCATTACAGAAGCGTCCATTTCAACCATTTCGTTGTTGGTCAGCACTGAGCCTTTACCCGCATTAAAGTTAGGAGAGTCTTCCAATACTTTCACTGCCGCTACGACTGCATCTAAGGCTTCACCGCCCGTGTCTAGAATTTGATGTCCCGCTTTTACCGCAGCTTCTAAATCCGCCAAGATGGATTGTTGCAGCTCATCGCTCATCTGTTCACGCAAGATGGTGCCCGCACCACCATGAATGGCAATCGAGAAAGGTTTCGTCATCACTTTGTCCAACTGTTATTCCTTGTGTGGTTGGCACTACACCTCAGATAAACAAAAAGCGCAAGTTGAAAACTCAACTTGCGCTTTTCAAAGCTTTGCTAGATAAGATTATCTAGTGAAGGCGCTTATGATTAGTGAGAACCACAGCTACCGCCGCCACAGCAGCCGCCTTCTTCTTCGTGATCGTGGTCATGATCGTGACCACCACAACAGCCACCACCTTGGTGGATGTGACCGTGTTCGATCTCTTCTGCTGTTGCTTCACGTGTAGACATAACTTCTACTTCGAAAGTTAGTGTTTGACCAGCTAACATATGGTTACCGTCAACAACCACTTCGTTGCCGTCAACTTCTGTTACTTCAACAGGGATTGGACCTTGGTCAGTGTCAGCTAGGAAGCGCATGCCAACTTCGATTTGCTCAACGCCTTGGAATACGTCCGCAGGAACGCGCTGTACTAGCGCATCGTTGTGCTCACCGTAAGCTTCTTCAGGAGCTACCGTTACTGAGAACTTGTCGCCAGCCACTTTACCTTCAAGTTCTTTTTCAAGACCTGTGATTAGGTTGTTGTGACCGTGAAGGTAATCTAGAGGTGCTTCTGCTGTTGATTGATCAACAACGACACCGTCTTCCATCATTACTTTGTATGCAAGGCTTGCAACAACGTTCTTTTCAATTTTCATACTAACTCCAGGGAGATTAATTGACTTAACCTGAATGGGGTTAAGTACTGAGATATCTGGGTGTATTATGGGGATCAATTATCGAAGTTCAATTACTCCGGCTTAAAAATTCCGATCATTTCCTGATCTGAGTGTTTATTTTTCTCTACAGATTGTGGTTTGCGCTGCTCTGTAAACTCACACTCGACACACTCAACTAACTCGATGTTATTTTCAATCCACCAGCGCAGGGTATCTTGCTGGCTGCAATTTGGGCAGCTAGCGCCGGCAATAAAACGTTTCTTGATTTTCACGCTATTTCCTTAGCTTGAGTCTTGGCTCAAGTACTACTTCCAATGATTAGGTGACTGATGGTCGCTCTCCATTTCACGACCAAATATTTCTTCTAGCTCTTTGCGTGCCTCTTTCGCCCTTTGAGCTAATTTCTTATCTTCATTGTGTTGAGGCAATAAGTCCTTAAGCATAGCATTATCCAACTTGCGAAAATGTGCTTCTGCCCGCTTTGCTTGATAAGGATGCATACCCAGTTCTACGAGCGCTTGGCGACCGAGATCTAGCGCCCCTAAAAATGTTTCACGAGAGTAATTCTCTACACCATGACTCATTAACTGGTAAGCCTCGACACGGCTTCTTGCTCGGGCTAACAACTTAAGTTTCGGGAAGTGCACGCGACAAATGTCCACGATGGCCATCACCTCATCAGGTGAATCAGTACAAATAATCAATGCTTCCGCTTTATCAGCGCCAGCAGCCCTCAATAGGTCAATTTGTGTAGCATCGCCATAAAACACTTTGTAACCATACTTACGTAATAGGTGGATTTGGCTGGCATCACTTTCTAATACTGTCACTTTGATTTTATTGGCATACATTAAACGTCCGACGATCTGACCGAAACGTCCAAAGCCTGCAATGATAACGCGTGGTCGGCGATCCACGACTTTCGTGGTCATGCCCTCTTCTTCTTGATTCAGGGTATGAGCAAACCACTTCTTTTGTCCCATCAGCAAAAGAGGAGTCGTCACCATGGATAGACTGACCACCACCAACAGAAACGCCACTTGCTCTTTGGACAAAATGCCCTCTTGGCTCGCCGCGGTAAATATGACAAAGGCAAACTCACCGCCTTGGCTCAAAATTGCAGCCATACGGCTTCTCGCTTTGGCTCCGACACGGGCAGCTCTCGCCAATGCATACAAAACCAAACCCTTAACCACGACCAAAGCCACCACCGCACCGAGAATCTCTAAAGGATGTAATGCCAATAACCCCAAGTTTACCGCCATGCCCACCGCAATAAAGAATAACCCCAACAACAGACCTTTAAATGGCTCGATAGCGATTTCCAACTCATGGCGATACTCACTCTCTGCCAGCAAAACGCCTGCTAAAAAAGTCCCCAATGCCATCGAAAGGCCGAGCTTTTGCATCACGACCGAAATGCCAAGCACGACTAAAAGTGCAGCAACGGTAAAGAGTTCACGAACGCCGCTCATCACGACAAAACGAAATAGCGGACGTAGTAAAAAGTGACCACCAATCAACAGTGCTACCACACTGCCTAAAATAGTGAAGACATCCAACCAACTTCCACCACTATGCCCGCCTGCTAGCAAGGGCAACATCGCCAGCATCGGGATCACTGCAATATCTTGAAAGAGCAGCACCGCAAAACCAGATTGCCCCGTTTCGGTACCATTAAGCCCTTGCTCTTCAATGACTTTAAGCGCAATCGCCGTCGAGGACAGCGCCAACCCCATCCCGATCACTAAACTCACTTGCATGCTTACGCCAAACATACTGACGACACTACCAATCACGGCGGTCGTGACCACAACCTGCGCACCGCCTAAACCTAAAATCGGCCCTCGCATCTGCCACAATTTTTTAGGGTTTAATTCCAGCCCTATCAAAAACAGTAACAACACAACCCCAAGCTCGGCAAAATGCAAAATGGCATCAACGTCGCTAATTAAGCCAAGCCCCCATGGGCCAATCAACACACCAGCGAGTAAATAACCTAAAACCGAGCCAAGCCCAAGGCGCTGAGCAATCGGCACCGCAATAACCGCAGCCGAAAGAAAGACCACACTGCTTTGAAGAAACTCACTGGTGATCGCCATACTGACCTCCTCGATCTGCCGCTTGCCAGTTTTCAAGTGGGTTACTCAGCCATCCACGGTATAACTCGGCATGTTCGTAGCGTTCAATATCTGAAACATTTCTTGACCAATACAACACCAGTGGTTCAATCCAGTGCATCTGGCATAGGGCTGCCGTCAGTTCAAACGGTTGCAAGATTTGCTCAAGTGGGTATTTGTTGTACCCCTTCGCGCTGAAGGCTTCTTCTTTACCACCTGTTGTAATGACACTACGCCAGTATTTTCCTTCTAGCGCCGCACCTCCGCCAAACGCAAAGCCTTTACCTAACACTCGGTCTAGCCACTCTTTTAATAGGGCTGGACATGAATACATATAAAGTGGGTGATGAAATACGATCACATCGTGAGCGAGCAACAACTCATGTTCGTAATTCACATCAATAAAGAAATCGGGGTAAACACCGTAAAGATCGTGCACAGTGACGTGATCAAGCGACTGAGCTTTTTTTATCATCACTTGATTGGCAATCGAGTTATGTGGCTCTGGATGAGCATAAATGACCAGAACTTTTGGGAGAATAGACGGTGCAACAGCCAAATGGTCGTCCTTGTGGTTATTTTTATCCGTTATCAAATTGTTATACTTTTTTGTACAGCATAATGCAATTAAAGCGAATCAATCGACTTTTCCGGCCAATACCCCTACTATTCACCGCTAGATATATACCCAAGTGGCTTTAAAAACGATTGAAACCACTTCGCTATGTAACCAAGCAACGCGCACTGCGCAAAGTGAATGAAAACTTTATGATTACCTTCTCTGATATTCAGTTACTGCGTGGCGGTAAACCTCTTTTAGACCAAGCTTCTGCGACTATTCACCCTGGCGATAAAGTCGGTCTTGTGGGCAAAAACGGCTGCGGTAAATCAACGCTGTTTGCCCTACTGAAAGATGAACTGTCAATTGATGCTGGCTCATTTAGCCAACCTCAACACTGGGAGTTGGCCTGGGTCGCACAGGAAACGCCTGCGCTAGAGCGCACTGCACTGGAATACGTCATTGATGGTGATCGCGAGTACCGAGCACTCGAAAAGCAGTTGGCTGAAGCGGAAGCACAAGACAACGGCACCTTGGTTGCCGAGATCCACGGTAAAATTGAAACCATTGGTGGTTACAGCATTCGCGCTCGCGCGGCAGAACTGCTCGATGGTTTAGGGTTCAGCCAAGAGCAAATGAGTTGGAGTTTGACCCAATTCTCGGGTGGTTGGCGTATGCGTCTTAACTTGGCTCAAGCGCTATTGTGTCGTTCTGATCTACTGCTACTCGACGAACCAACCAACCACTTGGATTTGGACGCGGTAATGTGGTTAGAGCGTTGGCTACAAAACTACCCTGGCACGCTGATTCTGATCTCGCACGACCGAGACTTCCTTGATCCAATTGTTGGTCGCATCATTCACATCGAGAATCAGCAGCTGAACGAATACACGGGTAACTACTCGTCATTCGAAAACCAACGCGCACAAAAGATGGTGTTACAACAAGCGATGTTTGAAAAGCAACAGAAGCAGATGTCGCACATGCAAAGCTACATCGACCGCTTCCGTTATAAAGCATCAAAAGCACGCCAAGCCCAAAGCCGTATCAAAGCTTTGGAGCGCATGGAAAAAGTACTGCCAGCTCAATTCGATAACCCATTTAGCTTCCAATTCCGTGAGCCAGCTGCGCTGCCAAACCCAATCATGATGATGGATGAAGTATCTGCAGGTTACGGTGACAACCTCATCTTAGAGAAGATCCGCTTGAACTTGGTTCCTGGCAGTCGTATTGGTCTACTCGGCCGTAATGGTGCGGGTAAATCGACCTTAATCAAGCTGCTCTCTGGTGAACTTAACGCGCAAGGTGGTGACCTAACTTACTCACAAGGCGTGAAAATTGGTTACTTCGCTCAGCACCAGTTAGAAACGCTTCATCCTGAAGAAACGCCGCTGCAACACATGATGCAAATCGCACCCGATCAAACCGAACAGCAGCTACGTGATTACCTAGGTAGCTTTGGCTTCCAAGGTGACAAAGCACTAGAAAAAGTTGCGCCGTTTTCTGGTGGCGAAAAAGCCCGTTTGGTATTGGCTTTAATTGTGTGGCAAAAGCCAAACCTGTTGCTACTTGATGAACCGACCAACCACTTAGACTTGGACATGCGTCAGGCATTGACGATGGCACTGCAAACATTCGAAGGTGCGATGGTGATTGTTTCGCACGACCGTTACCTATTGCGTGCTACGACCGATGACTTGTATTTAGTGCATGATCGACAAGTTGCTCCGTTCGACGGTGATTTAAATGACTATTATAAATGGTTAACCGAACAACAAAGAGCGGAACGCAAAGAAGCGCAGGCTGCGCAGCCAAGCAAAGATACGGCCAACAGCGCAGCTGCGAAGAAAGAGCAAAAACGTCGCGATGCAGAGTTTCGAAAACAGACAGCGCCAATTCGCAAAACGCTGACACAACTAGAAAATAAAATGGATAAGTTAGGTGCTGCACTGGCCGAAGCTGAAGAACAATTGGCGGACAACTCACTGTATGCGGCCGAAAATAAAGCTAAACTTAACCAAGTGCTGGCACTTCAAGCTTCCAGTAAAGCTGAGCTCGAAGAAATTGAAATGGAATGGATGTCTGCTCAAGAAACGTTGGAGCAGATGGAGCTAGAGTTTAATCAATGAGTAATCAACACGCTGAATACACACTCACCCTAGAACACCTTTGGCAGTTTAGTCTGCAATTTTATGGTGTGCGAGAAGTGAAAGAGGCGTGTTTATCATTACAGAACAATTATCACGGTAACGTGAACCTACTCCTGCTGCTCAGATGGCTCGATGAGCAGCAACTCATTTTCCAAGAAAAAGACTGGCCCTTGGTGCAAGACTGTCTAGGTAGGAGCGAAACTTTACTTCACTCCTTTCGCGACCTTCGTCGCCACCTTAAGTCTCAAGTCAATGACGCTTTGTATCGTGAGACCTTGCAGTTTGAGCTGCAACTAGAAAAGCAGCAACAAGCGGATTTGGTGGACTGCATTAACTCACTTGCACTACTCAAAAATGATGGTGACCCACTGACGTTGAGATACTGTCGTCAACTCGGTGGGGAGCATTTGCAGCAAGCCTTTGCTATGCCGGTGCCAAACATTCAACCACCAAAACGCCCATAAATCTGTAGAATACCTATAATCTTTATAAAGGATTATATTAATAAGTTCTTCAACGGACACCGAAGGACCGCATAAGAGCAGTTAGGTATGACACAATTTTTCGCAGCCGCCGGGATCAAAAACCCGCATCTCCAAACGCTTTTGCCGCGTTTTATTCGCAAAAAAGCGTTGTTTACGCCGATTTGGCAAACCCTCGATACATCCGATGGCGACTTTCTCGATCTCGCGTGGAGCGAGGACCCAACCCAAGAGCCTGCACAAAAAAAACCGATTTTTGTTTTATTTCATGGATTAGAGGGGTGCTTCTATAGCCCTTATGCCAATGGGCTAATGAATGCATTTGCTCAATCTGGATGGCTGTCGGTGATGATGCATTTCCGCGGTTGTAGCGGTAAGCCAAACAAGAAAGCTCGCGCCTATCATTCTGGTGAAGTGACTGACGCCCGCCACTTCTTAGAGCACCTTGAGCAACGCTTTCCTGATAATCCCAAAGTTGCGGTTGGTATTTCTCTTGGCGGTAACATGTTGGCGAATTATTTAGCCCAATATAAAGACCACCCTATTTTGAATGCAGCGACTATTATCTCAGCGCCTTTAGACCTAGCGGCGTGTGCGAACCGTATAGAACAAGGCTTTTCAAAAGTGTATCGCCGTTATCTGCTTTCTTCACTGAAACGTAACGCGTTACAAAAGCATCATCTACTGCATGGAGAGCTGGCGCTGTCCTACAACTCAATCAAACGTGTCACACGGCTGTATGAATTCGATGATTTGATTACCGCACCATTGCATGGCTTTAAAGACGCACAAGATTATTACGACCAATGCTCTGGCTTAAGTAAACTACAGCAAATCACGCTACCCACACTGATCATCCATGCCAAAGACGATCCGTTCATGACCGATGATGTGATACCGAAGTTTGTTCTGCCAGATAACATTGATTACCGTCTCTTTGAGCACGGTGGCCATGTTGGCTTCCTGACAGGAACGGCGTTAAAACCTAAGTTTTGGTTGGAGGAAGCGCTGCCCGCGTATTACGAAAGTATCGCCGCAGATTACCTTTCTGCTGTATCCAAGCAACGAACGCAGTAAACTAGCCGCTCATCATAAAAGTTAGAGGTATTTATGATCATTCCATGGCAAGACATTGCGCCGGAAACATTGGAAAACTTAATTCGTGAATTCGTCTTACGCGAAGGAACGGATTACGGAACCGTCGAGGTTTCTTTGCATGACAAAATTGATCAAGTTAAAGCTCAATTGGAAAAAGGTGAAGCGGTTATCGTGTTCTCTGAGCTACACGAAACCGTCGATATTCAGCATAAAACAAAATTTTAGACCCTTCACATTTTACCGTATCCCACTCGATGACAAGGTATTGTTACGTGCTATAGTGGGATATCGACCGTGCAGTAGTAACTCTACTGCACATTACAGGTAAGTAATTTTCGACAAGGTTTGTCATGTCAGCTAAACACCCAATTATTGCGGTTACTGGTTCGTCCGGTGCCGGCACGACCACTACATCTGAAGCCTTCCGTAAAATGTTCAATATGATGAACGTTAAACCCGCATGGGTTGAAGGCGATAGCTTCCATCGCTTTACTCGCCCAGAAATGGACATCGAAATTCGCAAAGCCCGCGAGCAAGGTCGACACATTAGCTACTTTGGCCCACAAGCTAATGACTTCCCGGGACTAGAAGAGTTTTTCCGTAAGTTCGGGCATGATGGCACTGGCAGCGTGCGCCGTTATCTGCACACGTTTGACGAAGCGGTTCCCTACAATCAAATGCCAGGCACGTTTACACCGTGGCAAGACTTACCCGAAAACAGCGACGTGCTGTTTTATGAAGGGTTACATGGTGGCGTGGTCGATGGCGATGTTAATGTTGCTCAACATGTGGATTTCTTAATCGGCATGGTGCCGATTGTGAACTTAGAGTGGATACAAAAATTCGTACGTGACACTCGCGATCGCGGCCATTCGCGTGAAGCGGTAATGGACTCAATCGTGCGATCCATGGACGATTACCTCAACTATATCACTCCGCAGTTTTCTCGTACTCACATCAACTTCCAGCGCGTACCGACCGTTGATACTTCCAACCCACTTAATGCAAAAGGCATCCCTAGTTTGGATGAGAGTTTTGTGGTGATTCGCCTACGCGGTATCAAGAATGTCGACTTCCCATATCTGCTGGCCATGATTGATGGCTCATTCATGTCACGCCACAACACGATTGTCGTACCCGGCGGTAAGATGAGCTTTGCAATGGAGCTCATAGTTCGGCCTATCCTACAACAGCTCATCGAAACAGGGAAAATTGGCTAAAAACCTGCCTGCGAAGATGTTTACTTTTCATACCGTGATCATGTGCACAGTTTTGCTTACAAAATCTCAATCATGGCACGATTAAAATCAAGAAATCGTTTTCGAAAAAGGATACTATTTCTTACCGAAACACAAGAGAGCTTGCAGCATATAAAAAGTGCTCTTATTCTAGTAGGCCTAATTCAGGCTTAGCTAAAATATGGATAGCGCAAGCGTACCCTGCAGAGGAAGTGAGATATTATGGTTCTAGGTAAACCTCAAACCGACCCAACATTAGAGTGGTTTCTTTCACACTGTCATATTCATAAGTACCCTTCAAAGAGCACGCTAATTCACGCGGGCGAAAAGGCAGAAACTTTGTACTACATCGTTAAAGGTTCTGTTGCGGTTCTTATCAAAGACGAAGAAGGTAAGGAGATGATCCTTTCTTACCTAAACCAAGGAGACTTTATTGGTGAACTTGGTCTATTCGAGGAAGACCAAGAGCGCACAGCTTGGGTTCGTGCTAAATCTCCTTGTGAAGTTGCTGAAATTTCTTTCAAGAAGTTCCGTCAGCTTATCCAAGTAAACCCAGACATCCTAATGCGTCTTTCTGCGCAGATGGCTCGTCGTCTTCAAGTAACTAGCCAAAAAGTGGGTGACCTGGCGTTCCTAGACGTAACTGGTCGTATCGCTCAGACGCTTCTGAACCTTGCAAAACAACCAGACGCAATGACTCACCCAGACGGCATGCAAATCAAGATCACTCGTCAAGAAATCGGTCAAATTGTTGGCTGTT
This sequence comes from Vibrio sp. 1641, assembly GCF_033339995.1. Lineage (NCBI taxonomy): Bacteria > Pseudomonadati > Pseudomonadota > Gammaproteobacteria > Vibrionales > Vibrionaceae > Vibrio > Vibrio sp. 1641. The sequence continues at coordinate 17,683 of NZ_JAWOVP010000022.1, forward strand.
CTCGTGAGACAGTAGGTCGTATTTTGAAGATGCTAGAAGAGCAGAACCTAATCTCTGCTCACGGTAAAACCATCGTGGTTTACGGTACTCGTTAATCTCAAACTAGAGTGACACGAACAAAATTATAAAAGCCACCAATGGCAACATTGGTGGCTTTTTATTTGCTCATGACCAAATGAGATAGGGTGCAGCGAACACTAATGAGTAAGCTTAACAGGTTAACCCTAAAACTTAGCCATTCGTACTTTCAAAGATTTTGTCAGCTGAAGCGGCCACGAAACCTGGGTACAAATCACCATTTTCCATCGGATAGCGCTTAGCAAATTCATAAAACCCGCCAGGGATAATTTCAGTGCCTTCGCTAAAACGAACCGCTACTTTATCTGCCATGGTCGATGACTGCTCTAGCAACACCTCAGGAGTGCCCTTCACTTCACCACCATTTTCATTAATGGTAAACCCAGCGGTACGCAGATGATCGTTTACCTGCTTCACTTCTTCATATTCATTGAGCTGGTTAACGCTCACCGTGAAGTGGTTTGCTCCGTAACCATGCGCCGCAAGCCAAGATGCGTACTCACTTTCTTTAGCCAACGTTTGGTAATCAGCAAAGCTTAAATCCCACAAGCGTCCACCATGTAAGAATGCGCTATCGTTCAACTTGTCAGCATCGACTTGTGCCACCAAATTTTTCACAATCTCTTGTAGCTCAGACGAGCACTCTTCAACTTTTAGCTCACTAATAAAGACTTTAGGTTGCTTCGGATCTGGGTGCTCATAGTGCTTAGCAACCAGCTTTTTGCTTTCGAAAACGTAATCACCACACGCCTTGTAACCAATAGCTACAAATGGCTTAGCTAGAGTTTCAATACCAAGAGGCGCGATATTGAAGGTACGTAAAGCTATATGATCATTAATCAGAGGCTCATCTTCTTGAAGCAGCTGATGCACTTTAGCAGCCGAAGGGCAAAGACGTTGAATGTAATCTTGCCATAGCGATTCAAATAACACATCGGGCGTCATAACGACTCCTTGTTACGAGATGTAGAGTTTAAAGGTAAGCGGAAGTTGGCTGCTCGTTCACAACAAAAGTTGTCCAGAATAATGAACGAGCAACCATCAACCTGTGACGGTAAATGCCAGTCAGTCAACACGCTTTTCCGAGTCTTTGCTCACTTTTCGTGTTCTGCCAACGATCACTACAACCCATACCTAAATGATGCGCCGGCAAGGTGAGCCGCAATGCATAGTTGCGACTCTATTATTAAAACTTATAGCGCTACACCTGGACTCAATGTTGCAGGCAAGACAGTCTCTTGACCTTCCATTGATGCCATTGGGTACGCACAGTAATCTGCTGCGTAGTAAGCGCTTGGGCGCAAGTTACCCGACGCTCCCGGACCACCAAATGGCGCATCACCACTTGCACCAGTGAGCTGGCGGTTACGGTTCACGATACCTGCACGAATGTGGTCAACGAAGTATTCCCATTCTTGGTCGTCGGTTGAGACCAAACCAGCAGATAAGCCAAAGCGCGTATCGTTTGCTAGCGCCACGGCTTTGTCTAACCCTTCGTAACGCACCACTTGCAGAAGTGGGCCGAAGTATTCTTCATCTGGTAACTCAGCAATGTTCGTTACATCAATGATGCCAGGAGAAACAAACGCCGCCTCTCCTGCTTTCGCTTCAATCAAGCTTTCACCGCCAAGAGACTGTAGATTAGCTTGTGCATCAAGAATAAACTTGGCTGCCGCGACCGAAATTTGCGGTCCCATAAATGGCGCAGGTTCTGCAAATGGTTGGTCTACGCGAATATTGCGTGTCGCTTCAACGAGTTTGGTGATAAGCGCATCGCCTTTTTCACCCAATGGCACATACAAACGACGAGCACACGTACAACGCTGCCCAGCACTGATAAACGCTGACTGGATGATGGTGTAAACCGTGGCATCCAAATCACCATATTTATCAGAGATCACCATCGGGTTATTACCACCCATTTCTAGTGCGAGCATCTTGCCCGGTTGACCCGCAAATTGACGGTGTAATACATGCCCCGTATTTGCGCTACCCGTAAACAGTACGCCATCGATGCCTTTTGCGTCAGCGAGCGCGATACCAGTTTCTTTCGCGCCTTGAACAAGGTTAATCACGCCTTTCGGCAGACCGGCTTCTTCCCATAGATTCATTGCCAATTCACCCGTCCATGGCGTTTGCTCAGACGGTTTGAAGACTACCGTGTTACCAGCCAGTAGCGCAGGCACAATGTGACCATTTGGTAGGTGGCCTGGGAAGTTGTAAGGACCAAACACCGCCATCACGCCCAATGGGCGGTGGCGCAATACGATTTGGTTGCCTGCGGCTTCACGGCTCGCCTCACCAGTGCGGTCATGATAAGCGCGAATCGAAATGGCAATTTTACCTGCCATTGCCGCTGCTTCAGTGCGCGTTTCCCAAATTGGCTTACCGGTTTCTTTGGCAATGACTTCGGCGATTTTTTCGCTGTTCTCTTTTACTTTCTCCGCAAAAGCCAACACGATTGCCTCACGCTCTGAAAATGGGCGCTTTTTCCAGTCAATAAACGCTTCACGCGCTGCAGATACCGCCTGGTTCACCTGCTCTGCCGTTGCACCTTTGCCTTGCCAGATCACTTCTTGGTTGTACGGCGACAGAGACGTAAATGCTTCACCCTGACCTTGTACCCATTCACCTGCAATCCAATGTGTCATTGTTTCTATCCTTAAATTCTGTCGTCTGTTACTGCGGAAGAAGGCGAACGAAATCCCCTTCTTCAACCGAAAGTGCATCCGCAACGTCTGGTGCGATCATTACGCTCTGTGTCTCTGCGTCATACGCCGCCTTAGTGACTGTCGCACGGAAGTTCTCGAAAGATGAATTACACATCAAGAAGTCTTGTGTGCTGGAATGTTCAGAGATTTTGACTTGCGCGCGGAATGAATGACGTACCGACTCAATATTACGCAGATCACACTCAACCGTTGGGCCACCATCGAAGATGTCGACGTAGCCTCGGTTGGTAAAACCTTCACGCTCAAGCAGCTTCAGCGCTGGACGCGTGTTGTCATGTACTTGACCAATCACGGCTTGCGCTTCTGGGCTGAGCAGATTGATGTAAATAGGCAGTTTCGGCATCAAGTCGGCGATAAAGCCTTTCTTGCCGATACCTGTCAGGTAATCTGCAAGCGTAAAATCGATAGAGAAGAAATGCTCTTGAAGCCATTGCCAGAATGGTGAATTACCCTCGTCGTCTGAAACGCCACGCATCTCCGCAAAGATCGTTTCAGAGAAGCGCTCTGGGTGCTCAGCCATCATTAGGAAACGACACTTCGACATTAGACGACCATTCAGACCTTGGCGGAATTTCTCACGCAAGAACAAGGTACAAATTTCGCTGTTACCCGTGTAGTTATTACCAAAAGTAAGCAGTTTAACAACGTTGTTAACGCCAAGCTTTGGCGACGAGTGCACAACTTTACTAATGTGATATGAGTAAAATGGGACATCCCAGCCGATAGATGCTTCGATTCCGGTGGTACCCGCAACCTCACCCGTTTCAGAGTCAAAGCCAACCATCAGGTAGCCTTCATCGCCTGGTTCTGCCACATCTGACTTACCAAAGCTGTACTCTGAATGTTTGATTCGATTGGTTAACAGTTCTTCGTTAACCGGTAGAGATGTAAATCCGTGACCAGACTCCACCGCACAAGTGTGCAGTGCGTCGTAATCCGACATCGCGATAGGGCGAACTACTAGCATCAATACTCCCTCCAGATGCAAGAAGATCCTAACTATATTGTAGGAACAATTCCCCCATCAGAGATCCTTGACGGGGGTGTCTGCGTTGACGTTTAAACTGATATCGCGCTTAAACTAAAGTCGCGATCGCTTTATCCAGTTTCGCCAAGCCTTCTTCAATTTCTTGTTGTGTGATAACGAGTGATGGTGTGAAACGTACGACATTGGCACCCGCAACCAATACCATGAGACCTTGTTTACCTGCAGCAACTAGCACGTCACGCGCACGGCCTTGCCATTCTTCATTTAGTGCAGCGCCAAGTAATAGGCCTTGACCGCGCACTTCTGAGAAGATGTTGTACTTCGCGTTGATCTTCTCTAGACCTTCACGGAACATTGCTTCGCGTTCTAGTACACCAGCCAACACCTCTGGCTTAGTAACTTCATTTACAACCGCTTCTGCAACCGCACACGCTAGTGGGTTACCGCCATATGTAGAACCGTGAGTGCCCACTTTCATGTGCTCTGCCAATTTTGCTGTCGTTAGCATTGCACCGATTGGGAAACCGCCACCAAGTGATTTCGCAGTACTTAGAATATCTGGCGTGATACCTAAACCTTGGTAAGCGTAGAAGTTACCTGTACGGCCATTACCAGTTTGCACTTCATCGAAGATCAGTAAGGCGTTGTGTTTGTCACACAGCTCGCGAACCGCTTGAGCGAACTCAGGCGTTGGTGGCACGATGCCGCCTTCACCTTGTAGTGGCTCCATCATGACCGCACAAGTACGATCAGACATGTGCGCTTGTAAAGCTTCGATATCGTTGTAAGGAAGGTGTGTCACGTCGCCTGGCTTAGGACCGAAGCCGTCAGAGTATGCCGCTTGGCCACCAACCGTTACGGTAAAGAATGTACGACCGTGGAAACCTTGTTTGAATGCAATGATTTCAGATTTCTCAGTGCCATGAACGTCTGCTGCATAACGACGTGCCAGCTTCAAAGCGGCTTCGTTTGCTTCTGCGCCAGAGTTAGCAAAGAACACACGCTCAGCAAAACTCACTTCTGTTAGCTTTTTCGCCAGACGAAGGGCTGGTTCGTTCGTCATAACGTTACTTAAGTGCCAAAGCTTGTTAGCTTGCTCTGTTAGTGCGTTTACCATTACTGGATGACAATGGCCAAGACAGCTCACTGCAATACCACCAGCAAAGTCGATGTATTCATTACCTTCCTGATCCCAAACACGTGAACCTTCACCTTTAACAGGGATCATTTCCATCGGGTTATAGCAAGGTACCATTACCTCATCGAATAAACCGCGCTCTACTTTAATTTCCGTTGTCATTGCACATTCCTTCTTGATACCGCATGCGTAGCAGATAAGCGAATTTAACCAGCTCTCTTTGCCAGCAAATAATGTTTTGCATTTAAGCTATTGCGGCATTGTATTTACATTTAATTAACCATTTCAATAGTGATTTATTCTTTTCGTTCTCGAAAGTAACTTCCATTAATCACTGCTTATGACTATTTATGCATCAAGAAAGTAAAATAGAGAAGTGATTTTTTATAAATGTTATGTAATACAGGGGATAGAAGGTTTTAAAAGACATGAATAGACAAAGAGACTCGAGAGAATCGCATAGTTTTGCAATCCGCTCACCTCAGCAAAAAGATGAATGATTTGTTAAGAAAAGTGATCGCGATCAGATCGTTTTGCGTGCTAAAAAGTTCGCAAGCAACTCGTGACCTTGCTCAGTTTTGATTGATTCTGGGTGGAATTGCACCGCATCAATTGGCAAGGTTTTATGTTGGTAACCCATTATTTCATCCATGCTTCCGTCAGGCAGTTCTGTCCATGCAGTCAGTTCAAACACGTCGGGTAAAGTACCGTTTTTCACCACAAGAGAGTGATAACGGGTTACCGTGAGTGGGTTATTCAGATTTTTAAACACACTGCGACCGTTGTGACGAATTGGTGAGGTCTTGCCGTGCATCACTTGTCGTGCACGTACCACTTCGCCCCCAAACACTTGCGCTATCGCTTGATGGCCAAGGCAAACACCCAATATTGGAAGCTTACCAGCGAAGTGTTCTATCGCTTTCAGTGAAATACCTGCTTCGTTCGGCGTACATGGCCCTGGCGAGATCACCAAATGAGTTGGGTTGATCGCCTCAATGCCTTGGATATCGATTTCATCGTTACGCACCACCTTTACGTCTGCACCAAGCTCGCAGAAGTATTGGTAAAGGTTGTAGGTAAAAGAGTCGTAGTTATCGATGATCAACAACATAAAGGGTCGGTTGCTCCAATCCGTTTTGGCAATGCTTACGTGTGAATCGCCACGTTCGTGACAATCAAGGGCGGTATTTTGCTATACCAAGCAAGAAAGGCAAGTTTTTGCTGAATAAAAAGGCCAGCATAGGCTGGCCTTTGGTCTTTACAGCTATTTAGGTAAGGTTTATCAGGAAATAAATTCGCTTAGCGGCGACGACGGAATAAGCCGAGACCTAGCAGCGCAAATAGCGCGCCAAAACCAAACGAACCACCATCTGAATCCTTCGACCCTTCTGTTCCACCAGTTTCAGTTTGCGTCATTGAAACATCACGAACAGAGCTAAACTTCACGATATTACCTGTCGAGTCAGTCACTTTCTCTTCTAACTGATAATTACCTTGCTCTGGCGTTTGTTCAAACTCAATATTCACGCTACGCGCATCAATATCAGCTTGAACTAAAGTTTGGCTAGCCGAGTAAGCTTTCGTATCGCTGCTTGCCGCAGCCGCTTGTGTGGATGGCGTTAAGTTCACCGTAACAATATCACCTACAACCGCCGTTGGTGGTAAACGGACATCGACGGCTAAGTTGTCACCTGCTTTCGGTAAATCGATGTCATCATCTGGTAAATCAATCGCGATGATCACTGGATCGTGATCAGAGGCAGAGAACGCATCTTTGTACTTCGGCATATCACCGGTGTACTTGCTGCTGTATTCGAACAAGTTACTCTCTAGTGAGTTGATGTGCCAATCTTCAATTGCTACCACTTTTTGCGCTAGGCTGCTGCTTGCCAATGCGTGGTCCAAATTACCCAGCTCGCCCGAATAGGTGTAAGAAAACGTATCAGTGCCGTGCAGCAACGTGTTTAAATTGTGCAGACCGTAACCTTTTTCAATTTTGGTCTTCTCTACTTGAAGTTCACCATCACCAATGGTTGTGTAAGCAGCAGTATAAATGTCACGGCCGTATTTCTCTTTCGAGTAATCAGTCAGTGTCAGAAGTGGGTCTTCCATGCCATAAGCATTGAGGTCGCCCATGAGCAATACATCGCCTTTCACCTCTTTCAACGCTTCACCCACTGCGTGCGCAGCAGAAACGCGGAAGTTGTTACAGTTGCCTTGCAGATCCGCTGGCTCAGAATCTTCTACACCGGCAATCCACTCTTCAATACACTCAGAGCCTTTCGACTTAAAGTGGTTTACGACAATAGACAAATCTTCACCCGTCTCTTTCACCGTAAAGGTCTGAAGTAGACTGTGTCGTTGGTACTTATCGTAAGCAGGGTTACTTTCGGTGCCCTCTTTACGAGTAATTGTGTTTTCTGCAATGTGCTGCTCTGGCGTGATGATCACTTTTGCAGCGTCTTTTGGCGTTACTGCGTTAGCACGATATAAAATCGCCACCATGATCGCATCACTGCCAAAGTATTCGTCTTGGTATTTGTCTTGCTCTTCGATTTCGACATACGTGTAATGATCTTCAGCGTCATCAATCTCAGCATTTAGGGCATCAACTAAGTTTTGGATAGCACTGCCATCACCAAAGCCGTTGTTTTCCACTTCCATCAAACCAATGATGTCAGCGTCCATCTTGTTCATCGCCGCAACGATTTTCGCTTGTTGGATCAGGAACTCATCTAGGTTAGTCGCACCACGGTTTTGTCCGGTTGGGTTTTCATGGCCACTGTCAGCCACGGAGTTGAAGTAGTTCAGTACGTTGAAGCTTGCAATACGCAAATCTGAGTCCGCAATCGCTGGGGCATCTTTACGAGCCACATCGAAGCCTTCACCTGAAGTCACAAAGTTGGTGTTATCGACTTCATTGGTCGCAATCAGGCGGTATTCGTTGTAGCTGTAAGCCACGACACCCTGAAGACCTTCTACTCGAGAACCAAGGCGAATGTGCTGCTCTGAAGAGCCATCTTGGTCTGCATCTTTAGCAAAATCTGGGTAGTATGGGATTTGGCCGTTTGGTGCTTTGCCATCTGATTCTAGGTATACGCGGTTTGCTGCGTTGTCTTTTGCTAGCTCAACGGCTGCATCGCTCTCTGCCGCGTGTAATTGAGTCGGCTTTAACAATGGCGCTTCATGAGAGAGCATCATATTGTTACGACGTGAATCGTAGTCGTAAGAGAAGTTGCGAGTTACAAACAAGTCACTTGCCGAGGTTAACTCAACTTGCATCCCTTCATGACGCTCTAGCGCATCACGTAGTGTCTCACCTTCTTTGATAACAAGATCGGTAACTTGAGGGGTTTCAGAGGTGCCTGTTTTCACATAGCTGTTAGCATCAGAAGCAAGCTGAGTATTGCTGTAATACTCTTGAACTTTACCTTTCACACAAACAACATCACCAGCTTTCAGCGCCGTGTCCGCCGCGTCGGTATGAATGAACAAGCCTTCTGAGGTCTTGTCGTTGTTGTCGCTTTCCAATGCTTGTAGGTAGAAACCTTTGGTTAAGCCTGTAGTAACAGCAGTCACGACACCCGTTACGAAGTGATCTTCGCCGGTAATGTATGGGTAACCATCAATGAATGGAGATGTGTCGCCTTCACCTTGAATATCTTGAATGGTAGTGAATTTAGGTTGCTGACCGTCTACTTCACAGGCGAATGGGGCTGGTGGCTCAGTCGCATTCAGCTCACCAAGGCCGTCAATGTTGTCTTTCTCAAATGCCGTCCACTGAGATGCATCATAAGTAGCAGAAGGGGTTAGTGCATCACTGTTACGAACTAATGTGGTGTCTTTACCAAAATCTACGTCACCCATCACACCGATGATGTCGTGCACTTCACCATCTTTAAGCAGTGCGATCGGGTCGTCACCGTTAAAGTTCGCAACGCTTTTATCTGTGATATCCGAGACAGCTTTGATGGTATCGCTCGCGTCACCATGCGCCAGTACATACACTTGGTTAGCTTGTAGCGTCACTTGGCTAAGGTCGAATGTGCTACCCCAAGTACCACCACCGTTTGATGATTTCGCCAACTCGTAGCCAGTGAGTGTCACCGCAGTATCACCCGTATTAGCGATCTCTACCGCTTTATTATAAGCGCCGCCTTCTACGTATTGGGAAATAATAATCTCTGCGTTCGCGTTTGCACTAAGTGCACTGGCGATGGTTAATGCGAGTATTGAGGGTTTGATTAACGTGTCCATTGTCGTACCTGATATTTATGTAAATGCAAACTTAGCTCTGGTTAGAGCCTGCCATTTGCGTCTACTATCAGGTTTATTTATGAAATAAATAAGAATGAGTAATTAAAGCCGTGAAATGAATCACATGTGAATATAAGAAAATATGCCAGAGCATCCCATTCAAACATTTTTTGTAATAAATACAGAGCGCTATTGATAAACAAGTCAGAATTTAGATTGATTACTCAGTTTACTTTTTCACTTCATGTTAAGGAGTAGAAAATACATCACTTGTTGAGTGGCTTATTAACCCAACCGTTCCGTTACAAATAAAAAATATAATTAGTCACTAATTTAGAATGCTTTAATTTTCACTTGTATCACTGTTCAAGCCCAAGAATCTATTACTCGCTTCGTTCTCTCTTATACAGGCCCCTCATACTTCAAAGTTTTCATGATTTATTCAATAACTTTTCATTACTCACTAGCCAAAAACATACACAAAAGATATAACACCTGCGCGAGACAATAAGATCTCATTAGCTGTAAACCCAGGAACGACAAATGAAAAAAATTCAACGCAGTGTGCTAGCTCTCTCCCTACTTGGCTTGATAGCGGGGTGTCAGTTGACCGCCAGTGAGCCACTTCAACCTACGGCGAATCAAGACATCATCGAATCAGCCAAAAATGAACTGGATGGTATTGAAGAGCTAGAAGTCAGTGACGAGGGTGTTATTACCTTTACTCAGCGTCTAAGAACGCCAGGAACCTACTGGATTCCAGCGAGAATTAAAGAACTCAGCTACGATATATCATGCGTACAGCTTAGTTACTTCATTGATAAAGGCATGGTTGTGAAGTCTGCCTTTCTAGGGGCTCGAGGACGTGTTGAATATTACGACATGGAACGCTGTATGAAAGACACGCCATTTCAGTAATACAGGCATAAAAAAAGCTCCACCAAAGTGGAGCTTTTTCGTATTCGTTCTTAGCGACTATGGGCGAGCTACAAAACCTACTGCTTCGTATGCTTTCTTAAGCGTTTCAGCCGCTCGTGCCGAGGCTTTCTCAGCGCCTTGCTGCATTACCTCGTCCATGTAAGCACGATCAGCGCGAATACGGTGATATTCTGCTTGAATTGGCTCAAGCATTGCTACAACTGCCTCACCAACATCTTTCTTAAATGGGCCATACATTTCTACGCCTTGGTACTTCGCTTCAATCTCTTCGAAGCTCATGCCTGTCGCCGCAGAGTACAGACCCATTAGGTTAGCAATGCCCGCCTTGTTCTCGATATCATGACGGATACTTGGTGGCGTTTCGGTATCGGTTTGCGCTTTGTTGATCTTCTTAAGGATCGACTTAGGCTCTTCCAGCAGCGTGATAACGTTCTTACGGTTGTCATCAGATTTAGACATCTTCTTCGTTGCGTCTTGAAGGCTCATTACACGCGCATTTACTGTCGGAATGTAAGGCTCTGGAACTTGGAAGATTGGCTGCTCTGGCGAGTAAATATTGTTGAAACGCGTTGCGATATCGCGCGCTAATTCTAGATGTTGCTTCTGGTCACTGCCTACAGGTACTTGGTGCGCACCGTAAAGCAAAATGTCAGCAGCCATCAACACCGGGTAGTCAAATAGACCGACGTTTACGTCATTCGCGTAACGTGCCGATTTGTCTTTAAACTGAGTCATACGGCTCAGCTCACCCATTTGAGTGTAGCAGTTAAGAAGCCAACCTAATTGAGCATGCTCTGGTACATGTGACTGAACAAATAGCGTGCTCTTCTTCGGGTCAACACCAACTGCCAGACAAATTGCCAGTGCGTCTAGAGTTGCTTCATGCAGCGCTTTAGGGTCCTGACGAACCGTAATCGCGTGAAGGTCTACCACACAATATTGGCAATCATAATCGTCTTGCATCTGCTGCCATTGACGTAGAGCACCCAAGTAGTTACCGATACTTAGTTCACCTGAAGGTTGAACACCACTCAATACAATGGGTTTGCTCATTAGAATGATTCCTTTGACTTCTTAATCTAATTAAATGAAAAAAACCGTGCAGTAATAGGTGCACGGTTTACTCAGTGTACTCATTAACGAGTATTTTGGAAGCTCTTTTGTAGCCGTTATGCAGAAACCGCTACAACGTCCAATAATTCTGCCAAACTGTCAGCGACGAAATCTGGATTTGATGCTGAAATAGGTTCACCGTGGTTGTAACCATATGTCAGACCAAATGAGGCACAGCCTGCATTCTTTGCTGCGAGAATGTCGTTTTTCGAGTCGCCAACCATCAGCATTTCACTTGGTTGGATTTGGTGCTTTTCCATCAACCAGTTCAATGCTACTGGGTTTGGTTTTTTCTCTGGGAATGCATCACCGCCAAGGACATCAACGAAGTATTTTGCGATGTCGTGCTTTTCCAAAACGTCAGGCACAAACTTTGAAGGTTTGTTAGTCACCAACGCCATAACAAAGCCCGCTTTGTGCAGCTCTGCTAGTGTCTCTTTTACCGTTGGGTAAAGATGACTTAGCTTGTGACCGCTTTGCTCGTAGTAGTCATCAAACAATACACGCGCTTTAGCACGAAGCTCTTCACTCAGCTCTGGGTTGATGGTCAGGCTTTGGCTTAATGAGCGACCAATAAGCACGTCTGCGCCGTTACCCACATAATCACGAACTTGTTCTTCTGAAACCGATGGAAAGCCAAGCGCCTGTACTGCTTGGTCTGCCGCGACAGCTAGATCTGGCACGCTATCAAGCAAAGTACCATCTAGATCGAAGGCGATGAATTTAATGTCTTGTTGAGTCATAACTTCCCTGAGGATTTTTATTTATAAATCGGTGAAAACGACAAAGGATGGCACCCCATCCTTTGTTTTTATCATTATGTCTAATTCTACAGTAACTGTTTGTTTCGTCGTTACTTTGCAGCAATACGCTGACGAACTGCCTCAAACAAACAGATGCCGGATGCCACAGATACGTTCAAGCTTGAAACGCTACCAGCCATTGGGATCTTAATCAAATCGTCGCAGGTTTCACGAGTCAGACGACGCATACCGTCACCTTCAGCCCCCATTACGATAGCAAGAGGTCCAGTCAGTTTGGCTTGGTAGATGTCGTGCGTTGCTTCACCCGCAGTACCAACAAACCAGATGCCTTTCTCTTGCAATGTACGCATAGTACGAGCCAAGTTAGTCACTCGGATCAATGGTACGACTTCAGCTGCACCACAAGCGACTTTACTTACCGTCGCATTCATTGGCGCAGAACGATCTTTCGGTACGATGATCGCCGCAGCACCTGCCGCATCTGCGTTACGTAAACACGCACCAAGATTGTGTGGATCGGTCACGCCGTCTAACACTAAGAGCAGTGGTGATTCGTGCTTTGCAAGGATGTCATCAATATCGTTCTCATTCAGCTGCTTCGCTGGTTTCACACGAGCGATGATGCCTTGGTGATTTGCACCGCGTGCTTTGTCATCCAAGGTTTTACGTGTCATCTGCTGAATAGAAACACCACAAACCTGAAGATCATTTAGGATTGGCATTAGGCGATCATCTTGACGACCTTTTAAAACGTACGCCTCGATAAAACGCTCTGGTTCGCGCTCCAATACCGCCTTCACTGCGTGAATGCCGTAGATAAATTCGTTACTCATTGTTTAACCTGTTGTTCTGGTCGTATTGCCTGCGCCAACCGAGTTTGAACTAAGTTGGCGCTTCAACCTACTGCGCTTCTTTTTTAGTGCGCTTGGTTTTCTTCGGCTTACTGTGCGGCTTCTTTTTACGTGCTTTTTTCACTTTAGGCTTCTCGTTGCCTTCGGCGTCACCACGTTTTGGGCCATTACGCTTACTCGTTGCGCCCGTTTCTTCTGGGCGTTTAGTTGGCTCTATCGCAGGAATTGCACGAGCCGCGCCACCTTCTTTCGATGAAGAGCGAGTCGCAGCGCGTTTTTTATCTTTCGCTTTGCGTTTTGCTTCCGCTGCGCGTTTCTTCGCAGTCTTACCTTCGCCGCGTAGCTTACGACTTGTTTCGACCAATTCAAAGTCAATTTGCTTGTCATCGAGGTTAACAGCCAGTACTTTTACTTTTACTGCATCACCTAAGCGGTAGATGTTACCGAAACTTTCACCAATAAGTCGTTGACCAATCGGGTCAAATTGATAGTAGTCGTTCGCAAGGGTAGAAATATGTACCAAACCATCGATGTGCAAATCCGTTAAACGTACAAAGAAGCCAAAGCTAGTGACATTAGCGATAACACCGTCTAGTTCGTCACCGACGTGGTCTTGCATATATTCACACTTCAGCCAATCCGCAACATCACGTGTTGCATCATCAGCACGGCGCTCTGTCATCGAACATTGTTCGCCGTAAAAATCCATGTCGTCAAACGAGTAATGATAGCCACCTGTTGGTGTCCAGCGATCTTGATTACGACCTTCTTCTTTAGCAATCAGATACTTGATTGCACGGTGAAGTAACAAGTCAGGGTAACGACGAATTGGCGACGTAAAGTGCGCATAGCGTTTCAATGCCAACCCAAAGTGCCCCGCGTTATCTGCGTTGTATACCGCTTGCTTCATTGAGCGTAGCAGCATGGTCTGAATCAACTCTTGATCTTGACGCCCGGAGATTTGACGTGCGAGATCAGCATAGTCCGTTGGTGAAGGCTCTAAACCACCTTTTAGCTCAAGACCAAGTTCACTTAAGAAGTCACGGAAACCTTGCAGGCGTAATTCACCTGGAGATTCGTGGATACGATAAAGCGCGGGCTCTTTCGCTTTTTCTACCAGCGATGCCGAAGCAATGTTGGCTAAAATCATACATTCTTCGATGATCTTATGCGCGTCATTACGAATTACTGGCTCAATGCTTTCGATTTTACGTTCCGCATTGAAAATAAATTTGGTTTCAACGGTTTCAAATTCGATTGCACCGCGTTGATCTCGTGCTTCTTTCAGCACTTTGTACATCTTGTGCAACTCTTCTAGATGAGAAACAAGCGGCTGGTAGCGCTCACGTAGTTCTTCATCCCCTTCTAGAATCGCGCTCACTTTGCTATATGTGAGACGAGCGTGCGAGTTCATCACCGCCTCGTAATGCTTGTAACCAGACAGCTTACCTGTATCGGAAATGGTCATTTCGCACACCATACACAAGCGATCTACTTGCGGGTTAAGCGAACATAGACCGTTCGACAGTATTTCTGGCAACATTGGCACAACTTGCGAAGGGAAATATACTGAGTTACCACGATTGATCGCTTCTTTGTCCAACGCAGAGTCAGGACGAACGTAGTAACTGACGTCAGCAATCGCTACCCATAAACGCCAACCACCTTCTTTGTTCTTTTCACAGTAAACGGCATCATCAAAGTCTCGTGCGTCTTCGCCGTCAATGGTCACTAGTGGCAAATCACGTAGATCCACACGACCAACTTTCGCTTCTTCTGGTACTTCTTCGCCTAAGTTTTCGATTTGTTTATCGACGGCTTCTGGCCATTCGTGAGGGATTTGGTGTGTACGAATCGCAATTTGTGTTTCCATACCTGGTGCCATGTTTTCACCAAGGACTTCAACCACTTTACCCATCATGCCGCGTGAGCGTGAGCCACGATCAGTAATTTCAATTACGACTACGTTACCCATGCGTGCACCCGCTTTGTGCTCATTTGGGATCAGGATATCTTGGCTGATACGCGAGTCATCTGGGACAACATAGGAGTATCCATATTCAAGGAAGAAACGACCAACGATTTGATCATTGCGCTCCTCTAGCACACGCACCAAACGTCCTTCACGGCGGCCGCGCTTGCTGTTGTCTGTCGGTTGCACTAAGACAAAATCACCGTGGATGATGTTCTTCATCTGATGGTGCGGTAACAGAATATCATCATCCTTGCCGACGCTGCCTTCTGGACGTACCCAACCATGGCCATCACGATGACCAATCACGTAACCTTTCACCATTTCAAGTTTTTCAGGCAATGCATAGCACTGACGGCGGGTAAACACCAGTTGGCCATCTCGCTCCATCGCACGTAGCCGACGACGCAACCCTTCGTATTGCTCTTCGCCCTCAAGCTTTAGTGCCTCAAACAAGTCGTTACGATTCATTGGAACGCCCGCTTGCTCTAGAAACTCGATGATAAACTCTCGGCTTGGAATTGGATTTTCGTAATTTTTGGATTCACGATCTGCAAAAGGATCGTTTGGAATATTGTCTGACATAGGCACGCCTATCTAGCAAGGAAGGTATATGGCTAGTATATCTGAGTCTCTCGATAAGCTACAGAATTGCTTTGAAAAAAGAATGATCGAGATCGACTCTAGGCATGCAAATGAGTTAAGGACGAGCCAGCAAGATCAAAAGTTCAGAATTGTCACTGAGCAAGGATTCAATCGTGCAGTCATCCAACTCCGCCAGAAAGGCACTTTTTGCTTTCGCCAATTTATCTTTGAGGCGGCAAGCAGGGGTAATATGGCAAAAATCCACACCACAGTTGACTAAATCTAACGGCTCTAAATCGCGCACAACACCACCGACTGTGATTTCAGACGCTGGCTTCATCAGCCGGATACCACCGTTTTTTCCGCGCACGGTATGGACATAACCCAACTGCCCTAACCGATTGATAACTTTAACCATATGGTTGCGCGACACACCAAATAAATCCGTCACTTCGGTAATGCTGGTTAACTCATCTTCCGGCAACGAAGCCAAGAAAATTAAGGTTCTCAACGCATAATCAGTGAAACTAGTTAACTGCATATTCTCTCCCAAAGTGCGACTCAATAACCCGCTGGTGATGCTAAAACCCCAAACTTGAGCTATCGATAAAAGTGTAAATCTTTTCTTGATCGAAAGATACATTTGAGATACAACTTTAAACATGCATTATAAATACAACTTAAAGTAGGAAGCCCTTATGCTCAGCAATCAAACTATCGAGATCGTCAAAGCGACCGCACCACTCATCGCCGAAACAGGACCAAAACTGACCGCGCACTTTTACGAGCGTATGTTTACTCATAACCCTGAGTTGAAAGATATTTTTAACATGAGTAACCAGCGTAACGGCGATCAGCGTGAAGCATTATTCAACGCTATCTGTGCCTATGCTGCCAATATTGAAAATTTGCCAGCTCTGCTTGGCGCAGTAGAGAAAATTGCGCATAAGCACACGAGCTTTTTGATCACAGAAGATCAGTACCAAATCGTTGGTAAGCATTTACTTGCGACAATCGATGAGCTTTTTAATCCAGGTCAAGAAGTGTTGGATGCTTGGGCTGAGGCTTACGGCGTACTTGCGAATGTATTTATTCAGCGCGAAGAACAAATTTACCAACAAAATGAAGCTTTGGAAGGCGGCTGGCGCGGTCTACGCGAATTTGAATTAGTCGATAAAAAGATTGAGAGCGAACACATTTGCAGCTTTGTGTTCAAGCCAACCGATGGCCAAAAAGTGGCGCCGTATAAACCGGGACAATACCTTGGCATCTACATCAACAGTGACCAGTTAGAAAACCAAGAAATTCGCCAATATAGCCTGTCTTCTGCGGTCCAAGAGAACACCTACCGTATCTCAGTAAAACGTGAAGAAGGCGGAAAAGTGTCGAACTACCTGCACGATAGCCTGAACATTGGCGAAAAAGTGCAGCTTGCGGCCCCTGCCGGTGATTTCTTTATGGATGCCGAACCACAAACACCCGTTGTTCTAATTTCTGCTGGTGTGGGACTTACTCCAACGCTGTCAATGCTAGAAAGTCTCTCAGCACATCAAGCACCTGTAACTTGGGTTCATGCAACAGAAAATGGCCAACAGCATGCTTTCAAGCAACACGTAAACCAACTCGTTGCAGAAAAAGAAAATATGAACGCGCTCGTTTGGTATAACCAACCAACGGCAGAAGACAAGCTAGGCGAAGGCTTCCACTTCACGGGCTTTGTCAATCTGTATGAAATTGAAGCTGCATTAAAGCAAGATAACGTGCAGGTATACTTCTGTGGTCCTGTAGGATTTATGCAGCACGTAGCGAAACAGCTATTAGAACTTGGCGTACCAGAAGAGCAATTCCATTACGAATGCTTCGGTCCACACAAAGTGGTTTAAGCGCTACCAACTATCGGGAAAACAACAAAGCCCACGTGACGTGGGCTTTGTTGTATGAAGTTGTTTGCAATATTGAAGCGTTACCAAAAGGTGTCTCGCCGTTTAGCTCGAGCAATAACGTTTTGTGGCATGCGCTGTTCAAGGCCGTTTCTCAATACAGTTATGCGCTTATGCTGCCGCTTATCTGCTGTGACAGAGTTATATAACCAACGATACGCATCTTCGTAATCGAGTGGACTGCCATAATCACGTAAAAGCAACTCGGCCAGATGAATACGCGCGTTTAGGTTTCCCATTGACGCAGCTTCTCGCAAATATGGAATTGCACGTTCTTTATCTTGCTGTACTAAAGTGCCACGCGAATAGTATCGGCCAATCTGCTCTAGTGCAGCTGGTAACCCCTGATGCGCTGCATTTTCGATGTAGTAAAGACCCAGTTCGACATCTTGCTCGACACACACCCCCCAAGCCAACATATCTCCGTACAGAAATTCATAAGCGGGTAAGTTAATTCGAGTCGCACGAGCTACGATATCCTCCACCAGCTGGCAGTTATCAGCGCGCACACGTTGTAAGTGCTTATTTTGCTCAATAAGCTTTATCAGCTCTGCTTCGGTATAGATCGGAACTGGTGCCCCCACATCAGCAACATTGGCTTTCACTGTGGTAGCAACCAAGGTCAACAACAGTGAAGCAGCCACTGTTCGTAACTTCATAAACGTACCCTTAAGGTATCTAAGAAACCAAAGATCGGTGAAGGATCTCCTCTGCTTGATAACCTTATCGGCAAAAAACAGCTAAGCTTTAGACAATTTTTGCCTCTGATTTAGGCTCAGCGGCAAAAGCTTGCCATATGAGAGTCACGCTGTTTTTGTTCAGATACAAAAAAGCCGACCAGAAGGTCGGCTTTTGCAATCTTTAACGGCTATCAATTAAGCTTCGAATGGGTGAACTTTGATGATAGTTTCGTTACGGTCAGGACCTGTAGAGATGATGTCTACTGGAACGCCAGTTAGCTCTTCAATACGCTTGATGTAGTCAAGAGCGGCTTGTGGTAGAGCATCTAGTGACTTAGCACCAAATGTGTTCTCAGACCAACCAGGCATTGTTTCGTAGATTGGCGTTGCTTTTTCGAATGCTTCAGCAGCCATCGGAGAAACTTCTAGCACAGAGCCATCTTCCATCTTGTAACCAGTACAGATTTTTAGCTCTTCTAGACCATCTAGTACGTCTAGTTTAGTTAGACAGAAACCAGATACAGAGTTGATTTGGATTGCACGACGCATAGCAACAGCATCGAACCAACCTGTACGACGTAGACGACCAGTTGTCGCACCGAACTCGTGGCCAACTTCACCTAAGTGCTTACCAATTGGATCTTGCTTATCTAAACCGTCGTATAGTTCAGTCGGGAATGGACCAGCACCAACGCGAGTACAGTACGCTTTTGCGATACCCAAGATGTAACCGATGTGACGAGGACCAAAACCAGAACCTGCAGCAACACCACCAGCAGTCGTGTTAGAAGACGTTACGTACGGGTAAGTACCGTGGTCGATATCAAGTAGTGTACCTTGTGCACCTTCGAACATGATCTTGTCGCCGCGCTTACGTGCTGCGTCTAGTTCGTCAGTTACGTCGATAACCATTGACGTTAGTAGTTCAGCGTAGCCTTTCGCTTGCTCAAGTACTTCTTCGTAGCTTACTGGTTCCGCTTTGTAGAAGTTAACTAGTTGGAAGTTATGGAACTCCATGACTTCTTTTAGCTTCTCTGCGAAAGTCGCCATATCGAATAGGTCGCCAACGCGTAGACCGCGACGAGCAACTTTATCTTCGTATGCTGGACCGATACCACGACCAGTAGTACCGATAGCTTTTTTACCGCGAGCGATTTCGCGAGCTTGGTCCATTGCAACGTGGTAAGGAAGAATTAGCGGACATGCTTCAGAAATGAAAAGACGCTCGCGTACTGGAATACCGCGCTCTTCAAGAGGCTTCATTTCTTTAAGTAGAGCTTCAGGTGATAGTACAACACCGTTACCGATAACACATTTTACGTTATCGCGAAGGATACCTGATGGAATTAAGTGAAGAACGGTTTTTTCACCGTCAATTACGAGAGTGTGACCTGCGTTGTGACCGCCTTGGTAGCGTACCACGTATTTTGCATCTTCAGTTAAAAGGTCTACGATTTTACCTTTACCTTCGTCACCCCATTGGGTGCCTAGAACGACTACGTTATTTCCCATCTTTCCAAGTCTGATTGCTAGTTAAAAATGGATTCTAGCACCGAATCACGCTTCTTGCAGTCATTTTTTGTTCACAGAGTTGCTACCAGAATGTCATCTTGCCGCTTTGTTCATTTTGAAATCAGCATATCACTGATAGTATTTAGCTTTCTCTATTCGACTGGAAAGCGCTATGTCTGAATCCATATGGTTGGCGATTGGGCTCGTCTTGATCGTGGAAGGCATTGGGCCACTGATTGCTCCTAACGGTTGGCGGAATATGGTGGCTCAATTAAGTGAACAACCCAACAATCAGCTACGACGCATCGGTGGCTGCCTAGTAGTTGCTGGAGCCGTAATCGCCATCATGATGAGCTAGCACTTAGCATCAGATACAAAAAAGGCTCCCTAAGGAGCCTTTTATTTCAATGAGACGCGGAGATTATTTCTCCATGCTGCCCTTCGACTGGTTCATGTATTGGAAGAACTCACTCTTCGGATCAAGCACCAGAATATCGCTCTTAGAGCTGAAGGACTTCTCATACGCACGTAGCGAGCGTAGGAAGCTAAAGAACTCAGGGTCTTTGTTGTACGCTTCAGCATAAATCTTCGCAGCCTCAGCATCCGCTTCACCTCGTGTCACACGCGCAGTTTTATCAGCTTCAGCTAGAATAGTTGCTACTTCTAGTTCTGCTTGAGCACGAATAACTTCCGCCTTTTCACGACCTTGAGAACGGTGCTTACGAGCAACGGACTCACGCTCCGCACGCATACGACGGTAGATAGACTCACTGATTTCATCAGGCAGGTTGATTTTCTTCATTCGGAAATCAACGACACGAACACCCAAGTCTTTCATTGCGCTTTCACGCGTGTCTTTCAATACTTCAGACATGATTAGGTCGCGTTCACCATCAATCTCAAGCGCCTCACGAGCCGCTTCAGTTGCGACAACATCGGCACTTGCGTCTTCTGGTAGCACATCATCGTTACGTGGACCAGATACGATCTGTTTGATTTCACGAGCACCGATTTCAGAACGAAGCACGTCCGTCACTTTACGCTCAAGTAGTGCCTCTGCCGTTAGCGAGTTACCACCGCCAGTCGCGAGGTAGTAGCGACCAAAATCTTCAATACGCCACTTCACGTAGGTATCAATGATAACGTCTTTTTTCTCAGACGTTACGAAACGGTCTGCACGGCCATCCATTGTTTGGATACGTGCATCAAGTTGTTTCACACGGTCAAACAAAGGCATCTTGAAATGCAGACCAGGCTCGTAAATTCGAGTGATGTCGTTGTTGTCTTTCAAGACACGACCAAATCGAACCACGATACCGCGCTCACCTTCAGGAATCACAAACAAAGACATCAACATTAATGCCAGTGCGATTACCAGTACAGGGATCATTAACTTACGCATTCTTAGTATCTCCCTTGACGTGAACCTGTTGAACGAGACTGCGAGTTCGAAGTGTCTTCTTGTGTACGATCAGACTCAAGTTGAATTTGATCATAGGTTGAAGATGACTTCGATTTACGTTTGGTATCTGCTTTGCCCTCTTGTCCCGCCAACTTATCGATTGGAAGGTAAAGAAGATTGCCGCTTGATTCCGAGTCAATCAACACTTTCGAAGTGCTTGAGTACACCTCTTCCATTGCGTCAATGTACAGACGATCACGCGTTACACCAGGCGCTGCTTGGTATTCTGGTAGTAGTTTTTCGAACTGTGCTACCTGACCAAGAGCCTCGTTAGTGACACGCTCATTGTAACCTTGTGCTTCTTTCTTCAAACGCTCTGCACGACCCGTTGCCTTAGGCAAGATTTCGTTCTTGTATGCTTCAGCTTCACGAATGAAACGCTCTTCGTCCTCACGTGCTGCGATTGCATCATCAAACGCATCTTTCACTTGCTCTGGTGGACGAGCAGACTGGAAGTTCACATCAACAAGTACCAGACCCATATCATAGCTATCAATGATTTGGTTCAGTGTTTCTTGCGTAGTTTGACGAATTTGCTGACGACCACTGGTTAGAATGCTATCCATCAATGAGTCACCAATTACTGCACGTAGTGCAGAATCCGTTGCTTGACGCAAGCTGTCGTCTGCATTGGTTACACGGTACAAGTATTTGTATGGGTCAGTCACTCGGTACTGAACATCCATCGCAACTGTTACAACGTTTTCATCTTTAGTCAGCATTAGACCAGATGCACGTAGTGAACGAATCGCTTGTACGTTTACCGCTTCGTACTCATCAATAAAGCGAGGACGCCAGTTAAGACCTGGGTCTACGATACGATCGTATTTACCTAAACGCAGTACAACACCACGCTCTGCTTCACCGATGGTGTAAAAACCAGCGAAAAACCAAACCGCAACAGCAATCAGAGCAATCACACCAAAGCCAATTGCACTACCACCACCGCCGCCGATTGGAGAACCACCGCCGCCTTTTTTACCAAACTTGCCGCCCAGCTTTTGACTCAGTTTGTTGAACACTTCATCTAAATCTGGCGGACCTTGATCTCGGCCACCAGGACGCTGGCCACCACGATTATTATTACCCCAAGGGTCATTATCGCGGCCATTGTTGCCGTTGTTATTTCCAGGCTCATTCCACGCCATTAGAAAGCTCCATCATTTGATATGACGTTATACTGTAGCAGTCCTTTAAGTGACTATAAAGCCAGTCAAAACTGCCCCTTCTCTTTTTTCAAGTCTAGACCAATCTACTTGCTGCATTCGAATATCGATCAACAAGTTACCATCCTGGTCATATTCCTCACGTTGAATACACTTCATTTGGAAGAAGGTACTACGGAATCGTCCTTGATACTGTGGAGGAATTCGCAACTGATGCTCGACCATTTGTGACGCCAGACGTTCCGTCAGAGCCTCAAACAGGACATCAATGCCCAACCCATCCATTGCTGAAACCCAAACTGCGCGAGGTACGCCTTCCTCGTCTCGTTCTATACGTGGTTTCTGCGAATCTAGATTGTCGATTTTGTTCATGACAACCAGAGTCGGCACTTCATGCGCGTCGATCTCTTCTAGTACTTCATGAACAGCTTGAATATTCTCACGAAAACGCTCATCACTGGCATCAACAACATGTAACAAAATGTCAGCTTCTTGCGTTTCCTGCAAGGTTGCCTTGAAGGCCGCAACCAAGTCGTGTGGCAAATGTCGAATAAAACCAACCGTGTCTGCCAAGATGGCAGGACCAACATCTGCTAACTCTATCTTACGTAAAGTCGGGTCCAAAGTAGCAAATAATTGATCAGCCGCGTACACGCCAGCTTCTGTAATACGGTTGAAGAGTGTCGACTTACCCGCGTTGGTGTAACCCACAAGTGAAACCGTTGGGATTTCAGCTCGATTTCGGGCGCGGCGCCCTTGTTCACGCTGCTTCGCTACTTTGTCTAAGCGTCGCAGGATGGCTTTGATTCTGTCACGCAATAAGCGACGGTCGGTTTCCAGCTGGGTTTCACCCGGGCCACGTAAACCGATACCACCTTTCTGCCTTTCAAGGTGCGTCCAACCACGAATCAAACGAGTAGAGATATGACGAAGTTGAGCCAGCTCTACCTGTAGCTTACCTTCGTGTGTTCGAGCTCGTTGAGCAAAGATATCGAGAATAAGACCAGTGCGGTCGAGAACTCGACATTGGCACAGTGCTTCGAGGTTACGTTCTTGGGCAGGAGAGAGGGCGTGATTAAAAATCACAATTTCGGCACCCGTTGATTGTACCGCTGTAGCAATCTCTTGGGCCTTACCCTCTCCGACATAGTATTTCGGGTGTGGGGATTGACGACTACCAGTTACTACTTGTAGCGCCTCTACCCCAGCAGAAGAAACCAGCATTTCGAACTCAGCCAGATCTTCCCATTCACCTTCTTGCGTGAAGTTGATATGAACAAGTACGGCTCGCTCACCGGATTCATAACGGTCAAACAAGCAATCAACTCCTTATTTTAAAAATACTCGATGAAGAATTAATCTTCTGATTTCTCTTGTGGACGCTCACCTTGTGGACGTTCACCGCTGTGATGGCTCACTGGACGAGCCGGCACAACTGTTGAGATCGCGTGCTTGTACACCATTTGGTTAACAGTATTCTTCAGCAGGATCACAAATTGATCGAATGATTCGATCTGACCTTGTAGTTTAATACCATTCACAAGGTAGATAGATACCGGGATACGCTCACGACGTAGCGCGTTTAGAAATGGGTCTTGTAGAGATTGCCCCTTAGCCATTTTTATTTTCCTTATTTAATTTGTAGTTGTAATTATTTAGCTAGTGGTGCAATGCAAAAGATACGGCTTTTGCATCTGAGCTAAACGAATCAAAAATGCACTCTAAGTAATTAGCAGCATAGTATAAAAACCGCCAACAACAGATCCTTTGAGAGTGCGTTCACGCAAAAACGATCACATTATACACAGCTATGTCAATCAGATGCTATTGCTTCCGACATCGTTTCTAATGCCTGTTCAATGTTCTCGCTATCCAACCAAGTTAAATCATCCCAGCTGCGTAACCAGGTGATTTGACGCTTGGCCAATTGACGAGTCGCGCATACGCCACGAAATACCGCTTCGTCACGTGTACACTCCCCATCTAAATACTCCCACATCTGTCGGTAACCGACGCATCGTATGGAAGGAAGATCGGGGTGAAGATCTTTTCGCGAATGTAACGCTTTCATTTCTTCTTCAAAGCCCGCTTCCATCATCTTCTCGAAACGGAGTTCAATCCGACGGTGAAGTTCTGCCCTATCCTTGGGAGCTATTGCAAACTGCTTGACTCGGTATGGTAGGCTTTCACCTTTCGTTTGAGTCAATTCAGTTAAAGTTTTACCTGAAATGCGAAAAACTTCCAATGCCCGAGATAAACGTTGGGGATCATTGGGATGGATTCTCGCAGCTGACACAGGATCAACCTCTTTGAGTTCATCGTGCAACACTGACCAACCTTTAGTCAATGCCTCTTGTTCAATTTGCTGACGAATTTCAGGATTTGCAGCAGGAAGTGGTGATAAACCTTCAAGTAACGCCTTGTAATACAGCATTGTTCCACCCACAAGAAGTGGAATTTTTCCTTCTGCAACAATATCATCCATCGCTTTCAATGCATCTCGACGAAAGTCGGCGACAGAGTAAGATTCACTTGGATCCAAAATATCTATCAAGCGATGAGGCGCCAAACTTAACTCTTTTTCATCCGGTTTCGCCGTACCGATATCCATCCCTTTGTAGATCAAAGCAGAATCAACACTGATGATCTCAACCGGAAATTTTTGACGAAGACGAATCGCCAGCTCAGTTTTGCCTGATGCAGTTGGCCCCATTAAAAATAGCGCCAAAGGTAGTTTATCTGTCATGGTTTTAATTTGGCTATCGTGGCAGAGAAATCAACAGCGGATACGAATTTTGTATCTTCTAATGGCAATTGACCATGTCTTAGCTGTTCAAGTTCCGCAATAATTTGAATGGCTTCAGAAAAAGTATAGTGACTCTTCACTGTCGTGACCTGTAATGCGAGCCAATCTATCAACTCAGACAGCATCTGAGCCGCTGCTATACCTTCGTTCACACAAGATTGCGCGTAAGATAACAGATCTGGTACTAAATTTTGTAAGTTTTGTTGACGCAGCGGAGCTGGGACGCCCATCACCATTAAGGCGTGCTCGTTTCTCGCTTTCAATTGAATACCAAGCAATGCCAAATCTTGTTGATAATCTTGGGCCAGTCTCACTAATTCGGCCTCTAACTTAATAGATAGAGGAACAAGCAGAGGTTGTGCCTTGAGTGCACCATCGCTTGGAGAAAGCTGGCCTTTTACACGATAAAATTCTGCTCTAGGTAACGAGACTAACGCCGCCCCACTGTCACTGCTCATCAAAACAAATTGTTCATCGACCACCATCAGCGCTTTGCCCAATGCAGTAATCGATGGCATTGATGTGTGCGAAGTTATCGTTTGGGGCGCTATTGGAGTGACTGCCTGAGCCTCAAACTCTGGCGTTTTCAACAGCTCGTGATAAGCGTGTACTTCTTGTTTAGTTGGCGCTGGTTCTACGTGGCGCTCTTTACTGTGACTTGGCTTTGGTGCAGGTTTGGATTCCACCCAATCATTACGTTTGAATGACTCCACTACGCGCGCCTCTCGCACGGAGGTTTCACTAGGACCGCTATTACGAGGCTTCACTTCATAATCACTGCGTCCAGGATAAGCCGGTGTACTCTCTATCGCTTGATAAACCCGCTCTGGTACTGGTGAAGATGCTGGCTCTTGTACTTTTTCAGGCTCTGGCGAATGCTCAATCTCTTCGGACTCAGTCGGTTCCACGCGATGAAATGCCGATTCATTCACCTGTGGTTTATCAATCACGGCGCTTTGCGCAAGTGCATCCGTCAAAGCTTGATAGATGAAATCATGCACCAAACGAGCTTGGTGGAAACGCACTTCATGCTTAGCAGGGTGAACATTCACATCTACTTGGTGCGGATCTAGCTCAATAAAGAGCACATACGCAGCAAACTGATCTGGCTTTAAGCTCATTTCATAGCTTTGACGAATCGCGTGATTGATTAATTTGTCACGCATCATTCGGCCATTCACATAGCAATATTGTAAATCGCTTTGCTGCCTTGCTCCCTCTGGTGTGGTAATCCACCCATGTAACTTTAACCCTTGATGCTCAAGCTCGATTCTGAGCATATGCCGCACAAACGCATTACCGCAGACAGCAGCAATACGCTTTTCGGTTTGAAGCTGATTTTTCGCCGCGCGATATTGACGGATGATCTTGCCGTTATGACGCACATTGATGGTGACATCAAAGCGGCTTAACGCAATGCGTTTCAATAACTCATCAATATGAGCAAATTCGGTTTTCTCCGTACGAAGAAACTTGCGACGCGCTGGAGTATTAAAAAATAAGTCCAACACCTCAACGGTAGTGCCAATCGGGTGCGCTGCTGGCTTAAGCTTCACCTGCATATCACGCCCTTCGGAGTAGGCACTCCAGGCTTCTTCTTGTGCCGCAGGACGCGACGTGAGCGTCAAACGCGAGACTGAGCTAATACTGGCTAACGCTTCACCGCGAAAACCTAGACTCATAATGGCTTCGAGATCATCTAAGGTATGTATCTTAGATGTCGCATGACGACTGAGCGCTAAGCCAAGTTCATCTTTCGCGATACCTTTTCCGTTATCACGAACACGAATCAGCTTTGCGCCTCCTTTCTCGATATCGATATCGATTCGAGTTGCGCCAGAATCAAGACTATTTTCAACCAGCTCTTTAATCACAGAAGCAGGTCTTTCGACCACTTCCCCTGCGGCGATTTGGTTTGCAAGTCTGGCTGGCAAAATTTTAATCGTCATAATGAGTTAGAAGCTCACCTACTTGTTTGGAATGATCAGGACTTGCCCAACCGCTAGCTGATCAGAGCGTAAGTTATTCGCTTTACGAATGCTCGATACGCTAACGCCGTATTTGGACGCTATTTTGCCAAGGAACTCACCCCGAGAAACCTTGTGCTTACGAATCGGTTTATCTTTTACCGCGACCGTTATCTTCAACTTTTGCCCTACCCACAAGGTATCTGACTTCAAGTTATTCTCTCGGCGGATATCTGAAACCTTCACTTTATAGTGATTCGCAATCTTACCTAAGAACTCACCAGACTTAACCTTGTGCGTAATGGTTTCTGTCTCAACAGTAATCGGTTTACTTGGCACTTTAATCGTACCAGCAGAAGGAATGTTGAGCTTCTGACCAATTGCCAAGCCTGTCGACTTCAAGTTGTTTGCCGACATCAGCGCTTTAGAGCTAAGCCCATATTTGTTCGCGATCACCGATAATGACTCGCCACGCTTTACAATATGTACCATTGGCTTCGCTGAAGGCGAGAACACCGTACCCTCTGGTGGGTTATCTTTTAAGTACTTGACGACCGCCTTAGTGATAGCCTGAGCTAACTTATCTTGGTGCGCTCGTTGAAACAGTAAACGCTCTTCTGTTGGGTTAGAAATAAAGCCCGTTTCCACTAGCACAGACGGAATCTGTGGAGAGCGTAAAACCGCAAGGCTGGTGTTGATCGGTTTGGTGTTATGTAGGTGCGCAACACGTCCCATCTCACCTAGGATTTCTGTTGCCAGCTTATAGCCTTCTTTTTGTGAATGACTAAACTGCAAGTCCAACAAAGTTTGGTTCACGTTACGATCTTTTGTCTTCGTGAAGAACGCATTACCCGAGCCGCCCAATAACTCAGACTGTTTCTCATGGTTCTCGACCCAACGAGCAATTTCGGTATTTGCACGACGAGTATTTAGTACGAAGACCGATCCACCGCGAGGCTTCGGTGAAGTAAACGCATCTGCGTGAATGGAGATCAGCAAGTGCGCATCATTTTCACGAGCAATCGCGACACGACGGTTTAAGTTTACAAAATAATCTCCCGTACGAGTCATGCGCGTTTTAATACCAGGAGTCGCATCGAGCTGAGCAGCAATTTTTCTTGAGATACTCAATACCGCATCTTTCTCGTACTTACGACGTGAAGGGCCAATAGAGCCAGGGTCTTCCCCACCGTGACCAGGGTCGATAACAATTAACACTTCTTGAGCTCGTTGAACTGAACTCATGTCTTTGCTGGCCGCCGCTGGCTTACTCGGTTTAGAGGTCGATGCCTTCTTACCGTGCGGTAAATCAATCACCAAGCGGTGACCATACTGCCCACCTGGTGTTGGGCTTAATTTAAATAATTCCGCTTGAACGCTCTTTTTTAGTTCAAACACCAAACGATAAGTGCCCTTCTCTGGAGGCGAGCTTTTTCGTACCAGTTTTAAAACAGGGCTATCCGTAACAGTAACAGGCAGTTTGGCCTGCATCGTCGTGCTTTTTAAATCCACGACAAGGCGATCCGGCCCTGATAAAGAGAAATAGGAATAGTCAGCTTCCGAGCCTAAATCGATGACAACACGCGTTTCATCAGGTGAAGGCCAAACTCGAAAACTCTTAACGACGTTAGCAAATGCTAAATTGGGGATGAGAAGGAGAAAAGTGGCGACAAACGTCGCCACTACTCTAAAATTTGAAAAACTCAACATAGCTCCAATCGACTGAGTAACTGCACACCATAATCATTATTAGCTGTTAGTTCGGCTACACGTTGCTCACCTTGGTAGCGAATGTTTACATCAAGATCCGGTTGTGGCAGTAAGCCATGCCCTTTTTCAGGCCATTCAACCAAGCAAATCGCATCGTCTGTGAAATAGTCTCGAATCCCCATAAACTCAAGCTCTTCAGGATCCGCAAGACGATAAAGGTCGAAGTGATATACTTGCCACTGATCCAACTGGTACGGTTCGACTAGAGTATAAGTTGGACTTTTCACGTTACCTTGATGACCAAGAGCACGGACAAAACCACGACTAAAGGTTGTTTTACCTGCACCCAAATCACCATGCAGATAAATTGTGGTTTGCTGGGAACAAAGCTGAGCCAGAGCGGTGCCTAGTGCAACCGTTTCATGCTCATCTTTTAAATTGAATTGTTTCGTGCTCATTGATGCTTCTCTAACTAATGATCGTTGACTATATAAAAATCAAAAGAACAGGAATAGTAAACCGTGTTGGTTTTGAGAGACAAGCTTTCAAATGTCATATGTGCGAAAAAAGTATCCAATAAACGGTATCTTAATCATCTTAGTATCGACCTAGATTTAGAATATATGCAAATGACTTCAATAAGCAGTATTCACAACATCAAAAACGTACCTAACTGGGTAGCACCAAAGCCAGAGATCCGTTAAGATCCGCCCCCCTTTATTCCGGTGGTTAACATGAACTACGAACAACTCGCACAACAAATCAAAGTTTGGGGAAAAGAACTCGGCTTCCAAAAAGTTGGGATCTGCGACGTTGATCTGAGTGAACATGAAGCAGCACTACAAAAATGGCTTGATGCAGGCTATCACGGCTCAATGGATTGGATGGCTCGTCACGGCATGATGCGTGCTAGACCCCATGAGCTACTCCCGGGAACCGTTCGTGTTATCAGCGTCCGGATGGACTATCTGCCACCAGAGGCTCAATTCGCTTCAAACCTCGCGAATAAAAGTCATGCCTATATTAGCTGCTACGCACTAGGGCGTGATTATCACAAGCTCGTCAGAAAGCAGCTAAATAAGCTCGGCAAACTTATTGAACAAGAGGTTGGTCAATATGGTTACCGACCTTTCGTTGATTCCGCACCAATATTAGAGCGACCTCTCGCCCAAAAAGCGGGCTTAGGTTGGACCGGGAAACATTCCCTGATTTTAGATCAAGACTGTGGATCGTGGTTCTTTTTAGGTGAACTACTTATCGACTTACCACTACCCGTAGATGAGCCAAGCGTTGATCAGTGCGGTAAATGCAAAGCATGCATTACATCATGCCCAACACAAGCCATCGTTGAAGACAAAGTTGTCGATGCCAGGCGTTGTATCTCTTATCTCACCATCGAGTTCGATGGCGTGATTCCTGAAGAGTTTCGAAAGCCAATGGGTAACCGCATTTATGGTTGTGACGACTGTCAATTGGTTTGCCCATGGAACCGCTACGCCGACATAACGGAGCAAGATGATTTCCACCGTCGTGACAGTTTCAAAAACCCTGACCTCGTCGACATGTTTAACTGGGATGAAGCGACTTTTCTAAAAAATATGGAAGGCTCCGCTATCCGTCGTATTGGTCATATACAGTGGCTACGTAACATCGCTGTCGCACTTGGTAATGCAGAATATAGTCAGCGAATCATAGATGCGCTGGAAAGTCGGCAAGGTGAAAATAAATTACTTGATGAGCACATTAAATGGGCTTTGACAGAGCAACTGAATCAACTCCCCACTGAGAGTAATTCATCTATAGAGACGAAAAAGCAACGCTTAATAAGGATAGTCGAGAAGGGACTGCCGAGAGACGCATAGAGCGTAGTCTATATGCAAGAGATTGAAAGTACTTTTGCATGTTCAATTCATGACCTTGTTCTCAATTTTGTAATGTGGAAAAAAATTTGAGATTCAAGAAAAACAAGCTAGCAGAAAAAAGTTAAACACAGCTCGGAGAAATGACTAGGATCAAAAAAATACCAGTTAATGATCGTATTTTAACGTACTCGATCCGACAAAAAACTTATTTTTTCTTTATATAACAAATATTTAATTGATATTTCTTTGTTGTTTCAACTTCACTTTAGAGAAAAGATCTTTCTTCCCCATCATAAAAAGTCAAGCTAAAAACACTTTATCAACCAACTTATCCACAGAACGACGTATGTGGATAACTCTGTTAATTAAAGTAGATAAAACACGCGAAGCCTCATCATACTTGTACGTCAGCCGATTCATATCGTGTTTTAAACACAAACGAAATCGTCCGACATCATATGATGCGGATAAAAGTTTAGCTTTTGGGGATTCATGCTTCGCAGCATTATGAAAAGAGCGATGTGATTGGTTGCGAGAAGCAGGCGTTGAATCAAGCGGCGCATCCGTAGACGACTTAACAATTGTATACTAAATAAGTACTCAATCTATCGTCTTGTATTTGGTTGCGGGGGCCGGATTTGAACCGACGACCTTCGGGTTATGAGCCCGACGAGCTACCAAGCTGCTCCACCCCGC
>NZ_JAWOVP010000023.1:0-44684 GCF_033339995.1 Vibrio sp. 1641
GAAACGACGGCAATGACCAAATCACAAATTCTATCGCAAGCGTCAAGCTCAATCCTTGCGCAAGCGAAACAAGCGCCAAACTCAGCGCTAAGTCTGCTAGGTTAATTTCAAACCTAAGACGAGAACCTCATTGGCTCGTGGTGAGAGATGAGCGAGTAAACCCAGCTTCGGCTGGGTTTTTTTCTGTCTTTTGGGGACTCAGGATTTCTGCGAATCACGGCATTAGAGCTTCATCACATTTCAGTAAACCAAAGAAAATAATCGCAAAAAATTGAAAATTTCTTCTAAAGGATATTCATTGGTCGCCGTTAAAGGGACTGAGAGAAATGAGATGTACCTAAGTGAGGTGAGAGACACGACGGTACATTCACTAAAGCCTTAAGGAGATCAATTATGGCGATTAACGTTAATACTAACGTTTCTGCGATGACTGCACAGCGTTACCTAAACCAGGCAGCTGACGGTCAACAAAAATCTATGGAGCGTTTGTCTTCGGGTTACAAAATCAATAGCGCGAAAGACGATGCTGCAGGTCTACAGATTTCAAACCGTTTGAATGCACAAAGCCGTGGCCTAGATATGGCAGTGAAAAACGCAAACGACGGTATTTCTATTGCACAGGTTGCTGAAGGTGCAATGAATGAATCTACCAACATCCTACAACGTATGCGTGATCTTTCGCTTCAATCGGCGAACGGCTCTAACTCAAAAGCAGAACGTGTAGCGATCCAAGAAGAAGTAACAGCGCTAAACGACGAGCTAAACCGTATTGCTGAAACTACCTCTTTCGGTGGTAACAAGCTTCTAAACGGTACTTACGGTACTCAATCTTTCCAAATCGGTGCGGACTCAGGTGAAGCAGTGATGCTTTCTATGGGTAACCTACGCTCAGACACTTCAGCAATGGGTGGTAAGAGCTACGCAGCAGAAGAGGGTAAAGACGCATCTTGGACTGTTGGTGAGAAAACAGAGTTCAAAATGAGCTACACCAACAAGCAGGGTGAAGAGAAAGAGCTATCAATCAGCGCTAAGCAAGGCGATGATATTGAGCAGCTAGCGACATACATCAACGGTCAAAACGATGATGTAAAAGCCTCTGTTGGCGAAGATGGCAAACTACAAGTATTTGCTTCTTCTCAAAAAGTTGAAGGTGATGTTGAGTTTTCTGGCAACCTAGCAGACGAGATCGGCTTTGGTGGCCCGAAAGACGTAACAGTGAAAGACATCGATGTAACCACAGTAGCTGGCTCTCAAGAAGCAGTAGCGGTTATCGACGGTGCTCTTAAGTCCGTAGACAGCCAACGAGCTTCACTCGGTGCTTTCCAAAACCGCTTCAACCACGCAATCAGCAACCTAGACAACATTAACGAGAACGTTAACGCGTCTAAAAGCCGTATTAAAGATACTGATTACGCGAAGGAAACCACTGCGATGACTAAGTCGCAAATTCTTCAGCAAGCAAGTACTTCAATCCTGGCTCAAGCGAAGCAGTCTCCATCTGCAGCGCTAAGCTTGTTGGGCTAAGTGGTAAACCCAGCCTGAGGTCAACACCTTAGTGCTGGGGCACCAAAGCGATAGATTCTATCGTTAGCCCATAAGGTGGAAGGGAGATTGTAATGGATATATCCTCCTACGCATCGAACATCCAGCCTTACGGCACGCCAAATGGCACAAAGTTTGCAAATAAAAATGGCAATGATATAGGCACGTCTAGCCCAGCAAATTCAAATGGTGAGATTTCGCCGCAAAAAGCGAAAAACACCGAATACGACTTCTCTGTTCAAGCTGCGATCGAGATGGCTGAAAGCCGTCAAGAACTGAACAAGGAAGAACGTGAAAAATTGGTCGCACAAATGAATGAATTTGTAACGTCCATAAACAAAGGAGTCGCATTTCGAGTGGATGAAGAATCCGGACGAGATGTGGTGACGATTTATGAAGCCAATACCGGTGACGTGATTCGTCAAATTCCTGATGAAGAAATGCTAGTGGTATTGCGTCGCCTAGCTGAGCACACAGCCAACAGCGGGTTGTTGACTGAAAAAGTGTAAGTCGTTTTTAGAGGTGATTTGATGAGTTTAGGCCCTTTGGGGATGTCTGGCGGCATGGATATTAATTCCATGGTCAGCAAAATTGTGGATGCCGAACGCGTACCAAAGCAGCAACGTATCGACAACGAACGCACGACAATTAATGCCAGTATCAGTGCTTACGGGCGACTCAGAGAATCATTGGATACGATGAAAAATCTCATGGCGAACTTTCGTCAGGAGAAAGCATTTGCCGTTCGCACTGTCGAAACGACCAATGACAATATCGTATCTGCCACGGCAACCACAGATGCTATCGCTGGCAAATATGCTATCGATGTGTTGCAGCTTTCTCAGAGCCATAAAGTCGCTTCTGACGTATTGCCAGAAGACGCAAAATTTGGCCCTGGTAAGCTGCAGATTTCGCTTGGTGATGAGCGTTTTAATATCGATGTTCGTTCCCGATCTAAGCTCATCGATGTCGTACGCGGCATCAATGGCGCTAAAGATAACCCTGGCGTTCGTGCATCTCTTATTAACGACGTCGAAGGTCCACGCCTTATCCTTGCTTCTAACCTCTCTGGTAAGGATCATCAAATCAGAGTCAGTGTGGAGGCCGAAAAAGGCAACCCTCTTAAATATTTCGAATACCAAACACTTGAAGACCGCGTCAACGCGCTTGAAGAAGCTCGTTCAGCGGCGGAAGATGTCTTAGGTCCTCTTAAATTTCCGGAACAACCAGCAGAAGAGCTAGATGCAAACGGCAATCCTCTACCTCCAGAAGAGCAAAAAGCGGCAGACGATGTACAAGATGATGCATCGCAAGCGCCAATCTCTGCGGCGGGTGCAGAAGCAGCCAAAGCTGGTCAAGAAGCCATTGATGAAGCCAACCGACGCGCGAGTTTACGCCCTGAAGACAGAATTCCAGGGTGGACAGAAACTGCGTCAGGTACTTTGTTGGACTCTTATGAAGAACCAGAGCTCGAACTCGACGAAAAGGCAATAGAGAAGGCACCAGATGTACCAGGCTGGAATAATGCCGCATCGGGCACCCTAACCGATTCTTACGTTACGACGAAAGAGGCTAAGCAGCTTCTTGAGCAAGAAAAAGCGGAAATCGAGCAAAAAATTGCGAGTGAAAAGCAAGCGTTAGACGAAAAAGTGGCACGTGGTGAACTTTCCGAAGCGCAAGCTAAGCAAATTCATCGCGCTAAACTTGATCCTCAAGAACGTGAGCGTCTGGAAAAAATTGATGAAGCAGAAGCGAAAATCGCAAAGGCACAATCTGCTTTTGAAGAATACCTTGGAATGACAGAAGTACAAGCAGGGCAAGATTCAGAAGTTCTGCTTGATGGCGTGGCAAAGCTATCTAGCCACAACAATGTGATTGAAGATGCGATCGAAGGTGTTGATTTAACACTAAAAGGCAAATCAGAACCGAATAAACCGCCTGCTGAAATTGGTGTCGAGTACGACCGTCAAAGTGTACGCAACGATATCGAAAACTTTGTGGCAGCGTATAACTCGTTTTATCAAACCTCCCAAGCGTTGGCGAGTGTGGATCCGGTAACTGGTCAAAAAGGGCCGTTGTCAGGTGACAGCACCGTACGCAGTGCAGATTCACGATTAAAATCGGTCTTTTCTACTCGAATCGATAAGGCGCCTGAAAACCTAAAGTCCTTAACAGAATTTGGCATTACGACGACACGTCAAGGCACCCTAGAAATCAACTATGACATGCTAGATCGCCAGTTGAACAATAACTTCAACGAGTTAGAAAAGTTCTTCGGTGGCAACACAGGTTTTGCTAAACGAGTAGAAGATGCGATTCACGGTATCACAGGTATTACAGGCAGTATTCGTACTCGAGAAAAAAGTCTCACAGAACAAAACTACCGTTTGAGTGACGATCAAGCGGCATTAGATCGCCGCATGGAAAGCCTAGAGAAGCGTACTCATGCGAAGTTTACCGCGATGCAAGATGCGACCGGTAAAATGCAAGGCCAGTTAGGCGCTTTGATGAGTGCGTTGGGTTAATAAATGCAAAAAGAACTCATGGAAATTAGTGATATAGATCAACTAATTACGCAAGAATTAGAAAAAATTGATTTTAATGCTGAAGAAATTCTTCGCTTGGTCGATATCAGGGAACGGTTATTGCAAAACCTGTTACCAATTATTCATCAAAATCCTTTGGTTAAGCAGGATGCAGAGTGGCAAGCATTGCTAACTCGTACCAAAAGAATTGTCGAGCTGATGCAATCGGAAACGTCAAAGGTCGGAAAAGAGCTCCATAAGTTTCGTTATGGCCAGCGTTCACTTCAGCAGTACAAAAAATTTATTTAAAAGAGGATTACTATGCGCGGTTCTTTGCAAGCATACAAAAAGGTATCAGTCGACAGCCAGCTTAGCGCGGCTTCTCCGCACAAAGTCATTCAAATGCTTATGGCTGGTGCGATTGAGCGCCTTATTCAAGGTAAAGCAGCCATGCAAGCAGGCAATATTCCAGCAAAAGGTGAGCGCTTGGGTAAAGCGTTAGACATCATTATCGCGCTACGCAGCTGTCTATCTATGGATGACGGTGGTGATATTGCTTCAAACTTAGATTCACTGTATGAGTTTATGATCACGCAAATTTCTGCTGCTAACCATCAAAATGAGCCTCAGCTGATCGACGACGTTATCGATATTATCCGTGAGATCAAGTCCGCTTGGGACCAAATCCCAACAGAGTTTCATAATCTTACCGCTGCTGAAGTTGGTATTTAATAGTCAAAACAATGCGTTAAGATACTAGACGAATATATTTGTCAATTGCGCAACGAGTTGTGTAGCAAAGTTTCTATCAAGCTCACACCTCTCCATTGCTTGGTTGCCTTATTTTTATATTCAAATAAAATAGAAGCCATTAGTAGCCCTAATGGCTTTTTTGTTGCTGATTTTCCTATTTTGTCTATCGTAAATTGAGTGTGGTGGTTCTGCCTTCTTTAGCACCCAATTGCGCAAATCAAGGTTTGGCCGCAACGCACCTAAAATAAAGGCAATCATTCTTACTTATGCATGGTTTGGCAAAGCTGCTTGTAATTGATGATGACGCATCAAGTCGTTTAAATTTAAGCAATATATTGGAATTTGTTGGAGAAAATTGCGAAGCGGTCAGTTCTGATCAGCTCAGCGATGTTGATTGGTCTAGCGTATGGTCGTGCTGTATTGTTGGTAATATTCCAGCAGGTCAAGCGGCGAGTACGGTTATCTCTCATTTAAACAGCGCTTACCACATCCCTCTTCTAGTCATGGGCCGTTTTCCTTTGCCTGTTGATGATCTTCCAAATTTTGTTGGTGAACTAGAGCTGCCGCTTAATTACCCACAGCTTAGTGAAGCGTTACGCCACTGCAAAGATTTTCTGGGGCGAAAAGGAGTGAATGTTGTTGCTAGTGCACGCAAAAACACGCTTTTTCGCAGCTTAGTTGGTCAAAGTAGAGGTATTCAAGAAGTTCGACACCTGATTGAGCAAGTATCAAACACGGAAGCAAACGTGTTGATCTTAGGTGAGTCCGGTACGGGTAAAGAAGTTGTTGCGCGTAACATCCACTATCACTCTTCATACCGCGATGGCGCATTTGTACCTATTAACTGTGGTGCAATACCGCCTGAGCTCCTAGAAAGCGAATTATTTGGTCACGAAAAAGGCGCGTTTACTGGTGCGTTAACTGCCCGTAAAGGTCGATTTGAGCTCGCAGACGGTGGCACTATCTTTCTTGATGAGATTGGCGATATGCCAATGTCGATGCAAGTAAAGTTGCTTCGTGTATTGCAAGAACGCTGCTTTGAACGTGTAGGTGGCAATAGTACCATCAAGGTAAATGTTCGAGTTGTGGCGGCGACACACCGTAATCTAGAAAATATGATTGAAGAAGGCACGTTCCGAGAAGACTTGTTCTATCGTCTGAACGTGTTTCCGATTGAGATGCCAGCGCTGAAAGAGCGCAAACAAGATATACCATTGCTGCTGCAAGAACTGATGACACGTTTAGAGGCGGAGGGCGGACAACCTATCTGCTTTACACCTCGTGCAATCAACTCACTTATGGAGCATAACTGGCCGGGCAACGTACGCGAGTTGGCTAATCTTGTTGAGCGAATGATTATTCTGTATCCAAATAGCTTGGTGGATGTAAACCATCTACCAACAAAATATCGCTACAGTGACATCCCAGAGTTCCAACCAGAGAGCAATCCATTTGTTTCGGTGGAAGAGCAAGAGCGTGATGTATTCCAAGATATCTTCTCTGAAGATTTTAGCTTTGAAGATCAAGACGACCTTGATCACAGCATGAACGCCCCGCAAGCGCTGCCACCGGAAGGGGTTAATTTGAAAGAGCTGCTGGCTGATTTAGAAGTTAATATGATCAGCCAAGCATTAGAAGCGCAGGGAGGCGTTGTTGCAAGAGCGGCCGACATGCTGGGTATGCGACGTACTACGCTGGTGGAAAAAATGCGTAAGTACAACTTACAGCGCTAGGTAAAGTGAAGTTTTAAGACGATATCTGAATAATCACTTGGGCTGGTTAACATCGCTTTTCTGGCATCCAAAACCGTTATCTCTGAGTGTCAACTTATTGTCGATAGCTTAACGTCCTGATAAATATAAAAAATAGCTTGGTACGCTAATTGCTTACCAAGCTATTTTAGTTTTAGCGGCGATATTTCGACAGGCAGTAATGGATAACAACACCAATCAATCCCATTTAGATTCCGTAGAGAATCAGGTTGAGCGCTACAAACAGGTGCTCGATGTGATGCCTGCTGGAGTGATTTTGCTCGATACGTACGGAGTAGTGCGTGAAGCAAATCCAGAAGCGCACCGAATTCTTGAGATTCCACTGGTTAACGAAAAATGGTTCAACGTTATCCAGGCGGTGTTTGACCCACGTGAAGATGATGGCCACGAAGTTTCATTACGTAATGGCCGTAAAGTTCGACTCGCCATCTCGGCGTCCACAACAGGTCAATTGATCCTGATTACCGATTTAACCGAAACCCGTTTACTTCAAGCTCGTGTCAGTGATTTACAGCGCTTATCATCGTTAGGACGTATGGTTGCGTCGCTTGCTCACCAAGTAAGAACGCCGCTGTCGAGCGCTATGTTATATGCATCCAATTTGGGAGCGCCAAATCTTCCTCCAGCGACAAAAGATCGCTTCCAAACCAAATTAATGGATCGACTGCACGATTTAGAAAAGCAGGTTAATGATATGCTGCTTTTTGCTAAAGGTGGTGATAATAAAGTCATTAAGCCATTTACGATTGCCCAGTTGGTAGCGGAATATCAGCCGATGGTCGAAACCGCGCTAAAAAACAACAGTATTGATTACTGCCTAGAAGTTGAAGAAGAACAAACTGAACTACTAGGCAATGCGAACGCCATTGCATCCGCATTAAGTAATCTGGTCATGAATGCGATTCAAATGTCTGGTAAAGAATCGCAAGTCGATATTTTTTTCCGCCCGGTAAATGGTGAGTTACGCATTTCTGTGCAAGACAGCGGACCGGGAGTGCCCGAAGAACTGCAAGCCAAAATCATGGAGCCATTTTTTACCACACGTTCTCAAGGAACTGGATTAGGGTTGGCAGTTGTTCAAATGGTTTGCCGTGCCCATGACGGTCGATTGGAACTTATTTCAGAGCAGGGTGATGGAGCCTGCTTCACCATGTGCATTCCGCTAGAGCGAGTGCAAACAGAAGCGCAATAAGCGGCTTTTGGTAATAACAATTTCTGGAGAATCATAATGGCGCAAAGCAAAGTGCTGATCGTAGAAGACGATGAAGGTCTTCGTGAAGCCCTAGTCGATACTCTGGCTCTGGCAGGGTATGAGTGGTTGGAAGCGGACTGTGCTGAAGATGCACTGTTAAAGCTGAAATCGAATACGGTTGATATCGTCGTTTCTGATGTGCAAATGGCGGGTATGGGTGGTTTAGCTCTGCTCAAAAGCATCAAGCAGAATTGGCCTAACTTACCAGTATTGCTAATGACGGCGTACGCCAATATTGAAGATGCCGTGTCGGCAATGAAAGACGGCGCGATTGACTACATGGCGAAACCATTTGCACCAGAAGTATTGCTGAACATGGTCAGTCGATATGCACCGATCAAAAGCGATGACAATGGTGACGCGGTCGTGGCAGATGAAAAAAGTCTGCGTCTACTTGCGTTGGCCGATAAAGTGGCACGTACAGATGCGAATGTTATGGTGCTAGGTCCTAGTGGCTCAGGTAAAGAAGTGATGTCGCGCTATATTCACAACGCGTCAAATCGTAAAAATGGTCCTTTTGTCGCAATTAACTGTGCTGCGATTCCTGACAATATGCTCGAAGCAACACTGTTTGGCTATGAAAAGGGCGCATTTACTGGTGCTGTTCAGGCATGCCCAGGAAAGTTTGAACAAGCACAAGGTGGCACAATCTTACTTGATGAAATCAGTGAGATGGACTTGAACCTGCAAGCGAAGTTGTTGCGTGTTTTGCAAGAGCGAGAAGTAGAGCGCCTAGGCAGTCGCAAAAGCATCAAGTTAGATGTTCGTGTGTTAGCGACGAGTAACCGTGATCTTAAGCAATACGTGTCAGAAGGAAACTTCAGAGAGGACTTATATTACCGCCTGAATGTATTCCCAATTGCGTGGCCTGCACTTAAAGAACGTAAAGGCGATATTGCACCGCTTGCCAAGCATCTTGCTGAGCGTCATTGCAGCAAAATGGGCATGCCAGTGCCTCAATTCTCGACCGTTGCGTTAGAAAAACTATTGCAATACCCTTGGCCGGGTAATGTTCGTGAATTGGATAACGTGGTTCAACGAGCGCTGATATTAAGTGAAAATGGCGACATCGATGCAGAGCACATTTTGCTTGAGGGCGTAGATTGGCAAGATGCCAATAGCTTGCAACACGTGGTGCAAAATGCAGATATGGTCGTGCCCAATGTTAAGCCAGTTGCTCAAGCTGAGAGTGTCAGCCGCCCAGTAACTGGTGGAGAAGGCTTAGGCAGCGAGCTGCGCGATCAAGAATACGCCATTATTTTGGAGACTTTGGTTGAGTGTAATGGTCGACGCAAAGAAATGGCGGAGAAACTGGGTATAAGCCCTCGAACCTTGCGCTATAAGCTTGCCAAAATGCGTGATGCTGGTATAGATATCCCGAATTAACACAGACAACGGCCATAAGATAAAAAGTGTAAGTAAATTGATTACTAATGTCTTATGGCACGTTAATTGCTGTGTCAATAATCAGTTTTGTTAATAGTCAATCTTTTGGCTTAGAGGTGCTAATGAAAATTGATGGTATTCAGGCAGAAATGCGCGCCATGATGGTAGAAGCAACCAATACGGCTCCTACTGCAAGTGGGGCGAAAGTTGGAGCAGATTTTAACGATCTCCTAACTAAAGCCATCAATAACGTGAACACACTTCAAAAAGCATCTGGTGATTTACAAACCCGTTTTGATCGTGGTGATGCCGATGTATCCCTTTCTGACGTTATGATCGCTCGTAACAAGTCTAGTGTCGCTTTTGATGCGACGGTTCAAATTCGCAATAAACTCGTTGAGGCATATAAAGACCTCATGAACATGCCAGTGTAATTTAGGTAATAAGTGTGGCAGACAAGTCTACAGATTTAACCGTCACTGAAGGCGGCTCAGATGGTGCACTGGTAGCAAGTTCCGATGTGGATGTGGAGAGTCAAAATCCAGATCTAGAGGAGCGCAGTGCGTCAAAATTCGATATGGCAGTGGGCGACCTCGATTTACTTCGTCAGGTTGTGCTTGTGCTGTCGATCTCCATCTGTGTTGCATTGATCGTGATGCTGTTCTTTTGGGTCAAAGAACCGGAGATGCGCCCACTTGGTGCGTACGAGACCGAAGAATTGATCCCCGTTCTGGATTATCTGGACCAGCAGAAAATCAATTATAAGCTTGATGGCAATACTGTTTCTGTTGAATCGAGTGAGTACAACTCGATCAAACTTGGCATGGTTCGTTCCGGCGTTAACCAAGCTACAGAAGCGGGCGATGATATTTTGCTGCAAGACATGGGTTTTGGTGTTTCACAACGTCTCGAGCAAGAGCGTCTCAAACTCAGTCGAGAGCGCCAATTAGCTCAAGCAATTGAAGAAATGAAGCAAGTTCGCAAAGCACGAGTGTTATTGGCACTGCCAAAGCACAGCGTGTTTGTGCGTCATAACCAGGAAGCGTCTGCGTCGGTATTTTTGACATTGTCGACAGGCACGAACCTTAAGCAGCAAGAAGTGGATTCTATTGTCGACATGGTAGCGAGTGCCGTGCCGGGAATGAAAACTTCTCGAATTACCGTCACAGATCAGCATGGTCGCTTACTCAGCTCAGGCTCCCAAGATCCCGCTTCTGCGGCGCGACGCAAAGAACAAGAATTAGAACGCAGCCAAGAGCAAGCGCTGCGCGAAAAAATTGATTCCGTACTATTACCCATTTTAGGTTATGGCAACTATACGGCGCAGGTTGATATCCAAATGGACTTCAGTGCGGTTGAACAAACCCGCAAACGCTTTGATCCAAACACCCCTGCGACCCGCAGTGAGTACGCACTCGAAGATTACAATAACGGTAACATGGTAGCGGGTATTCCGGGTGCGTTGAGTAATCAGCCTCCAGCGGATGCCTCAATTCCGCAAGATGTGGCTCAAATGAAAGATGGTTCTGTCATGGGGCAGGGGTCAGTTCGTAAAGAGTCCACGCGTAACTTTGAACTTGATACGACCATCAGCCACGAGCGAAAGCAGACCGGGACAGTGGCTCGTCAGACCGTTTCTGTTGCGATTAAAGACCGTCGTCAAGTTAACCCTGATACGGGTGAAGTGACTTATACCCCAATGTCCGAATCTGAAATCAATGCCATTCGCCAAGTATTAATTGGTACCGTTGGCTTTGATCAAGGCCGTGGCGATTTGCTGAATGTATTGAGTGTAAAGTTTGCTGAGCCAGAGGCTGAGCAGCTAGAAGAACCACCAATTTGGGAGCACCCTAACTTCAGTGATTGGGTTCGTTGGTTCGCAAGTGCATTAGTGATTATTGTGGTTGTGTTGGTTCTGGTTCGCCCAGCAATGAAGAAATTGCTTAACCCTACCAGCGATGATGAAGACGAAATGTACGGACCAGACGGCTTGCCGATTGGTGCGGATGGTGAAACTAGCTTGATTGGCAGTGACATCGAAAGCAGCGAACTGTTCGAGTTTGGCTCAAGCATTGATTTGCCAAACCTTCATAAAGATGAAGATGTATTGAAAGCGGTTCGCGCTCTGGTTGCAAATGAACCTGAACTGGCTGCTCAAGTAGTGAAAAACTGGATGAATGACAATGGCTAACGATATCGTACCTCAAGATGACAACGCCGCGGGAATGCCAGTAGAGCTGGATGTTTCAACCATTACTGGCGAAGAAAAAGCGGCAATTTTGCTACTGAGCCTTAATGAACAAGATGCAGCTGGCATTATCCGTCACCTAGAACCAAAACAGGTTCAGCGTGTTGGTAGTGCGATGGCTCGCGCGAAGGATCTCAGCCAAGACAAGGTATCTGCTGTTCATCGTGCGTTTTTGGAGGATATCCAGAAATACACCAACATTGGTATGGGCAGCGAAGACTTTATGCGTAATGCATTGGTTGCCGCTCTTGGTGAAGACAAAGCCAACAACTTAGTTGACCAGATCCTACTTGGTACGGGCTCAAAAGGCTTGGATTCCTTGAAATGGATGGACCCACGCCAAGTGGCGAGCATTATTGTCAATGAACACCCACAGATTCAAACTATCGTATTGTCTTATTTAGAAGCAGACCAATCTGCAGAGATTTTGTCTCAGTTTCCTGAGCGCGTGCGTTTGGATCTGATGATGCGTATTGCCAACCTTGAAGAAGTTCAGCCATCAGCATTGGCAGAGCTGAACGAAATCATGGAGAAACAGTTCGCGGGTCAAGCGGGTGCACAAGCAGCCAAAATTGGCGGCCTGAAAGCAGCAGCGGAGATCATGAACTACCTAGACAACAACGTCGAAGGTTTGTTGATGGAACAAATTCGCGATCAGGACGAAGACATGGCGACGCAAATCCAAGACCTAATGTTTGTCTTCGAAAACTTAGTCGAAGTGGACGACCAAGGTATTCAGAAGTTGCTGCGTGACGTACCACAAGACGTGTTGCAAAAAGCACTCAAAGGTGCAGATGACTCGTTACGTGAGAAAGTCTTCAAGAATATGTCTAAACGTGCTGCTGATATGATGCGTGATGATATAGAAGCGATGCCGCCAGTACGAGTGGCAGATGTAGAAGCCGCTCAGAAAGAAATCTTAGCAATTGCCCGTCGAATGGCGGATGCTGGTGAGCTCATGCTATCTGGCGGTGCTGACGAATTCTTATAATTTCTATTGCTTCGCAATTATCCTATTGCGGAGCACCCTCACTTCTTAATCGAACACACAATAGGTAACCCATGGCTGGCGATAGAAAACGTGGATTTATCCGTCCTGATGAAGATGATTCGATGATCGAACCTCAACGTTGGGGGCTGCCTGATTATGGCGAGCCTAAAGCCAAACAAGCAAAACAAACCGCGTTCAACTATGACCCGGGATGGGTGCCGAATTTTGATGAGCCTGAAGAAGAGCAGCCACTTGCGCTAACCGAAGAACAAATTGAACTGATTAAGCA
This sequence comes from Vibrio sp. 1641, assembly GCF_033339995.1. Classification (NCBI taxonomy): domain Bacteria; kingdom Pseudomonadati; phylum Pseudomonadota; class Gammaproteobacteria; order Vibrionales; family Vibrionaceae; genus Vibrio; species Vibrio sp. 1641. The sequence goes on from NZ_JAWOVP010000023.1 coordinate 12,759, forward strand.
AGGTGCTTATCAAGAAGGCTTACATCAAGGTCAGGAAGCTGGCTTTAAGCAAGGTTACGACAAAGGTAAAGAAGAAGGGTTGCAAGCCGGCCATGCTGAAGGTCTCGAGCTCGGAAAAGCTGAAGGGGTAACTGCAGGGCAAGAATACATTCAGCAGCAAGTTGAAACTTTTATGAACTTGGCCAATCAGTTTGCTCAACCTTTGGAGTTGATGAATGCTCAGGTTGAAAAGCAGCTGGTGGATATGGTGCTCTGTTTAGTTAAAGAAGTGGTGCACGTTGAAGTACAAACCAACCCTCAAATTATTTTAGATACAGTGAAGCAGTCGGTTGAAGCGCTACCAATATCAGGCCACCCTATTACCTTGCACCTGAATCCAGAAGATGTCGCGATTATTCGTTCAGCTTATGGTGAAGAAGACCTTAATTGTCGCAACTGGACGTTAGTTGCTGAACCATCGCTAAATCGAGGTGACGTCCAGATTGAAGCCGGTGAATCAAGCATTAATTATCGCATGGAAGAACGCGTCAAAAGCGTATTGCACAGCTTTTGTGGCGCAAACCGTCATCAAGAGGGTGAGTAATCCATGCAAGCACTCGCTGACCGCTTAAAAAGCTACAAAGTTGAAGGCCTTACGACGCGCCCTGTCGCCTCTGGCAAACTGGTGCGTGTGGTTGGGTTAACGTTGGAAGCAACCGGCTGTCGCGCACCAATTGGCAGTTTATGCTTAGTGGAAACCATGTCAGGTCAGATGGAAGCCGAGGTTGTCGGCTTTTCAGGTGACAACCTATTTTTAATGCCAAGTGAACAAATTACGGGCATTTTACCTGGCGCGAGAGTCACCCCTTTAACCAGTGACGCTGGTTTGCCTGTCGGCATGGAGTTACTTGGGCGCGTTATAGACGGGGTTGGGAATCCACTTGATGGACTTGGCCCTTTGTATACCGATAACCGTGCCTCTTTTAATGCCGAACCAATCAACCCATTGGCTCGAAAGCCAATTTCTGAACCGCTCGATGTTGGCCTAAAAGCTATCAATGGTTTGTTGACGGTCGGTAAAGGTCAGCGTATCGGTCTGTTTGCAGGTTCTGGTGTGGGTAAATCGGTCACGCTTGGCATGATGACGCGAGGTACCACCGCACAGGTTGTGGTCGTCGGCCTGATAGGTGAGCGTGGACGTGAAGTTAAAGAATTCATCGAAGAGATCTTGGGTGAGGACGGTCGTCGCCGCTCAGTGGTGGTCGCGGCGCCTGCCGATGCTTCACCTCTAATGCGCTTAAAGGGGTGCCAAACGGCATTAACGATTGCTGAATACTTCCGGGACCAAGGGTTAGATGTTCTGCTATTGATGGACTCGTTGACTCGTTTTGCACAAGCACAGCGTGAAATCGCACTTTCTGTTGGTGAGCCGCCAGCGACGAAAGGCTACCCGCCTTCTGTATTTGCCAAGCTGCCAGCGCTGGTTGAGCGAGCGGGTAATGGAAGTGCCGAACAAGGCTCGATTACGGCGTTCTTTACCGTGTTGACCGAAGGGGATGATTTGCAAGATCCGATAGCGGACGCATCGCGAGCCATTCTTGATGGCCATATTGTACTTTCTCGTGAAATGGCGGATGCAGGCCATTATCCGGCGATTGATGTCGAGAAGTCGGTGAGCCGTGTTATGCCGCAAATCACGACCGAAGAGCACGTTCTGATGTCAAAAGCGGTGCGACAGGTCTTGTCTATTTGTCGCAAGAATCAAGATTTGGTCTCGATTGGAGCGTACAAACCGGGTACCGATCCTGCTATTGATGGCGCATTTACTTTGAAACCGAAGTTAGACGAATACTTGCAGCAGAGCATGAAAGAATCAGTGCCATATGATATGTGCGTCAATATGCTTAGAAACATTTTGGGTGGGTGATAGCGCATGAATAATGCGATGGAGTTTCTACTTGAGCAAACTAAGGATCGTGAAGACCAAGCTGTGCTTGCACTGAACAAAGCGCGTTCTGAACTCGAAGATTATTACCGTCAGGTTGAACAAATTGAAAAGTATCGGCTTGATTATTGCCAGCAGCTCGTCGACCGTGGTCAGGCGGGCCTAACGGCAAGTCAATATGGACACTTAAATCGATTCCTTACCCAGCTAGATGAAACTTTATCTAAGCAAAAGCAAGCAGAAAGTCATTTCAAAGAGCAGGTTGAAAACTGTAAAGAATATTGGTTAACCGTGCGTAAAGAACGCAAATCCTATGAGTGGATGATAGACAAACGCGAAAAAGAGAAACAACTTGCTGAAGCTAAGCGCGAACAAAAGCAAATGGACGAGTTTTCCACCTTACTTTACAGTCGAAAACCACATCGTTTCTAAACGTTATCGGTTCGATATTGCATTACGGTGTTGCAGTTGACTACATCTCTACCGATTCAAGTAAGGTAACTTTGATTGAGTCTTGTTCAATTAGCTCAAATACCTTCGGTCGAATCTCGTGAACCCACCACTCGTTGTATGTTTTTTCGTAGAGAGCCTGGCGTGCTTGTTCATTGTCGAACTCTCTAAGCCAAACAAAATAGTCATGTCCATCATCACCAGTGTGGACGTAAGTATTCAGTACACGCATGCCTTGTGAGCGTTGATAGGGCAACAGTTCTTCCTTCATCCAACTTAGCCACTGTTCTGTTTTGCCTGCTCTGATTCTATATTGGCGTAATTCTGTGATCTTCAAAGTGATTCCTTAATTGTTAAGTCAAATGTCTGTTTACGCTTATCGTTTTTCAAAGTCAATCAAGTAGCTGTACATCATGTTAGAAACCAGGTTCTCGGATAGTACTGTTGATGTTTGTTCCATAAACATGCCATCTATTAGCTTACCGAGAATTGGCTCAATATTGTGGTGTGATTTTTGCATTTTAGCTGTCAGTGTCGGGTCTTTTTGACCTTTGTTTGCCGCCAGTATTGCTGTCTGTCAGCGATACGCTCAGAGCCACGAGAACGAGAGTTTCTAAATGAGTGTGAATTTGTCCCATGTATCTGCGACTACCAAGACGCCAGTTTCTGATGTGTCCGCTAAAGCGTCCGCAAAGAGCACTGAGAGCAAGGGATTTTTAGAAACGTTAACCGATGCATTTGCTGGTAAACAAAAGCCCGAAAAAGTAGCAACAGAATCGACAGTGGTTGAAGAAAAAGAAAGAGCGGATGTAGGCAGTACTTCTTCTGCTAACGTCTCGGACGAATTGTTGGCGCAAGAAAGCCAAGAATCCGTCAGTGACGGGACCCATGATTTTGATGAAATATCAGCAAACAAACCGAATGCAACCTTAAGTGAAGAAGTAAGTTTACAAAAGGCGAGTAACAGCACACCTTTGGAGCATGATGTTGAAGCTATTGAAAAAGTGAAATCAACATCAATTGATACGAGTAACCCATCAAATACAATGGACGTAAAAAGCACGATGGGCGAAGGACAACAGCTTCTTGGTCGAATTGAACAAGCGAATCAAACCCTGAATGCGAGTAATGCATCCATCGATAGTGGCAAAGTTTTGCCTCAGAGCGCGAATTTAGTGCATTCGTTCCACGAGCAAGCAACCGTTTCGACACACCTTGATGAGCTGGCTTTGAATGAAACGCCATCAGCTCATTCGCTTGAACAAGCACAGATGATCCCAGGACAAGACTTAGAGCCAATTTTAGATAAGAATGGTCAACCTATCGATGTCGACAAACTTTCGCCTGAGTTTGCTGCTTGGCAAGAGCTAGCGAAACAAGCCAGCCATCCGACGGCTAAGAGCGCAGTCAGTGGTGAAGTAGCTAATGATCTGTCGCCGTTGTTAACAGACGTTGATGGTTCCAACATCGACGCGCTTCCACGAGTATCCTTGGATGAACTTGAAGTTATAGATACTAAGTTGGCGCAAGGAAAACCACTGACTCAGCAAGAAGCTCAGATCATTGAAGGGTTGAAACAAGGAAGGATCACGGCGGATATTCCTGATCAAGACCTTGCCCAATTTGTTGCGCTCCCTAATGACATTAAACAGATTCTCGCAGAGCAACAAGTACAACATAATTTAACTCGCCAGGCTGGACCTATGGCAGTGTCTCAGCAAATCCAGCATACAGCGGCTCAAGTACCCCAGCCACAAACTGCTCATAGTGGAGAAAAAGTCGCATTATCTCCAACGCCTGATACGTTGATAGCCGCGCAAGTGCCGACGTCGCTTCAAGGTGTGAAAGACGGAGAGATTAGCCAGAAAGTGATGAACGCAGCATTGGCGACTGGTGCGCTAAAGGCGACTGCTGATAAACAAGATAAGCCGGACCTCCAACACGGTTTCGCTGGACAGCTTCAGGCTATGGCAGGTCAGCAGGGAATTAATGTACAGCAACAAGCGCGTATTGATGCTGCACAACAAGCTCAGCTTCCGTTGCAACTAACTAAAGAGCTAGCCAACGAGCAAGTTGCGGAAAAAGTGCAAATGATGATGTCGAAGAATCTGAAAAATCTCGATATTCGTCTTGATCCACCAGAGTTAGGTCGTATGCAAATTCGTATGACCATGAATAACGACGTTGCCAATGTACATTTTACAGTGAACAACCCGCAAGCTCGTGACATTATTGAACAGACGCTCCCTCGTTTGAGAGAAATGCTAGCGCAACAAGGTATGCAGCTGGCTGATTCTTCCGTCCAGCAACAAAACAGCGGGCAACAGCAAGGTAGGTATACTGCTGAACAACATGGTCAAAGCGCGCAAAGTGGCGGTTTTTCTGGACAGTCCGAAGAGGGTTTTGAATCTGATGTCAATCTGGATTTGAATGTCGCTTCAAAGCGTGATGGAATTAGTTTTTACGCATAAAAGGCCGTTTAACGGCAATGGCATACGGTTACCAAGCAACTCACTAAAACGTCTTGGTAACTCAAAAGAACAATAAGAGACAAGAATGGCAGAAGAACAGTTACAAGGGGCCGATGCGCCGAAAGGAAAAAGCAAGTTACTTATCATCATCATCGCTGTTGTAGTATTACTACTTGGTGGCGGGGCAGCGGCATTTTTTCTAATGGGCTCTGATGAACCTGCTCAGGCTGAATCGTCTCAACAGGCTCAAGTGAAGGCATCGGATGCTGCGCCCATCGCGTATGTGAATCTTCCTCAGGCATTTGTATTTAACGTTACTGGGGATAGCCGCGATAGGTTGGTTCAAATTAAAGCGCAGTTAATGGTTCGCGGTGCAGAAAATGAAGAGTTGGCGCGGTATCATTCGCCACTGATTGAAAGCTCTATGCTATCAACGTTTGCTTCCGCGACGGTTGATCAATTGCGCTCTCCTACAGGACGAGTGGAATTGCGCGATCGTGCTTCCGAAGATATCAAAGCAGCGCTGAATGCTGCGGTCGGTAAGCCAGTGATTGAAAAAGTACTGTTTACAGATTTTGTTATTCAATAGGTAAAACGTGACCGATCTATTAAGCCAAGACGAAATTGATGCGCTATTGCATGGGGTTGACGATGTTGATGACGTCGATGAACCGATAGAAAACGACACTGAGGGTGCCGTCAATTTTGATTTCTCGTCGCAAGACAGGATCGTACGTGGTCGAATGCCGACGCTCGAACTTATCAACGAGCGCTTTGCACGGCACATGCGTATTAGTCTGTTTAATATGCTGCGTAAAACGGCAGAGGTGTCGATCAATGGCGTGCAGATGATGAAGTTTGGTGAATACCAGAACACATTGTACGTGCCAACCAGTTTGAACATGGTGCGTTTTCGTCCGTTAAAAGGCACTGCGTTGATCACCATGGAGGCTCGTTTAGTCTTTATTCTGGTAGAAAACTTCTTTGGCGGTGATGGTCGATTCCACGCCAAAATCGAAGGCCGTGAATTTACCCCAACGGAACGCCGCATCATTCAGTTGTTACTGAAAATTGTATTTGAAGATTATAAAGAAGCGTGGTCGCCAGTGATGGGGGTAGAGTTCGAATATCTCGACTCTGAAGTAAACCCAAGTATGGCAAACATTGTCAGCCCGACAGAAGTGATTGTCGTGAGTTCCTTCCATATAGAAGTTGACGGCGGTGGCGGCGATTTTCATGTCGTTATGCCTTACTCCATGGTTGAGCCTATCCGTGAACTATTGGATGCAGGTGTTCAGTCCGACAAGATGGAAACGGACGTTCGCTGGAGCTCAGCACTACGTGAAGAGATCATGGATTGTCCGGTTAACTTCCGCGTGAACTTGCTCGAAAAAGACATTTCTTTGCGTGACCTCATGGAGCTGCAACCTGGCGATATCATCCCGATTGAAATGCCAGAACATGCGACGATGTTTGTAGAAGACCTACCGACCTATCGCGTAAAAATGGGTCGTTCGGAAGACAAATTAGCGGTGCAAATTTCTGAGGAAATTGAGCGCCCACATGTCGTCAAAACAGATTTAGCTTTCTTAGGTAAAGACATCATGTCCGAGCTTGAGAGTGAAGACGATATAGACCATTAAGATACCTTATTAAATAGACATGCTATGGCATGAGTAAGGCGTAACACAGGATAGAAAAATGGAACCAAGTGACGATCAAAAGCTAGCAGACGAATGGGCAGCCGCTCTTGGCGAAGACCCGTCTGCCCCTTCTGTAGACGTAGATGAAGTATTGGCTGCGCCACTGGAAGAGCTAAAAGACACTTCAAGCCCAATTAGCGAAGATGAGCGTCGTAAACTCGACACTATTATGGATATCCCGGTGACGATTTCGATGGAAGTCGGTCGTTCTCAAATTAGCATTCGGAACCTGTTGCAGCTTAACCAAGGTTCGGTTGTTGAGTTGGATCGTCTAGCCGGTGAGTCGCTCGACGTATTGGTTAACGGTACTTTGATTGCTCACGGCGAAGTCGTGGTCGTCAACGATAAGTTTGGTATCCGTTTGACGGATGTGATCAGCCAAACTGAACGAATTAAGAAGCTGCGTTAAGATGAGTCGTTCAATCAAAATGCGATTGAAGCAAATCACTGGAGCACTGAGCTTAATGCTAAGTGCTCCTTATGCATTTGCTGCCGCACCAAATAATCTGGATCTTGCGACGACACTTGGCTCGCTTGTGCTTGTAATCGGCGTGATTCTTTTGCTGGCTTGGTTGCTGAAACGTATGCAAGTGCCAGCGATGGGACAACAAAAGGGCTTGCGTATAGTGAGTCAGTTGCCAGTGGGTACAAAAGAAAGAATCGCAGTAGTTCAAGTGGGTGAAGAACAGTTTTTGGTTGGGATTACTAGCCAATCGATCCAAACTTTAGCCAAGTTAGATAAGCCACTGAAAGAGGAAGAGTTGGCGACCAATGCTTTTGCGACTCAATTTAGCCAGCTGATCAAAAAACATGACAAAGGGTAATCCAATTCGTTTGCTCCTGAGTACGTTGTTACTTTTTGTCGGCGTGCTGTTTTCTTCATTTACCTTTGCTGAAGCAGAGGAGTCAGCGCTGCCAGATAACTTAGCCGATGGAAGTGGTGTTACAGTTCAGGCTATGCAAAGTGATACTGGTGCTAGCCGTGCTATGTCCGTTTCTAGTGGCGGTGGTATTCCAGCATTCACCATGACCACGAACCCTGATGGCAGTGAAGACTACTCGGTTACACTACAAATTTTAGCGTTAATGACCATGCTTGGCTTCTTGCCTGCCATGGTGATTCTGATGACCTCGTTCACTCGAATTGTGGTGGTGATGTCGATATTGCGTCAGGCAATGGGTTTGCAACAAACGCCTTCTAATCAGGTTATTATTGGTATTGCGCTGTTTTTGACCTTTTTTGTTATGTCTCCTGTCCTGAACGAAATCAACGACAAAGCTGTTCAGCCTTATTTGAACGAGCAAGTTACGGCGCGAGAAGCGTTTGATGCTGCACAAGCGCCAATGAAAGCATTTATGCTTAAGCAGACCCGAATCAAAGATTTGGAGACGTTCGTAACCATGTCAGGAGAGCAAGTCGAGAATCCAGAAGATGTGTCGATGGCGGTGTTGATTCCGGCTTTTATCACCTCAGAGCTAAAAACTGCATTCCAAATTGGCTTTATGCTCTTCTTGCCGTTTTTGATTATTGACCTTGTAGTCGCTTCGGTACTGATGGCAATGGGTATGATGATGTTGTCACCAATGATTGTTTCGTTGCCGTTCAAGTTGATGTTGTTCGTATTGGTCGATGGTTGGAACTTGATACTCTCGACACTCGCGGGCAGCTTTGCCCTTTAGTTAAGCGCAGATAGAGGATAAGACATGACACCAGAAATGTTTGTCGAGCTTTTCCGTGAAGCACTTTGGATGGTGCTTATCATGGTCTGCGCCATTATCATCCCAAGCTTGCTTATCGGCCTTGTAGTTGCGATTTTTCAAGCTGCGACATCCATCAACGAACAAACATTGAGCTTCTTACCGCGTTTGATTGTCACGCTTTTGGCCCTGATGCTGTTTGGGCATTGGATGACGCAAATGTTGATGGAATATTTCTATGGCTTGATTGAACGCTTACCTCAGGTGCTTTATTAGAGGCGCCTATGGAGTACCCCACTAGCGTTGTCTTAGATTGGATCGCAAACTACTTCTGGCCCTATGTTCGTATCTCATCCATGTTGATGGTGATGACAGTAACCGGGGCCCGATTTGTTTCGCCAAGAATCCGCCTTTACCTCGGTTTAGCCATCACTTTCGCTGTCATGCCAGCTATCCCCGCCGTACCTCAAGACATTGAGCTACTCTCGTTTCGTGGCTTCATGACCATTGCCGAGCAAATGATCATCGGCATAGCGATGGGTATGGTTACTCAATTTATGATTCAAACCTTTGTCCTACTTGGTCAAATATTGGGTATGCAATCAAGTTTGGGCTTTGCTTCTATGGTTGATCCCGCAAATGGTCAGAACACGCCATTGCTTGGTCAGTTATTCATGTTCTTAACGACAATGTTTTTCCTTGCCACCGATGGACACTTAAAAATGCTGCAATTGGTGGTATTCAGTTTTAAAACTTTGCCGATTGGCTCCGGCTCTCTAAACGCGGTTGATTTTCGTGAAATGGCAGGCTGGCTTGGTATTATGTTCCAAACGGCACTGAGTATGTCTCTATCTGGCATTATTGCGCTACTGACCATTAACTTGTCGTTTGGTGTAATGACCCGTGCCGCACCACAGCTGAATATCTTCTCGCTTGGTTTTGCTTTTGCTTTGATGGTGGGTCTATTACTTTGTTGGTACATACTGGCTGGTCTATACAGTCATTATGAAATGTTCTGGACAGTGGGTGAGGCGCAGATTTGTCGGCTTATTCGCTTGGAGTGCTAAGATTTGGCAGAATCAGACGGTCAGGAACGCACCGAAGAAGCCACGCCCCGACGGTTACAACAAGCCAGAGAAAAGGGGCAGGTCGCTCGATCTAAAGAGCTCGCATCAGCATCTGTGCTGATCGTTGGCGCCATTTCATTGATGTGGTTTGGAGAGGCGTTAGCACGTTCATTGTTTTCCATCATGAGCCGTTTATTTGATCTTCAACGAGAAGAGATTTTCGATACTGCAAAACTGTTTGATATCGCTTTGGGCGCGATGAGTGATTTGTTGTTCCCACTATTTTTGGTGTTAGCGACATTGTTTACCGCCGCCATGATTGGAGCAGCAGGTGTGGGAGGAATCAGTTTTTCTGCCCAAGCGGCCATGCCCAAGCTGTCGAAAATGAATCCGCTTAGCGGCTTAAAGCGAATGGTTGGCATGCAAAGCTGGGTAGAGTTGATCAAATCAATCCTTAAAGTGGTTCTGGTCACTGGTGTCGCCATCTATTTGATCCAAGCATCGCAGGCCGATCTGATTCAATTGAGCATGGATGTGTATCCGCAAAACATCTTCCATGCTTTAGATATTTTGCTGAACTTTATTTTGCTGATCAGTTGCTCGCTATTGATTGTGGTTGCCATCGATATTCCATTTCAAATCTGGCAGCACGCTGATCAGTTAAAAATGACGAAGCAAGAAGTCAAAGACGAATACAAAGAGACTGAAGGTAAGCCGGAAGTGAAAGGCCGTATTCGTATGTTGCAAAGGGAAGCGGCTCAACGTCGAATGATGGCGGATGTTCCTCAAGCTGATGTTATTGTTACTAACCCAGAGCACTTCTCGGTAGCGCTTCGTTATAAACAGAAGACAGACCGTGCGCCAGTCGTGATCGCTAAAGGTACTGACCACATGGCGATGAAGATTCGAGAAGTCGCCCGCGAACATGACATTACGATTGTGCCTGCACCACCTTTGGCTCGTGCGTTGTACCACACGACAGAACTCGAGCAAGAGATCCCCGATGGGTTATTTACTGCCGTCGCTCAGGTTTTGGCATTTGTATTCCAATTGAAGCAATACCGAAAACGAGGTGGACAGCGCCCGAAAATTCAAGATTATGATTTGCCAATCCCGCCCGAGCACCGTCATTGATACGAAAAGCGGTAAAGCCTTAAAAAAGCTCGTTTGATCAAAAGCTAAGCTTTATTTGAGTGTTTAGTCATTATTTTGGCGCTAATTATGGTACATAGATTGCTTAAAACGCTTTAATTATCAACCCTACCTAAACTTTTAGGCTAAAGCGGTCGCGTATTAATAGTAAGAGCTTACGTGACGCTTCAATCGATTGAGATCTCTCGCAGTATGAAGTTAAGCCTGCCGTTTGCAGATAAATTGCCACGAATCCCTCAACGTGAAATGCCAGCTATTGGTGCTCCGGTGATGGTTTTGGCCACCCTAGCGATGGTGGTACTGCCGATTCCAGCATTTTTGCTGGATATGTTCTTCACCTTTAACATCGCGCTTTCGATGGTGGTGTTGTTAGTGACCGTTTACACACGTCGCCCTTTGGACTTCGCTGCTTTCCCAACGGTATTGCTGATCGCCACGTTGCTCCGCTTGGCTTTGAACGTTGCCTCGACTCGTGTCGTCTTACTGCATGGTCATGAAGGCGGTAATGCGGCAGGTAACGTAATTGAGGCGTTCGGTAACGTCGTTATTGGTGGTAACTACGCGGTCGGCCTAGTGGTTTTCCTCATCTTAATGATCATCAACTTTATGGTGGTGACCAAAGGTGCGGGTCGTATCTCTGAGGTAAGTGCTCGCTTTACGCTTGATGCGTTGCCGGGTAAGCAAATGGCGATTGATGCGGACTTGAATGCCGGATTGATAGACCAAGAGCAGGCAAGAGTTCGTCGTTTTGAAGTGACCAAAGAAGCGGATTTCTATGGCTCGATGGATGGTGCCTCGAAGTTCGTAAAAGGTGACGCGATTGCCGGTATTTTGATTCTGTTTATCAACATCGTCGGCGGTCTGTCGATCGGTATGGCGCAGTATGGATTGGGTTTCGGTGAAGCGATTGAAATCTATACCTTACTGACAATCGGTGATGGTTTGGTCGCACAAATCCCATCGCTATTGCTGTCGATTGCAGCGGCAATGATGGTGACGCGCCAAAACACCGATGAAGACATGGGTGAACAACTGGTCTTCCAGATGTTCGACAACCCAAAAGCGCTGATGATTACTGCAGCTATTCTTGGTGTGATGGGCATCGTACCGGGCATGCCGCACTTTGCGTTTTTGAGCCTGGCAGTCGCGGCCGGTGCAGCGGCATATTTCATCGACAAACGGCAGAAGCAGAAAGCGAAAGAGCCCGCTTTACCAGCAACAGCAGATGAAGGTACAGAACCTTCCTCACAGCGCGAACTGTCTTGGGATGACGTCCAGCCAGTCGATATTATTGGCTTGGAAGTAGGTTATCGCTTAATCCCTTTGGTGGACAGAGATCAAGGTGGGGAACTGTTAGAGCGCGTAAAAGGCGTGCGTAAAAAGTTATCGCAAGATTTTGGGTTCCTAATTCCAGCGGTTCATATTCGTGACAATCTTGAGCTGACCCCAAACAGTTACCGAATTACATTGATGGGGGTTGCGGTGGGCGAAGCAGAGATTCGTCCGGATCAAGAGCTAGCGATTAACCCAGGTCAGGTGTATGGCATGATTGATGGGGAGCCAACCATTGACCCTGCTTTTGGACTGGAAGCCGTATGGATCCGAGAAGATCAGCGTGAGCACGCGCAAGCCTTAGGTTATACGGTTGTTGATTCATCAACGGTATTAGCGACGCACCTGAGCCAGTTATTGACCAACAACGCATCACAGCTAATTGGTCATGAAGAAGTAGAGAATTTATTAGAAATGTTGGGACGCAGCGCGCCTAAGTTAGTCGAGAACTTTGTTCCTGACCAATTACCATTAGGTGTGGTGGTGAAAGTCCTACAAAACTTGTTAAACGAGGCCATTCCAATCCGCGATATTCGCACGATTGTTCAAACTTTGGCTGAGTACTCAAGTAAGAGTCAAGAAGCTGACATATTGACGGCAGCAGTTCGAATTAGTCTTAAACGTCTAATTGTTCAAGAAATCAATGGTATAGAGCCTGAGCTACCAGTGATTACTTTGATACCCGAACTGGAACAAATATTGCATCAAACTATGCAAGCATCAGGAGGCGAATCCGCGGGGATTGAACCGGGACTCGCTGAGCGATTGCAATCTTCACTAAGCCAAGCGACACAGGAACAAGAACTGAAAGGCGAACCTGCCGTTCTGCTTACTTCTGGTGTATTACGCTCGACGTTGGCGAAATTTGTGAAGAACACAATACCTAATCTCCGGGTACTGTCTTACCAAGAAATCCCGGATGAAAAACAGATCAGAATTGTGCAAGCCGTGGGTAACTGATCTCACGCATCATTAATGGATTCATAGTTTGAAAATAAAGCGATTTTTTGCCAAAGACATGAGAACGGCGCTGCTCCAAGTGAAAGAGGAGTTAGGCGCGGAAGCGGTGATCATGTCAAACAAGAAAGTGGCTGGTGGAGTAGCGATTGTTGCGGCGATAGATAGTGAATCTAATCCGTCTCAAGCAAGCGCAGCGTCACAGCAAAATCGCGGTGCTTCTCAATCGAATCGCTATAACGAACATCGTCAAATGTCATCGTCTTCTGCTGATCGTTACCAAGATCGTCATTTAGATGAAGATAAAATTAGCCTGAACAGTAATAACAGTAACAATGAAAAAACAGGCTCAATGACGCAGCGATTCGCTAATATGCTTAAGCAATATAGCGGTGGTGCAGCAGATGCTGACGACCACGTAGCGGAAAATGAAGATTCGCTCTCGGCTTTGCTGCAACGCCAAAATAAGCATCGCGACGGCTACAACCAAGAAAAGCCAGCGCCATATCAACCAGATTCACCTTTGGCGAAGCTAATCGCACAGGACAATCGATTTGAACGTCCGACGCCCAAGCTGGACCCGACGCGCTATGACCGACGTCGCCCAAGCGATGAGCGTGGCGAATCGGCCGATGAGCTAGAAAGCATGCGCGAAGAGATGACGTCAATTCGTCGTCTGTTGGAGCACCAAGTTTCTGGCCTGATGTGGCAAGAAGTAGAACGCCGTGAGCCGCTAAGAGCGATGCTGATTAAGCGCTTAGAGCGAATGGGCGTTTCTCCGGAGTTAGCAGACCAGATGGCCTGTTATATCCCGGAAGATACAAAGCCAGCGCGAGCGTGGAAAGCGTTATTGTCGCTGGTGGCGGATCAAATCAATATTCCTAAACAGGACATTTTAAAACGTGGTGGCGTAGTCGCATTGTTGGGTCCGACGGGGGTTGGGAAAACAACAACCGTAGCGAAACTCGCAGCACGCGCAGCCATGGAATACGGTGCCGACAATGTGGCCCTTGTGACAACAGATACATATCGCATAGGTGCACATGAGCAGCTCTCAATTTACGGAAGAATCATGGGTTGTCCCGTAAGAGTTGCTAAAGATTCTAACGAGTTAGCCGATGTTATATATCAGCTAAGAAACAGAAGACTGATTTTGGTCGATACGGCAGGGATGGGGCAACGAGATGTGAGGCTTTCCGAGCAGCTCGACACTCTAATGCAAGAGAGCGGAGAAGTGATTCACAGCTACCTTGTTTTGCCGGCTACCGCACAACGTCGTGTTCTACAAGAAACGCTGGATCACTTCCGACGTATACCACTTTCGGGTTGTATTATGACGAAGCTTGATGAGTCATTAAGCCTAGGCGAATTCATCAGTGTAGTGATTCAAAACGCAATGCCAGTAGCTTACATCGCTAATGGTCAGCGCGTACCAGAAGACATTGTGATAGCGCAACCAAAATATATGCTTGCGAAAGCAAATGAACTGTTAGAGAAGTCGACAGAGAACGAACCTCACTTTTGGAACAGTGACAGTGAAGGACTCTAAGGCGGCGGACTACTATGACTGAGAATATGATACACGATCAAGCAAGCGGCCTCCGTCGCTTAACACAACCATCGTTGACCAAAGTGATTGCTGTTACTGGCGGCAAAGGTGGTGTGGGGAAATCAAACGTAACACTGGGTCTGGCGATTTGTATGGCTCGCCAAGGCAAGAAGGTGATGGTTCTCGACGCTGATTTAGGTCTGGCCAATGTGGACGTGATGCTCGGAATTCGTGCAAAACGTAATCTAGGACATGTCTTAGCGGGTGAATGTGAGCTAAAAGATGCGATTGTCGAAGGGCCTTATGGTATAAAGATAATTCCTGCAACTTCTGGCACACAGAGCATGACAGAGCTTTCTCACGCTCAGCATGCTGGACTCATCCGAGCATTTGGTAGTCTTGAAGACGAAATGGATGTCCTGCTGATTGATACCGCTGCTGGTATCTCTGACATGGTAATCAGTTTTTCGCGAGCAGCTCAAGATGTGGTTGTAGTTGTGTGTGATGAACCGACGTCAATCACAGATGCCTATGCATTAATCAAGCTGTTGAGTAAAGAACACCAAGTTCAACGCTTTAAAGTTGTAGCAAATATGGTCAGAAGCTACCGTGAAGGGCGAGAATTGTTTGCAAAGTTGACACTAGTCACAGAGCGATTCTTGAATGTTAGCCTTGAACTCGTAGCATGTATTCCATTAGATGATAAAGTACGACAGGCTGTAAAAAGACAAAAAATTGTCGTTGATGCGTTCCCACGCTCGCCTGCCGCTTTAGCTATCAGCTCACTAGCAAACAAAGCGTTGACGTGGCCACTACCGAAAACACCAAGTGGACACTTGGAATTTTTTGTGGAAAGGTTGCTAAATCGTACCGAATTCGCAGAGGACCCTTTTGGTGAATAAAGCGATAACCTATGACCAACATGGCAAATTTAATAGCCAGCAGGCGTTCATTGAACGTTATTCAGTGTTGGTTAAGCGCATTGCTCACCACCTACTAGGCCGTTTACCGCCGAGTGTTCAGGTAGAGGATTTAATTCAGGCCGGCATGATCGGTCTTATCGAAGCTCAGCAGAATTATGATGGTTCTAAAGGTGCGAGCTTTGAAACTTATGCAGGTATCCGTATTCGTGGCGCAATGTTAGATGACATGCGTAAAGGCGATTGGGTACCGCGTTCTGTTCATAAAAATAATCGAGAGATTAACCAAGCGATTGCGGAGCTGGAAGGCGAATTAAATCGAGATCCTACTGATTCTGAAGTAGCCACGCATCTCGGTATGACACTGGATCAATATCATAGTGCTCTTACCGATATCAACTGCTCAAAATTAGTCGGTATTGAAGATTTAGGCGTTTCTGATGATGTGATTTCACCAGCGGATGAAACCGATGACAGCAACCCATTCAAAGGGGTAGTTGATGAATCATTTCGAAAAGCACTGGTTGAATCAATAAAACAGCTTCCAGAGCGTGAAGCTTTGGTTCTTTCGCTTTATTATGATGAAGAACTCAATTTGAAAGAAATTGGCGATGTGTTAGGCGTAAGCGAATCTCGCGTAAGTCAAATACTGAGTCAAGCGATGCAACGTTTACGTACCAAGCTCAGTGCGTGGACACAAAATGACTAAAAACACTGATTTTACGATTCAGTGGAGGCAATTTTGAATAAAAACATGAAGATCCTTATTGTTGATGATTTCTCAACAATGCGCCGTATTGTTAAAAACCTGCTTCGTGACTTGGGTTTCAATAACACTCAAGAAGCGGACGATGGTTTAACCGCATTACCAATGCTGAAAAAAGGTGACTTCGATTTTGTTGTAACTGACTGGAACATGCCAGGTATGCAAGGCATCGATTTGCTTAAACACATCCGCGCGGATGCAGAACTTAAGCATCTGCCAGTTCTAATGATCACGGCTGAAGCGAAGCGTGAGCAGATCATTGAAGCTGCTCAAGCAGGTGTAAACGGCTACATTGTTAAGCCATTTACTGCTGCAACATTAAAAGAAAAATTAGATAAAATTTTCGAGCGTTTATAACTCTCTCTTTCTCTTTGTTATTCGAGTCATTCATACCAATTATTAAATACCTATTAAATGACTCGTTTAGCGTTTTCAAAGTGATAAGAAGAACTAAACGTAAAAGGGTCTATTCAGAATGATCTCACTAGAGCAGGCGAAGTCACTCGTTCAAATGCTAGAAAACGGGGAACAAGACCAAGCCAATATGCTTGTTGCCTCGATCTACGAAGGTGCCGATAACCCAATGCTGCAAGAAATTGGAGCGTTAACTCGAGACCTTCACGAATCACTCAAGCAGTTCAGTCTCGATCAGCGCATGACCGAAATTGCGAAAGACGAAATCCCTAACGCTAGGGATCGTCTCAATTATGTGATCGAGAAGACAGAGCTTGCAGCCAACAAAACAATGGATGCGGTCGACTGCTGCCTTCCTATCGCTGACAACCTGCATGATTGCCTTCTAAAAGTTCGTCCTCAATGGAATGAACTCATGCACGGGCGCATAGAATTAAGCGAATTTAAAGCACTGTGTCACCGAATCGACGGGCTATTAGTGCAAGTCGAAGGTGACAGCACTGAATTGCGCGGCCAATTGACCGAAATTCTCATGGCGCAAGACTTCCAAGACCTAACTGGCCAAATCATTCGCCGCGTAATTACGTTGGTTAATGAAGTTGAAGGCCGCTTAGTGGAAATCCTAACCGTATTCTCTGGAAATAAACTTGAAGAACATATTCAAGTTTTGTCAGAACCGGCAGATAAAAAGAATACACAAACAAGCGAAGCCGAAGGCCCGATTCTTCATCCAGAACTGAGAGAAGATGCGGTTTCATCGCAGGACGAAGTCGATGACTTGTTGTCCAGTCTTGGATTTTAAAGGTAACGTATGAGCTACGATTTAGACGAAGATATTCTTCAGGACTTTCTCATTGAGGCTGGGGAAATTCTCGAGCTGCTTTCTGAGCAGTTGGTTGAATTGGAAAATAACCCAGAAGACAAAGACTTACTTAATGCTATTTTCCGCGGGTTTCATACCGTAAAAGGCGGTGCCGGCTTCCTTTCATTGGCAGAGCTAGTCGATACTTGTCATGGTGCGGAGAACGTGTTCGACGTTTTACGAAACGGTCAACGCACGGTAACGCAAAACTTAATGGATACGATGCTAAAAGCCTTGGACACGGTTAATACCCAGTTCCAGGCTGTTCAAGATCGTGAGCCGTTAGAAGCTGCGGACCCTGAGCTTCTTGAAGAACTTCATCGTCTATGCAAACCTGAGTCAGAAGATGAAGTAGCGGCAACCGTAGTTGAAGAACCAGTGGCTACTCCAGAGCCTATTATTCCCGAGCCTATCATCGAAGAACCTGCTGCGCCGTCAGCACCATCAAGTTTCGGCTCTGTTGATGAAATTACCCAAGACGAATTCGAAAAGCTACTTGATGAGCTTCATGGTAAAGGTTCAGCGCCAGGCACCTCAATGTCTGCGACACCTACAACGCCATCTGAACCGCCTCAATCGAGTGCGCCATCAGTTGAAAGTGGTGATATCACTGATGATGAGTTTGAACGTTTACTCGATGAACTGCACGGTGTAGGAAAAAGTCCTTCTACGGCAGAGGCTGCTGCATCTGCATCCGTACCAGTAGAGCCACCTAAAGCGGCAGAGCCTTCCGCTCCACTGGCATCTTCATCAAATCAAGACAGTGACTTAATGACGGACGAAGAGTTCGAAAAGTTACTAGATGAGCTACATGGTTCAGGTAAAGGTCCAACGCTAGAAGAATTGGACATGGCAACGAAGCCAGCGTCAGCAAACGTAGAGCAAAGCCCTGCGAAACCTGAGCCTGTTGCTAAGCCAGCACCCGTTCAAGCAGCGCCAGCACCAAAGCCAGAATCTAAACCAGTCGCGGTAAAAGAAGAAGCCAAAGCACCAGCGGTTAAAAAACCTCAGGCTGAAGCAACCGTTCGTGTTGATACCTCGACACTTGATACCATCATGAACATGGTGGGTGAGCTCGTATTGGTTCGAAACCGCCTATTAAGCCTTGGTTTGAATAGCGACAACGAAGAGATGTCCAAAGCGGTCGCTAACCTTGACGTGGTAACTGCGGATCTACAAGGCGCGGTAATGAAAACGCGTATGCAGCCAATTAAGAAAGTGTTTGGCCGCTTCCCACGCGTTGTTCGTGACTTGGCTCGTAACCTAAATAAAGACATCGTGCTAGAAATGCGCGGTGAAGAAACCGACCTCGATAAAAACCTTGTAGAAGCATTGGCCGATCCGTTGATTCACTTGGTGCGTAACTCGGTTGACCACGGTATCGAAATGCCAGACGATCGCGCGAAAGCAGGTAAATCTCGTACTGGTAAAGTGATCCTGTCTGCATCACAAGAAGGTGATCATATCGAACTGGCTATCGTTGACGATGGTGGCGGTATGGACCCGAACAAACTGCGTGGCATCGCGGTGAAGCGTGGCATGATGGATGAAGATGCGGCGGCACGTTTAACAGATAAAGAGTGCTTCAACCTTATCTTCGCACCTGGCTTCTCAAGTAAAGATAAAATTTCTGACATTTCTGGTCGTGGTGTGGGTATGGACGTGGTTAAGACGGCGATCAATACCTTAAACGGTTCAATCGATATCGATTCTGAGCTAGGCAAGGGCACTAAGATTACGATCAAAGTACCACTAACGTTAGCGATTTTACCGACTCTGATGGTTGGTGTTGGCGGTCATCCTTTTGCTCTACCATTGGCTTCGGTGAGTGAAATTTTCCACTTGGATCTTAGTCGTACAAACGTGGTAGATGGTCAGCTGACGATTATTGTGCGTGAGAAATCTATCCCACTATTTTACTTACAAAACTGGTTGGCATCCAAATCGCAAAACGTCCAAGAGCGTACTGGTCACGGTCACGTGGTGATTGTACAGATTGGTAACCAGCGCGTTGGTTTTGTTGTGGATACGCTTATTGGTCAAGAAGAAGTGGTTATTAAGCCACTCGATAATCTATTACAGGGCACTCCAGGTATGGCTGGTGCGACAATTACTAGCGATGGCCATATTGCATTAATTCTAGATGTGCCTGATTTACTTAAGCGATATGCTGCGGCTTCACGCCTTTAAGCAAAGCTGACGTTATTAAAAGGAATAAGATGGCGATTAAAGTACTAGTCGTTGATGATTCGAGTTTTTTCCGACGTCGCGTGAGCGAAATCATCAACTCAGAATCGCGCCTAGAAGTGATTGACGTTGCGGTAAATGGTAGAGAGGCGGTTGAGAAAGCCAAATCTCTCAAACCTGACGTCATCACGATGGATATTGAAATGCCAGTGATGGATGGCATTACAGCTGTACGTGAAATAATGGCCGCTGCTCCAACGCCAATTCTAATGTTTTCGTCCCTGACCCACGACGGGGCGAAAGCTACGCTTGATGCGCTTGATGCGGGCGCATTGGACTTCTTACCGAAAAAGTTTGAGGACATTGCGCGTAACCGTGAAGAAGCGGTGTCATTACTTCAACAGCGTGTGATTCAGATTGCCTCGAAGCGCGCTTTCATGCGTCGACCTATCGCTCGCCCAACAGCGAGTACCAGCACGACTACTCGACCATTAGGTTCAAGAACGGCTTCACCTGTGACTCCAACACCAACTCGACCTGCTGCGACAAAGTACCGTGCTTCTGGTAAGAAGTATCAACTGACGGCAATTGGCACATCAACAGGTGGCCCCGTTGCTCTACAAAAAATTCTGACGCGCTTGCCGATGAACTATCCGCATCCGATTGTATTGATTCAACACATGCCAGCAACGTTTACTGCTGCGTTTGCCAGTCGTTTGAACACCTTGTGTAAGATTCAAGTGAAAGAAGCACAAGATGGCGATGTGTTACAGCCCGGTGTGGCATACCTTGCACCAGGTGGGAAACAAATGATGGTAGATGGACGAGCGGGCGCTGCTCGTCTTCGCATTATTGATGGCGGCGATCGCATGAACTACAAACCATGTGTGGATGTGACTTTTGGTTCTGCCGCAAAAGTATATGGCGACAAAGTGCTCTCTTTAGTGTTGACAGGCATGGGTGCAGACGGTCGTGAGGGCGCTCGCATGTTGAAGTCTTCAGGCTCAACAATTTGGGCACAAGATGAAGAAAGTTGTGTTGTTTATGGCATGCCCCAAGCGGTTGCTAAAGCAGGCATTTCTTCAGAAGATTTACCGCTTGACCGCATTGCTGAACGCATGTTGGTGGAAGTTGGCCTAGCGTAGGATTCATCATGATTGTTTGGAGTGTAGCTAACCAGAAAGGAGGCGTGGGTAAAACCACCTCAACAGTGACATTGGCGGGCTTATTGAGCCAGAAAGGCCATCGAGTATTGATGGTTGATACTGATCCTCACGCCTCATTGACTACTTATCTCGGTTATGATCCTGATGCAGTAACTTCGAGCCTATTTGATTTATTCCAGTTGAAGACGTTTTCTCGTGAGACGGTTAAGCCGTTGATTTTAGAAACAGAGCTGGAAGGAATGGATATCATTCCCGCGCATATGTCCCTTGCCACGCTTGATCGCGTAATGGGTAATCGCAGTGGTATGGGATTAATATTAAAACGGGCGCTGCAAACTGTCTCACAAGATTATGACTATGTGTTGATTGACTGTCCGCCAATCCTTGGCGTGATGATGGTGAACGCGTTGGCAGCCAGTGACCGAATTTTGATTCCTGTTCAAACAGAGTTTTTGGCGATGAAAGGTCTAGAGCGCATGATGCGTACGCTAACCATTATGCAAAAATCTCGCCCGGGCGGTTTCAAAGTGACTATCGTCCCAACCATGTACGATAAGCGCACGAAAGCGTCATTGCAGACATTGATGCAACTGAAAAAAGATTACCCAAATCAAGTGTGGACCTCAGCGGTGCCTATTGATACCAAGTTCCGCGATGCCAGTTTAAAGCACTTGCCAGCGTCGCATTTTGCTTCTGGTAGTCGTGGTGTGTTTGCCTATAAACAGCTACTGATTTATCTGGAGAGGTTGGCGTTCGATGAGCAGTAATGATGTGCTGTCCAGTGAACAAGCACTTGATGACTACTTTAATGCATTACTGGATGATGAAACTGAAATAACGACTCTTGAGGAAGACCTTGACCTGTTGGCTCAAGAGGTATCATCTGCAGAGCCAGAGCCAGAGCCAGAGCCAGAGCCAGAGCCAGAGCCAGAGCCAGAGCCAGAGCCAGAGCCAGAGCCAGAATTGCAGCTACAATACTCGGAGCCAGAAACGTACCAGTTTCAAGAAACATATCCGCCAGAGTTGGAAGCTCCAAACCTGGAAGATGTTCAAAGGCTATTAAGTCAGCTTGAAGCAAGCAACCCAGTGGCTGAGTTGGATATTGATAGTATTCTTGAACAAAATACGATTGATATTGCAGCAGAGATAAAAGCGGCTGAGCCTGAGGTACAAACCTTTAGTGAGGAGCCTGAGCTTCAGGGTGTTGAGGAAATACAGGACTGGGTGATTGATGAGCCAGTTTTTGAGGAAGCTCAACCAGAGGTGGATGAACCTCACGCAGTGATCGAACAAAGTATCAATATAGAATCGAACGTCGATACTGAACTCGAAACACAAGCAGATTCCGATATACCAACGGTCTGGGAAAGCACGAAGCGAAGTGAGGACTTCCAAGTTCTTTACTTTGATGTGAATGGTGTCACGTTTGCTGTACCTCTTGATGAGTTAGGTGGTATTCATCGCATTAGCGAGCTTAACCATTTGATAGGAAAACCCGCCTGGTATTTGGGGCTACAAACAAATCGCGAGCAGCAGTTTGATGTCATCGATACCGCGAAATGGGTGATGGCAGATAAGCTTCGTGATGATAGCTATAAAGATAACTACCAATATGTCGTCATGCTTGGTGAGAGCATGTGGGGGTTGGCCAGTAACCAATTAATGGGGACTGAAACGCTTAATATCGACAAGGTTCGCTGGCGTGAGCAGGCGGGTAAACGCCCTTGGCTAGCGGGCATGGTAAAAGAAAAAATGTGTGCCTTAATTCATGTCCAGGCGCTCATTGACATGCTAAACGCCGGTTTAGATGTCAAATCACTGAATTAGATTTAAGTCGGGAACGACATTAACGAGGATTAACTATGTCTCAAGCTTTTGAAGTAGAAGTGAAGAAAGATGCATCGAATGACGAAGTTCTTCAGTGGGTGACGTTCCAGCTAGAAGAAGAAACGTACGGCATCAACGTAATGCAAGTTCGTGAAGTACTTCGTTATACTGAAATTGCCCCTGTTCCAGGTGCACCAGATTATGTACTTGGTATCATCAACCTACGCGGTAATGTAGTTACTGTTATCGATACACGTTCACGTTTTGGCCTGATGGAAGGCGAAGTCACCGACAACACTCGTATTATTGTGATCGAGTCTGAGCGTCAAGTGATTGGTATCTTAGTAGATAGCGTGGCAGAAGTCGTTTATCTGCGTTCTTCTGAAATTGATACGACGCCTTCAGTTGGTACCGACGAGAGTGCGAAGTTCATCCAGGGTGTGAGCAACCGTGACGGCAAGCTTCTTATCCTTGTGGATTTGAACAAGCTGCTAACAGATGACGAGTGGGACGAGATGGCTCACCTTTAATGGCTGAATGATGATGGCTGAAGAGACTCTTTTATCTGCTCCATTCCTTGCGGGTGGCGTCGCTTTTATCGTGTTAGTATTGGTTGTTTTGCAACTGCGGATTCGCTCGGGGTTACAAAAGCAGTTAGACCAACAACGAGCTCAATCTCGACACGCAGATAAAGAAGTGCAAAAGTTGAGTAAGCAGTTACTCGAAGTGCGCTCGGTTGTCGTTGGTCTTGGGCAAAAAGTGACGGAGCAACAAGACATTATTCAGCACTTAAACGAGAGAATTCGCGAACTCGAACACGCTGATACTGATGGTCGCTTGTACAGTCGCGCTTCTAAAATGGTACAGCTTGGCGCTGATATCAACGAGCTGATTGAAGAGTGCGAACTACCAAAAGCCGAAGCTGAGTTGATGCTTTCACTGCAGAAGAAACTGGCGGGGAAAGAGAAGATTCCACCATTAAGTGGTCAGCCATCAGATGACTCAGAATATCCAACGCGTGGACGTCGTCGACGCTAAAGGTTATCAAGCGAAAAAAAGAGGCATTATTACGCCTCTTTTTTTGTTTTTAGCCGCTAATGCTCTTCTTAAATACAACCCTAGATAACCTTCAGTCGATCTTGCTCTTAGCTCTGGCCTCTCAAATTCAAAATGAGCGCTTATAACTACTTATAGTTAATTTTATTAAAGTGTGATGATTAATTAACAAAAATACATGAACTTACATGTAACCTAGCCCTCTTATCCTGTTTTGTCATAACTAAGCTGTGCTAATATAGCGGCTCGTTCATTTTTTAGTTGAAGCTCTATGTTAGAAGTGTCTAACCTGACAGCAATCCGTGATGAAAGGGTTCTGTTTGAAAACCTGCAGTTTGAAATTAAGCCTGGTGAATTGGTCCAGATCGAAGGGCGTAATGGTACTGGTAAAACTACATTGCTACGGATTGTGACAGGGTTAGGTGATAGAGAAGAAGGTGTCATTAAATGGAAAGGCGAAGAGGTTGAAAAATCTCGTGATGTTTTCCATCAAGATCTGCTTTTCTTAGGACATCAAACAGGAGTGAAACGAGAGCTTACCGCATTAGAAAACTTACGTTTTTATCAATCTATTCAAAATAATCGCTCTTCAGACGAAGAAATCTTCATCGCTTTGACTCAAGTAGGATTAGCTGGCCGAGAAGATGTGCCTGTAGCACAACTTTCCGCAGGTCAGCAACGACGAGTCGCATTGGCAAGGTTATGGCTCAGTAAGCAAATTTTATGGATTTTAGATGAGCCGTTGACTGCCATTGATAAGCAAGGTGTCAAGGTGCTTGAATCTTTGTTCGCAAGTCATGCTGATAATGGCGGTATTGTTGTGTTGACGACGCATCAAGATATGTTTGCGGACAGCCCGAAACTTAGAAAAATAAAGCTGGGTGACTGATATGATTTCCTCGATGACCACCATCATTCGTCGTGAGCTCCTAATCGCATTTCGCCGTCAGGCAGACATTCTGAACCCGCTGTGGTTCTTTATTATTGTCATTACTCTCTTTCCTCTGAGTATTGGACCAGAACCTAATTTGTTAGCACGTATTGCAGCGGGCATCGTTTGGGTTGCCGCATTGCTGTCCGCCTTATTATCATTAGAGCGTCTATTTCGTGATGATTTTCAAGACGGTGCACTAGAACAAATGATGCTAATGCCGATTCCATTGCAACTTGTAGTGGTTTCAAAGGTCATAGCACATTGGTTGTTAACAGGGTTACCTCTGATTTTAATTAGCCCATTATTGGCGGTTTTACTTTCGCTCGACTTCAATACTTGGCTATCGGTTGTATTAACCTTGATGATCGGTACACCAACACTAAGTTTTATTGGCGCCATTGGTGTGGCGTTGACTGTTGGGTTGCAAAAGGGTGGCGTTCTTTTGAGTTTGCTTATTCTTCCGCTCTACATCCCAATTTTGATTTTCGCAACATCGGCAATTGATGCTGCGGCACTCGGTATGGCGTATAACGGTCAACTAGCGATTTTAGGTGCGATGCTAATGGGGGCGATGACATTAACGCCCTTTGCCATCAGTGCCGCATTACGAGTTAGTGTTAACTAACTCAATAAAGTGCCAATGAAGCGGCGCTTGATCAAAGAATTATTATTAAAGCACTGCTACGGTCTCAACCCTTTAGACAGTGTCCCTGAAGTAAGAGTGAGAACAAAACATGTGGAAATGGCTACATCCTTATGCCAAGCCAGAAGCAGCTTATCGTTTGAGTGGTAAGTTTCTGCCTTGGTTTTCTGTATTGGCCCTCGTATGCTTATCGGTTGGTACGGTTTGGGGGCTTGCATTTGCGCCTTCAGATTACCAACAAGGTGACAGTTTCCGAATCATCTACATTCATGTCCCATCAGCTATTTGGTCTATGGGCGTTTATATGTCGATGGCGATCGCTGCATTTATTGGCCTAGTATGGCAAGTTCGCCTATCTGATATGGCGGCACTTGCGATGGCTCCGATTGGTGCAGTATTTACTTTTATTGCTCTACTTACAGGTGCTGTTTGGGGCAAGCCTATGTGGGGCACTTGGTGGGTATGGGATGCCCGTCTTACATCTGAATTGATTCTGCTATTTCTCTACCTTGGTGTGATTGCGCTCTACCATGCGTTTGACGATCAAAAAACCGCTGCAAAAGCCGCTGGTATCTTAGCGATCGTAGGCGTAGTAAACCTACCTATCATTCACTTTTCCGTGGAATGGTGGAACACGCTTCATCAAGGTGCGACGATCACGAAATTTGAGCAACCTTCTATTTCATCCGACATGCTTTGGCCGTTATTGCTGAACATCTTTGGCTTTGCGTTCTTCTTTGGTGCCGTGACGATGGTCCGTTTTCGTAACGAAATCATCAGTAAAGAAAGTCACCGCCCCTGGGTGCGCAAACTCGCAACAGAACAAACTCAGTGAGGTAACTGATTATGCATTTTGAATCTCTGAGCGACTTTTTTGCCATGGGTGGCTACGCATCATACGTATGGAGTGCGTTTGGTATTACTTTCTTATCCATGCTGATTCTTCTGATCACTAGCCTTCGCCGCGGTGATGCATTATTGAAAGAAGTGAAAGCAAAAATTGACCGTCAAGCTCGTATCGACGCAGCGAAGAACATGGAGAACACCTTATGAACCCGAGACGTAAAAAGAGGCTAGGTATTGTACTAGCGATCTTTATCGGTATTAGTGCCACCATTGGTTTGATACTTTATGCGCTTAACCAAAATATGGACCTTTTCTACACTCCAACGGAGTTGGTTAATGGTAAGCCAGATGGCACCAAGCCAGAAGTAGGCCAGCGTCTGCGTATCGGTGGAATGGTGGTTGTGGGCTCAGTTCGTCGAGATCCTAATTCTTTGAAAGTGAGTTTTGACCTGCACGATGTCGGTCCGAAAGTGACGATTACCTATGACGGTATTCTTCCTGACTTGTTCCGTGAAGGGCAGGGTATTGTTGCTCAAGGTGTACTGAAAGATGCCACGACAGTTGAGGCATTTGAGGTCCTAGCGAAGCACGATGAAGAATACATGCCACCAGAAATTGCAGAAGCGATGAAGAAAACGCATGAACCGCTTCAATACAGCACCGAACAGAAACAAGGAAGCGGCCAATGATTGCTGAAATCGGTCACTTTGCTCTCATTCTTTCGCTTGCAATGGCTGTGCTGTTGAGCGTATTGCCATTGTGGGGAGCATCGAATAATAACACCATGCTCATGAACACAGCGCGACCGCTATCTTGGTCTATGTTCCTGATGCTGTTGTTCTCTTTCGCCATTTTATGTTGGGGATTTTATACTAACGACTTCACGTTACAGTATGTAGCGAGCAACTCGAATAGTCAGCTTCCTTGGTACTACCGTTTAACCGCAGTATGGGGTGCACACGAAGGTTCACTGTTGCTATGGGTGTTAATCCAAGCTGCTTGGACTGTCGCTGTAGCGACGTTTAGTCGTGGTATGCCGCAAGAGTCGGTTGCACGTGTACTTGCTGTTATGGGCATGATCTCAGTGGGTTTCCTACTGTTTATCATCCTAACGTCAAATCCATTCCTACGTACGTTACCGTTCTTCCCGGTTGACGGACGTGACTTGAACCCTCTGCTTCAAGACCCTGGTTTAATTGTTCACCCGCCAATGCTTTACATGGGCTATGTTGGTTTCTCGGTTGCGTTCTCTTTTGCGATCGCATCCCTAATGACTGGACGCCTTGACACGGCTTGGGCTCGTTGGTCTCGTCCTTGGACAACCGCTGCATGGGTATTTTTAACACTTGGTATCGCACTAGGTTCTTGGTGGGCTTACTACGAACTTGGCTGGGGTGGCTGGTGGTTCTGGGACCCAGTAGAAAACGCATCATTCATGCCTTGGTTAGCGGGTACCGCATTAATGCACTCTCTTGCCGTGACAGAAAAACGCGGCACATTTAAAGCGTGGACGGTACTATTGGCAATCTCTGCATTTTCGTTGAGTTTGTTGGGCACCTTCTTAGTCCGTTCCGGTATTTTAGTATCGGTGCACGCGTTCGCGTCTGACCCGTCGCGCGGTATGTTTATTCTAGGCTTCCTCGTTTTCGTTATCGGTGGCTCTTTATTGCTGTTTGCCGTAAAAGGGGCAGCAGTGCGTGTACGAGGTAACTTCGACTTAGTCTCACGTGAAAATGCGCTCTTAGCCAACAACGTATTACTTATCGCCGCTCTTGTTGTGGTGTTAGTGGGGACACTGTTGCCGCTCGTACACAAGCAGCTTGGTTTGGGGTCGGTCTCTATCGGTGCGCCATTCTTTGATATGCTATTTGCGTGGTTAATGATGCCATTTGCTTTCCTGCTTGGTATTGGCCCTCTTATTCGTTGGAAGCGAGACAATTTATCTAAACTTGTGAAGCCAATGCTCGTTTCAGGTGTGCTTGCTTTCGCCTTGGCCGCGCTATGCGTGTACCTGTTTGCCGATTTCTTCTCAACCATGGCTTACATTGGTTGGGTGATGGCGATTTGGATTATTGCGATGCATGGCTTTGAACTGTACGAGCGCGCAACGCACCGTCATAGCTTTAGTGAAGGTGTTCGCAAGCTGCAACGTAGCCACTGGGCAATGATGTTGGGTCATGTTGGTCTGGCGGTATCTGTTATCGGTATTGCGATGGTACAGAACTACAGCATCGAGCGTGATGTACGTTTAGCACCTGGCGAACACTTCCAAATTCAAGGCTATGATTTCTACTTCTCAGGCTTGCGTGATAAAGATGGTCCAAACTACGATGGCTACATCGCAGACTTTGAGATCACACACAATGGCAAATACGTGAATACGCTTCACGCAGAGAAGCGCTTCTACCGTACGGCTAAGTCTATGATGACTGAAGCAGCCATTGACCGTGGTATTAGCCGCGACTTATACATTGCAATGGGTGAACGTTTAGACGACAACCGATCTTGGGCTGTTCGTATTTACTATAAACCGTTCGTTCGTTGGATTTGGGCTGGCTCTTTGATTATGGCATTAGGCGGCGCACTAGCGATTTCTGATAAACGCTACCGCTTCCGTAAATCGCCGAAGAAAAATGCGAAGTCAAAAGAGCAGGAGGCATAACATGAATAAGAAAATCTTATTTATTCCGCTTGTCGCTTTCATGATTCTAGCGGGCATTTTCGCAACCCAATTAATGCGTAACCAAGAGGGCGATGATCCAACTAAATTGGAGTCGGTTTTGGTTGGCAAGCCAGTTCCTGAGTTTCATTTAGAAGACCTGGCTGAGCCTGGAAAACAGTACGACCAATCAATTTTTAAAGGTGAACCGTTGCTCTTGAACGTTTGGGCAACGTGGTGCCCAACGTGTTATGCAGAGCATAAATACCTAAACGAATTGGCGGGTAAGGGCGTTAAGATCATCGGTATGAATTACAAAGATGATCGTAATAAAGCAATAGGTTGGCTGAATGATCTCGGCAACCCGTACTTGATCAGCCTATTTGATGGCAGTGGTATGCTTGGCCTTGACCTTGGCGTTTATGGTGCTCCAGAAACATTCATTATTGATGCAAATGGTGTGATTCGCTATCGCCATGTAGGGGATGTAAACCCACGTAATTGGTCAGAAACACTGGAGCCGCTTTACAACAAATTGGTTGAGGAGGCGAAGCAATGAGAAAGCTAATTCTTGCCGTTTTTGCTGCGATGACATTATCTCTTGCTGCTCATGCGGCCATTGAAGTGTACGAGTTTGATAATTTGGAACAAGAACAGCAGTTCAAAGAGTTAAGCCATACGCTCCGTTGCCCTAAATGTCAGAACAACACGATCTCGGATTCTAACGCTGAACTTGCTCAGGACTTACGCCATAAGGTGTACGAAATGACCAAAGAAGGTAAGTCCAAAGATGAGATTGTTGATTACATGATCGCCCGTTACGGTAACTTCGTGACTTACAACCCACCATTTACGGTCGCGACTGCGATTTTGTGGCTAGGGCCACTCGCTGTAGTACTGGGTGGTTTTGGTTTGATTGTGCTGCGTAGCCGTAAATCTAAAGTTAAGGCAAAAGCGAGCAGTGACGAGCAATGGGATGAGCAAAAAGAAGCTCGTTTAAAAGCATTGCTTGAAGAAGAGAACAACGGAGATAAGAAGTAATGACACTATTTTGGATTTCCACCGTTGTTCTCACGCTTATTGCTTGTGCGCTGGTGGCTTTGCCGCTGCTTAAACAAAAAGCGAACAATGATGATGTGTTACGCGATGAGCTTAACAAGGCATTTTATAAAGACCGACTATCTGAGCTTGCAGATGAAACTGACGAAGGTCTAGTTGAAAGTGAAGACGAACTGATTTCTGATCTAAAGCAATCACTGCTTGACGATATCCCTGGTGATAAAGCGCAAAAAGAAACTAAGGTTTCTCCAATCGCGGTTTTAGTTCCATCGGTAATTCTGACGGTGGTGCTGAGCTATGGTTTGTATTATAAATTTGGCGCGTCAGACGATATTGTTCAATGGCAAGAAGTGTCTGCAAATCTACCTGAGTTATCGAAAAAGCTGATGTCGGCTTCTTCTGAGCCGCTGAGTGACGATGAAATGGCGGATTTGACCCTTGCCCTTCGAACTCGCTTACATTACCAGCCGGAAGACTCGACAGGTTGGTTACTGCTAGGTCGTATTGCGTTAGCAAATCGTGATGTCACCACAGCTATCGATGCGATGGAAAAATCGTACCGCCTAGAGCCAAAAGATCCTGATGTGATGTTGGGTTATGCACAAGCTCTGATGCTGTCTCAAGAGGAAATGGATCAAGCGACGGCTCGCTCATTACTCGGCAAGCTGATGCAGCAAGACTATGTCGATCTGCGTGTGTTTTCTTTGTTAGCGTTCGATGCGTTTGAGCGTCAAGACTTCCCGGCAGCCATCAAGTACTGGGGAATCATGCAGCAAATGATTGGTCCAGAAGATAGTCGCTACGAGATGTTGTCACGCAGTATTGAGAGTGCTCGTAAGCAAATGGGCGAAGCGGTTTTACCGGATAAGAGTGTAGCTGTGACAATTAATGTGGCACCAAATGCTCAGTTGGATCCAAACGCAGTTCTGATTGTGTCAGTACATCGTTCAGATGGCTCTCCAATGCCTGTGGCTGCTGCTCGTTATCCGCTAGGTACTTTCCCTCGCACAGTCGTATTAGATGATGGCAATGCCATGATGCAAGGGCAAAAGTTATCTTCACTCGATAAGCTAATCGTCCGTGTGCGTGTAGATTCTGACGGTAACGTAGCAACGCGTGATCAAGATTGGCACGGAGAAAGTGACGTCGTTGAATTTGGCGCACCAGTAGAAGTGACCATTGATCAGCAGTATTAATTGTTAACATCTGTCTCTGAAACATGACAACGAGGTAGAGTCAGTTGCCTTTAGTGGTATGACTCTAAACGATCGAGTAGAATACCGAAGGCCAGCGATTGCTGGCCTTTATTTATTCCCATATCTGAGTCATCTTTACTATGTATCCTGCTCAACATACGTACAATGGTTAATCGGGGTGACTTAGGTACATTAATAGTCGTTATGGAAAATAAAATGTATAACAAGGGTAAATCTACCTTCTTGTTGCTGTTAGCCGTTGGACTGGTTGGCTGTTCAAGTGCGCCTGATGAAGCAGTAACAGGACAAGAAACAAATCAAACGACTTCTGATGTGTATGACCCGTTGGAAGGCTTTAACCGAACCATGTGGGAACTCAACTACGAATATTTAGATCCGTATTTGGTTCGTCCTGTATCACTTGCGTATGTAGAATACACGCCAGTTCCTATTCGTTCTGGTATCGCTAACTTCTTATCGAACTTAGATGAGCCAGCAAGCATGGTTAATAACTTAATCATGGGTAATGGTACGAAAGCCGTGGACCACTTTAACCGTTTTTGGATTAACTCGACGTTCGGTATTTTCGGTTTATTCGATATTGCAAGTGCCGCGGGTATTACGAAGTACGACGAGAAAGCGTTCAGTGATGCAGTAGGCCACTATGGTGTTGGAAATGGTCCTTACTTCATGGTTCCAGGTTATGGTCCGTATACCTTACGTGAAGTGACAGATACCGTAGATAGTACGTATTTACCCCTCTCTTATCTCAACTTCTGGGCGAGTTTGGGAAAGTGGGCGTTTGAAGGAATGGAGAAGCGTGCTTTATTAGTACCGCAAGAAGCGCAGCTAGACTCGTCGCCGGATCCATATATTCTAACTCGCGATGTTTATATCCAGCGTCAAAACTTTAAAGCAGAAGTTGAAACGGTAGAAGAAGTTAACATCGAAGAAGAAGAGTATTTAGATGAATATCTAGAAGACTTTTAAGCGTTGTTCTTCACAATAGAGTGACCCGTCCTGATATGGGTTGACACTTTTTAACTAAAACGCTCGATGTACTTCATCGGGCGTTTTGTATTTTAAAG
>NZ_JAWOVP010000024.1:0-38314 GCF_033339995.1 Vibrio sp. 1641
GGGTGTAGCTCCAATTGGCAGAGCAGCGGATTCCAAATCCGCGTGTTGGGAGTTCGAATCTCTCCACCCCTGCCATATATCAGGCTCTGACTTAGGTCAGAGCCTTTTTTGTATCTGGTTTCTTCTCATTATTACAGCTTATTTCTACTCTTATCCCGTAAGTATGGCTTTCTGCTGTACTTTGGCAGCATTTAATCTACTGAACGAACGAAACTACAGTTAGCTGTAATGATCAGTGGCCCGAAATTTTAATAATAAAGGGGAATCACTATTTATATTTAGTTACACTCAACCGATCTGGATTAATGAGTAACTATGTATGGATATATCTCGTCGACGCTTTCTTCAATCATCCTTAGCAATCTCCGCGCTTACCGTTCTACCTGCATGTTCTCTATCTAGGAGCACTAATAAGCAGGGGCAATATATATACGATATTACTGCAGAGCCTTCTACTGCAGAATTGGTCCCTGGGTTTAACACAGACGTACTCGCATTTAATGGTTCGATTCCAGCGCCTACGATTCGTTGTCGCCAAGGCGAGAGAGTTATAATTCGGTTTACTAACAAGCTTTCAGAGCCGACTACAATCCACTGGCATGGCTTGCGAATCCCTATTGAAATGGATGGTGTACCTTTCTTAAGCCAGTTGCCTATCATGCCGGGTGAAACATTCGTTTATGAATTTACACCACCAGATGCGGGCACATTTTGGTATCACCCACATATGAATAGTGTGAAGCAGCTTGGTAAGGGCTTAGTTGGGCTAATTATCGTTGAAGAGGCTGAGCCTGTTCTATTTGATGAAGAACAGGAAATAGTTCTAAAGCATTGGCATTTAGACAAACAAGGTCAGTGGAAGAACCTTATGGTACCGCGCTTGAGCGCTCGTATGGGGACTCCCGGAGAGTGGAGTAGCGTCAATGGTGTGCATGAACCTGTTTATACGCTGAAGCAGAATGCTACCACGCGATTAAGAATTGCTAATGTCGATAACACCATTACTTACCCGATCGCTATAGAAGGGGCAGAGGCTTGGGTTATTGCTATAGATGGTAATCCTGTTAAAACGCCTTATAAGCTCACTCAGCACAAAATTGGTCCAGGAATGAGGTTAGATATCGGATTGATTGCTCCGAAGGTTGGAGAACGTGTTTATGTGCGTCAAATGAAAGGACGCTTCCCATTCCCTTTGTGCGAGTTTGACGTTGTTGAGTCTGACCTGCCGAACAACCAGAAACTGCCTTTATTACCTCTCAACCCTGTGCCAGCTCTCGATTTGAAAAATGCAGAGCAAATCGATTATGTGTTTGAGTGGGAGGGCGCGATCACTCCTGCTGATAAATCGGGCAAAGCGATACCTAAATTCTGGCTGATGAACAAACGGGCTTGGGAGGGAATGAGCAAAGATAATATTCCAGCGCCCCTTTCAACATTGGAGATGGGAAAAACCTATATCTTCAACCTAAAGAACGTCACCCAATATCATCATCCTATTCACCTTCATGGACACACATTTACGGTTCTTGAGTTAGATGGAAAAAAACTCGACGAACCGTTTCATACCGATACGGTCTTGCTTGGAAAAAACGGCAGTGCGAAAGCGGCATTTGTTGCAGATAACCCTGGACGTTGGATGTACCATTGTCATGTGATCGAACACATGAAGACGGGCTTGATGGGTTACATTGAAGTAAAGTGACTCCTGTAACTTTTAAAATCTTGATAAGTTTTAAGCGCTATACTTTGCTGAATTCTAAGATTGTATAATCACTATTGCCGTAAATTTGATTACAATGTCGCCATTAACTTTTCTGGGGGAATTATGGGACAACTATCCGTTTTGGGTTTTATTGCATTGGGTGGTGCATTTGGTGCATGTTCTCGTTACTTAATTTCTGAACTTTGTGTCATTTTATTGGGGCGTGGTTTTCCATATGGTACGTTAACCGTTAACGTTGTTGGCTCATTTATGATGGGCTTATTGATAGCAGCTTTCGATAATGAACTTTTGGCAACGGAACCTTGGCGACAAGTGATTGGCTTGGGTTTTTTAGGGGCACTAACGACGTTTTCCACCTTCTCGATGGATAATGTGTTGCTTATGCAGCAGGGCGCTTTCTTTAAGATGGGGTTGAACGTATTGTTGAATGTCGTGTTAAGTATTTCAGCTGCGTGGATAGGCTTTCAATTATTGATGCGCAGCTAGCAAAGTAGTTAAAAATTGAACAGGTCGGCTTGGTTTCACCAAGCCGTTTTTATATACTGACATCACTTGTCGGAGTGCCATAAGGCTGAGACCGTTAATTCGGGATCCGTTGAACCTGATCAGATTAGAATCTGCGAAGGGAACAAGAGAAGATATTCACACCGGAGCTCTTTCTGGTTGATCTATCAAAAGTCGAATGTTGTTACAGGCAAATATCGTAAGCTTTAACTAGCCTTAATTTGACTCCTCTTGTCGCATCTATCCGCCAAGCATTTTTATCCAATTACTTTTTATCTAGTATAACAAAGCAAGGAAAAATGCTATGTCGAGTCGCAAACAAGCGAGACTGGAAGCAAAACAGTTCATTGATACACTCTCGGTACAACCGTACCCCAATTCAAGCAAAGTCTACGTAGAAGGCTCACGTCCAGATATTCGTGTGCCAATGCGTGAAATATCACTCGCTGATAGCCTTATTGGAGGCACAAAAGAAGCGCCTATTTTCGAGCCTAATGAGCCAGTACGCGTTTACGATACCTCGGGTGTATACACAGATCCAGAGCACACCATAGACCTCTATAGCGGCTTACCTAAGCTGAGAGAAGGGTGGATTGAAGAGCGTGCCGATACTGAGCTACTTGATGAAGTAAGCTCGGTGTACACCAAAGAACGCTTAGAAGACGAAACACTAGACGATCTTCGTTACGGTAATCTACCACGTATTCGACGTGCCAAAGATGGCCATTGTGTGACCCAATTGCACTATGCTCGCAAAGGTATAATCACCCCAGAAATGGAATACATCGCCCTGCGTGAAAATATGGGGCGTGCTCAATACCGCGATGAAGTGCTGAATCAACAGCATCCGGGTCAAAGCTTTGGAGCGAATCTTCCAAAAGACATTACCGCCGAGTTTGTGCGTAAAGAAGTCGCCGAAGGTCGCGCGATTATCCCTTCCAATATCAACCACCCAGAATCCGAACCAATGATCATTGGACGTAACTTTTTGGTCAAAGTGAACGCCAACATCGGTAACTCATCGGTCACTTCTTCGATTGAAGAAGAAGTAGAGAAACTAGTGTGGGCAACGCGCTGGGGTGGAGATACCGTTATGGATCTCTCTACTGGACGTAATATTCACGAAACTCGCGAGTGGATTCTACGTAACAGTCCAGTTCCGATCGGTACCGTACCAATGTATCAAGCGCTTGAGAAAGTGAATGGTGTGGCGGAAAACCTTAACTGGGAAGTGATGCGCGATACTCTGATCGAGCAAGCAGAGCAGGGCGTTGATTACTTCACCATCCATGCCGGTTTACTACTGCGCTATGTACCGATGACGGCAAAACGCGTTACTGGCATCGTCTCTCGTGGTGGTTCTATCATCGCGAAATGGTGTTTAGCGCATCACCAAGAAAGCTTCTTATATACTCACTTCCGAGAGATCTGTGAAATCTGTGCTAAGTACGATGTCGCACTATCTCTTGGTGATGGTCTGCGTCCTGGCTCGGTTGCTGATGCTAACGATGAAGCGCAATTTGCAGAGCTTCGTACTCTTGGCGAATTGACCAAGGTTGCGTGGGAATACGACGTACAGGTGATTATTGAAGGCCCTGGTCATGTTCCAATGCATATGATCAAAGAGAACATGGAAGAGCAGTTAGAGCACTGTCATGAGGCTCCTTTCTATACTCTTGGTCCATTGACGACAGACGTCGCTCCTGGTTACGACCATATTACTTCAGGTATTGGCGCTGCCATGATTGGTTGGTATGGCTGTGCAATGCTTTGCTACGTAACTCCTAAAGAGCATCTTGGTTTACCAAACAAAGAAGACGTGAAAGTAGGCATGATCACTTACAAGCTTGCTGCGCACGCCGCTGATTTGGCGAAAGGACACCCTGGTGCACAAGTTCGTGATAACGCGCTTTCTAAAGCTCGCTTCGAGTTCCGCTGGGAAGACCAATTTAACTTGTCGCTCGACCCAGATACCGCGCGTGCTTTCCATGATGAAACCTTGCCTCAAGAGTCTGGAAAAGTTGCTCACTTCTGTTCGATGTGCGGACCAAAGTTCTGCTCTATGAAGATTTCGCAAGAGGTACGAGAGTACGCAAAAGATACTGAGCAAGTTGCTGCGGACCAAGCTATCTCAATCAAAATGCTGGATGATCCTCTTGAGGGGATGCGTCAGAAATCGCAAGAATTTAGAGAGTCAGGTTCTGAGTTATACCACCCAGCAGCACATGCCGAGGTAAGTGGCTAATGAGCAAAATCCTTATTCCGTCATCATTGATTGAACTGACAGGTTTAGTTCAGCAATGTTTGTTGTTGGCGAAAGAACAGGGTTTTAACATT
The DNA here is from genome assembly GCF_033339995.1 of Vibrio sp. 1641. NCBI lineage: Bacteria > Pseudomonadati > Pseudomonadota > Gammaproteobacteria > Vibrionales > Vibrionaceae > Vibrio > Vibrio sp. 1641. The sequence continues at coordinate 4,565 of NZ_JAWOVP010000024.1, forward strand.
GAAGACATTGAGTTGGGTGTGAGCCCAACTCAATCTATTCAGCTTGTTCGTGACCAACAGACTACGCACATAACGACAGACCTTATTGATGGTTATGACTCTGAGCATGAGAGTTCATTTGTGCTCTATTACCGCTCTGCTTTGTCGGTAGAAGCGTGTGCTAAGCAACCGTCGAAAGCGATTTATATTGGCATTGCTGATACGCAGGTATCCGATGAAAAGGAGAAAGTGCTTCAGCTTGATATCTGGCGTCACCCAATTAACAACGAAGTGAGAGCGCTTTCCGTTAAGTCCAAATTCAACGCAATGTTCGATCCCGAACATCATCTTGCTTGGATAGTAACGCTGACAGTACTCGATTTTCCTATCGAAGATGCGTTAACACTTGCTCGAGGAATGCTAACTCAACAAGCGAATGTTTCACGTGAAACACTGTTTAATGACAACCTTGACGAGGGACGAACTACTCAGTGGGCTGCCCAATTTGATGATTTCCCCACACCTGTACTGGAGGATAACCGACTAGGTATTCAAGTTGGTTGGTCTGCACAAGGTGAGAGCGTTAGCTTTCCAACTCTAACTAAGCAAAGTCTAGGGCTCTATCCAGTCGTTGATGATGTTGCTTGGATTGAGCGTCTACTGCCACTAGGCATCAACACTATTCAACTGCGAATCAAGAACCCACAACAAGCCGATTTAGAACAACAGATCATTCGAGCAATTGAGCTAGGTCGTCAGTATCAAGCACAAGTGTTCATCAATGACTATTGGCAGTTGGCAATCAAGCATGGCGCTTATGGTGTTCACCTAGGACAAGAAGACATAGAAGAATCGAATTTAGCTCAGCTAACTAAAGCGGGTATTCATCTTGGTCTTTCTACTCATGGTTATTATGAACTACTGCGCATCGTACAAATTCATCCTAGCTACATCGCACTAGGGCATATTTTCCCAACCACCACTAAACAGATGCCATCGAAGCCACAAGGTTTGGTGCGCTTGGCGCTGTATCAAAAGCTGATTGATAGCATTCCTTATACAAATACAGAGGCTGCTTTCCGCCCTTCAAAAGACAAAGCAGTTAGTGACAATGTGCTTGGCTTTCCGACGGTCGCGATTGGTGGTATTGACCAATCTAATGCAGACCAAGTTTGGCAAACAGGTGTTTCTAGCTTAGCAGTAGTGCGTGCTATTACCTTGGCAGAATCACCTCAATCCGTCATCGAGTTCTTCGCACAACTGATGAACGAAAGACAGCTAATGTTTACTGATCAGAATAGTGAGTTGGCGCATAGCAAGAGAGGCGAGCATGCTCACGGATAAGCAGTTCCTTCGCTATCAGCGTCAAGTCGCTCTGCCTGAAATTGCCGAAGTTGGGCAAGAGCGTTTGAGCAAATCGCATGTTCTGATCATCGGTTGTGGTGGATTGGGGAGCGCAGCGAGTTTGTACTTGGCGTCAGCGGGGGTTGGTAAATTGGTTGTGGTTGATGACGATGACGTTGATAGCAGTAACCTACAACGTCAGATCATTTATCGTGAACAAGACCTCCAAGTTGCGAAAACAAAAGCGACTGTAAAGCAACTGGCCGAACTTAATTCTATGGTCCAAATTCGAGCTCTCAATAAGCGATTAGACAAAGCACAACTGCAGCTTGAGGTGATGCTAGCGGATGTGGTGCTCGACTGCACCGATAACATGCCAACGCGCCAGCTAATTAACCAAGTTTGTTTCGAGCAAAATACGCCGCTCATCTCGGCGGCAGCAATTGGTTGGCAAGGACAATTCGCTGTCTTTGATTACCAAACACCAAGTGAACAACAAGCGCAGAGTAAAGCCTGTTACCGCTGTTTGTATCCGTTTGACGAATTACCACAAAGTCAAAAATGCAGTGAGAGCGGTGTCGTCGGTCCGGTGGTGGGCACACTTGGTAACTACCAAGCGATAGCGGCAATTCAAAAACTGGCGACGGGAAAGTTTCATGTCGAGACTGCCAAGTTGCATCTGTTTGATGGGTTGAAAATGCAATGGCAAACCATGGCGATAAGCAAAGACAAACAGTGCCAAGTGTGTGCTCAGATTTAGCTTACGAGCAATGGGCAGAATTAAGAGAGTTGGAAGCAATGACGTTATCAGAACAACAAACAACACAAATGATCGCTGCTGACTTAGATGTGATCACTATTGTCATCAATGACCAGTCACATCAAGTTGCTAGTGAGTCGAATCTACAGCAAATCATTAGTCAATTTGCGCTGCCTGAAATGGGCTGTGTTTTTGCAATTAACAACAATGTTGTGCCGCGCAGTGAGTGGGCTAGCACAGTTCTTTCACAGGGAGATAGCATCTCTTTGTTTCAAGCGATCGCAGGGGGTTAACGTCGATGCTTAAAATTGGTGATAAACAATTCGAATCAAGACTGTTCACGGGAACAGGGAAGTTTGCCAACAGCCGATTAATGGCAGAAGCGATTCAAGTGTCGGGATCTCAACTTGCGACCATGGCGTTGAAGCGTGTCGATGTGAACGACCAACAAGACGATATTTTGCTGCCGTTAGTACAATCGGGTGTGAACTTATTGCCGAACACCTCAGGTGCAAAGAATGCTAAAGATGCTGTGTTTGCTGCGCAACTGGCGCGAGAAGCGTTAGGTACAAACTGGCTAAAACTGGAAATTCATCCAGACCCGAAGTACTTGATGCCCGATCCAATTGAGACACTTGCAGCCGCTGAGCAACTGGTTCGTGAGGGCTTCATTGTCCTTCCTTATTGTCATGCTGACCCGGTTCTGTGTAAACGATTGGAAGAAGTAGGCTGTGCTGCAGTCATGCCATTAGGTGCGCCGATTGGTTCCAACAAAGGGATAGTTTCTCACGATTTCCTAGAGATTATTATCGACCAAGCTAATGTTCCTGTGGTTGTGGATGCGGGTATTGGCGCTCCTTCACATGCCGCGCGAGCGATGGAAATGGGTGCGGATGCTGTGCTTGTCAATACTGCGATTGCAGCTTCGAGCGATCCCGTTGCGATGGCGAAGGCATTTAAGTTGGCGGTAGAGTCGGGGCGTATGGCTTATGAAGCCGGACTTGCCGGTAAGGTTTCTCATGCGGTTGCGTCGAGTCCACTGACGTCATTCCTAGATGAGCTTTAGTCCTAGATTGGTTTAGCTATTAAGCGAGGAAAACATGAGCTTCGTTGAACAATTTAAGCAGCTTAATTGGGATGACATTTCGATGTCGATCTATGCGAAAACGGCACAAGATGTTGAGCGAGCATTGAATAAACCCAAGCGTGATTTGGAAGACTTTAAAGCGCTAATTTCACCAGCGGCTGAAGCGTACTTAGAGCAAATGGCACAACTGTCATACTCGGCAACTCGCAAGCGTTTTGGTAATACCATGTCGCTTTATATTCCATTATACCTTTCTAATTTGTGCGCCAATGCTTGTACTTATTGTGGCTTCTCGATGGAGAACAGAATCAAGCGTCGTACCTTGAATAGGGACGAAGTGGCTGCAGAAGTCGAAGCAATCAAGCGCATGAAGTTTGATAGCGTATTGCTGGTGACTGGTGAACACGAAACCAAAGTGGGCATGAAATACTTCCGCGAAATGGTGCCGATGATTAAGAAGCGCTTTAACTATTTGGCGATGGAAGTACAGCCACTTGATCAAGACGAATACGCTGAGCTCAAGACATTGGGTTTGGATGCGGTGATGGTCTATCAAGAAACGTATCATCCTTCGACTTACGCCGAGCACCATTTGCGTGGCAATAAGATGGATTTCGAATACCGATTGGATACACCCGACCGTCTTGCAAAGGCGGGCATCGATAAGATCGGTATTGGCGCTTTGATAGGGTTGGAAGAGTGGCGTACCGACTGTTTTTATGTGGCAGCGCACTTGGACTATCTTGAGCGCACATATTGGCAGACTCGTTACTCAATTTCTTTCCCACGTTTACGTCCCTGTGAGGGCGCGCTCCAACCAAAATCAGTCATGACGGATAAGCAGCTTGTGCAGTTGATTTGCGCTTATCGCTTGTTGAATCCAGAAGTGGAGTTGTCATTATCGACTCGTGAATCACCAAAGTTCAGAGACAATGCATTACCGTTAGGCATCACCAGTATGTCTGCTGCATCTAAAACTCAGCCGGGTGGATATGCGATGGATGATGTTGAACTCGAGCAGTTTGAGATCAGTGATGAGCGAAGTGCGGGTTCTGTGGAAGATATGATTCGAGCCAAAGGCTTTGACCCTGTATGGCGAGATTGGCACTCAGCGTATTCTGGTTAATCAGCAAATAAAGCTACTGGTCATCGTTATGTTTCACGTGAAACATAAGTAAAGAAAAGAGGGTTGATGCAAAACATCAACCCTCTACTTTTTTCTAGCTTCTAGCTTCTAGCTTCTAGCTTCTAGCTTCTAGCTGTGTGCTACTGGTAGCGTTGCTTGACGAAGCCACTCTTTCACATCACCTTCAACAAGTGGGCTGATCTCATCCCATACCTTCTGATGGTAATCATTGAGCCAAGCAAGCTCTGGACGAGTTAGCATATCAACATTGATGTTGCGCTTGTCGATTGGACAGCGTGTTAGCGACTCAAATGACAGAACAGGGAAGTCACCGTTTGTTGCGGTTTCAACAACAAGCTCTAGGTTTTCAATACGAATACCAAACGCATCTGCACGGTAATAGCCTGGCTCGTTTGATAGCACCATACCTTCTGTTAGAGGCACGTCGATTTGCTTCTTCGAAATGCTTGCTGGACCTTCATGAACACTTAGGAAGTGACCAACACCGTGACCGGTACCGTGATCGTAATCGTAGCCTTCCGCCCATAAGTGCTGACGAGCTAGCGTATCGATTTGGTAACCACGTGTGCCTTTCGGGAAACGTGCACGAGCAACACCGATGTGACCTTTTAGCGCAAGAGTGAACTGTTTAATCATCTCTTGTGAAGGCTGACCGATCGCAATGGTACGCGTGATGTCTGTCGTGCCATCTAGGTACTGACCGCCTGAATCCACTAGGTAAAGTGTGTTCAGTTCTAACTTACCAGGTTCAGGTTGGTTTTCGTGATTGTAGTGACACATGGCCGCGTTGCCGCCTGCCGCTGAAATGGTATCAAAGCTAAGATCCATAAGTGTCGGGTCTTCGCTACGAAATGCTTCCAGTTTGTCTGCCAGTGTCGCTTCATCATGCAGGTTACCAGCAGCGACTTCAGTATCTAACCAAGATAGGAACTTACTCATCGCTACGCCATCGCGGATATGACATGCTTTCATGCCTGCGATTTCAACTGCGTTCTTTGCTGCTTTTGGCATTAGACATGGATCAGCTTTACTCACCACAGATGCGCCTGCGTTTTGAAGCACCAGCTTAAACCACGCGTTACTTGTCGCAGGGTCAACCAGTACATTCTTGCCAGTTAGGTTTTCTAGTCGTGCTTGCAATGCTTCTGGGTGATGAACCGTCACGCCGGCACCAACATGAGCGTCAAACTCAGCAGGTAGGCGAGCAGGATCTAGGAAGTATTCCACGCTTGAGTCTGAGTGCAGAATCGCGTGAGAAAGCAGAACTGGTAGACGTGAGACATCTAGACCTCGAACGTTGAGCAACCAACAGATAGAATCAAGTGCTGTGATCACTGCGCTGTCTGCACCGGCTTTTTTCACGAGCTCTGCGATTTCTTGGCGTTTGCTTTCACTTGACTGACCAACTGCTTCTGTTGCCATTAGGCGAACATCAGAAACCACAGGAGCAGGGCGGTCGTGCCACAGTTCATCAATTGGGTTGCTATCGAGAATCTTAAGCTCAAGTGCGCCAGCAAGTTTTGCTTGTGCCATGCCTAGCCAAGCAGCGTTGTGCATGCGAGGGTCGATTGCCACAGACGCGCCATTTGCAAGATGGTCTTTAATCCAATCTAGTGCAGGCTCTTCAATCAAGTGACGGTATTCGAATAGATCAGCAGGAACCTGCTTTGTTACTTGTACTGTGTAGCGACCATCAACAAAGATAGCGGCTTTGTCTTTGGTGATTACCGCAGCACCAGCAGAACCAGTAAAGCCAGTTAGCCAATGTAAACGCTCGTTGTGCGCTGGTACGTATTCACCCAAGTACTCGTCTTCATGAGGGACAAGTAGGGCATCAATATTATGTTGTGCTAGCCATTCGCGAATTGCATTCACGCGGCTTTGGGTATCGTTGTGCATCTGTGTTATTCCTTCAAATTACCGCTCCTTCATGCTCAGGTGTGGGAGCTGTTTCCATCTGCTTCATGCAGTTTACGATTCCATTGAGGTTCGCAATCACTTCAATAGAGTCGGAGTACAACTAGGCCATAGATGAGCCAAAAAGGACTACGACAGTTAAGCTACTCATTTTAGCCGCTAAGCGCAAATTGAGCGCGGTGTTTTTATCTAAGGTGATCGGTTTTTTGTGTGATCATCGTACGTAGCCAGCCTAATGCAGGGTCGTTTTCTCTGTCTCGGTGCCAGAATAAAGTGTAAGCCATAGGTGGGAATTCTAACGGTAGTGGCAGCACGACCAAATCAAGCTGTTTGGCCGCAAGTTGCACAAAATGACTTGGCGCAGTAAAGATAAAGTCGGTGTATGAACATAAACTTGCGGCACTGTTAAAGTCGGGCACAGTGACGGCAATATCGCGGTCGGTGCCAATATCTGCAAGGCGATAATCCAGCAACCAACGGTCGTTGCCATCACAACGTACTTGTACATGGCGTAGGGCGAGATAGGCTTCCAGATTCCAAGGTTGTTTTAGCGCAGGGTGGTTTTTGCGAATGATGCACATTTGGTAATCACGATAAATTTCCAACTCGCAAATGTCATCGGGTGGTTGAAGAGTCAGCTTGGCATCGTTTATATCGATATCTTTTCCAGTTAAGCCTAAATCCAGTTCGCCGCGTTGAAGCATTTTAAATGTATTATCCGACCACGGGTGTGTGCTAATTGTCACGCCAGGTGCTTGTTGAAAAATCGCCGGTAAGAAATGGGGTAGAATGAGAGGGTAGACACTCTCTACCGCTGCTATTTGAAAACGGTATTCACTGCTTTGCGGAGAAAACTCTTCGGGTTGAGTCAGCACTTCTAACTGATTTATCAACAGATCCAGTTTCGGTTTAAGAAACAATGCGCGCGGCGTAGGTGTTAATCCATGTGAGTTTCGAGTGAAAAGAGGGTCATCAAATTGAATGCGCAGTTTAGCCAGTGATTTACTTACGGCAGATTGGCTTAAGCACAATCGGTGGGCCGCACGAGTAACGTTTAACTCTTCAATCAGCACTTTAAAGCAGACCAATAGATTTAAATCGATACGAGCCAGTTTTTCGACGTTCACAGTGAATTTCCTCTGAGGAATAATGCTCATGATTATACATCATTTCCATTCATATCATCAGATGATTAAGCTTTACCCAAAGTTCTTTATCCAATTCGGAGTGTTGTGTGTCTAGCCAGTTTTCTAATAGTAAAAAACAGATGGCGTTATTGACCCTTTTGGTTCTTTTCAGTCCTTTAGCGATTGATATTTATCTACCTGCTTTACCTCTTATTGCTTCCACTTTTCAGGTCGATAATGCGCTAGCACAAGACACGATCACTTGGTTCTTATTTGCTATGGGTGTTGGTCAGCTATTCGCAGGTCCCCTAGCAGATAAACTCGGACGTCGAACTGTTGCATTGGGCGGTATCACCATTTACGCGATGAGCGCTTTATTGGCGTGGAGTGCTCAAAATATTGAGTGGATGTTGGTTTCCCGACTGTTACAAGGCTTAGGTGCGTGTGCGACATCGGTAGCAGCCTTTGCAACAGTTCGCGATATCTTTGGCCCGGAAAAAAGCGGCAAAATGATCAGCTACCTTAACGGTGCGATTTGTTTCATTCCGGCTTTAGCTCCAATTCTAGGTAGCTGGTTAACTCAGCAATTTGACTGGCGTGCTAACTTTAGCTTTATGGCTGGTTTTGCTGTGGTGTCTGGATCATTGATGTTTTTCATGATGAAAGAGACTAACCCGTCAACAGAAAAGCAAGCCGTGTTTAAGCTTAGTCGGTATTGGGCAGTGCTTAGCACACCATCTTTTGTTTTCCATGCGTCATTATGCTTGATGGCGATGGCGGTTATTCTTGCTTACGTTACCTCAGCACCGTCGGTATTGATGACGGGGATGGGGCTGTCGATGAATGAATTCACTTTCTGGTTTGGTGTAAATGCGGTGATAAACATTGCGGCATGTATGCTGGCGCCTAAGTTTATGGAGCGCGTTGGAACTCACAACACCTTGGTCACCGGGATCTCAACTCTGGGTCTCGCAGGTGTGATCATGCTAGTGATGAATGGTCAGAATACCGCGCTTTCTTTCATGTTACCTATCTTTATGTCTTCTGTAGGTTTTGCATTCATTCTGGGTGCAGCGGCAGGGAAAGCGTTAGAACCGTTTGGTGATAAGGCGGGCACGGCAGCTGCACTGCTTGGATTGTTCCAAATGAGTGGCTCTGGTTTGTTGGTGGGTACACTGCAACGCTTATCTCTGGATCCACAAACCTTGATCGCAATTCATATGTGGGTCCTATTACCTGCGTTGGTCGTTCTGTTTACAAAAGCAGGGAAGAACTGGCACTCGAGCTTTGCGAAAGCGTAAATCAGTGTAATTTAGTATTTTCCAATGTAAGTAAGGCGTGTATATTTGTCACTCAGACTTTTCCTGACACCATAACGGAACTCAAAAAGTAATGTCGTTAACCACGTATGAAATGGCTCGTATTCTAGAGCAAATGGAAGATTCACCAGAAAAGGTGATGTTTGGCAAGTTGCTTAATGAGCTGGGTAATCAAAGCTCCGAGCGTATTCGTAGTGCGGCTAAACAAGTACCTCTGCCAATTTTGCGTGATATCGTGTACCAATTTCAGCAAGTGATTGAGTCACGCAAAGATGAACAAGTCGAGCAGATGGCAAAAGACCTCGCTCAGCAAGGTATCTCAGCAGAAGAGCTACTGGCTTACTTGAATAAATAATAAAAAATCCCCGCATGATGCGGGGATTTTTTTAGCTCGTCATTTTCTTTTTCAGGATGTGGTCCAAAGACAGCGGTCCTGGCCCCCATACGATTACGATAAGAATCATCAATCCCCAAAGTTGGTGGTCATAAAAACCTTTCTCCCACAACAGTGGGTAAGAGATCACTGCGATGATGTTGAACACAAACAGCATTGCTGCCATCGGGCGGGTAATCAATCCCAGTGCCAAGAACACCGGTAGAACCAACTCCGCAGCCGTACCTAAATAAGCCGCCAATTCCCATGGCAAGATTGGCACTTGGTATTCCAGCTCAAATAAGTACAGCGTGCTATCCCAAGATGAGATTTTGATTAGTCCTGAATTGAAGAACACCCAGGCTACCCACAAGCGACAAAAGAGAAGTAGTAAAGGGACAAAGCCAGCTTGTAGGGTACTGATTAAATCGTCGTACCGATTCACTAAGTTTTTAACCGTATCCGTCATAGAGTGCTCCTTAGATTGATTGCAATGTAAAGCCGTCAACAATATCGAGTGCCATGATGCGATTGAGATGAGCGAGTAAAACTTCAGGTATTTCGCTCAAACTCTGCTTCTGCTCTAAACATTGCAGCAGTTGGAACACATCGGCATCGAGTGCGTGACACAAGGCTTCTCCATTGGCTTGAATCGAGATGACACCTTGCTGTAATTGGTTGATATTAAGTTGTTCGAATTGCCCAGTTTGAATCGCGCTAAATAGATCGAATACTGCGTAGTTGGAGTCAAAGCTGCGGCAGCCCTTTTTAAGGTGTAAGACTAAAGTGGGTTGTTGCTCTTCACTCACTTCGCCAAGTAACGCAAGCGGTTTTAATTCCACTGCATTGGATTGCTCATACTGTGCTTGACGAGCTAGGTCGATATGCCACTCGAAACGTGCGACTTCAGGGCTGTAAGGTGCTTGTGCGATCACCTGACTGAACTGCATGATGGTGTCTTGAAAGCCTTCGCCATAATGCACCACATTTCCTTCTTCTAATGGGTAAGAAAGAACATGCTGGCGAGCTATCTGTTCAAAGCATTCTTCACCAAGCAGCGCTTCAACCATCGGGTAGGTCGCGGATAACACCTCGCTTAAGCTGACGATAAAGTTATTGCGGTAAATCTGCATGCGTTCATCAGCGGTAAACGTATCACTGGCAATATCGCAATCTTCACCGAGTGCTTGATAGTGTAGGGCTTTAGCAAACTGGCTTTGTAAGGTGGCTAGATTCATGATGCCTTCCTTGGTTCGCTTTGTTCACTTGGAAGTGTGCCTTGCAACAGCAGTTGCGATGCTTTCTGTGCTTCTCCTAATAAGACTTCTGGCGCGGGGATATCCAAATCCCATTCAATCAACGTATGACGTGGACCGTGTTTTTTTGTCCACTGTGAAAACAACTGCCAAACTTCATCGCTAACTGGGCGGCTATGGGTATCAATCCATATCTCACCTTTGTCGAGTTGTTTAATGGTAAAACCTGCCAAGTGAATCTCATCCACTTTGTCGGCTGGAATCGCATCTAGGTATGTGTCGCAATCAAAACCGTGGTTGAACGCCGAAACATAAACATTGTTTAAATCGAGCAATAAACGACAGTCAGTGCGCTTTTGCACTTCGGTAAGAAACTCCCATTCGCTGATGGTCGAATGTTGAAACTTCACATAACTAGATGGGTTCTCTATCAAGATCTCGCGTTGCAAATATTCCTGCACTTCATTCACGTTACGAGTGAACACGTTGAGCGCTTCTTCCGTATACGGAAGTGGAAGCAGGTCATTAAAGTAGTGACCGCCGTTTTCACTCCAACTTAAATGGTCAGAAACAAGAATTGGGTCGATTGAGTCCATCAGTGATTTAAGTTGCGCAAGATGCTTTTGACTAACACGTTCCACCGAACCTAGCGACAAACCAATACCGTGGCAGCTAATTTGATATTGCTCGCGAAGCGTTTGTAGCTGATGGCGCTCTGTTGCATTGGGTTGGAAATAGTTTTCACTGTGGATTTCTAACCAAGACAACTCGGGTTGGTTTTGGCTAAAGTAATCGAGGTGAGGGGTTCTTAATCCAACTCCAACAAGGTCGTGGAAGGTGTGGTGTTTCACGTGAAACTCCTTTTCAAATCGTGCGGGAAGAGAAGGATGCGTCTTGGCTTTGCGTTGGTTGAGCGTCAACGCATCCTCACAATAGCTAGCGATAAAAGATTATGAAGAAGAAGTGCTACCGCCAGCGAGCTTGTCACAAAGACCTTTTGGTACGACTACGAATGCGTCTTTTTGGTTATCTTCTTTAGAAGTACCAGCGCATGAGCTGCTTTTTGTTGCACAGTCGTTTTTACCTGCTTTAGAAACGCCATAGCACTTTTCTTTTTCAGCAGCGACAGCTGGAGCTGCAGTTAGCATTGTGCCACCAAGAGCTAGAAGACCAGTAACAGCAGCAGTAACAGCTAGATTCGACTTTTTCATAATAAATTCCTCTGAATGATTTCCTTTACTTTAAGTTGGCAAGATGAATCGCCTGTTTTGGCGTTTTTGTTATCAACTTGCTTAACTTAAAAGATAGGAAACTGGCTAAAAAACTTTCAGAAAAATTTCTGAAGTAAATGGGTTTGCAGGGTCAAATAGGTATAACTAATTGATGTGTTGGGCAAAAAAACATCAATTTTTTTATCAAGTTTTGTCTAAACAGCACCCGGTTGTTTAGGTTATAATCGGTTTTTATGTATAAATAACCAGTAGCTCTCATCATGATGGATCCATCTCTATTACTCGACGGTTTGAACGATAAACAACGTGAAGCCGTTGCAGCACCTCTAGAAAACTTGCTCGTTCTTGCTGGCGCAGGAAGTGGTAAGACACGCGTTCTTGTTCACCGTATCGCTTGGCTGATGTCGGTCGAGCAAGCTTCTCCGTTTTCAATCATGTCGGTAACCTTTACCAATAAGGCGGCGGCAGAGATGCGTGGACGTATCGAAGAGCTAATGATGGGCAGTGCAGGCGGTATGTGGAATGGTACTTTCCACGGCATTTGTCACCGTATTCTGCGTGCACACTATCTTGATGCCAAGCTACCGGAAGATTTCCAAATCATCGACAGTGACGACCAACAGCGTCTGCTAAAGCGTTTGATCAAAGCGCAAAACCTCGATGAGAAGCAATGGCCAGCACGCCAAGTGGCATGGTGGATTAACGGCAAGAAAGACGAAGGTCTGCGCCCGTCGCACATTGATGCGTACCATGATCCAGTGACCAAGACATATCTGCAGTTGTACACCGCTTACCAAGAGGCGTGTGACCGTGCTGGTTTAGTCGATTTTGCGGAAATCTTGCTGCGCGCACATGAGCTACTGCGTGATAACAAGTTCGTCCGTGAACACTACCAAGCACGCTTTAAGCATATCTTGGTGGACGAGTTCCAAGATACCAACAACATTCAATATGCTTGGCTACGTATGATGGCGGGTCCTGAGTGTCACGTGATGATCGTAGGTGATGACGACCAGTCGATTTATGGTTGGCGTGGTGCAAAAGTCGAGAATATTGAGAAGTTTACGCTCGAATTCCCAAGCGTAAATACCATTCGTCTTGAGCAAAACTACCGTTCAACCAAGACCATTCTGGAAGCATCTAACACCCTGATTGCGAATAACACCGAGCGTATGGGTAAAGAGTTGTGGACGGATGGCGTGGTCGGTGAGCCCATCTCGGTTTACAGCGCTTACAACGAATTAGATGAAGCCCGTTTTGCGGTGAACAAAATCAAAGAGTGGCAAGACAAGGGCGGTGCTCTGAATGACGCTGCGATGCTTTACCGTAACAACGCCCAGTCGCGTGTTCTGGAAGAAGCGTTAATTCAAGCCGGTCTGCCTTACCGTATCTACGGCGGCATGCGATTCTTCGAACGTCAGGAAATCAAAGATGCCTTGAGCTACATGCGTCTGATTGCCAACCGTAACGATGATGCGGCGTTTGAACGTGTGGTGAATACGCCAACGCGTGGTTTGGGTGATAAGACGCTTGAAACCATCCGTTTTGCGGCTCGTGACCGTGGTTGCACCATGTGGGAAGCGAGTGTGGCAATGTTGGACGAGAAGGTGCTTGCTGGTCGCGCTGCTGGTGCTCTGAGCCGTTTTATCGAGCTTGTCACCGCGCTAGAAGACGACACCTTAGAGATGCCGCTGCATCACCAAACTGACCATGTAATTAAATACTCGGGCTTGTTCGCGATGTACGAGCAAGAGAAGGGCGAAAAGTCTAAGGCACGTATTGAGAACTTGGAGGAATTGGTGACCGCAACTCGCCAATTCGAGAAACCAGAAGAAGCCGAAGACATGTCACTGCTGACGGCATTCCTAACCCACGCAGCACTAGAAGCGGGCGAAGGACAAGCGGACGAATTTGAAGATGCGGTTCAGCTCATGACATTACACAGTGCGAAAGGTCTAGAGTTCCCATTGGTGTTTATGGTCGGTGTGGAAGAAGGCATGTTCCCAAGCCAAATGTCGGCAGAAGAAGCAGGGCGCTTAGAAGAAGAACGCCGTCTGTGTTACGTAGGCATGACCCGTGCAATGCAGAAACTGTACATCACTTATGCTGAAATGCGTCGTTTGTACGGTCAGGATAAATACCATAAACCGTCTCGCTTTATCCGTGAACTGCCAGAAACTTGTTTAGATGAAGTACGAATGAAGGCGCAAGTTAGCCGTCCTTCAAGCAGTGGTCGATTTAGCCAAACTGTTGTGAAAGAGAGCTTTAATGAAACCGGCTTTACGCTAGGTTCTCGTGTGATGCATCCAAAGTTTGGTGAAGGCACCATCATCAACTTCGAAGGCAGTGGTCCACAAAGCCGTGTACAGATTGCCTTTAACGGTGAAGGCATCAAATGGTTGGTGACTGCTTACGCACGACTAGAGAAACTGTAAGGCTTGACCAAAACTCATACCAATCGTAGTAAATAACTGGTCATTCTAGCTTGTTAAAATACTCGATAACTGCGTTGCAATTTTTGATTGTAGAATAACTACTTATCGAAAAATTGCGCCTTGTTCTCAAGCATTTTCCCTACGCTATTTCTGATCACTTATTTACTGTGATTGGTATCATCAACTTAAGAGCTGCTTCGGCGGCTCTTTTTGTTTATGCAGTTTTGGTGTCGCTAACGCAGTAAAAAATGGAATGATAAATGGAGTACAAAAGCGCGACTTAACGATGCCGTTTGAAGTGAAAGGTGGGCGTTGTGGGTGAATGCCTGTTTTCAGCAGATCTACTGAGAAAAACTTTAGGCAAAGAAAAACCCCGAGGGCTTGCGCCCATCGGGGTTATAGTCTTACTCGCAGCAATCCAGCTACTAAGAGTGCTCCATGCATCTAATCCATGATAGTGTGCTGAATCCGTCAGCTTAATCCTTACGTCGCCTTCCTAGCGGTGTCCTTAGTGACCTTATCCTGGTCTGCTAACTATCCTCGTTAGCTCTCATCACTTGTTCCCTGAGCGGTGTCCCTGACATCATCCTGATGTTCAAATCCTTGCCTCGTCCAGAGGTGTCCATTTCCCGTCCTTAGTAGCAACCATCCTAGTCACTATTGATTCCGTTCAATGTCCAATTTTGCAATCCATGCCCGACTATTCATCCTGAATAACCGTTTCTTCTTCCTGAAGTTCACCAAGTCCGTGGTGTTTCCTGTTCCGTGTCAGCATCCTTCCGACAGGTTTAATATTACGTGTTTAACGATTTCCAACAACGGGCTAATCTCACATTTTTTAACTCTCTTAGCGTTCAAAAAAGATACATGAGTATTAAATTCAATGGCTTATGCGCTTTGTTGTACGGTTTTACCATTAAAAAAGAGAGGTTTGCTCAACCCTTTGTGAGAGATCTCGCACAAGGGGTCGAGCGAAAGACTCTTACTGCCCGATAGCGGAACCTTCACGCCTTGGATCGGCTGCGCCCTCAAGACCGTCTTTTGTTATACGTATCGCATGCAGTCCAGAGTTCAAATCACGAACATCAGTTTTAAAACCCATCTTTTCCAACTCAGGCTGTAAGCCTTCTGCAGCGGTACCTTGCTCAATATCTAAGGTACCAAAACGGTTCAGTAATCGTGGCTGATTAATCGCGCTTTGGATGTCCATATCCCATTGCGTGTGGGCGATAATGGCTTGTGCGACGTAACCAATGATGCGGCTGCCACCCGGTGAGCCAATTGCCATGTAAGGTTTGTCATCCTTCATCATAATGGTCGGTGCCATGGATGAACGTGGGCGTTTGCCCGGTTCTAAGCGGTTTGCTATTGGCACTCCATCTTGATGCGTGCGGAAAGAGAAATCAGTCAGTTCGTTGTTGAGCAAGAAGCCGCGCACCATCAAGCGTGAGCCAAAGGCGTTCTCAATGGTTGTTGTCATTGAAACCACATTGCCTTGCTTATCGACGATATTGAAATGGCTGGTGGAAGGCAGCTCGATCGATTGATCCATGCTTAAGTTCATCGCGTGTGACCACGGTGGATTGCCGGCTTCAACCTTACTCAAGGCTTTACCGACTTGGATAAGCTCAGCACGTTGTTTGAGATAATCTTTATCAAGCAAGCCTTCGGTTGGCATTGGCACATAATCTTGGTCAGCCATGTATTTACCGCGATCCGCAAACGCAAGGCGCGATGCATCGGCGATCACTTGCCATGATTTCGCGCTTTCGGCTCCCCAACCTTTAAGATCGTATTGCTCGGTGATCGCGAGAATCTGTCCAACCGTCAATGCGCCAGAGCTAGGTGGTCCCATGCCGCAGATATCATAGCTTTGATAAGCCGCACAAACCGGCTCACGTTGCTTGATTTGGAACGCATCAAAGTCAGGTTGTGCCAATACGCCAGGATTGCCCGGTGCATTCTGTACTGTCTTGATGATGTCTGTGGCGATATCGCCTTGATAGAAAGCTTTTGCCCCTTGCTCTGCAATTGCCGTCAGAGTTTGCGCGTATTCAGGGTTCTTCAACAACGTGCCTTCGGCTTTTGGTGAGCCATCTGGATTGAAGAAGTAAGCCTTAGTCGCAGGGAAGCGAGATAGGCGCTTGGCATCTTTTTCAATCAGACTCGCGAGGCGAGGACTGACTTCGAAACCTTGCTCAGCCAAGGTAATCACGGGTTGGATTATCTTCTTCCATTCCAACTTGCCGTATTTCTGGTGCGTGTCCCACAGCAGTTTCACTGTACCAGGAGTGGCAACGGAACGCCCACCGACAACCGCATCGTAAAATTGCAGTGGTTGTCCTTTGTCATCTAGGAAGAGTTTCGGCGTTGCGGCGAGCGGTGCGGTTTCGCGTCCATCATACGTAGTCAGTTTTTGTTTCTCACTGTCCCAATACACTAAGAAGGCGCCACCACCAATGCCTGAAGATTGGGGTTCTACTAAGCCCAGCATCAGCTGCACGGCAACCATAGCATCAATAGCATTACCACCTTGTGCAAGAACGTCTGCCCCAGCTTGGGTGGCAAGTGGGTTGGCTGCGGTAACCATATAATCTTTCGCTTTGATCAATTGTTTTTGCTCGAAGCCAGTGCTGTGCTCCGGCGCAACTGCATCTGCTGCTTGGTTAGCAAAGACTGAGATAGATAAGATTAGTGGGGAAGTAAGAAAAAGACCCGTGGTCACGAGTCGGTTGAACGTCCAATGCATGATGACTCTCCATGTTGCCAGTTTTGTGCTTTGAGCTTGGCAGTTATGGAGAGTCACGTCGAGTCAGCAATCTTAGAAATGTCGATTGTGCTACGCTTTTAAATCAGTACTTTATCCGATAAAAGTATTGATAGTTTGGTATAGAATACTGCCGCCCACTAGAGTAAATACCACGCCGCATAGACCGTCGATGTAGATACCCGCTTGTTGCAATTTACGCTGTAAGCGCTGTGTCGACAGCATCCATGCAAGGCTAGAGAACCAGAATAGCGACAAGCCAAACAGGATGACCAGTGCAATACCTTTGCCAGTAATCGACATACCTGCTGGGACTAAACTCGACATCAAACTGACAAAGAACACCAGGGCTTTTGGGTTAAGAATGTTGGTCGCAAACCCTTTAGCAAACGCTTGACGCTTATTGCTGATCACTAGGTTATTTTGCTTCTTAGGTTGATCCGTCAGTGGGTTTTGGATCATCGAGATCACGGCACGCAATGCGCCAATTCCTAAGTAGAGCAGGTAACTACCACCGAGCAGTTGTACCACGGAATACAGCACTGGGTGTTGGTGGACGACAAAACTCACACCTGTCAGGCTGAACAAAGAGTGCAGCAAGATACCGACGGACAATCCCAACGCAATGTACAAGCCAGTTTGACGACCATGACGCGTCGCATTTTGTACGACCAGCGCAAAGTCCGGACCTGGACTCATTAGGGCAATAAAGTGAATGCTGGCGAGTGTCAGCAATATGGTGGATTCATTCATAACACATCTCAAATTTAACCAATTCGGCTATTGTCGTGGTAAGTCACCTGTGGCGCTTGTAAAAAACTGACAGCTTTCTCGGTAAATGAAATTAACGAGCCACTTGAGAAGGGGAAACGCCGTAGGTCTGTTTAAACGCTTTGCTGAAATGCGCTTGATCGTAGAAACCGATCTGGTGGGCGACGTCGGTACCACATTGACCAGCTTGCAGTAACTTCATGCCTTGTTCGAGGCGCAGGCGTGCGAACCATGCATAAGGCGTCATGCCAGTTTGCGCTTTAAAGTGGCGCTGGAACTGCGTTGGGCTCAGTTGGCACAGCTCTGATAGCGAATCCAAACGCACTGCTTGGTCGAGGTTCGCCATTAGATAATCTTTTAACGTCCCAAGTGATTGATTTCCTAGCGGCACCACTTTTTGTCGCTCAAGCGATCCGTAGCGATCAAAAAGTTGGTTAAATCCTTCAAAAGGAAGGCAATCTTTAGTGAGTTGGCTGAGGTTTTCACGACGAAGTAGCCCGTGTAAGTTACTAAGTTGTGAAAATATTTGGGGATCCGAGATGATCAGTTCGTTGAAGTGTATTATTTGACCGTTTTGCTTAAGATCAGCCAGATCGCTCAATAGGAGAGGTTCGATCGCAAACACATTTACTTCGTAGCCACTCTCGAGCTTAGATTGCCCGTCGTGCAGCTCATCCGGCGGCATAATCACAATTTGCCCGTGACCAACTTGGTGGTTGTTACCTTGATATTGGAACTTCTGCGCACCATGCGTGATCAGGCCGAGATGAAAATCCAGATGGTAATGCCTTTGAAAAGCAAATTTCTGGTATTTCGCCTCTATTAGACTCAAGTTGTCATGGTCGGTTGCGTAGTACTGAATATGTTCCATTAAATAAAAAAGCTTGGTCACATTATGACCAAGCTTATCTGGCAATTTCTAACTTGTCTTGTAAAAAACGATCACTGTGGCTGAACGATTCGGCGTGAGCGACGGTTATTACGTAATCCATCAAAGCTAAACACGACTAGTGCTCCCCAAATAAAGACGAAAGTGATCGCTTTATCCATGGTAAAGGGTTCGCCATACATCAATACTGCAAGTAAAAACATTAAGCTTGGGCCTATATATTGGAAAAAGCCCAAAGTCGATAATTTGAGTCTTGTTGCTGCACCCGTAAAGCACAGCAGTGGCAGGGTTGTTATAACCCCAGCCGCGATCAACAAACTATTTAACGTAAGTGGATTCGTAAGCATATTTGAGGTTGGTGTATCGGCAATAAAAAGCAAATAAACAGCGGCCACTGGCAGTAGAAGTAATGTCTCGATAAACAAGCCAGTTTTTGCATCGACACTGACTTTCTTTCTTAATAAGCCATAAAAGCCGAAGCTCATTGCTAACGCCATCGCAACAACAGGTACGGAGCCAAATACAATCAGTTGAACGAGTACGCCACAACCTGCCAATACAACCGCGAACCACTGTAATTTACGCAGTCTCTCTCCCAAAAATACCATCCCGAGTAAGACGTTGATCAGTGGGTTAATGTAATAACCTAAGCTGGCGTCGAGCATATGATTCGAGTTTACCGCCCAAATGAAAATCAACCAATTGCCGCCAATTAACATGGAACTTGCGATCAGGTAAGCGATTTTCGTTTTGTCTTTCGCGATGTGGTAAGCCGAGCGCCAGTGACGGCCAAAATGGAGGAGTGCAGCAAGCAAAAAGAAAGACCATATCACTCGGTGGCTTAGAATTTCCAAAGGAGATACTTGTGCGATGGACTTAAAGTACATCGGCGCAATGCCCCACATGGTATACGCGCCAATCGCTAGCAAGATGCCTTGCCGCGCGCGTTGTTGTTCGTCTTCTGGTGTCATGAAGTGTCACCTAATTGTGTGTTTTATAGAGCAGAAAATCAGTATACGAGTCGTGATGCGAAACACCTAACAATTTGCGGTTTTATTCACCATGAAACCCCATTACAATGTGCCCTCACTTTGTGTGCCAGTGGTATGCAAAAGCACCTCTTTTTTAAGACCCAATCTGAGACTTTTCATGACCTCGACCTTGTTAGCCGAACAATCTGATTCGCCTGTAACGCCTCAACGTGTGTTGGAGGATGTGTTTGGTTACCAAGAGTTCCGTGATGGTCAGCAGTTGGTGATTGACGCTGCGGTAGAAGGTCGCGACAGCTTAGTTATCCTGCCTACTGGTGGCGGTAAGTCGCTGTGTTATCAAATTCCTGCTTTGGTTCGCTCTGGCATTACTTTGGTGATCTCTCCGCTTATCTCGCTGATGAAGGACCAAGTGGACCAGCTTAAAGCCAACGGTGTAGCGGCTGAGTGCATTAACTCGACCATGCCTCGTGAAGAGCTGCTCAGCGTGTATAACCGCATGCACACTGGTCATCTTAAGTTGGTGTACGTCTCGCCAGAACGCGTATTAATGCGTGACTTCATTGAACGTTTGGAAAACCTGCCGTTATCGATGATTGCCGTTGATGAAGCGCACTGTATTTCCCAGTGGGGACACGACTTCCGTCCAGAATATGCCGCGCTTGGTCAACTTAAGCAGCAGTTTTCCCATGTGCCATTTATGGCGCTGACGGCGACCGCAGATGACGCAACGCGCCGAGATATTCTTGAACGTCTGCAACTGAATAATCCAGAGGTTTACCTAGGCAGCTTCGACCGTCCCAACATTCGCTACAACTTAGTTGAGAAGCACAAGCCGGTTTCGCAAATCGTTCGTTATCTTGAAACCCAAAAGGGGAATTGCGGCATCATCTATTGTGGTAGCCGTAAGAAAGTTGAGATGGTGACCGAGAAGCTGTGCAACAACCACATTCGTGCTGCTGGTTATCACGCAGGTATGGACGCTGATGAGCGCGCTTACGTTCAAGAAGCTTTCCAACGTGATGACATCCAAATTGTAGTGGCGACCGTGGCATTCGGTATGGGCATCAACAAACCAAACGTGCGTTTTGTGGTTCACTTTGATATCCCGCGCAACATCGAGTCTTACTATCAGGAAACGGGTCGTGCAGGGCGTGATGGTTTACCTGCGGAAGCCATGATGTTGTATGACCCAGCGGACATCAGTTGGCTGCGCCGTATGTTGGATGAGAAAGACGATGGTCCACAGAAGCAGGTGGAAACCCACAAACTGAATGCGATGAGTGCCTTTGCTGAGGCGCAGACTTGTCGTCGTCAGGTACTATTGAATTACTTTGGTGAGTATCGTGAGAAGCCATGTGGCAACTGCGATATTTGCTTAGATCCACCGAAGCACTTTGATGCCACGGAAGAAGCGCGTAAGGCGCTATCTTGTGTGTATCGTGTTAATCAGAGCTTTGGTATGGGCTACGTGGTCGAGGTGCTACGTGGCATGCAAAACATTCGTGTGCGTGAAAATGGGCACGATAAGATTTCTACCTACGCGATAGGGCGCGATCACAGCCACGATTACTGGGTGAGTATTTTCCGTCAGTTAATCCACAAAGGGCTGCTGTTCCAAAACATCACGCGTAACTCAACGCTGCAACTTACCGAAGAAGCGCGTCCGCTGCTGCGTGGCGATGTGACTCTAGAGTTAGCGGTTCCGCGTTTAGACACCGCAGCACGTGCGGCGAAGTCAGATAAACTGACCAGTAAGAACTACGATAAGAAGTTGTTTGCTAAGTTACGCAAGTTGCGTAAGTCGATTGCTGATGAAGATGGTTTGCCACCATACGTGGTCTTCAGTGACGCTACTCTGATTGATATGGCGGAAATTCTGCCAACGTCTTACGGCGAAATGCTGGCAGTCAGCGGTGTTGGTCAACGCAAACTAGAGAAGTACGCCGATCCATTCCTTGATTTGATTCAAGAACACATTACTCACCACGGATAAGGAACCAAGATGCAAAAGGAATTTGGCTTAGCGGATTACATGGCACAAGAAGGGCGCTTAATCATTACCGCGCCGAGCTTTGACCTTGATAGCTTTCCTGCTTTAGGTGAGCGTTTAGTCGGCTTGCTTTCTGCTACTGTGGTGGAAAAGCAGTGGGATGCGGACATTCACTCATGGTTGATTGACTTTGAAGGTTGCCGACTGTTTATGAAAGCAGAGCATTACAGCGAAGCGATTTGGTTTGAAGCGTTAGCGATTGAAGAGAGCAGGGAAGAGTTGGATTATCTTGCAGGATTGTTCCAGCGCGGCTTCTAAAAATAGAATTTTTCTTGAAAGGGTGTTTCACATGAAACACCCTTTTTTATGCTTCAACGTTTGCGTCAAACAGACGACTTGCGGCGAAAAGTGGTTAATGTATAATCGCCCACCGCTTCGCTCAGAATGAGCCAAGCCAGTTTATTTTTCATTTTACATTGTTGGTAAGAGCCACTTTATTCAGTGACTCGATTTGGGTTCCCTCACCCCCAAACCAAACTAAAAAGGTATCGCATGAGTAACTTTACCCCTGCGCAGCAGCGCAACGCCCTTATCTATCTGGTTCTATTCCACCTAGTCATTATTGCATCTAGCAATTACCTAGTTCAGCTACCGTTTACTATATTCGGTTTCCATACCACTTGGGGTGCATTCACTTTCCCATTTATCTTCTTAGCGACTGACTTAACCGTGCGTATTTTCGGTGCTCAGTTGGCGCGTAAGATCATCTTCTTAGTGATGTTGCCTGCGTTGGCAGTATCTTACTTCTTATCGGTGGTGTTCTTCGAAGGTCAATTCCAAGGTTTTGGTCACCTAGGGGAATTTAACTTATTCGTTGCTCGTATCGCGATTGCTAGCTTCATGGCGTACCTACTTGGTCAGATCATGGATGTGCATGTGTTCAACCGCCTACGTCAAATGAAGCAATGGTGGGTGGCACCAACGTGTTCAACGCTTTTCGGTAATGCACTTGATACCATCGCTTTCTTCGCCATTGCGTTCTACCAAAGCCCAGATCCATTTATGGCTGAGCATTGGACGGAAATCGCGCTGGTGGATTACGGCTTCAAACTGATTATCAGTCTTGGTTTGTTCGTTCCTATGTATGGCGTACTACTGAATTACCTAATTAAGAAGCTGACTGCGGTGAACCCTGACTTTAAGGTGACGACAAGCGTTCAGTCTTAATATCAGTGGGAACCCCGAAAGCCGCTTGCTCAAATCAAGCGGCTTTTTTGTGCCTGTTTACTTGGGCTTAGAGCGTTTTGTACAGCGTGGGGAGCAATTAGATCATGGGTGTCCAAAAGCTCCCTAAGCTGTACGAAGGTAAAAATGAGCAATAAAAAAGGTCCCGAGTGAGACCTTTTAATCGAAGTTACGGAACGTAGAGGAAGCTCGTTGGTGAAATGGCTAACGGAGCATCTTCTCAATCAAAATGGCTTTTTGCGCATCGAAGGCGCCAAGTTGCAGGCCGTTCTCCCAACTGATGCTTTGATTGAACATCGCCAGCATCAAACCGACACAGCGTTGATTGGCGTCCTGCCAGCAATCAGACTCGCTGTACTCTCCATCATTTATCGCATTGCCATTAACGAGAATGGGCTCGAAACGCCATTTTTCGCCGACACGGTAGTAGCCTTTGCTGGTTAAGGTCTGGTTGGATTGAATCGTTAGATTGTGCTCGATGCCCGGTTCACCTGTTAGTTCAAATACAAATCTTAGCTGGTGGTCACCACATTGCAGATCAACGATCAGTTGGCCGTTTTCCTCAACCAGTGTCGATTGATAATAGTCTCCAAAGCAGTGCAGCAACCAAGATATAGGGTGACTGGCTGTTTCAAGAAACCACTCTTTGAGTGTGAAGGTGCCCGGTAGGTTAACTTGGGTGATTAGATTGACCACACAAGGTTGGGTTTGCGAGGTGAGCCATTTCTCTATCGTCTTGGCGGTCTCTAGCTGAGCAAAGGCGTAATTAACCAATAGGTTGGAGTTCGGTTGCTGCCAGTGAGTTATGTCAGAATTCAATCCCACCAATGGCTTTTCACAAATCAGCTTGGTTGAACCTAACGTCTTTATGATCTCTGCATGAGTATGCGCAGGTGTCGCGATGGTCACGACATCGAGTTCTTTGAGTGCGCTGATGTTCGTTTCTGCCTTTGGGATTGCTTCTTCACTGCACGCTTGCTGAAGCGGTTCTATTTGGTTGGCACATAACGTCGTGACAACAACACCATTGTTTCTATAGTGCGGAATGTGCGTGCGTCCCCAGTTGATTCCTATGATGCCAGCTTGTTTGATTTGCTCTGGCTTGTTGAAACGTTCACTCAATGGCGGCAAGGCAATTCGTTCATCTGTTAGACGTTGGTCATGGTGATAATCATTGCTTGGCAGCACTTGCCATGGCTTGTTGTAATGCTGCTTGAGTGCACAAACGAGTTCGTAGAAATTCCACTTATCTTTTAAGTTGCTATCAAGGTGATATAAACCGGCTTCGTTCCGCTCAATAAGCTGCAAAAAGGCGAGTGCAGTATCGTCCATATGAGAAGTCGCGGGATACCAAACTGTGCTAGCGGTAATAACGCCGTTCTCTTCATATTGGCGGTCGAGATGCGCCAACATGTTATTGCCTTCTGCTTGGTGATGGAGCTGCCAACCAATTCGAGCAATCATCGCATCTGGATTTGCTTGCCAGATTGCATCTTCACAACGAACTTTGTATTTGCCGTAATCATCTTGGGTGTTTCTTTCTTCAAAGATGCCATAAGGCCCATTTTTTGTGGCATCAAATACCATTGCTGTGCTGACAAAGAGGTAAGGAATGTTGCGCTGTTTGCAGTGCTCACCAAGCCACGCTGGCCACGCTTCACTCCCCATCGCCATATGGCACACCGCATCAATATGGTGCTGTTGCCAAAATTGTTCACTTTGCTGTAGATCATCCGGCGGGATTTGATGGTGATTCCATTCCAATACATTCCAGCCGCGGAGGTGGAACTGATGAGCAACTTTAGGGGCGAGAGTGCCAGTTAAGCCAGTCATTAAAACGGTTTTCATGATGGTGCATCTTGGTTGGCTAAATTGTGTTTATCAATAAAGCATGGCTGTTTTTCGATGTAGAGCGGAGAAGCTGAAATTTTTGCTGGGCAGCACGTTTTGTAGGGGAAGTAGAAGCAAAAAAGCCCAAGCGAACGCCTGGGCTTTAGTATTGTAAGGCAGTGATATTCGCTTATTTTGCTACGATATTTAATGGCCAGCCGATGTCTGTCTGACGGTTGGATTCAATTTCCAACTCAGCCGCAGTCAGTGGGTTTTTCTCTAGCCATTGCGCATCAATGTGTAACGTTAGATTGTCGCCTTCAACCGTTAGAGTCACATTTGGCTCTAGATCAGGATTGCGACGATGGCTGAGCAGAACCGCAAGACGCAACAATCTCAATACTCGTTTTGCACTCGAGCCTGATAATGCATGCTGCTCAGGTAAAGAAGTGAGTTGTTCGCGATAGCGACGAGCCACTTCACCAATAAAGAACTTCTGCGCGCGCGTGTAACCAGGCAGATCCAAATTCTGCAGCAAGTAAGCACTATGCTCTCCGCCTTTTTTGAAATCGATAGTTAAGCCAATTTCATGCAGTTTTGCGGCGGTCTCGAGTAATATCTTGCCCTGAGGCTCTGTAATCCACTCATCGCCCCCAGCTTGCTGTAAAAGCGTGTGTGCCAGACTAGCGACTTGTTCACCGTATTGGTGATCGAGCTGATAACGATTTTGTACGCTAGCGATAGTGCGGGCACGAATGTCTTCTTGACGAAGCTCTTCAACCATCTCATACACTAAGCCTTCGCGTAGTGCGCCGCCAGCCAGTGTCATAGCATCGATTTCAAGCAATTCAAAAACGGCAATCAAAATAGAGAGGCCACTAGGGAACACTAATGCGCGCTCAAGTGTTAAGCCTTCAATATCGAGCTCTTCTAAATGGTCGGCCAACATGGCTTGCTTCTGTAGACGCTTGAGTTTGGAGTGAGTGATTACTTCGTCCATGCCTTGCGCCAGCATTATCTCTTGCAATGCCTGAACAGTGCCTGATGCACCAACGCACACATCCCAACCAATTTCTGTATAACGTTCTAAAATCGGCTGGATGGTCTGTTTCGCTCCTTCAATTGCCGCGTCAAAGTTACGAGCATTCAATTGGCGATCTTTAAAGAAGTTTTCAAGCCAAGTCACGCAGCCCATTTTTAAGCTGGTCAGTGCTTTGGCTTCGAAACCTTCACCGATAATCAGTTCGGTACTTGCTCCACCGATATCGACTACAAGGCGACGACCACTACCGCCAGAGGTGTGAGCGACACCTTTATAGATAGTGGCAGCTTCTTCTTCACCAGTAATCACTTCGATAGGCTGGCCTAGAATTTGGTTAGCCTTTTCTAAAAACACATCTACATTGGTCGCGGTACGTAATGTTGCAGTACCGACGATGCGAATGTTTTGCTTAGGAATGTCCTGCAAGCGTTCCGCAAATAGACTTAAGCAGTCCCATCCTCGCTGCATAGCTTCCATACTAAGAGAATTATGTTCATCTAAGCCCGCTGCTAGACGAACTTTGCGCTTAATTTTAGCCATTGTTTGAACGCTGCCATCGATGTGACGCACAACGAGCATGTGAAAACTGTTCGACCCGAGGTCGATGGCGGCATATAGCGGTGATGATCCTGCTTGACTCATAAACGAACTCAGTTTCCTATTACGATTGTTTTGGTGCCGATTGACGCGGTTGGCGTGGACGACGTCCCTGCGGCTTACGGTTACCAGAACCAGAACGGGTACCGCCAGTATTCGTGCGGCGCTGTTGGTTGCGTGGTGCACGCATACGAATCGGAGCCGGTAGATCTTGAATCAGTGCCGACGAATCGTACTCTGAAACTGGGATTGTGTGCTCAATGTATTCTTCGATTGCTGGTAGGTTAACCGCGTACTCTTCACAAGCAAAACTGATCGAATGACCGCTCGCACCAGCGCGACCAGTACGGCCAATACGGTGAACATAATCTTCACAGTCGTCAGGAAGGTCGTAGTTGAAAACGTGCGTTACCTGAGGAATATGCAGGCCACGCGCTGCAACGTCAGTTGCAACTAAGATGTCGACATCACCTTTGGTGAATTGCTCAAGAATCTTCTCACGCTTCTTCTGCGGTACATCGCCAGTAAGAAGGCCTACACGGTGTCCATCGGCAGCCAAATGTCCCCAAACCGATTCACACTTATGCTTGGTATTGGCAAAAATGATAGCGCGATCTGGCCACTCTTCTTCAATTAGTGTTTGAAGCAGCGCCATTTTGTCTTCATTCGAAGGATAGAAAAGCTCTTCCTGGATACGGTGGCCAGTTTTTTGTTCTGGTTCGACAACGACATGCTCAGGAGTATTCATGTGTTCGAATGCCAGTTCTTGAACGCGGTAAGACAGCGTTGCTGAGAACAGCATGTTCAAACGCTCTTTTGGCTCAGGCATACGACGGAACAAGAAGCGAATGTCTTTAATAAAGCCAAGATCGAACATGCGGTCGGCTTCGTCCAGAACAACAGCTTGAATGTTGTTGAGGTTAAATACGCGCTGTTTGTAGAAATCGATGATACGGCCTGTTGTTCCGATCAGAATATCTACGCCGTCTTGCAGTTTCGCAAGTTGCTTGTCGTAGCTTTCACCACCGTAAGCTAGAGCGGTTTTTAGACCTGTGCTTTCAGTTAATGATTCTGCATCATTGTAAATCTGAATAGCGAGCTCACGTGTAGGCGCCATAATAATTGCGCGTGGCTGTGTAGGCTTACGACCTTCATGTTCCGGAGTCGTCAGAAGGTGGTTGAACGTAGCAGTAAGAAACGCGAGCGTTTTACCAGTACCCGTTTGGGCCTGGCCTGCGATGTCTTGGCCGGTGAGCAGGACCGGCAACGCCAAGGCTTGGATAGGGGTACAAAATTCGAACCCTTTTTTGTCCAATCCTTCAATAACTTGGGGCTTTAAGCCCAAATCGGCGAACTTTTGCTCTGTGATATGCGTCTTTTTCATGGCTATAGAATATCAGCTAAAGCTTGCAATACGAAAGTAAATACATTCCAATAGGGCATCTAATTACTGGTTATCATCCAACCAGTTTCGAAAAACACATTGGAGTGGAAGATGAGTGATAAGATTTTGCAGCTAACTGATGACGGTTTTGAAAACGATGTAATCAACGCTGCAGGCCCGGTTCTAGTGGATTTTTGGGCAGAATGGTGTGGTCCTTGTAAAATGATCGCTCCTATTTTGGACGAAATCGCAGACGAGTACGAAGGCAAACTCACTATCGGTAAACTAAACATCGACCATAACGCAGGTACACCACCTAAGTTTGGTATTCGCGGCATTCCAACGCTATTACTATTTAAAGATGGTAACGTAGCGGCAACGAAAGTAGGTGCTCTGTCTAAAACTCAACTAAAAGAGTTCCTAGACGCAAACTTATAATCACCAAGTGATTACAGATAAAACCGTGCAAAGTTACAATGCACGGTTTTGTTTTTCTAACTCTGGACTAGAATACTAATTAGTGCTAACTTATCGCGCGTTAATTGAACAAATTTCTCTTCTTGGTCGATCCTGAGACCAAATCCATCTTAACTAGAAAACAGATCTTATTTTGACTAAACAAGAATCCACCACCATGAACCTTACCGAACTGAAGAACAGACCTGTGTCTGACCTTGTAAAACTGGGCGAAAGCTTAGGATTAGAGAACCTAGCTCGCTTAAGAAAACAAGACATCATCTTCGCGATTTTAAAAGCGCACGCGAAAGGCGGCGAAGACATCTTTGGCGATGGGGTTCTGGAAATTCTGCAAGACGGCTTTGGTTTCCTACGCAGTGCAGATAGTTCATACCTTGCGGGTCCGGACGATATCTACGTATCACCAAGTCAGATTCGTCGCTTTAACCTACGTACTGGTGACTCTATCGCTGGTAAAATTCGTCCACCAAAAGACGGTGAACGTTACTTTGCCCTTCTAAAAGTCAATACCGTTAACGACGATAAACCAGACAACGCCCGTAACAAGATCCTATTTGAAAACCTTACCCCTCTACATGCGAATGAGCGAATGGTTATGGAGCGTGGTAACGGTTCAACAGAAGACATTACAGCACGTGTTTTAGACTTGGCATCGCCAATCGGTAAAGGTCAACGTGGTCTGATTGTTGCACCGCCTAAAGCGGGTAAAACAATGCTTCTGCAAAACATCGCGCAAAGCATCGCGTACAACCACCCAGAGTGTGAGTTGATGGTTCTTCTTATCGACGAACGTCCAGAAGAAGTAACTGAGATGCAGCGCCTAGTTAAAGGTGAAGTGGTTGCGTCGACTTTCGATGAGCCAGCATCTCGTCACGTACAAGTAGCGGAAATGGTAATCGAGAAGGCAAAACGTCTTGTTGAACATAAGAAAGACGTGGTTATCTTGCTTGACTCTATCACTCGCCTAGCTCGTGCTTACAACACCGTAGTGCCTTCATCAGGTAAAGTACTAACAGGTGGTGTGGATGCAAACGCATTACATCGTCCTAAGCGTTTCTTCGGTGCTGCACGTAACGTAGAAGAAGGCGGCAGCCTAACTATCATCGCAACGGCACTAGTAGATACTGGTTCTAAAATGGATGAAGTTATCTACGAAGAGTTCAAGGGTACAGGTAACATGGAACTGCACTTGAACCGTAAGATTGCTGAGAAGCGTGTATTCCCTGCGATTGACTTCAACCGCTCAGGTACACGTCGAGAAGAGCTACTGACGAAGACTGACGAACTACAGAAGATGTGGATTCTGCGTAAGATCGTTCACCCAATGGGCGAAATCGACGCAATGGAATTCCTAATCGACAAGCTAGCGATGACGAAGACCAACGATGAGTTCTTCGATGCGATGCGTCGTCAATAGTCTCAAATAGTCATTCTGCGAAAAGCCACCGTATATCGGTGGCTTTTTTATTGCTTTCTCCCGATAGAAGTATCAGAATGAAGGAAATGTTATCGGGAGGTTAACATGCAACAAGGAATGTTGTCGTCATTACTCCTGAGCTTGTCACTTATCACTCTACCTGCGACATTATCTGCCAAGGAAATGCATGAGGCTGTAGTAGAACAGTGGCTTCAGGATACTCAAATACATACTAAAGTCTCTGAACTGCTTGATTACGCTGTCAGAGATGAAGTCGACTCGCTTAAATTTGCCCTTGATAGACTTGCTTTGCCTCAACAAGAGGTGGTGCGCTTTCAATTATTGGAAAAGCTTGAAAAGCAAGATGTGATTCTCACGCCTCGAATGGCTCTGTTTGTTGAGTCCCAGATCCGTATGACCCCGACTTATCAAGTGTTAGAGCGGGGTGATGGGTATGAATTTAGTGTACCCGCTTTTAACTTTCCCGTTATTGCGAGTCGCTTGATTAAGCGTTGGAAACAAGACCAAAGTACCTTGGACTTTGTCTTACAAGCTGAACGAAGAGAGCTTAACTTAAAGCAATGGCTTACAGGGCCATCTCAACAAGCTCAAGCGCGTGAAGCGCTTTTGATTCGAGAGTTAGACAGCTTATCACCCAATGCGCTTGCTGCATTAACGGCCCAGTTAACCAAAGCAAATGTGACCAGTTGGTTACCATCGACGGCCGTGATAGTCAGGTTGGCACAAGTTAGTCAGGATGAGGAAGTGTACAACTTACTCTGGCGGATGAAAGCTGATTACAACAGCCAGTCCGAACTTGAGCGTTTAGCTGCGGTTGGAGACGTTTTTTCCATTCAGCAATTGATGAATGCCACAGTTAACCCATCACTCAAGCCAGAAGCTATTAGTCTACTTACAAAATCTAACCCTCTATCTCCGCAAGTAAAGCAGTTTCTAGTTAGAAAAATGGCGTTATCAGAAGAAGCAACCATGGTTGCTCGAGAGCTTGCTCAACAAGGGCATCAAACCTGGTTGGAAGAGTTAGTATCTTCGAACCATCAGATAAAGACTCGGCAGATTGAACAAGTATTAAAGTAATCTGGCTCACATACCCACACAAAATAGGAGGATCTTAGCGTCCTCCTATTTGTTATACTGCGGACAGTTTAATCAGCCAGCATGAAGGCCTATGAGTTTTAAGGATTTACGCGAATTTATCGACCACCTAGAACAGAAAGGTCGACTTAAACGCATCACTCACCCTGTCGATCCCGCTTATGAAATGACAGAAATCAGCGACCGCACCTTGCGTGCTGGTGGACCTGCGCTGTTGTTTGAGAACCCAATCGGCTACGACGTACCTGTTTTGACGAACCTGTTTGGTACACCAGAGCGTGTCGCAATCGGCATGGGACGTGAAGACGTTAAAGAATTAAGAGAAGTCGGTAAGCTGCTGGCTTATTTAAAAGAACCTGAGCCACCAAAAGGCTTCAAAGACGCTTTAGAAAAACTGCCTGTGTTCAAACAAGTATTGAACATGCCAGCCAAGCGCTTAAGAAAAGCATCGTGCCAAGAGATTGTGTGGCAAGGTGATGAAGTCGATTTGGATAAAATCCCGGTGATGAGTTGCTGGGCGGAAGACGTTGCGCCACTGCTTACGTGGGGCTTAACCGTGACCAAGGGTCCAAACAAGAAACGTCAGAACCTAGGTATTTATCGCCAGCAGAAAATTGCCAAGAACAAAATCATCATGCGTTGGTTGGCTCATCGTGGTGGTGCGCTTGACCTGCGTGATTGGATGGAAACCAATCCAGGTAAACCTTTCCCTGTTTCAGTCGCGTTTGGTGCAGACCCCGCAACCATTCTTGGCGCAGTAACGCCAGTGCCAGATACGCTATCAGAATACGCATTTGCAGGTTTGCTACGTGGCAGCAAAACGGAAGTCGTGAAGTCAGTCAGCAACGATTTGGAAGTGCCAGCGAGCGCGGAAATCGTGATGGAAGGCTATATCGACCCGAACGAGTTTGCTGATGAAGGTCCTTACGGTGACCACACTGGCTACTATAACGAAAAAGAAAAGCACCACGTATTTACTATTACGCACATTACTATGCGTAAAGACCCTATTTATCACAGCACCTACACAGGTCGTCCGCCAGATGAACCAGCTGTATTAGGTGTGGCATTAAACGAAGTGTTTGTGCCTATTCTGCAAAAGCAATTCCCAGAGATTGAAGACTTCTATCTTCCGCCAGAAGGTTGTTCGTACCGAATGGCCGTCGTCACCATGAAGAAGCAGTACCCAGGACATGCCAAGCGCGTAATGATGGGCGTGTGGTCTTTCTTACGTCAATTCATGTATACCAAGTTTGTTATTGTGTGCGATGAATCGGTAAACGCACGAGATTGGAATGATGTCGTTAAAGCCATGTCAGAGCATATGGACCCTGTACGTGATACCTTGATGATAGATAACACGCCAATCGACTCGCTCGACTTTGCTTCACCAGTGGTTGGGCTTGGCTCCAAAATGGGCTTGGATGCGACCATTAAATGGGATGCCGAGCTGGCGACGCGAACCGAGGTCACTGAGCGAGACAGCAAAGCGATTACCGAAGCAGAACTAAATGAGTTGAAACAGCAACGCCCTGAGATTGTTGACGTCTATCTTCCAGTTACAGCAAACAACCAATTTGCTGTCGTGACTATGAAGAAAGACCAAGCTGGTCAATCCCAAGAATTGATGGAACATCTATGGGGCTTCTTTGCTCAGTACACGGATAACAAATTCATCATTTTGTGCGACGATGACGTTAATGCACGAGATTGGAATGACATCATTTGGGCGGTGACAACTCGAATGGACCCAGATAGAGACACGATTCAAGTGCTTGGTAAGACTGAGAGTTCATCCAAATTAGGACTGGATGCGACCAACAAGTTCGAATCTGAAGTCACGCGCGAGTGGGGTACGCCTATCAAAAAAGATCCTAAACTTGTGGCTAAAGTCGATGAGATTTGGGACCAGTTAGGTATTCTATGAGTCATCAAGTCCACCTTCTACCAATGGACGTTACATTCCAAGTAAAAGAAGGGGAGACGGTGTTAGAAGCTGCGCTCAACAACAATATACGCTTCCCACACCGTTGCCAAGTTGGCGCTTGCGCCATGTGCATGTGTAAAAAGCTAACGGGCGAGGTGAGCTATCACCTCGAACCGATGCTAACCGAAAAAGAGCAACAGCAAGGTTGGATATTCCCTTGCCAAGCCTATACAGAAAGTAATTTAGTGCTTACTTTTGACGAGTAAGCGAGAGGAACACCATGACCATCCAATGTAAAGTAAAGTCTATTCAGCCGTTAGCTTGTAATACTTACCAAATCCTTCTTCATCCAGAATCACCAGTGCCTTTTAAAGCGGGTCAGTACCTAATGGTGGTGATGGGTGAAAAAGACAAACGTCCTTTCTCTATCGCAAGCAGCCCTTGTCGTCATGAAGGTGAACTTGAACTGCACATCGGTGCGGCGGAACACAACGCTTATGCACAAGAAGTTGTCGAAGCAATGCAAGCGGCGCTTGAAACTGATGGTCAGATTGAAATTGATGCGCCACATGGCGATGCTTGGGTTCAAGAAGAAAGCGAACGCCCATTATTATTAATTGCTGGTGGTACAGGCTTCAGTTACGTTCGCTCGATTCTGGATCACTGCGTAGCGCAGAATAAAACCAATCCTATCTATTTATATTGGGGGGCGCGCGATAACTGCCAGCTTTATGCTAAAGACGAACTGGTCGAGATTGCCGACAAGTTTGCCAATGTTCACTTTGTGCCGGTAGTAGAAGAAGCTCCTGCAGACTGGCAAGGTAAAGTTGGTAACGTGCTACAAGCTGTAGCTGAAGATTTCGAAAGCTTAGAAAACTACGATATCTATATTGCAGGTCGTTTTGAAATGGCTGGCGCAGCACGTGAACAGTTCACTCAGAACAAGAAAGCGAAGAGCGAACGTATGTTCGCAGACGCGTACGCATTCATTTAAATACGGCTTTTAAGGCAGAAAAAGAGGGTTTTTTACCCTCTTTTTTGCTTTTTTGATGAAATAGTCATCGAACAGTCATTTTTTTCCATTTTTTTTCAAAAAAGGGTTGCGAACGGATCTGAGTTCCCTATAATGCGCATCCACCGACACGGCAGACGCGATAAGGCTTCAGCAGGGTCGGAGAGGTGAAAGCTTCTACGAAAAATAAAATTGAAAAAGTGTTTGACACTGTCAATTAAATCGCTAGAATGCACCTCCACTTTGAGAGAAAAACTTCTCGCAAAGCAAGCTCTTTAACAATATAGACCTATCAATCTGTGTGGGCACTCGTTGATG
>NZ_JAWOVP010000025.1:0-30665 GCF_033339995.1 Vibrio sp. 1641
ATGGACGAAGGTCTACGTTTCGCGATCCGTGAAGGTGGCCGTACAGTAGGTGCTGGTGTTGTTGCTAAGATCTTCGACTAATTCATAGCGAATTAGCGATGCTTTCGGAAAATCTTGAATTAGATTTGACGAACCAGTAGCAAAAAGGGCATCATTTGATGCCCTTTTTCTGCACTCAACATTATTTTTGCTGTTTTCTTGTTCAGAAGTGGGTTGGGCGCAGAGCAAGATTAAGCAAAGAGGCTTAATCTTAAGAAGAGTACGCTGATTTTTTCAGCGATATGGAGTTTGCCCTGCAACAGCGGGGTTGTTGTCGTCTATATTAAGACTTGTAACAGGTTGGTTTTATGAAAGCAAATAATGCTGAAACTCCTGATAGCTCAAACGCAGCAGATACGTTTAAGTGGGTAGCCGCTTTCGTATTGGCAGCTGCCGCTGTTGTGGGTAATTACCTGTATGGTGAAATGTCTGTAGTGGTTCGTGCTGCAGGCGTTGTTGTTCTTATTGCAGCTGCCTTAGGCGTTGCAGCAACAACGACTAAAGGTAAAGCAGCGATCAGTTTTGCAAAAGAATCTCGTATGGAAGTACGTAAAGTTGTTTGGCCTACTCGCCAAGAAACCATGCAAACAACACTGATCGTTTTAGCTGTAAGTATTGTAATGGCTCTAGTGCTATGGGGTATTGACGGAATTATGGTTCGTCTAGTAGCTCTAGCAACTGGGGTATAGAGGGTTTTTATTCATGAGTGAAGCTCCAAAAAAACGCTGGTATGTGGTTCAAGCCTTCTCTGGATTTGAAGGTCGTGTAGCTCAATCTCTGCGCGAGCATATCAAAATGCACGGCATGGAAGAGCTATTCGGTGAAGTACTGGTTCCTACTGAAGAAGTAGTGGAAATGCGCGCGGGTCAGCGTCGCAAATCTGAGCGTAAGTTCTTCCCAGGTTACGTCCTTGTTCAGATGATTATGAACGATGAATCATGGCACCTAGTACGCAGTGTGCCGCGTGTCATGGGCTTCATTGGTGGTACCTCAGACCGTCCGGCACCTATCACGGATAAAGAGGCTGACGCGATTCTTAATCGTCTTGAGAAAGCGAGTGAAGCGCCTCGTCCGCGTACAATGTACGAAGCGGGTGAAGTGGTACGTGTTAACGAAGGTCCATTTGCTGACTTCAACGGTACGGTTGAAGAAGTGGATTACGAGAAGAGCCGCCTGAAAGTGTCTGTATCGATCTTTGGTCGTGCGACACCAGTTGAGCTTGAATTTGGTCAGGTTGAAAAGCTGGACTAAGACTCTTCGTTAAAGAGTATAAAAAATCACCTTTTTAGGGTTGTATAAGGCGCGGATTATGACTATAATTTCGCGCCTTTTTACTTCAAGTGAAGTAAAAAGTTTCTTACACAAACGGGGAGCTGATCCGCGATTAGCGTTTGTACCCAAACTTAGGAATTATCATGGCTAAGAAAGTTGAAGCTTACATCAAGCTACAAGTTGCTGCTGGTATGGCTAACCCTAGTCCACCAGTAGGTCCTGCACTAGGTCAACACGGTGTGAACATCATGGAATTCTGTAAAGCGTTCAACGCAAAAACAGAATCTATTGAGAAAGGTCTACCAACTCCAGTAGTTATCACAGTATACAGCGACCGTTCTTTCACGTTCGTAACTAAGACTCCACCTGCTGCTGTTCTTCTTAAGAAAGCTGCTGGCGTTAAGTCTGGTTCAGGTCGTCCAAACACTGAAAAAGTTGGTACTGTAACTGACGCTCAAATCCAAGAAATCGCAGAAACTAAAGCTGCTGATATGACTGGTGCTGACATCGAAGCGATGAAGCGTTCTATCGCTGGTACTGCTCGTTCAATGGGCCTAGTGGTAGAGGGTTAATAAGATGGCAAAACTAACTAAGCGCATGCGCGTAATCCGCGAAAAAGTTGACGTAACTAAAGAATACGAAATCAACGAAGCTGTTGCTCTTCTTCAAGAACTAGCGACTGCTAAATTCGTTGAGTCTGTAGACGTTGCTGTTAACCTTGGCATTGATGCTCGTAAATCTGACCAGAACGTACGTGGTGCAACTGTACTACCTCACGGTACTGGCCGCGAAATCCGCGTTGCAGTGTTCACTCAAGGTGCTAACGCTGAAGCAGCTAAAGAAGCTGGCGCAGACATCGTAGGTATGGAAGATCTTGCTGAGCAAGTTAAGAAAGGCGAAATGAACTTTGACGTAGTTGTTGCTTCTCCAGATGCAATGCGCGTTGTAGGTCAACTAGGTACTATCCTAGGTCCTCGCGGTCTTATGCCAAACCCTAAAGTTGGTACTGTAACTCCTAACGTTGCTGAAGCAGTTAAAAACGCTAAAGCTGGTCAGGTTCGTTACCGTAACGACAAAAACGGCATCATCCACACTACTATCGGTAAAGCAAACTTCTCTGCTGAGCAGATCAAAGAGAACCTAGAAGCACTTCTAGTTGCTCTGAAGAAAGCTAAGCCATCTTCAGCGAAAGGTACTTTCCTGAAGAAAGTAAGCATCTCTACTACTATGGGTGCTGGTGTTGCTGTTGATCAGGCTAGCCTGAACACTCAAGCATAATTTATTTGCTTAGGCGCAAAATTAGTGTATAATTTTGCGCCTAATATTTGTGGTTGGGGCTGAACTTTGGTTCTTTGAACTGTCTCCTAGTTCGAAATGAATTAAGACCCAGTCTCCGTCCAAGACCGTAGGTGTTTGTGTAAAAGCAAACTTAATTATCCTACGTAGATGGTGCCCGAACTGACAGAAAGCTCTATGTAATATAGTTAACTTTCTTCTGGGGAAGCACCTCAATAGCTCTCACTGTCGTGATGATAGTGAGTGGTGTAACGACAACCAGGAGTAAATCCAAGATGGCTTTAAACCTTCAAGACAAAAAAGCAATTGTTGCTGAAGTCAACGAAGCTGCCAGTGGTGCACTTTCTGCAGTTGTAGCTGATTCTCGTGGCGTTCAAGTTGGCGCGATGACTTCTCTACGTAAACAAGCTCGTGAAGCTGGCGTTTACATGAGAGTTGTTCGTAACACTCTTGCTCGTCGTGCGGTTGAAGGTACTGAGTACGAGTGTCTAACTGACACTTTCACTGGTCCTACTCTAATCGCATTCTCTAATGAGCACCCAGGTGCTGCAGCGCGTCTTTTCAAAGACTTCGCTAAAGAGAACAAAGATTTCGAGATCAAAGCTGCTGCATTTGAAGGCGCTTTAACTGACGCTGAAGTACTAGCAACACTACCAACTTACGACGAAGCAATTGCACGCCTAATGATGTGCATGAAAGAAGCTTCGGCTGGCAAGCTGGCGCGTACTATCGCAGCTATCCGCGATCAAAAACAAGAAGCAGCGGCATAAGCCTTGCTTTTTACTGGTTGCTTAATAAACTTATTGTTGACTTAAAAGAGAATTGTTATGTCTATTACTAACGAGCAAATCCTAGACGCAGTTGCAGAAATGTCTGTAATGCAAGTTGTTGAACTAATCGAAGCAATGGAAGAGAAATTCGGTGTTTCTGCTGCTGCTGCTGTTGTAGCTGGCGGCGCTGCTGCAGGCGAAGCTGCTGCTGAGCAAACTGAATTCGACGTAATCCTAGAAGCTGCTGGCGGTAACAAAGTTGCTGTAATCAAAGCAGTACGTGGCGCAACTGGCCTAGGTCTTAAAGAAGCTAAAGCTCTAGTAGACGGCGCTCCAGCACCTCTTAAAGAAGGTGTTGAGAAAGCAGAAGCTGAAGCTCTTAAAGCTCAGCTAGAAGAAGCTGGTGCAACTGTTGCTGTTAAGTAATTATTGCATAGTTTCTTAGCCTAACGGCTAATTGGCTGGTGGTTTTTTAACCACCGGCCTTTTGCGCTGTAGGGTATAGGCGAATTTTCCCGCTGTTTAAGCGCCTGATATCCATGCAAAAAACATTTCATTCTTACGAAATGAAATGTCACTACAGTAAACAGCTATATTAGTCACTGTCCTTTACCCCCCTTAAGTAACTAGGAGCGGGCGGACAGTTTGGGTCACTTATCAGCGAGCTGAGGAACCCCATGGTTTACTCTTATACCGAGAAAAAGCGCATCCGTAAGGACTTTGGTACTCGTCCACAAGTTTTGGACATTCCATACCTGCTATCGATCCAGCTCGATTCGTTCGACAAATTTATCGAACAGGATCCTGAAGGTCAATACGGTCTTGAAGCCGCTTTCCGTTCTGTATTCCCGATTCAGAGCTACAACGGCAATTCTGAGCTGCAATACGTTAGCTACCGTCTTGGTGAGCCAGTTTTTGACGTTAAAGAATGTCAAATCCGCGGTGTAACTTACTCAAAGCCACTACGTGTAAAACTACGCCTAGTTATCTTTGATAAAGACGCGCCAGCAGGTACTGTAAAAGACATTAAAGAACAAGAAGTCTACATGGGTGAAATTCCACTCATGACAGACAATGGTACCTTCGTAATCAACGGTACCGAGAGGGTTATCGTATCCCAGCTGCACCGAAGCCCAGGCGTGTTCTTCGACAGCGATAAGGGTAAGACCCACTCTTCAGGTAAAGTTTTATACAATGCACGTGTTATTCCTTACCGTGGTTCATGGCTTGATTTCGAGTTTGATCCTAAGGATAACTTGTACGTTCGTATCGACCGCCGTCGTAAGCTACCAGCATCGATCATCCTTCGTGCACTAGGTAAGTCGACAGAAGAAATCCTAGATATCTTCTTCGAGAAAGTGAACTTCGAAGTGAAAGACCAAACTCTATTGATGGAGTTGGTTCCTGATCGTCTACGTGGTGAAACTGCGTCATTCGACATCGAAGCAAATGGTAAAGTTTACGTTGAGCAAGGTCGTCGCGTAACAGCTCGTCATATCCGCCAACTAGAAAAAGATGGTGTTGATCACATCGAAGTACCAGTTGAGTACATCGTAGGTAAAGTTGCATCAAAAGATTACATCAATGAAGCAACAGGCGAGATCATTGTTAACGCTAACCAGGAAATCAGCCTGGAAGCACTAGCGAACCTATCTCAGGCTGGCCACAAAGCGCTAGAAGTTCTATTCACGAACGATCTAGACCACGGTCCATTCATGTCAGAAACACTACGTATCGACAGCACGGTTGATCGTATTTCTGCATTGGTAGAAATCTACCGCATGATGCGCCCTGGTGAGCCGCCAACAAAAGAAGCTGCAGAAGCTCTATTCGAAAGCCTATTCTTCTCTGAAGAGCGTTACGATCTATCGACTGTTGGTCGTATGAAGTTCAACAGCTCTATCGGCCGTGAAGATGCTCAAGAGCAAGGCACACTTGATGAAACTGATATCATCGAAGTGATGAAGAAGCTGATCGCGATCCGTAACGGTAAGGGCGAAGTGGACGATATCGACCACCTAGGCAACCGTCGTATCCGTTCTGTAGGCGAAATGGCTGAGAACCAGTTCCGTGTAGGTCTAGTACGTGTTGAGCGTGCAGTTAAAGAGCGTCTAAGCCTAGGCGATCTTGACGCAATCATGCCTCAAGACTTGATCAACGCGAAGCCAATTTCTGCGGCAGTTAAAGAATTCTTTGGCTCTTCACAGCTTTCACAGTTCATGGACCAAAACAACCCGCTATCAGAAGTAACGCACAAGCGTCGTATTTCTGCATTGGGTCCTGGCGGTCTAACTCGTGAACGTGCTGGCTTCGAAGTACGTGACGTACACGTAACTCACTACGGTCGTCTATGTCCTATCGAAACGCCTGAAGGTCCAAACATCGGTCTGATCAACTCTCTATCTGCGTTTGCGCGTTGTAACGAGTACGGTTTCCTAGAGACACCATACCGTCGCGTTGTAGATGGCGTAGTAACAGACGAAGTAGATTACCTATCTGCAATCGAAGAAGGCCAATTCGTTATCGCACAGGCGAACGCTAAGCTAAACGAAGATGGTACTTTTGCAGATGAGCTGATCACAGCTCGTCAGAAAGGTGAATCTGGTCTACACCCTCGTGAGCACGCTCAGTACATGGACGTTGCGACAAACCAGGTTGTATCTATCGCTGCATCGCTTATCCCGTTCCTAGAACACGATGATGCGAACCGTGCATTGATGGGTGCGAACATGCAACGTCAGGCAGTTCCAACACTGAAAGCTGACAAACCGCTTGTTGGTACTGGTATTGAACGTAACGTAGCCGTTGACTCAGGTGTAACTGCAGTTGCTAAACGTGGTGGTGTAATCCAGTCAGTAGATGCTTCTCGTATCGTTGTTAAAGTTAACGAAGAAGAGCTAGTACCAGGTGAAGCTGGTATCGACATCTACAACCTGACTAAATACACACGTTCTAACCAGAACACATGTATTAACCAGCGCC
Organism: Vibrio sp. 1641; assembly: GCF_033339995.1. NCBI lineage: Bacteria > Pseudomonadati > Pseudomonadota > Gammaproteobacteria > Vibrionales > Vibrionaceae > Vibrio > Vibrio sp. 1641. The sequence continues at coordinate 6,360 of NZ_JAWOVP010000025.1, forward strand.
CATGTGTGATGCCAGGTGAGCCTGTATCACGCGGTGACGTTCTTGCTGATGGTCCTTCAACAGACCTTGGTGAACTAGCGCTTGGTCAAAACATGCGTATCGCGTTCATGCCTTGGAACGGTTACAACTTCGAAGACTCGATCTTAGTATCTGAGCGCGTAGTTCAAGAAGACCGTTTCACGACTATCCACATCCAAGAACTGACTTGTGTGGCGCGTGATACTAAGCTTGGTTCTGAAGAGATCACAGCGGATATTCCAAACGTAGGTGAGTCTGCTCTGTCTAAACTAGACGAGTCAGGTATCGTTTACATCGGTGCTGAAGTTAAGGGTGGCGACATCCTAGTTGGTAAAGTTACACCTAAAGGTGAAACTCAGCTAACGCCTGAAGAGAAGCTACTACGTGCAATCTTCGGTGAAAAAGCATCTGACGTTAAAGATACTTCACTACGTGTACCTAACTCTGTATCAGGTACGATCATCGACGTTCAAGTCTTTACTCGCGATGGCGTAGAGAAAGACAAGCGTGCGCTTGAAATCGAACAGATGCAGCTTAAAGAAGCGAAGAAAGACCTAACTGAAGAATTCCAGATTCTTGAGGGCGGCCTTCTAAACCGTGTTAAAGCTGTATTGATTGAAGGCGGTTACTCTGAAGCGAAACTAGACACAACTGATCGTAAGAAGTGGCTAGAACTAACGCTAGAAGATGACGCACTACAAACTCAGCTTGAGCAACTTGCTGAGCAGTGGGATGAGCTAAAAGCTGACTTCGATAAGAAGTTCGAAACTAAGCGTCGTAAGATCACTCAAGGTGATGATTTAGCACCTGGCGTCCTGAAGATCGTTAAGGTTTACCTAGCGGTTAAACGTCGCATTCAGCCTGGTGATAAGATGGCGGGTCGTCACGGTAACAAGGGTGTAATCTCTAAGATCAACCCTGTTGAAGACATGCCATACGATGAGAAAGGTCAGCCTGTAGACATCGTACTTAACCCACTGGGTGTACCTTCGCGTATGAACATCGGTCAGATCCTAGAAGTACACTTAGGTCTGGCAGCGAAAGGTATCGGTGACAAGATCAACCAGATGGTTAAAGAGCAGCAAGAACTAGCGAAATTCCGCGAGTTCCTACAAAAAGTTTACGATCTAGGCGACACTCGCCAGAAAGTAGACATTGCTTCTCTATCTGATGATGAAGTACGTACTCTGATCAAGAACTTGCGTGGCGGTCTACCAATCGCGACTCCTGTATTTGATGGCGCTCCAGAAGAGTCAATCAAAGCACTTCTTGAGCTAGCAGATCTACCAACATCAGGTCAGTTAACACTGTTTGATGGCCGCACAGGTGATGCGTTTGAGCGTCCTGTAACTGTTGGTTACATGTACATGCTGAAACTGAACCACCTTGTTGATGACAAGATGCACGCTCGTTCAACTGGTTCGTACAGCCTAGTAACTCAGCAGCCACTAGGTGGTAAAGCTCAGTTCGGTGGTCAGCGTTTCGGTGAGATGGAAGTATGGGCACTAGAAGCATACGGTGCTGCTTACACGCTACAAGAAATGCTAACGGTTAAGTCGGATGACGTTAACGGCCGTACTAAGATGTACAAGAACATCGTAGACGGTAACCACAGCATGGAACCTGGCATGCCAGAATCGTTCAACGTACTGTTGAAAGAGATCCGCTCGCTAGGTATCAACATCGAGCTAGAAGACGAAGAGTAATCCTTTTCTCTCTTGATGAAAGTCGAGAGAATCAAAGCGATTATTTGGAAGAAGGTGCTCACTTTAGCGAGTGAGCTCCTTTTAACTCCTTACAGGAGCTGATTGTGAAAGACTTATTAAACTTTCTAAAAGCACAGCATAAGACCGAAGAATTTGATGCAATCAAAATCGGTCTATCTTCACCAGACATGATCCGTTCATGGTCTTTCGGTGAAGTTAAAAAACCTGAAACGATCAACTATCGTACGTTCAAACCTGAACGCGATGGTCTGTTCTGTGCGCGTATCTTTGGTCCAGTTAAAGACTACGAATGTCTTTGTGGTAAGTACAAGCGCCTGAAGCACCGTGGTGTTATCTGTGAGAAGTGTGGTGTAGAAGTTACACAAACTAAAGTTCGTCGTGACCGTATGGGCCACATTGAACTGGCTTCACCAGTAGCTCACATCTGGTTCCTAAAATCGCTACCGTCTCGTATCGGTCTACTAATGGATATCCCTCTACGTGATATCGAACGCGTTCTGTACTTCGAAATGTACGTAGTAACAGAGCCTGGTATGACTGATCTAGAAAAAGGTCAGATGCTTACTGAAGAAGAGTATCTAGATCGTCTAGAAGAGTGGGGCGACGAGTTCACTGCTAAGATGGGTGCGGAAGCTATCAAGGACCTACTAGGTTCTATGGATATGCACGCTGAAGCAGAACAAATGCGTGAAGAGTTAGAGACAACAAACTCTGAAACTAAGCGTAAGAAAGTAACTAAGCGTCTTAAGCTGGTAGAAGCGTTCATCGCATCGGGTAACAACCCTGAGTGGATGATCCTAACTGTACTTCCAGTACTTCCGCCAGATCTACGTCCTCTAGTACCTCTAGATGGCGGTCGCTTTGCGACTTCTGATCTTAACGATCTATACCGTCGTGTGATCAACCGTAACAACCGTTTGAAGCGTCTTCTAGAGCTAGCTGCTCCGGACATCATCGTACGTAACGAAAAACGTATGCTGCAAGAGTCTGTTGATGCGCTACTAGATAACGGTCGTCGTGGTCGTGCGATCACAGGTTCTAACAAGCGTCCTCTGAAATCTCTTGCTGATATGATCAAGGGTAAACAAGGTCGTTTCCGTCAGAACCTTCTAGGTAAACGTGTAGACTACTCTGGCCGTTCTGTAATCACAGTAGGTCCATACCTGCGTCTACACCAGTGTGGTCTTCCTAAGAAGATGGCACTTGAGCTATTCAAACCATTCATCTACAGCAAGCTAGAGACTCGTGGTCTTGCGACTACAATCAAAGCTGCTAAGAAAATGGTAGAGCGTGAAGAAGCGGTCGTTTGGGATATCCTAGACGAAGTAATCCGTGAACACCCAGTACTATTGAACCGTGCACCTACGCTTCACCGTCTAGGTATCCAGGCGTTCGAACCAGTACTGATCGAAGGTAAAGCGATTCAGCTACACCCACTTGTTTGTGCGGCGTACAACGCGGACTTCGATGGTGACCAAATGGCGGTTCACGTACCTCTAACTCTAGAGGCACAGCTTGAAGCTCGTACTCTGATGATGTCGACAAACAACATTCTGTCGCCAGCGTCAGGTGATCCGATCATCGTACCTTCTCAGGACGTTGTATTGGGTCTGTACTACATGACTCGTGAAAAGATCAACGTGAAAGGTGAAGGCATGTACCTTTCTGGCCCAGAAGAGGCTGAGAAAGCATACCGCACTAAACAAGCTGAGCTTCACGCACGCGTTAAAGTACGTATTACAGAAACTGTTGTAGACGAAGATGGCAACAGCACTACAGAAACCAAGATGGTAGACACCACTGTTGGTCGTGCAATGCTATGGCAAATCGTGCCAGCTGGTCTACCGTACAGCATCGTTAACCAAAAGCTAGGTAAGAAGCAAATCTCTAACCTACTTAACGAGGCGTACCGTAAACTAGGTCTGAAAGACACAGTAATCTTCGCTGACCAAATCATGTACACAGGTTTCGCATACGCGGCACTTTCTGGTGTATCTGTTGGTATCGACGATATGGTTGTACCAGCAGCTAAGTACACTGAAATCGCAGAAGCGGAAGAAGAAGTACGTGAAATCCAGGAACAGTACCAATCAGGTCTTGTTACTGCGGGCGAACGCTACAACAAAGTTATCGATATCTGGGCATCGACCAACGACCGTGTTGCGAAAGCAATGATGGAAAACCTTTCTTCTGAAACGGTAGTTAACCGTGACGGTGAAGAGGAACAGCAAGAGTCATTCAACAGCATCTATATGATGGCGGACTCGGGCGCTCGTGGTTCTGCAGCACAGATTCGTCAGCTTGCGGGTATGCGTGGTCTGATGGCGCGTCCAGATGGTTCAATCATCGAAACGCCGATCACAGCTAACTTTAAAGAAGGTCTAAACGTACTTCAGTACTTTATCTCAACGCACGGTGCTCGTAAGGGTCTTGCGGATACGGCACTGAAAACAGCGAACTCGGGTTACCTAACGCGTCGTCTAGTAGACGTTGCTCAAGACGTTGTTGTAACTGAACATGACTGTGGCACTCACGAAGGTGTCGACATGATGCCTCACATCGAGGGTGGTGATGTTAAAGTTGCACTTTCTGAGCTTGCTCTTGGTCGTGTTGTTGCTGAAGACGTACTAAAACCTGGCACTGAAGACGTTCTTATTCCACGTAACACCCTGATCGATGAGAAGTGGTGTCAAATCATGGAAGAGAACTCAGTAGACAGCATGAAAGTGCGCTCTGTAGTAACGTGTGATTCTGACTTCGGTTGTTGTGCACAATGTTACGGTCGTGACCTAGCACGTGGTCACCTAGTGAACCAAGGTGAAGCAGTGGGTGTTATTGCTGCTCAGTCTATCGGTGAGCCAGGTACACAGCTAACGATGCGTACGTTCCACATCGGTGGTGCGGCATCGACAGCAGCGGCAGAGAACAGTGTTCAAGTTAAGAACAACGGTTCTATCAAGCTACACAACGCTAAATCTGTATTGGCTGATGACGGTAAGATCGTTATCACTTCTCGTGCGACAGAGTTAACTATCGTTGATGAGTTTGGTCGTACTAAAGAGAAACACAAACTGCCTTACGGTACGCTACTAAGCAAAGGCGATGGTGATACAGTTCAAGCTGGCGAAACAGTTGCAAACTGGGAAGCGCACACACTACCTATCATTACTGAGGTAGCAGGTCGCATCCAGTTCGTAGATATGATCGACGGTGTAACAGTATCTCGTCAAACTGATGACCTAACTGGTCTATCTTCAAGCGAAGTAACTGACCCAGCAGCTCGCCCTTCAGCAGGTAAAGATATGCGTCCAGCTATCAAACTTGTTGACGAGCAAGGTAACGATGTAATGATCCCTGGTACTGATATGCCAGCTCACTACTTCCTACCTGGTAAAGCGATTGTGAACATCGAAGATGGCGCAGCAGTAGGTGTTGGTGCAACACTAGCACGTATTCCTCAGAAGTCTGGCGGTAACAAAGATATCACCGGTGGTCTTCCACGAGTTGCTGACCTATTTGAAGCACGTAAGCCGAAAGAGCCTGCAATCCTTGCTGAGCACACAGGTACTGTGAGCTTTGGTAAAGAGACGAAAGGTAAACGTCGCCTAGTGATCACACGTGAAAGCGGTGAAGCTTACGAAGAGATGATTCCTAAGCATCGTCAGTTGAACGTATTCGAAGGTGAAAAAGTTGAACGTGGTGATGTGATCGCAGATGGTCCAGAGTCTCCACATGACATCCTACGTCTACGTGGCGTACACGCGGTAACGCAGTACATTGCTAACGAAGTACAGGAAGTTTACCGTCTACAAGGCGTTAAGATTAACGATAAGCACATTGAAACTATCGTTCGTCAGATGCTACGTAAGTGTACTATTACTCACTCTGGTGACTCTGAGTTCCTACCTGGTGAACAGATTGAGTACTCACAAGTTAAGATTGCTAACCGTAACCTAGAAGCTGAAGGCAAAGAGCCTGCACGTTTCGAACGTGAACTACTAGGTATTACTAAAGCATCTCTAGCGACTGAGTCGTTCATCTCTGCGGCATCGTTCCAGGAGACAACTCGCGTACTAACAGAAGCTGCGGTTTCTGGTAAGCGTGATGACCTACGTGGTCTGAAAGAGAACGTAATTGTTGGTCGTCTGATCCCTGCTGGTACTGGTTTCGCATACCACCAAGAGCGTCAAGCTAAACGTTCTGAAGCGCAAGATGGTCCTTCTGCTGAGCAAGCAACGGATAACCTAGCGGCACTTCTAAACGCTGGTTTCTCTTCTGAAGAGTAAGTCATATAACGAGTAATCGTTAAAAGCTTAAGAAAAAGGCACCTTCGGGTGCCTTTTTAGTTTTTTATACTACTTTGTTCTTCCGGTGGGATTTTCGATAAAGCTAGAAACAAAAAAGACCGACGATGATCGTCAGTCTTTTCTCTCACTCTATTTCTGAATGTTTGCAAATACTAAGCTCCAGGTGGCATAGACAGGCTTTCTGCGATTTGCTGTATCAGATAGTCCTCGACTTCAAAGCGAGTCTCAAGAATTTCTCCAATGAGACACATATCAGAATCGAAATCATTTAATTCATCATCTTCAGTCACTTCTGAGTACTTATCGTTAAAGTTCAATAATGGTTCAGTCGTTAGAACAATTTGACCATAGGTTTGATTGATCTCATTAGTCACGACAAAGCCGGTTGCTTTCCAACGGTCCATAACCATGTCATAAATTTTAAAGTGGCCTTCGGAGATGTAATCAACGAGGTGCTGACAGAAATCCTGCAGTTCGGAAGGAGATGGGAGTTCAATAACATTGGTTTTCGAACAAGGTTGCAGCGCTGCAAGCTTACAATATTCAACAATCAGGGATTGTCGTGTCTCTAACCAGTGATCAATGACATCACTTGAGCCACCCCACTGGTCTTGTGTTTGTTTGAATTTTCTTAGCATGACCATGCCCTCATGATCTGATCGCCCATCGGCGAACGTATCCTTTGCAAAGCAAAGTTAGTAAAGTTATTACAAACTCTTGTCCTTACTAGAATTTAGAGTGCACATTTACTTAACGATAAACTCTAGTATGAAATTAGATTGCCAGTAAAATGAACGAACTTCAAGCAAAGGGATGGTGTAATGTTAAGAAAAGGTGATGTTAACCGCGCGATAAATGCATACTGGTGTGTTGTTGCAGGAAGTGAAATTTGGCTGGTGGATGGTGCTGTGCCCTTCGGGTCTGCAGAGCAGTTATCACTGCCAGTAACGAGTGCAAGACCCATTGGTGAGTATTCTGGTTCGCCCGTCATGTGGCTTAACTTGGCCGATTTAGAGCATGATCTACCTTTAGTATCCCTGCGTGACTGCCTGCATTTTCCTGAGCCATTATTTATGTTGTTAAGTAAAGCTGTGCAATATGGGCACATGACGCAAAGTTTGCGCTTTTGTCCACAGTGCGGAGGAAGAAACTTTCTTAATAATAACCAGTTAGCCATGCAGTGTGGTGAATGTCGCACCCTTCATTATCCTAGAATATTTCCGTGTATTATCGTTGCTGTACGTAAAGAAAATCAGATCTTATTAGCCCAACATCCAAGGCATCGAAATGGTATGTATACGGTTATTGCGGGTTTTCTAGAAGTCGGTGAGACATTAGAAGAGTGCGTGGCTCGAGAAATTCATGAAGAAACGGGAATTCTCGTTAAAAATATTCGCTACTTTGGCAGCCAGCCTTGGGCTTTCCCATCCAGTATGATGATGGGGTTTTTAGCTGATTATGAATCCGGAGAGTTAAGTCCAGACTACACTGAGCTGTCTGATGCACAATGGTTTGGTATCGATGAGATGCCGCCTGTTGCGCCTAAAGGAACGATTGCAAGAGCACTTATCGAACAAACGCTGAAAGATATAGACTCTAATTATCTGATAAATAGATAAAAAAAACCCTCCGAGAGGGAGGGGGTAAGTAAGATGTCGTTATGAGATGCTGAGTACTAAGTACTCAGTTTATAATTGTAGTTTTCGCTAGCGAACAAATTTTTAACACTGATACCGATTGGGTGCAAATTAAGCATTGATTTAAAAGTTAATAACTTGATCCAGGTTGCAAAGCACACAGCTATTGGACTTAAATCAGTGATAGAATACCCCCTTTCACAGAAAGCCTAACAGTTGGAATTACGGAATGACTGAATTAAAAAATGATCGTTATCTGCGTGCGCTTTTAAAAGAGCCGGTAGATTACACGCCAGTATGGATGATGCGCCAGGCAGGTCGTTACCTACCAGAATACAAAGCGACTCGTGCAGAAGCGGGTGATTTCATGTCTTTGTGTCGAAATGCAGAATTAGCATCCGAAGTGACACTTCAACCATTACGCCGTTTTCCTCTTGATGCCGCGATCTTATTCTCGGACATCTTAACGATTCCAGATGCAATGGGGCTTGGTTTGCGTTTTGCTGCGGGTGAAGGACCTGTTTTTGATAACCCAATTACATGCAAAGCCGACGTGGAAAAAATTGGTTTGCCAGATCCTGAAGGTGAACTGCAATACGTAATGAACGCAGTACGCCAGATCCGTAAAGACCTGAAGGGTGAAGTGCCGCTGATTGGTTTTTCTGGTAGCCCTTGGACTCTTGCGACGTACATGATCGAAGGTGGTAGCTCTAAAGCGTTTACCAAGATCAAGAAGATGATGTACGCGGAACCACAAACTCTGCACCTACTTCTAGATAAGCTGGCAGACAGCGTTATCGAGTACTTAAACGCGCAAATTAAAGCGGGTGCGCAATCGGTAATGGTATTTGACACATGGGGTGGCGTACTAACGCCTCGTGATTACAATCTGTTCTCACTGCAATACATGCACAAGATTGTAGATGGTCTGATTCGTGAAAACGACGGTCGTCGCGTGCCAGTCACACTGTTTACTAAGAATGGCGGCATGTGGCTTGAGCAAATCGCAGCAACAGGCTGTGATGCGGTTGGTCTAGACTGGACAATCAACATTGCAGACGCGAAAGCACGTATCGGTGATAAAGTAGCTCTGCAAGGTAACATGGACCCATCAATGCTTTACGCTTCACCAGAGCGTATCTGTGAAGAAGTCGCGGGTATTCTAGAAGGTTTTGGTGATGCAGGTACTGGTCATGTGTTCAACCTAGGTCACGGTATCCATTTGGATGTGCCGCCAGAAAACGCGGGCGTATTTGTGGAAGCGGTACACGAGCTATCTAAGCCATACCACAAGTAAGTTAGATCTTTTGAAATCAAATGCCGGCATTCAGTGCCGGTATTTTTTTGCCTAAAATTCATTTTTTCTATCTGAGACTCAAGGCTGTACAGCTCTAGTAGTATTTGGCCTACTATGATCTAATTACTACTCTAGCTGTACATTAGACATTAAAATTTAATATAAACAAATACTTATAATTTCTGGTTTTATGTTCTAATTTTCTTGTACAGATAAACAAGCAATTAGATCATGGGTAACCTAAAGCATCGAGTGAACGCGTTTTTTAAGGTATGGTACGACGTCAGATTCAAACCAAGGATTCTTCTTTAACCACAATGTATTGCGTGGAGATGGGTGAGGGAGCGGGATAAAGTCCGGTTCCCAATCTTGCCATTGCTGAACGGTTTGCGTGAGCGTCTTTGGTTTGTTGGTGAGATAGTACTGCTGCGAGTACTGACCAATTAGTAGAGTGAGCTCTATATTGGGCAGCTGCTCAAGAATCTTTTTATGCCAAGTGGGCGCACATTCTTTACGAGGCGGTAAATCACCAGAGTTCCCTTTGCCTGGATAACAGAATCCCATTGGGACAATGGCAATTTTATTTGGGTCGTAGAAAACGTCTTTGTCGATATCGAGCCATTGGCGTAATCGATCACCACTTGGGTCATTCCAAGGTATCGAGGTTTTGTGTACACGTGTGCCAGGGGCCTGACCGATGATTAGGATGCGTGCCCCTTTTGCTGCTTGCACGACAGGGTTTGCACCCAAAGGTAAGTTATCCGCGCAGATCTGGCAGGCCCTCACTTGCTGCAATAGCTCGTCTAACGACATTCTTAGTAACCCTTTTCGAAATCCACTTGATAATTTAATGAAAACCCATCGCGCCAGCGTAGATAGTTGTCAGCAAAAATCTCGATGACTTGCTCGGGAAAACTCAGCGCAGCAATGTGTGGAGTGATGGTGACTTGCGGTAGTTTCCAAAATGGATGCTCTACCGACAACGGTTCTTGCTCAAACACATCTAAGAAGGCGTGTTCTACCCAACGGTTTTTCAGAGCGAAGAGCAACCCTGCCTCATCCAGTACGTCGCCACGACCTACGTTAAACAATAACGCCTGATTTAGTTGGCTGAGCGTTTGACGATTAAGTAACTGTCGCGTCTCAGGTGTACTTGGTAGAGTATTCACAACGATGTCGGCTTGCTCAAGTGCCTTACTTAGTTCATTGATATGAAAGGTCTGATGAAACTCGCCGCCTGGAGTAGGGATACCTGTGCGGTTAATACCGATAGTTTTTATCCCCATTGCTTTAGCGGCGTTGCCCAGATAGCCCCCAATGCTACCGGTACCAAGAATTACCATGGTTTTACTTTTTAATGACGTGTACAGGTGAGGCTGCCATTGTTTGTTTTGTTGCTGCTGGTGGTATCGGGCAAAGTGGCGGTAATGGGCAATACTGTAACCCAAAACATATTCAGCAATCAGTGGACCAAAGATGCCTCGAACGTTAGTTAGAGTATAGTCCTGACGAAGGCTAGGGGATGTTAAGGCGTTGACACCAGCAAACGTGGATTGCACCCATTCAAGCTGTGAAAACTCGTCTAAGCTTTGTGATAGTAAGGGTGGATCCGCTAGTACGATCTGAGCGGCTTCTGGTTGGTCGGTGAGGCAAAGATCGGGCAGATTTTTCTCTGCCAGTAACGTTTTGTAGGTGTCGCGATGCTCTGAGAGCAGGAAAATCTGATTTGAATGCGGCATTAACTTTTTTCCCTGTGATGAATCAAGTACACTTTCGCTGTTTTTTTCTTCAATGATTGAGTGACTATGCTTAAGAATCCTCTTCAGGTTCGTTTAGAAAAACTAGAACCTTGGCAACAAATTACCTTTATGGCGTGTCTGTGTGAACGCATGTATCCAAACTATGCGATGTTTTGTGAGAATACAGAATTTGCTGACCCGCGTGCTTACCGAGCGATTCTTGATAGTGTATGGGAAATTTTGACAGTTAAGAACGCGAAAATTAACTTCGAACGTCAATTGGAGAAGTTAGAAGAGTTGTTCCCAAGTGCGGATGAGTTCGATTTTTACGGCGTTTACCCAGCGATGGACGCGTGTCAGGGGTTGTCTACGTTACTGCATGGTCTATTGGACCGCGACTACCTTTTCGATTCAATGCTTAAAGTGAGTCAACAGTCGGTACAAACCGTTGCTGATCTAGAGCAAGCACAAGGCGCAGAGCCAATCACTAACGACAACCAGAAAGAAAACGAAGCCGTATGTGAAGAGTGGGACGTCCAGTGGGCTATCTTCCGTCCGCTGCGTGAAGCGGTAGAACGTGACATCAGCTTGATTAAAGATTTGCGTGAAGAGCTACGTGAAGAAGGTATGAGCAACATCGGTATTGCACTTTAATCGTTGAATAAATAGAAAAAGGCATCCTAACTGGATGCCTTTTTTGTTTGTGCGTTTAAGCTGTTATACCTAATGCTGATTACGATTCTTTCGAGTCGGGTTTCGGTGGCTCTTGAGCTTCTGGCTCTTTATCCTGCTTCTCCGGCTCATTATCTTCTTCATCGTCATCGCGGCTTTCGATTACGCCGTGCATTTCTTTCCAGCTTTCCCAGCGTTGGTAAGCCAGCTCCTGCATGTCAGTGCTTTTATCTGCTTCGTCGATGATCTCCTCGCCTACGAGGTGTTCAAAAATATCTTCCAACGTTACCAAACCTAGCACGGTACCGTATTCATCAACAACAAGTGCCAGCTGTAAGCGATGAGTCATCATCTGGTCGAATACTTTAGGTAAAGTGGTATTGTTTAGCACCACTTGAATTGGGCGCATGATTGCTCCCAACTGTTTCTGTCCACAACCTGATTGTTGTAGTTTGAACAACTCAAGGCGATGCACAAAACCAATGATGTTATCTTTCTGCTCGCTGTAAACCAATGGGCGTGAGAAAGGCGTATCTTTGTGTTTTTCTAGGAACTCATTGATGGTCATTGTGGCATCGACACGGAATACTACTGGTCGTGGCGTCATAACCTGCGTTACGGGTACATCTTGGATGCCAAGCAAGTTGCTTAAGATTTTTGATTCACCCTCGGCAAACTCACCGCTTTCACGTGCCAGAATCGCCATTGCAGACAGCTCATCACGCATCTTTGGAGCTTCGTGGTTACGAGCAAGACGCTTGGTGATTTGCTCTGAGAACCAAACAAAGGGTGTAAGCGCCCATACCATCCAACGCAATGCGACCGCGGCAGTGGGTGCCAACTGACGCCAGTAGGTCGCGCCAATCGTCTTCGGTACGATTTCTGAAAGCACTAAGATCGCCAATGTCAGCACTGCCGAAAAGATACCTAATGCTTCGCTACCAAATACAACCGCAGCTTGTGCACCAGCAGTGGCCGCGCCGATAGTGTGAGCGATGGTGTTTAAAGTCAGAATAGATGCCAGTGGTCGGTCGATATCTGATTTCAGCTTAGCCAATTGCCCAGCTGCGGGATGCCCCTGTTGATTGAGCTGCGCAATGTAGCTCGGACTGATACTCAGCAGTACCGCCTCCAGCACCGAACAGATAAACGAAATGCCGATTGCAATAGAGATATAAATGGATAACAGCAGCATAGTTGCCCTTGAATGTAGTTTGATAGTGGTTATTTGCAGCTATTATAACCGCAAAAGTGACTTATAAATTGGTCCAAATACCTTGGAAAGCAAGGGTTTTCAGGGGGTATGTGGTAACAAATTGTGAGTTATTACTCATATTATGGCTAAAAGTACGTCAGAAAATCGAAAGATCGCTTACAAACCTTTGCCAGATGGGGCATTTATGTTTTAGAGTGAGACGAATTCGATAACCTATGAGAAGGGAAACCTAATGAACAAGACCCAATTAATCGACTTTATCGCAGAGAAAGCAGACCTATCAAAAGCACAAGCAAAAGCTGCTCTTGAAGCGACTCTTGATGGTGTAACTGGCGCACTTAAAGAGGGTGACCAAGTTCAACTAATTGGTTTTGGTACATTCAAAGTAAACCACCGCGCTGCACGTACTGGTCGTAACCCTAAGACTGGTGACGAGATTCAAATCGCAGCAGCTAACGTACCAGCATTCGTAGCAGGTAAAGCGCTGAAAGAATCAGTAAACTAAGTTAGAATGCACCGAGGTATCCTGCCTCGGTGCAATTTCATGAAAAAATATCTACTCACTTCACTTCTCCTATCTAGCCTTACCCTTTTTGGCTGTTCGTCGGTTGAAACTCCTAATTTAGAACAATTCACGCATTTTTCTGGTGGTAAAGTTGCGGGAGATGCTAGCAGCTTGTACTGGATGACAGAGAAACTCACTCGTGTGAGTACGGCGGCTGATTATGTGACTATGGGGGGCAATGGTTGGTTCCAGAGTGATTATCGCTGGGATGAAGGTGAGTTGCGAGAGTTGATTCGAAAAGGCGAGCAAGTTGATACCAAACAAGAGTTGGTGCCTTTTCAAATCCACATCCGTTTCAATAAAGATGGCGAAGCGGTTTACCAACAATATCGTGTTAACCGTAAAGTCTTACCACTTCAGCATGACCAATTAGAGCGCTACAAAGCAGAAGCGAATGACGTAGTGGCATCGGTTAAGGCGCAGTCTCGTAACAATCAGAGCCTTATTCAAGGTTATTGGAATGGTCAATCGTTTGAAACCTGCAAAGGTAAGGTGTTCTCGACACTCGAGTTTAATCAGACGTTGCCAAAATTTATTATCGAGCGTCTCTCATCGGTAGACAGTTATGTGGCTTTTGTCGGCAAGCAGTCACGAAACAAAGCAATGGTCGATGAACTGTTGATGCTCAATGACGATGACTTTGATTGTGTTTCTCGGCCAACGTTGATCTCTGAATAAACATTGCTTCGAATTCTGTCGAACAAGAACAATAAAAAAGGCGCTGAGTGCGCCTTTTGTTTTTTAGCCAACTCATGTTGTTTTTATTTTTCTTGCTCACGTGCAATTGCACGGTAGCCGATGTCGTTGCGATGGAACATGCCATCCCAACGGATCTGTTTTGCAAGCTCGTAAGCACGCTGCTGCGCTTCTGATACGCTGTTGCCAAGTGCGGTTGCACAAAGAACACGACCACCGTTTGTCACGATGTCGCCATCTTTGTTATCTGTACCAGCATGGAAGACTTTTTCGCCTTCAATTTCAACTTGTGGCAGACCCGAAATAACGTCGCCTTTGTTGTACGCTGCTGGGTAACCACCGGCTGCTAGCACGATACCAATCGATGCTCGTGGATCCCACTTCGATTCCGCTTGATCTAGCTTCTCGTCGATTGCCGCTAGGCACAGATCAACAAGATCCGATTCCATGCGCATCATGATAGGTTGTGTCTCTGGATCACCGAAGCGGCAGTTGTACTCGATTACTTTCGGAGTGCCGTCTTTGTCGATCATAAGACCCGCGTATAGGAAACCAGTGTAAGGGTTACCTTCAGCGGCCATGCCACGTACTGTTGGGTAAATCACTTCTTCCATGATGCGGTTGTGGATTTCCTGTGTTACCACTGGAGCTGGCGAGTACGCGCCCATGCCACCGGTGTTAGGACCCGTATCTTTGTCGCCTACGCGTTTGTGGTCTTGGCTGGTGGCCATTGGCAGAACGTTCTCACCATCCACCATCACGATGAAGCTTGCTTCTTCACCATCTAGGAACTCTTCGATAACGACACGACTACCAGCATCACCAAATGCGTTGCCTGCTAGCATGTCTTTGATTGCATCCTCAGCTTCTTCTAGCGTCATCGCTACGATAACGCCTTTACCAGCAGCAAGGCCGTCAGCTTTTACTACGATCGGTGCACCTTGCTCACGTACGTAAGCAAGAGCTGGCTCGATTTCAGTGAAATTCGCGTAGGCACCCGTTGGAATTTGGTGACGAGCAAGGAAGTCTTTGGTAAACGCTTTAGATCCTTCAAGCTGTGCTGCTGCTTGGGTCGGGCCAAAGATTGGTAAGCCCGCTTCGCGGAACGCATCAACCACACCAATAACCAATGGTGCTTCTGGGCCAACGATAGTCAGTTCAATCGCCTTCTCTTTGGCGAAAGCAACAAGGCCAGTGATGTCTTCTACATCGATGTTTATGTTCTCTAGTTTTGGCTCTAGTGCTGTACCTGCGTTGCCTGGTGCAACGAAGATAGTCTCAACATTTGGGTTTTGTGCCGCTTTCCAACCTAGCGCATGTTCACGACCGCCTGAACCAATGATTAAAACTCGCATATGAAAATCCTTAATCTTATAAATACCGTTTGCTCAAACTCAGATATTTCGCAAAGACCTGAGTATGGCCTCTCTAATTCAATGGGACGAGGACAAGGCGACAAGTGAACTTATTCCTATGAGCATAGTATGCTATGTGATTAGGATAAGTGAACGCCGTCAACGCAGTTATCGTCCCAGTGAAGACGAGAGGATTAGTGGCGGAAGTGACGCATACCGGTAAAGATCATCGCCATGCCGTGCTCGTCGGCTGCTGCGATAACTTCGTCATCACGCATAGAGCCACCTGGCTGAATCACACACTTGATGCCCGCTTCTGCAGCCGCGTCGATGCCGTCACGGAATGGGAAGAATGCATCTGATGCCATTACACAACCTTCAACCTGTAGACCTTCGTCTGCAGCTTTGATGCCTGCGATTTTCGCAGAGTAAACGCGGCTCATTTGGCCAGCACCTACACCGATAGTCATGTCGCTTTTCGAGTAAACGATCGCGTTAGATTTCACGTATTTCGCTACTTTCCAGCAGAACAGTGCATCTTTTAGCTCTTCTTCTGTTGGCTGGCGCTTAGAAACCACTTTTAGGTCGTCTAGGCTTACCATGCCTTGGTCGCGGTCTTGAACCAGTAGACCGCCATTCACGCGTTTCACGTCAAAGCCAGTTGTCTTCGTTGTCCATTCGCCACACTCAAGTAGACGTACGTTCTTCTTCGCGGCAACCACTTCAATCGCTTCAGCAGAAACAGAAGGTGCGATGATCACTTCAACGAATTGACGCTCAACAATAGCGGTTGCTGTTTCAGCATCCAGTTCTTGGTTGAATGCAATGATGCCGCCGAATGCAGATGTTGGGTCAGTTTGGTAAGCACGGTTGTACGCTTCTAGGATGTCTTTACCTAGAGCAACACCGCATGGGTTTGCGTGTTTTACGATTACACATGCTGGCTCGTTGAACTCTTTCACACATTCAAGCGCTGCGTCCGTGTCTGCGATGTTGTTGTAAGAAAGGGCTTTACCTTGGATTTGGCGAGCAGTAGAAACGGATGCTTCTTGTGGGTTTGCTTCAACGTAGAATGCGGCTGCTTGGTGGCTGTTCTCACCGTAGCGCATGTCTTGCTTCTTCTCGAACTGTTGGTTGAACGTACGTGGGAATTTAGACTCTTCATCACCTTCTTTGTTCTCACCGTAAGATGGAACCATAGTGCCGAAGTAGTTTGCGATCATGCCGTCGTAAGATGCTGTGTGCTCGAATGCTGCGATAGCCAGGTCGAAACGAGTTTCTAGTGTTAGAGACTTCTCGTTCGCGTCCATTTCAGCGATAACACGGTCGTAGTCGTGAGCGTTCACCACGATAGTTACGTCTTTGTGGTTTTTCGCTGCAGAGCGAACCATTGTTGGACCACCGATGTCGATGTTCTCAACCGCATCAGCAAGCGTACAGCCTTCTTTAGCAACGGTTTCTGCGAATGGGTATAGGTTAACGACAACCATATCGATAGGGTTGATGCCGTGCTTTTCCATCACGTCATCATCTTGGCCACGACGACCAAGCACACCACCGTGAACTTTTGGGTGAAGCGTTTTAACGCGGCCGTCCATCATTTCTGGGAAACCAGTGTAGTCAGAGACTTCGGTTACGGCGATGCCTTGTTCGGCAAGTAGGCGAGCTGTACCACCAGTAGATAGGATATCGACACCGCGCTCAGCAAGAGCTTGCGCAAACTCAACAATACCTGTTTTGTCTGATACGCTGATAAGCGCACGGCGAATAGGACGAGCGTTATTCATGCTTCCATTTTCCTCAAATTCACGGAGTTAAAGATGTTTGCCAAAAATGAACTTGTTTTTACCTCTTGGGGTAAAATATTGGCCAGTTTTGGTAAAGACCTTTGCAGGGTGTTTTCTGGTTAGAAAACAGTCTCCACATTTGATGGCGCGTATTCTAACCAATTTATTACAAAAAAGCTCGCGCAATCGTTTGGCATCTCAAAAATAATTGCAAAAAAGTCGTTCTTTAGCTTTAAAAGTAACGAGATAGTTAATAGGGAAAGTTATGTTTCAGATAGGTGAACTGGCAAAACGTTGTGGTGTGACTGCCGATACATTGCGTTTCTACGAGAAAAACGCGCTAATAAAACCCGCAGGGCGAAGCGAATCAGGCTACCGCTTGTATGATGAAGAGAATCAAAAGCAGGTGCACTTTATCCTCAAAGGTAAAGATCTTGGCTTGAGTCTGGATGAAATTAAAGACCTGTTAGAAATTAAGTTAGAAGCGACAGAACACAGCTGTGCAGAGGTAAAAGCCATTACTTCTGCTAAGTTAGAGCTGATTGATGGGAAAATTAACGAGCTGACGAAAATTCGCCGAGCGTTAAAGAAGATTAATGATGCTTGTTGTGGTCATACAGACGATGACGCCACACATTGCTCTATCCTTGCAGCACTTGAGTAGTCTCATTCTTGCATCACTTAACTTAAGTTTGCATTTTTGGCGACTTGCTTTTCTAGGTACACGCTGCTTTCCCACCTATAATCTTGCCTTTAGTTACTTGTAGGAATCGACCATTGTCTGATTCCTAGCGTAACGCTGTCTGTAGATACGAGAGTTTTCATACATGGTTGGAGTCTATTTTCAAATCAATGACTGGGTTTTGAGCGTTGATGAAAATAAGCTGTATCGACAAGATAGGGAAGTTACTGTTGAGCCACGCTTAATTAATCTTTTGCACTTCTTAGCGGAGCATGCGAATGAGGTGTTCAACCGCGAGGAATTGATTCAGTACGTTTGGGCTGGAGCGATTGTGACCGATCAAGTGGTGACTCAATCCATCTTTGAGTTGCGTAAGCTACTACGTGACGGTCGAGAGGAAAATACCAACTACGTTATCACGGTGCCCAAGCGTGGCTATAAGCTGGTAGCGAACGTGGTTGCTATGACGCATGAAGAGTTTGTCACAAGTCGGCAAAATGAAGAGATCCCACCTTCGGTTGAAGAATCGGAAGAGGATTGTCTACCTATAGCACCAGCCGTTACCTTTCCTGCCGGTCCTCTAACTCGCGCGGTCTGCGAGATGTCAAAAGAGAAAAAAGCCCCTCAGAGCAAAAACAAAATCAGTCCTTGGCGATTGGGAATTATGAACTTCATCTGGATCAGTATGTTGGTCGTAGTGATGGGCGTGTTTACCTACAAGCAATCGGAAGTGCGTATTACCCAAGCCATCGATACCCATCTGATTGAGTTCAAGTTTCAAGATAATTTTACGAGTGAAGGATTAAGCTACGATTTGGCAGACGGATTCGCCCAAAAGTTGATGTCCGACATTGCTCAAGTCAGTGATTACCGAGTCATGCTAAAGAAGGCGTCGTTTACTTCTGGCATTGTGCCTGGTAAATCGGTTGTGGTGAGAGTTCGTGAGAATGACGGTGGCAGCTTTTTAGAGGTGGAATATCGCAATAACTCATCTGAGAAAGTGTTGTTTAGTCGTCAATACGCGTTAACCAGTAGTCATTTAAAGACAGTGCTTCAACAAGCGTCGTTGGATTTGATGCAAGTGCTGAAAGTGTCGGATGCCAAATTGAAATCTACGATGCTGGTGGCGGGAATGCCAATGAATCCCGACGCGTTGGAGTTGTTTGTTCAGGCTAACCATTACCTTAATGTCTCTGATACTAAACAATTCCGCCAAGGTATCGACTTGATGGAAAACATTTTAGAAATCGAGCCGGATAATGCTTACGTTCAAGCTGAGTTGTTGATTGCTTATCATGTACAAAAGGCACTTGATTTCTCACAGGAGTTGAAGAAAGGGCGAATGCAGCAGCTCAGTGAAGCACTAGAGACTAATGTGAAAATGATGGTGGGGCCAATTCAACCGCGAATTTATGAAGCTTTAGCACTGCACGAAACCATCATTGGTGACATGGCGTTAGCCAAGCGGCATCTCGGACAGGCATTGAGGTTACGTGATTCAGTGCTTTCCTATGTGATTCGCGGTAAGCACGCCGAATTGGATGGTGATCTGGATTTGGCCAGTGAGTCTTACAGTGAAGCTTTCTATATTGATACGTCGGTTGAGACGTACCTGCTGTGCGAAAACTTGGTCTTCCCAAGTAACATGAAGGCGATTGATTACGCCATGTATCGCGCCGTTCACCCTTCTGTCGTTCGAATGCTTTAATTCTCTCGGACTCAACGTCAGTCTAATGCTAGCCCCTCATTTCGATGAGGGGCTTTTTTGTCGCTGTCGAAAAGTGAAAAGGGTGAGGCGGTGGGGCAATGACTTACGAAGGAGCTAACAACGCAAGCTTGCAACGGGAATGCATACCCGCTTTGCTTCTCTATCTCTATCTCTATCTCTATCTCTATCTCGGCTAAATTATGTGGCGAGAATGATTCTGATGCTTTCTTGCATGCGAGATGAATATTGATATGGGTCAAGAAGCGCGAGCAGGGAGAGATTTATGGAATCAACACTTCAGGGAATCAACCCTTAGGGATGGGGAAGTTGATAGAGGTTGATAACTTTTATCGCGATGACCAACGAGTTGATGAGAGTTTATCTATCGGTAGAAGGTTTGATGTTTTTCTTATAACCGTATGAATAATATAGTTTTACATTTTTGTGTTTATCATGTTTATCTCAACTTGATGTTGATGAACTAATCATTTTATTGATAACACCAAGTTTATTTTTTTCCCGATTTTTGGGCGTAGTCTTCACTTCGAAATTTAGCGAGGTCGAGCAGGTTCTTCCTCATAGCATCTCGCTAATAACCATTCAGTTTGAGTCATGTTGACTCGAGTAGAATAGATTTGGAGATGTTATGTCATCGAATGCGAAAAAAATCGGCCTTATTGCCTGTACGGGTGTCGTAGCCGGTAACATGATGGGTAGTGGTATTGCACTATTACCTTCTAGTCTTGCCTCTGTAGGCTCTGTTTCAATCTTCAGTTGGCTGATCTGTTTGGTCGGAGCACTGAGTCTGGCGTTCGTTTACGCTCGTCTGGCAACCAAAAACCCACAAGAAGGTGGTCCTATCGCTTATGCTGGCGAAGTGTCTCCGGTATTTGGTTTCCAAACGGGCGTTCTTTATTACCACGCGAACTGGATTGGTAACCTGGCTATTGCCATTACAGGTGTTTCTTACCTTTCTGTATTCTTCCCTGTGCTTAATAACCCAATCCCAGCAGGTATTGCGACGATTGCATCGGTATGGATCTTCACTTTCGTCAACCTACTTGGTGGTAGCTGGGTAAGCCGTCTATGTACGCTTGGTCTAGTTCTTATCCTTATCCCAGTTGTTGGTACAGCTGCGTTTGGTTGGACGCACTTCGATACTGCGCTTTACAGCCAAAACTGGAACGTATCAGCAGGCACTGACAGCCACGCGGTAGTAACAGCGGTTCTTATCTGTCTATGGTCATTCGTAGGTGTGGAATCAGCAGCGGTATCGACTGGTATGGTAGAAAACCCTAAACGTACTGTACCACTAGCAACTATGTTGGGTACTGGTATCGCAGGTGTGATTTACATCCTATCAACTCAAATGATCAGCGGCATGTTCCCAGCGTCAGAAGTTGCGGCATCAGGTGCGCCATTTGCATTAGCAACCACTGAGCTATTCGGTAGCTGGACAGCACCATTCGTATCAGCATTCACAGCGCTAGCATGTTTCACTTCGCTAGGTTCTTGGATGATGCTAGTAGGTGAAGCAGGTAAACGTGCAGCAAACGACGGCAACTTCCCTAAAATCTACGGCGAAACTGACAAAAACGGTGTGCCTAAGAAAGGTCTAATCCTTGCGTCAATCAAGATGACTGCACTGATGGTTGTACTGATGTTCTTCAGCTCTAAAACAGCACACGCATCAGACCTGTTCAACCAGCTAACGACTGACGCGGTTCTACTAACTATGCTGCCTTACTTCTACTCAAGCATTAACTTGATTCGCTTCGAAGGTATGACAACACGCAACGGCTTCGTAATGCTGTTCTCTGGTGTGGCTTGTCTGTTCTGCTTCATCGCACTAGCGGGTGCAGAGGGCGGTACGCTAACAGCAACCTTCATCGTGTCTCTAGTTATCTTGATGTTCTACAGCAAAAAAGCAGGTCTTGCTCAGTACGTGAAAATGCACGCTGACGACATGCCTGCCCAAGCAAGCAACTAATCCCCAAAACGCTGGCACTACGGTGCCAGCCCATAAAACCCAAATTCACGCGGCGCTCACCTTACTCATTGCCTGTAAATGGCAAAGAGCGCCCTCATTCGCCTTGGAGATGTCCAAATGAATATATTCGCTATCTTGAACCACATGGGTGTGTTCTTTAAAGAAGAGCCAGTTCGTCAACTTCACGCTGCTCTTGAGAAAGCGGGCTACGAAGTGGTTTACCCAGTAGATGATAAAGACTTGATCAAAATGATTGAGATGAACCCACGCATTTGTGGTGTGCTGTTCGACTGGGATAAATACTCACTAGAGCTATGTGAACGTATCAGCCAAATCAACGAAAAACTGCCTGTTCACGCATTTGCTAACGAACAGTCTACTCTAGACATTTCACTAACAGACCTACGTCTAAACGTGAGCTTCTTCGAGTACGCTTTAGGTATGGCTGACGACATCGCTATCAAAATCAACCAAGCGACTGAGGCATACAAAGATGCCATCATGCCTCCATTCACTAAAGCGTTATTCAAATACGTAGAAGAAGGTAAATACACCTTCTGTACTCCAGGTCACATGGGCGGTACTGCATTCCAGAAAAGCCCTTCTGGTAGCATCTTCTACGATTTTTACGGTCCAAACACATTTAAAGCGGACGTATCAATCTCAATGCCTGAGCTAGGCTCTCTACTAGACCACTCAGGTCCACATAAAGATGCAGAAGAATACATCGCACGCACATTCAATGCAGACAGCTCGTACATCGTAACTAACGGTACGTCTACATCGAACAAAATCGTTGGTATGTACTCAGCACCTGCTGGCAGCACAGTACTGATTGACCGTAACTGTCACAAATCTCTGACTCACCTAATGATGATGAGCGACGTGACACCAATCTACTTCCGCCCAACTCGTAACGCATACGGCATCCTTGGTGGTATTCCACAAAGCGAATTCAGCCGCGATGTCATTGCAGAGAAAGTGGCGAAAACACCAGGTGCAACAGCACCAACTTACGCAGTAGTGACTAACTCAACTTACGATGGCTTGTTGTACAACACACAATTCATCAAAGAGTCGCTAGATTGTAAACACATCCACTTCGACAGTGCTTGGGTGCCTTACACTAACTTCAACCCAATTTACGAAGGTAAATGTGGTATGAGTGGTGAAGCGATGCCAGGCAAAGTGTTCTACGAAACACAATCAACACACAAACTGTTGGCAGCGTTCTCACAAGCTTCAATGATTCACGTGAAAGGCGACTTTGATAAAGAATCTTTCAACGAAGCATTCATGATGCACACTTCAACTTCACCTCAGTACGGCATTGTTGCTTCTACTGAAACTGCAGCGGCAATGATGCGCGGCAACACTGGTAAGAAGTTGATGCAAGACTCTATCGATCGCGCAATCCGCTTCCGTAAAGAGATCAAACGTCTAGAAGCAGAAAGCGACAGCTGGTTCTTCGATGTATGGCAACCAGAAAATATTGATACCACAGAATGTTGGAAACTAGACCCTAGCGACACATGGCACGGCTTCAAGAACATGGATGACAACCACATGTATCTTGACCCAATCAAAGTAACGTTACTGACTCCGGGGATGAATAAAGAAGGCGAACTAGAAGAATCAGGTATTCCTGCTTCGCTGGTGGCTAAATTCCTAGACGAGCGCGGCATCGTGGTAGAGAAAACAGGTCCATACAACTTGTTGTTCCTATTCTCAATCGGTATCGACAAATCAAAAGCAATGCAATTGCTACGCGGTCTAACTGAATTTAAACGTGGCTACGACTTGAACCTAACCATCAAGAGCTTCCTACCTTCGCTATACAACGAAGACCCAAGCTTCTATGAAGGCATGCGCGTTCAAGAACTAGCACAAGCAATTCATGACCTAACTAAGAAATACAACCTACCAGAGCTAATGTACAAAGCGTTCGATGTTCTTCCAGAAATGAAAGTAACACCACACGCAGCATGGCAAGAAGAGCTTCGCGGTAACGTAGAAGAAATCAAACTGGAAGAAATGGTTGGCCGCGTAAGTGCGAACATGATCCTTCCTTACCCTCCAGGTGTGCCACTAGTACTTCCTGGTGAAATGGTGACTCAAGAGTCTCGCCCTGTGCTGGACTTCCTAGAGATGCTTTGTGAGATCGGTGCGCATTACCCAGGTTTCGAAACCGACATCCACGGTCTATACCAACAAAAAGATGGTAGCTACACCGTAAAAGTATTGAAGAACTAAGTTCCTCTTGAAGATGACGCCATTGGGAATGCAAGCATGCTCCACTCTTACGAGCTCAATGCGTCATCGAACAATAACGACATTTAGATATACCCCTAACTAATCTGTCGTAAAGAGAAGGGCAAGGATGCTCTGATCTTTTCTTCTATATACAGAAGAAACACTTTTCCAAGACTTCACCTGAAGTACCCCAAATAAAAAGCAAAGACCAAAAGAGCAGTTCGTCATCGTTCTGCTCTTTTTTTTCATCTTTATATAGGTAGAAAGAGAAAAAAGAACCAAGAGAGATAAGATCAGTAACCGAAATCACAAAGAAATAGGCGATCTTTTAATGCGGAAGTCAGGCATTTCTTCATGAAAAGATCCTCTACAACCCGAAATATTAGACAAGATCGTTGAGTATCTATGCAGAGTGCTTGTTATTTGTTCGGTTGAAAGTTTTTTTGCAAAAAACGCTTGTGCTAATTTCTCAACCCCCTATACTGCGCATCCACCGACACGGACTGAGACGAAAGTCACACAGCGAGTCGGGAAGAGAGAAAAAAAATTTGAAAAAAATGCTTGACTCTCTCACGGTGTGAAGTAAGATACGCACCCCTAACGACGAGCAACTAAGTTGCTGAAAATGTTAGAAAAGCTCTTTAAAAATAAGAACCT
>NZ_JAWOVP010000026.1:0-19182 GCF_033339995.1 Vibrio sp. 1641
GAAGTGCTGTCATTACCGATGTCGCCTTACTTGAGTGAGCAAGAGAGAAGTGTTGTGGTCGATGCAGTGAACTCTTTTGAGGTCTAAGAGTTATGCAAGGGCAGGTGCGAGTATTGGAAGATGTTGTCTACGTCTTCTTCTGCTACAAGCAATCAAGTTATCTCGATAAAACGCTTCCGGCGGCATTACATCAAACTGCATGGCCGAGCCAGTTGTTAGTATTGGACGATTGCTCTCCGGATGATAGCCATGAAAAGATTCTGTCGCTTTTAGAGTTTGCGCCAAAGGGATTGAATATTGAATATCGGCACAATGAACACAATATTGGTTTAGTTAGCCAAATCAACTCCTTGCGGGGACAGTATCAAGATAAGCTTATTATTGTACAAGCTGGCGATGATATAGCGATGCCGAACCGAGTTGAGGAAACTTATGAAGCCTGGTTGAAAAATGGTAAACCAAGCTTAATTATTGGTAGTTACGACAAAATTTCCGAGCAAGGCGATATCATTGAGCCATTTGAATCGATCAAGCAGAATAAAAAGCCTTACACACTCGAAAATATTATTAATAGAAAATGTGCAGTAGATGGCTGTTGCGCCGCTTTTACGTCTGATGTACTGAACGAGTTTGCTCCTTACAACAAAGATATCATCAATGAAGATCGCATCAATGTCCTTCGAGCCTTTTTGTTAAATGGTATTCATCATGAAAACAAAAAATGGATTCAATATCGAGTAGGTGGCATATCAACGTTCGCAAAAGAAACACGTGAAGAAAAATATAACAACACAGTTATCAACGCTCAGCGTGAGCTGCAAGATCTTAAAATGAACTTGCGAGATGCAGAGAGTAAAAACGCCACTAAAGTTGCGAGTGCGATTAAAAAGCGTATGTGTACCGCTGAGTTTATGGCATCTATCCCCTCAAGTAAGTTAGCATTTTATAGTTATGTATTACGTTATTTTTTTTATAGTGGTGATTTTGAAAATGCCTTAAAAGTAATAAGAAGGCTGAAATGATTTAGGTAGCTAGAGAATCTTTATAAAATATAGGGCTAACATGGTAGCCCTATATTGGTTAGCAATTTTTTAACTCTTCTTTTAAGTGATTCATTATACGCATTGTTGGCGTTAATTCTCTAAAGTGTATTGCTAATTCATTATCAAAGAATGTTCGATCTACTGGTGCTTTGTGATGGATTAAATCTATAAGAAAGTTCTCAATGTCCGAAGATGACTTTCCTTTAGTGCAACTATCGTATGCTTTATTACCAAATGGATTTTGGTAATTTCGTATACCATCATTTAATGCTAGATACATTACAGGTTTGTTTAAATACAAATATTCCGCAAGAAAGGAGCCACTATCATGAATCATAGCATCTGAAGTTTTAAATAGATCATAGTAATCTCCTTCTTCTAGTTGACTAAAGCTAGATTGCTCCCAAAACCTATAATATGTGTCCGTTTTTTCTTTTCCCCAATCTTTGTGTTTGTATAGCTTTTCTTTTAGCATCGGATGAGGTTTAAATGCCCACTGAATGTTTTTTTTGTACTTTTCTGAAAGTGATTGTATTTGTTGAGAAAAGCTTAAGAAGGTGCTGTAAGGAAGCTCTGGTGTGTCTATTGTATGATGAGGAGCAAAAATAACTCGTAGCTTATTAGAGTCCTGTTTCTTCCATGGTGAATTCACAACAAGCTCATTATTGATTAGTGGCTCTGTTGCAGGATAGCCGGTCACTAAGATGTTTCTACCTTTTAAGTCGGAATTTTTTTTAAAAATATCCACCTCATCAAAATGTGGGGCGAATATTTTCCACATCATATTATGAAATTGTTGGTTATATTGTTCTTTATAATTGTTGTATTTTGATATTTGATGAGAATATGGGATATAAATAGATAAATACTTACTATAAGCTTTAGAGTAATAATCTTTCTTTGTTATTTTATGTGGGTTTGTGAAAAAAATGATATCAATATCAAGAGTGTCAATGTCAATCCACGTAGATTTATTTTTATTATAAGAGCTGACAGTTGGGTAGCCTTTATTTTGGAAGAAATTAACATTTTTTTGTACATCTTGTATACAAGATACATCATCCTTTCCTGTGTAAGGACAGACAAAAATAAAGGGTTCGAAAAAGTCATCTTCCATCATTGCTCTGAAGACTGCGTCACATTTCCATACACTATGATGAAGAACAAAGAAGGCTACTCTTATTTTATTTTTCTTTTTTAGTTTTTTTAAACGTCGCTCATCGGCGAGTATGTTTAGTTGATACTTTACAGTTTGTCTCAATGTCTTGATCGACTTCTTTAATGGCATGGCCATAAACCTTTTACATACGACTTCAGTTTTGACTCCCCTATAACCAAACATTGTTCTAGTGTAAACTGCTAGGTTGATTATTGGGCTTAAACTAAGATGACAGCTCTTAGGCGATATGATGACATCTTGGTACAGTCAAAGCTACCTCAATTTGAAGTAAGGCAGAGTATGTGCGGTATTTTTATTTCTAATGATCCACGAGTGATCCAAGAGCACAGCAAAATCATTGAAGAATGCTTGCGATTTAGAGGGCCAGATTGTTCTTCTGGGTTAGTCGAGCATGGAGGGTGGAAAGCCTATCACTCTCGGCTTTCTATTATCGAACTAGGCTCGGGTAGTAATCAACCTGTTATTGATGCTCGAGGAGGTATACTAGTATTTAATGGTGAGATCCTTAACTACAAGGAGCTCGGTCAAAAGTACTTTGAAAAAGAGTACACGAGCGATACTACACTCTTAAGCGACCTTATTATCTCTGGGCATCTTATTGAGAACGAGTTGGACGGATTTTTCGCATTCGTTTACGTAAGTGCAGACGGAAAGCTGCAGCATGCGTGTCGGGATAAGTTTGGTGTTAAGCCTCTATTTTATCATCAATCTCCACACGGTATTTCATTTTCTTCTGAGCCTAATGTATTGAAGGCGCTTTTTGACTTACCTGTGAACCCTCTAGCTATTGAAGAGTATCATGCAGCTCGTGCGCCCATTTTTAGTGGCTCATATTTCAAAGAAGTATCAACTGTTGAACCTGGTTCATGCTTTGTCAATGGGTGCTATTTTGAAAGCTTAAACTTCTTTCAACAATATGAAGATGTATCGCAAGAGCAATTAGAAAAAGCAGTTAGAGATGGCATCAATAGTCGATTAGTTTCAGATGCTAAGGTTGGCCTTCTAATGAGTAGAGGCATTGACAGTAATTTGATTCATCAACTAACTGATATTGAGAAACTATACACTATTGGTTTTAAAGGTGATGATGATATCACTTTTCTTCAAGAGCAAAATATTCCTAACCTAACCGTTCATGAATGTGGAGCAAATGAGTACAAACGCTGTTTTGACGAGTTAATTGCTCTAAGAGGTGAACCAATGTCTGTGCCTAATGAGGTTCTTCTGTATCGTATCTCCCAAATTGCTGCTCAGGATGGAGTTAAGGTGCTTCTTTCGGGCGAAGGTGCGGATGAATTCTTTGGTGGGTATGACCGTATATTTAATTGGGCTGCGGAATGTGAGAGTTTTTCACTCGATACATTTTTAGAGTTTTACTGCTATAAGGTCCCAAGACAAGACACTACGACTTATCGAGAGTTCTCTGAATTATTTGCCAGATTGGATCATTTAACTCCTTTTGAAAAAGTACGATACTTTTTTATTAAGTATCATATGCCAGTTTTGTTTAGGCGGTTAGATTTTGCTTTAATGGCTGCTGGAATTGAAGGGCGAGATCCTATTGCCAATTATCATGTATTCGAAGCCGCAATCAAATTCAGTGCTGGTAGACTAATGAATGGTTCACTGGGGAAGCTACCTCTACGTGAGTTAATTGCTCCACTTAAAGGAAAAAGCTTTGCGTATGAGAGAAAAGTTGGCTTTCCTGTTGATCTTACAAAGGTTTTTGACAACCCGAACTTATTATCTTCTTATGAATTGTGGTTTGAAGAAAATTTAAAGGTATTGATGAAATGATTATCGGTTATACAAGTGGCGTATATGATCTATTTCATGTTGGCCACGTGAATTTATTACGTAACGCAAAAGCCATGTGCGACAAGTTAGTGGTAGGAGTTACGATTGATGAGTTGGTCGCATATAAAGGTAAGCAACCAGTAATACCATACCATGAGCGGATAGAGGTTGTACGTTCTTGCAAGTATGTTGATGTAGCTATACCTCAAAAAGATATGGATAAAGCCTCTGCAGCGAGAAAGAATCATGCGAGTTATCTATTCGTAGGAGATGATTGGTATGAAACTTCTAAATGGCAGGAACACGAGAAAGATTTAGCTGCTGTAGGTTGTAAGGTTATTTATTTCCCTTACACTGAAGGAACCTCTAGCACCCTAATCAATGAGACCCTAACTTCGCTTCGTAGTGAACGAAAGTAGTAGTTATTTCTAATTTTTAAAAGCCAAAAATTCAATTTTGGCTTTTAAAGTTCGGATTCATAGTTTATCGGTAGTTCTTTTTAAAGCACCTTGGTTTCTTTTTGCATAGTGACAGGCCTTTATCTCATAGAGTTCACTTAAGGATGGTTGTGAAAGAAGGGATGTTAGATGCTTAGCCAAGTCGGTTGTATCACTGGCTAGTAATATCCCATCTATATCCAATAAGTCAGATACAATCTCCTTAAAGTTGAAATAGCTAGGGCCAGTGATTATGACTTTTTCTAACATGGCAGGCTCTAGCACATTGTGCCCACCAACCTTATCTCCAATTAGGCTACCGCCCATAAAGCAGATATCCGCTGCACCCATCAACGTTAGCATCTCACCCATAGTATCGCCGAGATATACTTGAGTATTCGTCTCTACTGCATGAGTTGAAGTGCGACGCACAGTGTTAAAGCCTTGCTGTTGGCAAAGCGTGAATACATCATCAAATCGTTCTGGATGGCGAGGAACCAAAACGAGTAAAGCATTTGGATGAGATTTTAAAACTTGTCTATGTGCATCTAATACCTGTTCGTCCTCGCCTTTGTGGGTGCTAGCTGCAATCCAAATCGGACGATCGTTTCCAAGTTGGGCTCGAAGCTGCTGTCCTTGCTGTTTCACTTGCTCTGATATTTGAATATCGAACTTAATCGAGCCAGTAACGGATAGTTTCTTTTTCTTAACGCCTAAGCGTTCGAAGCGCTCTGCATCTGAATCCGTTTGGCAGAGTACTTGAGTTAGGCATGGATGAAGCTGGTTAAAAAGCCGCTGTATTTTAGCGTAGTTCTGACACGATTTTTCAGATAGGCGCGCATTCACGACAGTTATAGGGATACCCGCTTTGTGAACATTGTGAAGCGTGTTTGGCCACAGCTCAGTCTCGATGATCAACATTTGTTTTGGTTGTACTGCTTTAAGAAAACCTTTGATAGCAAAACCAAAGTCAATTGGCATATAGCGGTGTTCAATTAAATCACCCAACTTAGCAATCTGTTCAGCTCCGGTACTTGTTGTTGTAGTAACTAGAATAGATTGTTCGGGGTTTTGTTCCTTAAGGGCTTTGATTAAAGGTGTTGCTGCTATGCTTTCACCAACAGATACAGCATGTATCCAAATAGGTTTGTCGTTGCTTTTTAGCTTGGGAGTGATACCAAAGTGCTCTTTCCAGCGAGAGCCGAACTTAGGCTTATTTGGTTTGCTCTTGTACAAACCAAATAAAAGCAGCGGTGACGCTAGAGCGAGTAGTAAGGTATAAACAATACGAACTAACATGAGCTTATCGTAATGGCGTCAAGTTTTTGGATGCTATCTAGCACTTGCTTAGGCGAAAGTTCTGTCAAGCACTTAAGGTGTTTGTATTGACATTCACGCTGGAAACAAGGGCGACAATCAATATCGGTATGAACAATCTCCACTTTTTCTGCGAGTGGGGGGGTGTACTTCGGTGAAGTTGAGCCATACACGGCAACAACATTACAACCAACCGCAGCTGCCACATGCATTAAGCCTGAGTCATTCGCGACAACAGTCTTACATGCAGCAAGTAAGTCGACCGCTTCAATTAAGCTGGTTTGGCCTGCTAGAACGTGAATGTCCTCATGGAATTGCGTCGGAACAAGTGCGCGAATATTGTTACAAGTCTCTAAGTCCTTTTGAGAACCAAACAACCAGATTTGATGCCCAGAACGAGCCATTTGCGTCGCAACTTCAGCGTAGTGTGTTTCGGGCCATTTTTTGGCAGGACCAAACTCTGCTCCTGGGCACAGTCCAATAATTGGTTGGTCTTGCGTTAAGTTGAACTTTTTGAGCGTGGCTTGTTGCTCTGCTTCGTTGATTGCAAGGCGTGGGCGAGGTAAAGTTTCAAGCCCGCCAAGAGAGTTAGAATCCACCATTTCTGCTTTTGGATAAGCTAACGCTACATAGCGCTCTACCATGTACTGAAAAGACTTCATGTTAGGGCGTAAGTCATTCAATAAACCATAGCGCATTTCTCCTTTCCAGCCAGTACGAAGAGGAATGTTGGCAAACCATGGGATCAGTGCTGATTTCGCTGATTTAGGCAAGATATAGGCGTGGTCATATTGCTTTTCACGTAATGATTTACCAATTTCCCTGCGGCCTAATAAGTTAAACTCACCATGACCGATAGGCATTTCAATCGCTTGGTGGATTTCTGGCATACGATCAAGAATCGGTTTACACCATCCTGGAGCGATAACGTCAATTTGGCTATCTGGATGGCGTTGCTTTAATACGATATATAACGATTGCGACATTACCATATCGCCGACCCATGCAGGGCCAATGACTAAAATCTTCATGCTTTGTTTTTCCAGTATAGGAATTTCAAAATTGACTCATAAGTTCTAAAAAGTTCAGCGTATATTTTATTCGCAAGAGTCATTTTGGATTTATCTTTTCTTTTACCACCAATCGTCGAAGCAATCTCTGCTCTAGTAAAGAGATCTGGAGACACGCTGTAAACTTGAACACCATGTCTCCATGGTTTTTCCATGTAGTCATCGACTGGTTCAATAAACTCTTGAGCATGCATAACAAACTTTGAGGCTGCTTTAGGTGTGACGATATAAGCGGTGGTACCACAAGTGCCTGCTGAGTATCCCCCTAGCATATGATTATCATCAATAGGTACGATTGGGGTGAATACACGCTTCTGAGTGGCAGACAACTTGATGTAGTCATAATTAGAAGTCAATGGAAGGGTATGTTCGAGTACTTGCTTCAGCCCTTCTACGGGGTCGACGTTGTCTTCTAAGATGACGATCGGTTCATCAAGCTCAACACAGCGAACCCACAACTCGTAATGGCTTGCAAAACAGGCGACTTCACTGGTTTTTAATTGATACCCTTTGCGGCGTAGAGTAATGGTAGGACGACTTTTTTCTGAATGAAGAAAACGGTCAACAGAGCCATCTACTGCATCAAAAAATTCAAACGTAATGCCTTGTTGTTTTAACTTTTCTTCAATACGTTCTCGGCGATCTAGCGATCGAGCCAAGCTTACGACAAATACTTTCACTGCACTTTCCAGTCGCTGTTATATCTTGGTTTAAACAAATTGTAATAGTTATTGCCGTCTTCTTGAGAGTGCAGCAACTGTAGTACCCACATATATTGTTCGGGTTTATCACCGACAAAATATTCAATGGCTTCATTACAGGTACGAGCGTCTTGCTCTTCGCCTTTATCCAGCTCAAACGCTGGTAAAATCTCAATATCAAACGTACCATCTTCAGTGTTCATCGACGCAAATAGAGGCAGTACTTTTGAGCGTGATAGTTTCGCAATTTTGCCTAAACCAGGTAGCGTTGCTTTACGTGTTGCAAAAAAATCCACAAACACACTATGCTCTGGGCCGTGATCTTGATCGGGTAGGTAATACCCTACATAGCCATCTCGAATGGATTTCAGGAAAGGCTTAATGCCACCTGAGCGTTCATAAACACGGCCACCGTATTGGACTCTTTGCTTGTGCATTAGCCAGTCAGCAACATCATTCTTTTGTTTCTTCGCCATTGCAGAAACTGGCATTCCCATTGACGCGAGCAAGATAGCAGGCACATCAATTGCCCAAGAGTGGGGAACCATTAAAATCACATTTTCGTTGTTATCAATGTGCTGTCGTAAAATGTCTAGGCCGCGAATTTGGCAACGGTTCTGAAGCCATTTTGGTGAGCGTAAACTTAGTAACCCGAAGCGAAAAAAGAACATGGCTGCTGTGTAGAGTGTTTTTTCTATCAAAGCTTCACGTTCTTGGAACGACTTTTCCGGAAAACACAGCTCAAAGTTAACCCTCGCTCGGTGAGCTGGCCCCTTGTGGGATTTCGACAGTTTTTTGGCTATGGTTTTCGCCAACCACTTTTGTAAACCCAGTGGCATTAATGATAAAGGTAAAAATAAGATAACACCTAACCACGTGCCCCAGTACTTAGGCGACAGAAAGTGGCGCTTAAACTCAGGGTTATATGCTTTAGGGTCGAAGTCATCACGTTTTATGGTCATGGCGTGTCTAGTTACCTATTCGTGTACGGGCGAAGTGGTTTAAATGAGAAAAAAGATAGTTAGGAATGATACAGGCTATTGCATTTGAGTAAAGGTGGCAGGTTATGGTTCTACCACCTTGTGGTGCTTAACTGTTTTGGATAGTCAAGTATTCGGCAACGCCTTCTGCAACTGTCTTGAATTCAACATCACAGCCTGCGGTGCGCAGTTTGGTCAGATCCGCTTGTGTGAATTCTTGGTAAGCGCCTTTTAGGTGCTCAGGGAATGGGATGGTTTCAATTTGGCCTTTGCCATGATGCTTGATAACTGCTTTTGCTACCTCTTCAAAAGATTCAGCACGGCCAGTACCACAGTTAAAAATGCCTGATACGCCGTTTTCTAAGAACCACAGGTTTACTTTACAGACATCACCAACGTAAACAAAGTCGCGTTTGAATGATTCGCTGCCCGCGAACAATTTAGGATTTTCACCTGCGTTAAGTTGGTTGTTTAGGTGGAACGCAACTGATGCCATGCTACCTTTGTGGTCTTCACGTGGGCCATATACGTTGAAGTAGCGGAAGCCAGTGATTTGAGAAAGGGTCTCACCATGTTCTTCAGCGTCTTGCCATAGGCGACGAACGTAGTTATCAAACTGCTGTTTCGAGTAACCGTATACATTCAGTGCGCCTTCGTATTCGCGTTCTTCAACGAAAGTATCTGTATCGCCGTAAGTGGCTGCTGAAGAAGCGTATAGGAATGGAATCTCGCGATCTAAACAGTAATGAAGCAGCTCTTTAGAGTACTCGTAGTTGTTTAGCATCATGTACTTACCATCCCACTCAGTCGTTGCAGAGCAAGCACCTTCGTGGAAAATTGCCTCAATCGGACCAAAATCATCGCCCGCCATAATTTGGGTCAGAAAGTCGTCACGATCCATGTAATCTGTGATGTCCAGATCAACTAAGTTCTTAAATTTTTTTCCATTTTTTAGGTTGTCGACAACCAGGATATCGTTAATACCAGCTTCGTTTAGTGCTTTAACAATGTTGCTGCCGATCATGCCAGCGCCACCAGTTACGATGATCATAGAACTTCCACCATAGATTAAAATTTTCTCTGGAATTCTAGCAAGAAACGAAAAGTAGCGCTATTGGAAGCAGGAAGATAGGTTTTAGTCTTCTATGACTCAGTATCTAGATATGAAAAAGGGAGCCGCAGCTCCCTTGATTACTTTATTATTCCACATCCGAACGGTTAGGCCTTTGATACCAAGGATTTCGCTCGTCGGTCAACTCAATCAAGCTGTATTTACGTCCGAGTTTCTGTCCTCCGTCACGAGTAAGAGGCTGCCAACTAAAGTTCGCACGATTGTTGCTTGGCTTAACGGTCATGATGTCAAATGGGATAGACAAGTAGAAACCTTTGGTAAAGCTACCTTCACCAAATTCATCCGCAGACAAGTCTGTAAATGACGCAAAGGCACCAGCAATTACGCCACTCTTGAACTGCTTAGAAACATTGATTTGTGTACCAACATCACCAGCTAGGAACTGACCAACATCGACTTGGATCATCAAATCTTGTAGGAATTCCCATTGAGGGTAGTAGTAACCAGATACAAAACCAGTGAAGCCTTTATCAATAACTTGGAACGGACGTCCATATTCTGGCACGTTTTGCCATTTCTCATCGTAAACACCGAAGTAACTTTGTGGATCACGTTGAGAAATTACGTTGACGTCAGCGCCAATCGCCCAGTTAGCTCCTTGTGGACGGTAAAGAAACTCGGTACCGACTCCAGCAAACATACTCTCCAGATAGCCCGCGTAGAATTGCTGATCCATCGTATCGGAATACTCTTGGAACCAAGTCAATTGTAAGTTTGACATGGTTACAGCATGTTCATTTTGGTAAGCGCGGAACATGGTGCGAACACGAGGAACAGTAGTGCCATCAGGTGGAGTGACATAAATAAACTTATCGTAGTTGTTATACCAATCCCAGTATAACGAACCGCCAATTTCAAGGTTGTCCGTCAGCCAATATGAGGCATTACCGCTTAGCCCTACACTAAAGAGATAGAAATCTTCAGCGTTTCCGAGAGTTTGAACTAGTTTAGGTGCAAAGCCCCAATCAAAACGTTCAAAACCATCGTAGACAGATTCTCCCATTGGCTTAGTAGTAGCCCTTGATGTTGCATCTTCTATTTTCGGATTGATGTAATTAACTTGGGCAAAGTCGCGATATTTCTCTTTGGAAATAATCGTTTGTTCGCCGACTAAGCCTCGGCTACGTTCATTGATCGCGTAGGTATCAATATCGTCAGGCATTTCATTATGGAGTACAGCTGCCGCTTTTTCGTGTGCCTCTGTACGGTCACGATATTTTTTCTGCTCACCAACGACAGTTACTGTATTGTTATCAACATAAACACGCGTGTTTCGATAGCCAGCAATTTTGTCTAAATCTTCTGTCACACGTTCCCAATCAACATCAGACAGTTCTTTGGGTTGGTTATCTTCCACTTCTGGGGTTGGTGTGTCTCGCCAGAATGATGGCATGTCATTGAAATTAGTGTTTAGCGTTAAGCCTGCTACTAAAGTATCGCCGCGTTCATAACTTAAACGAAAATCGGCCATGCCTAGACGATAGAGAACACCAAAGTTCCATGGTGTGTGGGGAGACATATCTACACCGGCCTGAACAACTGGGTAGTCTGTGCTGTAATCGTTACCGTCATATTCAAGCTTGAAGCGAAGTGGTTTATGAAGAGTTTGATATTCAATACCACCAAAAAGTGCAGCAGGGCCTTTAAAGGCTCTATCGAAGTTAGTTGTTCCTCCTGTAGATAGAAATTCGGAAGGCCTATCACAGAATTTGTCTGATGCTTTACAAAAAGGATTTGTGACCGTATCTCTAGTTCCCAGGTAGCCCCAGCCCATACCCAAAGTAAAATCAAAAGTACCTAATTTCGAATTAGAATATCGTTTTGTCGCTGCAATAAACTCAGCATCAAAAAGGCCTGTACCAGCAAAGTCTCTCACTCCTAGGGCAATTTCTGGCATGTATTCAGATTCTTCCCATAATCTAAATTTAAAATCTATCCCCTTGTCTGTATATTCATTGTCAACATCGGGGAAGGATGACGAATAAGGAAGATCGTGGACTCGTGTGTACCGGATGGTTGTTTCTAACCACGGCATGAGTTGCAGAGTCACATTGTAAAAAAGGTACTCATCACTACCTGTTACAGAAAAGTTGAATTCCCCTTCAGGAGCCATACGTCCGGTTGGCATCTGCATTAAACCAACACCACCAAAATCAGATTGAGAAGGCTGTAACGAGGGAGCCTCAAAGGGTATATCTTGAGCCCAAACCAATGCAGGGCCCATTAAAGAAAGGGTTAAGCTTTTTCTAATTGGCATCATTGTGGTCTCTTTTTGGAATTTGGTATCAATTGAGTGAGTAGGCGGATAATATCTTGGTCCATTTCGGAGTATTCAAGATCACCAAACGGAATATATACCAATGTCAGAGGCGGTAAGTAATATTGTGCTGTTAACCAAGCTCCATGATGTGGCTTAACTACGTGACCATCTGGGTAGATCAACACTGGTGGTGTTGATAATGCACCAATGCTACTTTTCAAATTCTCTATTTGTTTCTGCAAAGGGATGCCTGCTTGCTCTTTAATAGAATACACGCTATTTAGGTTTCCCAAGAAATACACTTTCTCTTCGCGTAGAGGGCTTGCGAGCAGGTAATTGCCGCGCAAAAGCGGATTGTCGAATTTATTTAGTCGAATTTTATCAACATCGATCGCAGACAGTAAGCGTGGTGCAAAGTTTTGCTTCTGAATAAATTTGTAGAATGGATGTGCGACCAAATTGTGTTGAATCATTTGATTGAGCACTGAGTTCTTTAAAGCGGTAGAAGTTTTCTCGGCGCGTTCCGATTTATCAAACAAAGTGGTACCAAGAGAGTATTGCAGAGAGACGCTTTGCTCCCTAGCAAGTGCTAACACACTTTCTAAACGAGCCGGCCCTTGAAATTGTAGCCGTTTGCCTGCTTCTAGCAATTCAACATTTAATGGTTGCATAGCAGAGGTTTCTGTTTGAGCGAAGCTAGGCATGCTCAAAAGCGGCATGACCAAACCGAATAATGTGAGTAGTTGCTTGCTCATGATTTGCTATATCCCTTCAAAATGGTTAACTCAACCGGAATCATATTTGGCCCTAGGTGTTGTAAGGTTTTAACGACCTGACCCTGTTCATTGACCCAATAGTAGTTTTCGACCGATTGAGAAAGACTGCTAAACTCAACAACTTCTTTATATACGTTGGTCATAGTGCTAGAAATAGGTGTTGTTAACGTTTCTTGGCCTGAGTAAGAACGCGTTATATTTGCAGGAAAGCCATAACGGTATTGTGTTGCCCAATCGTATGAAAGTGTGTAGTTGACAGAGGTTGAGTCTAAAGAAAAATCTGGAACGTCACCGTAAACACCTGCTAAGTCCCCACTCTGTAGACCAATCGTTTTGACGATGTGCCCATTCTCTGTAACGATCATAGCTTTATCGGCGCTTACCCATTTCAGTTGTTTTTTGCCGCTGAGTTGGTTTTGTTCCGCAAAAGCTAAAACAACAAACACCTGTTTTTGATTTCCAAGTTTCAAATAGGCACTGGCATATGGAATAGCATTGATTTCTTCTGGTGTCATCTCGACATCAATGTAGTTACCGTAGGCTTCTTGGACGGTTGCTGAAACATCATTGAATTTCTGTGTGCAGCCAAAGAGTACAAGGAGTAGTGGAAGAATGAGGAGTTGGCGTATCCATTTAGGTATTCGGAAGATATTCATTATTCCCTCTTACAAATAAAATCGCCCTGAGTCATTCAGGGCGATTGGCTTCTGTTCTACAAAACGAAATTAGTTAGAAGTAGAAGTAGAAGTAGATGTTGAAGTAGATGTTGAGTCGCTATCTGACGCTGCAACTGCTACTACAGTTACTGCTGCTGCTGCGCCTACACCTACAGCTGTAGTGCCAGTTGCTGACGCAGAAGCTGTGCCTGTTGAGCCTGCTTCTTCTGCTGCAAATGCAGTTGTTGCGCTTAGAGCCATAAGAATAGCTAGAGCTGTATTCTTCATTATTAATCCTTGTGTATCCGGTATAAAAACATCGATGTTTGGTAGCATAAAAAATGCTCCAAATTATATTCTAGATAAAAAAGCCTTAGCATGTAAATAGTTTCTTATTTTGCCATGGCTTTCGATCTCATTTCTAACACCAGCGTGACATTGCGCGGTTATCTTGCTCCCTTGCTTGCTGATAAACTATCAAGAGTGCATAATTTGTCGGTCTATTTCCTCCAGAACTAGAGGTTTGGAGGAAATAGGTCGTTTTTACTTACACCATATAGAAAGCGATACAGTGGCTTACGCTCAACGCCTCAGGGCGGTAGCGTGCCAACTCTTCAGTATTTAATGGCCTGCATAGCACGCTTAACTTTGCTTTGGCAGCCCATATTATTACCAGTACTAGGAACTTTTACGTGATAAGAAAGCAGCATTGTTTGGGAATACTTGGTGCACTGGGCTTGAGCCTGAGTTCTTTTTCAGCGTCAGCCGATTTTTATGCTGGTGCGTTAGTGAGCTACTCAAATGCAGAATTGAAAAGCTCGTCTTCTGAGTCCGTAAAAGAGGGGAGTCCTTTCCTTCTTAGTGCGCAAGCAGGGTACTTCTTTAATGACTACATTGGTCTCGAAGGACGTTATGGGACATCAGTTCAACGTGACAGTGGTCTTGCCGTTGATAGCGCTTTGAGCGGCTTTGTTAAGTTGAATATGCCGGTTTCAGAGCGAGTTGCACTTTATGGTTTAGCTGGGTATTCAAGCGTTCAGCTTGATCTACAAAATGTAGGTTCTCACAAAGAACAAGGATTTAGTTTTGGGTTAGGTATGCACTACGCTTTAAATAACCAAAGCGCGGTGATATTTGAGTTCGTTGATAACGTCTCTGAAGACCAAGTTCGCCTTAACTCGATTACATTGGGTTTTCAGCACCGTTTCTAATTTAAATACCTAGAGCTCAAACTTGGGGCTAGGGTCTTTTATTCAATTATTATAGTGACATACCATGTTTAAAGGATATTTCTCTATTGCCGCTTTTATATTGGCAAGTACGTTTGCGTCTTATTCAATGGCACAAACACCCACTCCAGAACAAATGAAAATGTTTCAAAATCTACCCGCCGACCAACAAAAGGCCTTGGCGAGTAAGTATGGTTTCTCCATTCCTTCTAGTTCATCTTCAAACAAGTCTCCTTACGAAAATCCGCAAGTAATCCAACCTAGAACTGAAGCTAGTAGCGCTGTATCTTCCAATGTCGAAGAACAATGGCTCAAAAAAGGTGAGCAGGGAGAGCTTAAACGCTTTGGTTTAGATCTTTTTGCTGGTTCTCCAAGCACCTTTGCTCCGATCAGTGATGTTCCTGTGCCAGCAAATTACACCGTGGGAGCAGGTGATGAAATCATTGTGCAGTTGTTTGGTAAGGAGAATGAAACGCATCGTTTACGCGTAAATCGTGCGGGCACAATCAACTTCCCCTCACTTGGGCCGGTAAATGTTGCTGGCATGCACTTTTCTGATGTTCGAGACTCTCTGACGCAACGTGTAAAAGAGCAAATGATTGGTGTGCGCAGTGATATCTCATTGGGTGAATTACGCACCATGCAAGTGTTTGTAATGGGGGATGCATATAAGCCTGGTGCCTACACGGTTAGCGCATTAACGACAATTTCACAAGCTATTTATTACAGTGGCGGTTTTGGTGAAAGTGGGGCGCTGAGAGATATCCAGCTAAAGCGTGATGGTAAAATCATTCGTAAGTTGGATATGTATGACCTTTTACTAAAAGGTGATGCAAGTAATGATGTGCGCTTACTACCGGATGATGTTGTTTTAATTGGCTCTGTTAACGATACAGTGTCTATAGAAGGCGAAATCAACCGCCCTGCAATTTATGAAGTCAAGCAAGGTGAAACATACCAGCAACTTATTCAGATGGCTGGTGGTTTTACTGCGAATGCCCATGTCGAGCAATTGGAGATAAAACGCTACGCTTCACATGGCGCTCGTGAGGCTCTGACGCTTGATTTCAATAAAACGCAAGATCGACAGAGTAAAGTTAAAAATGGCGATGCCATCAAGATCTTGAAAAAAAGCGAAGAGCTTACTCGTTACGTACAGATAGAGGGAGATGTTCGTCATCCTGGCTATGTGGAATGGCGCAATGGTCTTCGTGTTGCTGATCTTTTTAAATCTGTTGACTCAGCTTTTAATTCTACAGCGGATGTTAACTATGCGGTTGTGGTTAGAGAGATTAATCCGCAACGTGATATTGAAGTGTTCCAACTAAGCTTAGCCAACGCAATTCTATCACCAGGTAGCCAAGACAACCTCCAGTTACAATCACGAGATCGTATATTGGTTTTCAACCGCTTTAATAACGAAGACTTGGATACATTGGCAACACAAGAGGCTGTTGCAAAAGCAAAAACATTGGAGCAAGCGCAAGAGCAAGCTGAGCTGGAACAACAGAAAGAGCAAGAAGTGATGAGTTCTTCTGTTGCCGTTTCGCATTCAGCAAACGGTACGCTGAACAACCCGAGCACCACAGAGCAGGCGAAACCAGCTAAAATCATTTTCCGTGGTAAAGAGATTACAGAGGAAGACTTTGAAAAGCTGAAGCAAAATACTCGTCGCACTTTACTTGCCCCTGTGTTGTTACAACTTCAGCAACAGTCTCGTTTGGGGCTAGCCCCTCAAATTGCTGAAGTCTTTGGTGAAGTCAAGCACCCAGGGCGTTATCCGATTACTCCAAGAATGACGGTATCAACGCTTATTGAAGCAGCTGGTGGTTTGACTTACAACGCATTTACAATTAATGCAGAACTAGCACGAACTGCGATTAATAGTGCGGATGAACGTGCTTATATTGATGTTGAACGTATTGATCTGCGTAAAGCAATTCAAGGTAGTGCTTCAGACGATGCAGTTATCGTGGGGCGAGATCGTTTGAACATCTTAGAAAAGCCAAATGTGAAGCTACAAAGCACAGTCACTTTACAGGGTGAAGTTCGTTTCCCAGGAACCTATACCGTGCGTCAAGGTGAAACCTTAAGTGAGTTATTGGACCGAGCAGGTGGTCTCACAGAGTTTGCTCATCCTCAAGGAGCGATATTTACGCGTGAAGCATTGCGTTTACAAGAGCAGAAGCTTTTAAACCAATATGCAGCAGATATGCGCAAAGAAACCGCGAAGAAGACGTTCCGAGCCGATAGTAATATGGGCTCTGTAATTTCAGACCCAGAGAAAACGTTAGCGTTTGTAGAGGAAGCAAGTCGAAGCAAAGCACTTGGCCGTATGGTAGTACAGTTAAACCGTATTTTAAAAGGCGAGCGCTCAGCAGACTTTATGCTTGAGGACGGTGATTTCCTCTTCGTTCCAACTTTCCGAAACACAGTATCAATTATGGGAGAAGTTCAGGTTCCAATTACCTACTTGTTAGACAACAAACTTGATGTTGATGATTACTTGAACAAAGCGGGTGGAGCTAAGAAACAAGCGGACGAAGACCGTATTTTTGTAGTGCGTGCAGATGGTTCTGTTTACAAGCCTTCATCAGGTTATTGGTTCGGAAATAATAAAGAAGGGTTAAAAGCTGGCGATACTATCGTTGTACCAATTGACACTGACTATAGAGATGCACTAAGTACCTGGACAGCTGCGACACAGATCCTATATCAAACCGGTGTAGCGATTAACGCTCTTAAGTAATTTAAATAAGAGGGGCTGGTGGCAGCCCTATTTTTTAAAAAGGTGTTATTAAGATTGGAAATTAAAATTAGACTGAATTCAGCACTTTTGTATTCAGATAGAGCAGGCTTATGGATATAGATAGACACTCAAATTTGGCTCCTCACTCTTGTGTTCAATTTGAAAGCGAACGGTTTGATATTAGAGATATAATTAGGGCTTTTTGGCGTGATAAATGGATCGTCGTTATTGTTACGGCACTATTTGCGACTGGGGCCGTTTTGTTTTCGCTCAATTTACCAAACATCTACAGAGCTGATGTGTTACTTACCTCTTCAGAGTCCTCTGATGGTGGGAGTTTATCTAAAATGGCTGGCCAGCTTGGTGGATTAGCTGCACTTGCTGGAGTAAATCTAGGTGCAAATGAAAGTAGCCAAACAGAGCTTGCAATACAGGTTTTAAAGTCAAGAAAGTTTGTAGATTCATTCGTTAAAAAGCATGACCTCATTATCCCTTTGATGGCGACAAAAGGTTGGGATCTAGGTTCTAACACTTTGGTTATTGATGACAGTGTATACGATATGTCATCTAAAAGTTGGCTTAGGGTGCCTAAAGGGCTAGTGAGTAAAGAGCCGACGGCGCAAGAGATCTATAAGTATTTTGTAACTGAAGTATTGAGCATTTCAGAAGATGCTGATTCAGGAATGTATAACCTTTCTGTAAAGCACTATTCTCCATATTTAGCCAAGCAATGGGCTGACTGGCTTATTGCTGATATTAATTTGGTGATGAGGGAAAGAAAGATAGATGAAGTCACAAAGAATTTAAGCTATTTACAGTCTCAGCTGAATAAAACTGCAGTGACGGATATGCAAACTACTTTTTACAAGCTGATTGAAGAGCAAACAAAAAGTTTAATGTTGGCCGAAGTACAAGATGAGTTTGTATTTAAGGTTATTGACCCTGCTGTCGTTCCGGAAAAAAAATTCGAGCCTAGGAGGGCCTTAATCTGTGTTTTAGGAACGTTAGTAGGTGGGATTATTAGTATTTTAATCGTATTAATTAGGT
Source organism: Vibrio sp. 1641 (assembly GCF_033339995.1). Lineage (NCBI taxonomy): Bacteria > Pseudomonadati > Pseudomonadota > Gammaproteobacteria > Vibrionales > Vibrionaceae > Vibrio > Vibrio sp. 1641. The sequence continues at coordinate 18,375 of NZ_JAWOVP010000026.1, forward strand.
TTTCGTGGCAACGAAATTCTAATAATTATGCTTTGAAGACCAATTAACATCGAAAACGAGAATTCATAATGAAAATATTAGTAACCGGTGGAGCAGGCTTCATTGGGTCAGCTGTTGTCCGACATATCATTCGTGACACCCAAGATACCGTCATCAATTTAGATAAACTGACCTACGCAGGGAATCTAGAATCACTGGTTGATGTCTCAGAGAGTGAACGTTACTACTTTGAGCAAGTAGATATCTGTGACCGAGCTGAACTAGATCGCGTGTTTTCAGAGCATCAACCCGATAGGGTGATGCATTTGGCCGCCGAGTCTCATGTCGATCGCTCTATTGATGGTCCTGCTGCTTTTATTGAGACCAACGTGATGGGCACTTACCATTTGCTTGAAGCGGCTCGTCAATATTGGTCGGGCTTAAATGAAGCGCGCCAATCGGCATTCCGTTTTCATCATATTTCTACGGATGAAGTGTATGGTGATTTAGAGGGAACGGATGATTTGTTCACCGAAACCACTTCATACGCGCCGAGCAGCCCATATTCTGCATCTAAAGCTTCGAGCGATCACCTGGTTCGCGCTTGGCAACGTACTTATGGCTTACCAACACTTATCACTAATTGCTCCAACAACTATGGCCCGTACCACTTCCCTGAGAAGTTGATCCCTCTGATGATTTTAAATGCCCTCGATGGCAAGCCGTTGCCTGTGTATGGCGATGGTATGCAGATCCGAGATTGGCTGTTTGTGGAAGACCATGCTCGCGCGCTTTACAAAGTGGTCAACGAAGGTGAAGTCGGTGAAAC
>NZ_JAWOVP010000027.1:0-16419 GCF_033339995.1 Vibrio sp. 1641
GCAAATACAGATGTTGAAATTACCAATAATAGAAATAAGATTTTTTTCATAACTCCCTCATTACACTTAACGCCCTGCTAAGGGGTGAGCAACGCAATACAAAAGCCGCCGCAAACCACCTTAATCACTTAAACCAACGCATAGTAAAAATGCCACGCGTTGCGAATCCCTCTTGAGCAGTTTGTTATATTCAAATTTCAGTGAGTTCAGTAGTACTTATATTTAGCTAGGAACAATGTTTTGACTTAACCGTTCGTATAGTTCAATCGCCTCAGTTTTAGATTCCAGTTTCCCTGTAGCATATTGGTATGCTAGCTCGAGATCATCGCTTTGAACTGGATAGTACCTCTTAGCAATTTCAACACATTGGGATAGGTCTGTATACCAACTACAATCTTTAGCTGCGACGAAGTAATAGGCTGCTCTTAGTAACTTCTTACCAAGAACCTTAGCAACATTCGCGTCACTCATACCAGCATATCCGGAGCTCATTTGTTCCAAGAAGGTTAGTAAATCACCATTAAGAGCTTGAGCTATTTCAATGTTTGGTTTGTACGATGAAAACCTAGCCGACAAGTCATTCCCCCAAATACAGCAGCAACAGTGCTTCAACCAGAATTGCCAATGATATTTTTCTTTTGGTTCTAGAACAATATTGAGGTAACCAGGATCAATATCGAGCTTACTCACCTCGGGATACTCTTTAGGAACTACAACTGATAATTCATTAAATACCTGCTCTTCCTTTTTACTTATTGGGGTTGTAAGTATGATGGATACATCTAGATCGGAGCTACCAACAATCGCGTTTCCTCTTGGCACACTGCCATACAAATATATCCCATCGACTTGATCAGGTAGCCGGTAACACAACTCAGAAACGACAGCATCGACAACAGCTTCGAACTCGGGTTGGATGTTCTTTGATGAGTAGACATTTCGGATAAAACCCTGCTTGTCGAGACCTCTATCTTGCTCGTACATGTTGATTTTTACCTTTGAATATAACGCCCTGTTAAGGTGTGAGCAACGCAATACCGATGCTCCCGCATGCCACCTTAACCACTAAAACTAACGCATAGTAAAAATGCCACGCGTGCCGAATCACTCTTGAACAATTTGTTATGTAGCCGACTTTCAGCTTAGTGCTTTCTGCCCAATTAGGATTTTGGGGGCAATACCAGCTTTGCGATACAAACCTAAAGCAGATTCATTGAAGGAATATACTTCTAAAAACAGCTCTTCTCCGCCGTTAGAAATAGCCCTTTCCTCAAATGCCTCTATTAGCGCCAATCCAACACCTTGGCTTCTAAAGCATGAATCCACTACTATTTGTTCGATGCTCGCGATTTTCCGCTGTTTGAGCGTCCAAGACTTACGAACCCATAGCTCATCAAAAACAAAACCTACTAACTGCCCTTTGCTTTCGGCTACCAGAAAAATCGAGCTTTCACTTTTGATTATCTTGTGTAGGTCTATTTTTTGTTCAATTTCTTCCAGTGATAAGAAGTTATCAGGTAAATTTGCTTGATGATACTCATTAAGCTGAAACTGTAGTTTCTTGATAACACTGATATCTTCAATGCGAGCTTGGCGAATATTTAACATATATAAATCCTTTTAACTTACCGTCCTCTCGTGGCTACATAACGCCTTGTTAAGGTGTGAGGCACGCAATACCGAAGCCTCCGCATAGCACCTTAACCACTAAAACTAACGCATAGTAAAAATGCCACGCGTGCCGAATCACTCTTGAACAATTTGTTATGTAGCCGACTTTCAGCTTAGTGCTTTCTGCCCAATTAGGATTTTGGGGGCAATACCAGCTTTGCGATACAAACCTAAAGCAGATTCATTGAAGGAATATACTTCTAAAAACAGCTCTTCTCCGCCGTTAGAAATAGCCCTTTCCTCAAATGCCTCTATTAGCGCCAATCCAACGCCTTGGCTTCTAAAGCATGAATCCACTACTATTTGTTCAATGCTCGCGATTTTTCGCTGTTTGAGCGTCCAAGACTTACGAACCCATAGCTCACCAAAAACAAAACCTACTAACTGCCCTTTGCTTTCGGCTACCAGAAAAATCGAGCTTTCACTTTCGATTATCTTGTGTAGGTCTATTTTTTGTTCAATTTCTTCCAGTGATAAGAAGTCATCAGGTAAATTTGCTTGATGATACTCATTAAGCTGAAACTGTAGTTTCTTGATAACACTGATATCTTCAATGCGAGCTTGGCGAATATTTAACATATATAAATCCTTTAACTTACCGTCCTCTCGTGGCTACATAACGCCCTGTTAATGTGTGAGCAACGCAATACCAAAGCTCCCGCATAACACCTTAAACACTAAACGCAACGCATAGTAAAAATGCCACGCGTTGCGAATCACTCTTAAACAGTTTGTTATATACCGCTATCGATTAGAATTTTAGTTAGTGTTTCTTGGATATTGTTATCAAGACTATCTTTTACATGCGCTTGTTCATCTTGAGATAAAAGTGAGAACTGCGCGGGAAGCTCTTCGATGTCGAGAACCTTAACCCCTTTTAAGTAACACGTACTGCATTTGCTGTCGCCATCAATATATGGAACAACATTTAACGATACATATGTTATCGCACCCATTCGTTTACCAAAGATTGATTGTTGATGGACACCATAGCCGAAAGTATTCGATACACCATAAATATCTCTAGGTACAAGCTTTATAGCCATATCAACATCACCGATTTCTGACTCCGAGATAAGCTTAACCGACATCCCTTTTGCCTCGACATAGTCTTTGACCGTTTTAACAAGTAAATCAGAGAAAGAACTATCTTTAACTGCATCATAATCGTTGTTAAATATCGTTGTACCAGTCGTTACAAAGTTAGGATATTCAGGAAACTCGTTAACTACCCCGACGGTTTCAACTTCCTCAAGATCTTGCGGTTTCAACGTAGATGCACAGCCTGTAAGAACTACTAGCAATAACAATGAGTAAACTAACTTTATTTTATTTTTCACCTTTATTCTCCCTAGGTATATAACGCCCTGTTAAGGGGTGAGCAACGCAATACCAAAACCGCCGCATACCACCTTAATCACTTAAACCAACGCATAGTGAAAATGCCACGCGTTGCGAATCCCTCTTGAACAGTTTGTTAGTATTCAGACCCAACCTGTTACACCTAACTTAGAAAGAAGTCTTACTTATCAGTTCTCTATCGTTTTGATCCCACAGTTTTCACAGATCGTATGCCGAGAAAACTCATCCATAGAAGCTAAAAATGGACCAACTGCCCAACCTTTGATTAACCCAGCAATAAACTCTTTACGCTTTTGATGTTTTACACCAGCAAAAGGACTTGGGTTCCTAATCAATACGGTAATATGTTTAGATTTAATGTTACAAGCAGAACACTGATATTTGTCTATCTGATGAAGCACTAATTTTCCTCCTGAATACTAACGCCCTGTTAAGGTGTGAGCAACGCAATACCGATGCTTCCGCATGCCACCTTAAACACTAAACGCAACGCATAGCAAAAATGCCACGCGTTGCGAATCACTCTTAAAAAGTTTGTTATAACACAGTTTTACACGTCATCTTCCGATAAAATTTGACGACAATTACGAACTGTTAGTACGCGAATTTCGTGACTTAAACTGTAGATAATACGATAGTGACCAAAGATGATTTCACGATAATTCGTATGGTGGCATTTCAGGAACAAACCGCCCCATTTCAGGCATACTTCCAAGGAGTTCAGTTTTATCAAAAACTTCGTTTACCCACTTCTCTGCCGCAGGTGGATTATCCAAAGAAATAAACTCCGCTGCATCACCTAGTTTCTGAAGTGCTAATGGAGACCAGACTACTTTCATTTCTTAATGCGCCCAAGTACTTGAGCACGCGCATCATCATTGGAAACACCGAGACCAGAAGCTAACTGAGCTTCTGCTGTGCGCATTTCTTCCAGTAATTCGATTTTCTCTTGCATTGCTTCATACTCAGCAACATCGAGAACAACAGCAACACCTTTGCCACGTTGCGTAATAACCAATGGACGACGAGTCTCATTGATTTGTTTGATGTATGAAGCTACACCGGCACGAAACTCAGATAAAGGCTGAATATCTTGATCGAAATGAATACGACTCATATTGAACTCCCATTAGTACAAAATAACGTACAAATAATAGTTCAACTAATCCTTTTGAGCAAGAAGTTGATTCTGTGTTATAACGCCCTGTTAAGGGGTGAGCAACGCAATACCGATGCCTCTGCAAACCACCTTAATCGCTAAGACCAACGCATAGTAAAAATGCCACGCGTTGCGAATCCCTCTTGAACAGTTTGTTAGGTGGGATTTTCGCACGCCATAAGCAACGCTTTCAGCTCTAAATTCAATGAAGCCTCACCAATTTTTCTTGCTGAATTTCCCAATTGATTGCGGTAATTACAATCGGCTCCCGCCTCTAATAATAACCTAACACCTTCAATATTCTCATTGATTGCAGCAATCATTAATGGTGAGTTGTAAACATACTCCTGAGTAAGAAGTAAATTGGGATCACCTCCATTATCAAGAAGTAGCTTTAATATTTTGTTATTGGAGAAGTTAGCAGATGCAAAAACTGGGCTATTCCCTTCATAATTCTGTATGTTGGGGAGCGCACCACTTGATAGTAAAGTTTTTACCAGTTCATGGTCACCAAGAAATGACGCCATGAGTAATAGTGACGCTCCACATGAATTGACTGTATTAACGTCCATTCCCTTCTTCAACAAACGTTGAGCATACGAGCTGCTTTTTCCCTCAATCATCTGATAAATTGCGATATTTATAGGACTACTAGGGTCGTTTCTGCTTTTGCAAGAACTTGAATCACTTGTCAAAAACACTATGGATAAAGCTGCTAGTAAAAATCGCTTCAAAATAATCCCTCCTAACGCTCTGTTAAGGGGTGAGCAACGCAATGCCGAAGCCGCCGCATACCACCTTAATCACTAAAACCAACGCATAGTAAAAATGCCACGCGTTGCGAATCCCTCTTGAACAGTTTGTTAGGAGTTTTATTCATAGCGTTCACAATCTTTCGGTATGTCTATATATGTTTCATTTGCCCTCCAGTCCTGAGTCCGAGGGTCAAAGTAAAGCTCATACGTTGAGACGCTGTTATATGTACCCGATGTTATCTGATTTCCAATAGTAACTATATTTGGCTCTGAAATAGTGAAAATCCAAACATTGTCACCTGACACTAACTCAAGTCGACTATCAGAAACAAACGAAGCCTCTTCTGTAGAAAAGAACTCTCTAGGATAACTTTCACAATACCACTTTAAATTCTGACCATAAGAGCTATAGACAGTTCTCATGTTGAATTTCTCGTACAAATCTTTTGTGGTTACTTGCTCTGCTCCGTTAGAGCTGAATGCAAACAATGTTAAAGCGACACTAAAAATCAATTTCATGCGCAAACTCCTAACGCCCTGTTAAGGTGTGAGCAACGCAATACCGATGCCGCCGCATACCACCTTAGTCACTTACACCAACGCATGACGAAAATGCCACGCGTTGCGAATCGCTCTTGAACAGTTTGTTAGTATTCAGACCCAACCTATTACACCTAACTTAGAAAGAAGTCTTACTTATCAGTTCTCTACCGTCTTGATACCACAGTTTTCACAGATCGTATGTCGAGAAAACTCATCCATAGAAGCTAAAAATGGGCCAACTGCCCAACCTTTGATTAACCCTGCAATAAACTCTTTACGCTTTTGATGTTTTACACCAGCAAAAGGACTAGGGTTCCTAATCAATACGGTGATATGTTTGGATTTAATGTTGCAAGCAGAACACTGATATTTGTCTATCTGATGAAGCACTAATTTTCCTCCTGAATACTAACGCCTTGTTAAGGTGTGAGGCGCGCAATACCGAAGCTTCCGCATACCACCTTAACCACTAAAACCAACGCATAGTAAAAATGCCACGCGTGCCGAATCACTCTTGAACAATTTGTTATGTACGTGCTAAAGGTACACTACTGACTCCACATTGTTGCCCTCAGGGTCAATCAAAAACGCAGCGTAGTAGTTTGGAGCATAGTGTTTTCGTAAACCAGGCTTACCGTTGCATTTACCACCTAAAGATAACCCCGCTTGATGAAACGCAGAAACTTGTAATTTGTTTGATGCAGAAAAAGCAATATGGCACTTAGAATTACTGACGCCTTTTTCAATTAGAAACCTTACATTTGGCTCGCTCGAAAGCCCAAAGCCAGCAGCATTTTCATCTGACCACTTGAGTTCAATACCCAATGGCTCTAGCACATTCTTGTAAAACACACGACATTCTTCGAATGCAACTACCTTAATTTCAAAATGATCTATCACTCTCACTCCTTTAGAGTTGGTTACAATTTTCCTTAAAGTACATAACGCCGCATTAAGGGGTGAACAACGCAAACCACCCAATCTAAACCATTGTGCCGTAAACACTAAAGCTGATTCAAACCAAAACTGCCAAGCGTTGTGAATCCCTCTTGAATGCTTTGTTAGTTGCCAGATCCAAGGCTTTGATTTGGAGTTGATTACCGCTTTGCCAGCGCTGTTTTTACGTGCTTTGAAAAACTCAAATCAGGCGTAGTTTCAAAGCGCCTGTCACTGAAACCACTTGGGACTCAAAGCGCCGTAGAAAACGGATTAACAACACCAAAACGCTCATTTGAAAAGACAATATCACAGAGCTGACTCTCGACAAGTGAATCGGCTTCTGAAACGGCAAACCAAAACCACACTAATAAACATCGAACGCAACTTCAGCAAACTTACGCCTAAACACAGAATCAGGCAAAAGCAGCACAGACCATTAGCCCTAAATACTCCGCTTTAGCTGCGCTTTTCCCCTTGGCAACTAACGCCGCATTAAGGTGTGAGCAACGCTACCACGAAACTGAACCATACCACCGTAAACACTGAACTCAACGACGGAATGAAAAGTGCCAAGCGTTGAGAATCACTCTTAAATGCTTTGTTATGTGCGCGCTAAACGGTAGCGCCTTACAGTACCTTCACTTTCACCTGTGTAGTTGCCAAGATACTCACCACCACAATTTTCAATAACCTTTTGAGATACTGGATTATCAATTGAGCAAGTGACAATAACTGGATCAGTTAAAGTGTAGTCACGAGCCCAAGCAAGGAGATATGAGGCGACACCTCTACCACGAGCTGAAGGTCTAGTTTCGTAGCCAATATGACCAATTATATTTTCTACGTTGGGATTGCTACCTTTACGAACTCGAATGGCACCTAAGATTTCAGAGTCTGATACACAGTAATAAGTTGTGCTGGGTAAATACCCATTGGGTAACTCAGAAGTTGCCTTCGAGCGTTCAACCAAACTAGACAAATAAGCTTCTGGATTTTGCTCAACACCCGAATATTTAGGGATACCCGATTCCAAGCATTCCCTCGCGTAACTCACTAACATTGGAGCTAAATCTGGACTTGCTTCTACTACTTCCATGTCAATTTTCCTTAAAAGCACATAACGCCTTGCTAAGGTGTGAGTAACGCAATACAAAAGCTACCGCACAGCGCCTTAATCACATAAGCCACCGCAAAGTAAAAATGCCACGCGTTACGAATCACTCTTAAGCAATTTGTTAGTACATGCGCTACTTCTATTTATGCGCTCCAAGATATTGAAAGCTGAGATGATATGAAAGGCTTTGAACACTGAAGTGAGACGGGCAGCTACAAAACTTTACCCCGATTGAAAGACGAAAGTTGGCTAGAAGAAAAACGCACTGAACTGCCCTACTTTCACTCGCTTCAAATTAGAAAAGGATTCTTTCCTCGTACTTCAACAGCCACAACAAAAGTGATCAAGGTTCTCTCAAAAACCACCACGAAAATGAAGAAGCACCAAAGAAATAGGATAAGAGTTAGAAGCCGTAAACGATGAAATCAAAGCGAACACTTCGCATATAGTGCCACCGGAAAGAACGTGAAAGGCACTAGCTGAAAGGTGTAAATACGAGCGCCAAAACAGATAAACACCAAAATTTATGACCTTTGATGTCAAACCCGTACTAACGCCCTGTTAAGGTGTGAGCAACGCAATACCGAAGCTCCCGCATACCACCTTAAACACTAAACGCAACGCATAGTAAAAATGCCACGCGTTGCGAATCACTCTTAAACAGTTTGTTATAACTCTGATTTCGCCTTAATGTACAGCTTATGAACACCGTCTGAATTAGAAAAGTCTACACAGTAAGCCAACTCGATCACGTTACCATTTTTTGATTTGTACCTAGACATATCGTCTGTGTCTAATAGCTCGCTTACCTCAAAGAACGACTCTAAAGGAAGCTCGGAGAACTCTCGATAGCCTTGCATTGCAGTTATCGCATCTTTCGCAACATCTGAGCCTTTGTAATAGGTAGCAATACAAGATGAGAGAGCGAAGTTTTTAAACAGCTGCTCATCACTTTGAGTACTGAGTGGGCTTGCGGTAACTCCGAGACTACAAAGAGCCATGCTTATACTGCTTACTAATCTTCTAATTTCCATAAATAAGCCTTTTTTGCGTCCGGAAAGTAACAGCTATCTGTACATCTTGAACCAGTCCAAATACTTGCATGACCTGATGCGTCTAACCAAGTATCTACATCAACAACTAAAATCCCCTTGTATTCAGAGAGTTTATTAGCATTGGGGTTTTGAACCACCAACTCTGGCTCACCAAATTTTTGATACAAAAAGTTGATCAAATCTTTCACGCGATAAATGTACCAATTCCCTTGTCCACCGGAGACAGTTTTGTTTTTTATGTAGGGTACTTTGAAACCAGCATAGTTAAGTGCATATGACATACGTATCGCACAAGCATTCTCAAACCGCCCCTGCTCTGGTGTTAGAACATTAATATTGTGATTTACTTTACCGCCGATAATGGTACCTACTTCAGACACATCTCTGTTTACCTTAGCAAAGGCAACTTTCATTTTTAGTAGGCTAGGACGTGCTGCCATGAAAATATCTCCCTATCAGTGATTTGTGCGATAAGGTCTCACAGAAGCAGCAGCGGCAGTAACAACAAGTAAACCGTTCTCGAAGGGCTTCAAGCTTAGTTGTGTAACAATGAAACTGACAAAAGAGTTATAACGCCCGCTTAAGTGGTGAGAAACGCAATACCGGTGCTTCCGCACGCCACCTAAATCACTAAATTTGCCGCAAACCGCAAATGCCACGCGTTGCGAATCCGCCTTGAAGCGTTTGTTAGGGCTTGTCCTCCAACAAAGTTTCAGATATATGTTTGGCCGTAGACTCTGCATTTGGCACACCTGCATAATGTAACGCTAAATGTAACTTTAAGGCATCTTGTGCCCCCTTATCCTGAATGTCATCACATAACTTTCGTGATTCGTGATGCAGACGGTCATTCCTTAGTTTGTCAAAAAAGTCGCCCATTGATTTTTGTGAATTTTTCGACTGGACAAAGAACAAACTTGCTACGGCTTCCATTATTGTTCCTGCCACAAACTGAGCTATGGTTGAACCACTTGACTCAGATGTATACATAAATGCCGCCAACACAATAGCCACGAAACCAAGTGAAGCAAAAACTAAAGAGAACCAAAACGAAATTTTTGACTGTGCTAAAACCTGAGAATAATAGTTCGTTAGTTGCTCTACCTCGAATGGTACTTCGCTATTACCACTGACTGACTGTTCAATAGATGTCCTAACTCTCTGGGCCTCTTCATCGTCTGATGCAATCTCGAGTTCAAAAGGCCAAACTCCCGATTTAGAAGCACCAATAAGCGACAAAACAGTAATTATAACTGTAATTCCTGTTATCACATACTCCACTACATTATTTATTGCTAACTGTTCCATATATTCCCTTTAGAGCCCTAACGCCCTGCTAAGGGGTGAGCAACGCAATACCGATGTTGCAGCACACCACCTTAATCACTTAAACCAACGCATAGCAAAAATGCCACGCGTTGCGAATCCCTCTTAAGCAGTTTGTTATGTGTCAAATTTTAAACTCGAACTTAGCTTTTTTAGGGCCAGTTTCCCCTTTCTCGGAAGGCGCATACTTCCGTTTTGATAATATTCGCACAGCTTCAGCATCGAATACTCCTTTAGGTACAGAATCAGTAACCATTATGTCAATCACATCACCCTGACTATTAATATTAAACGTGAGTACAACAGTACCGACTAATTTGTTTTTCCTTGAACCTTTATGATTACTAGGCGATACACTGTCCCGAGCTTTGTGTTCTCGATAATTTGGGGAACTAGCACTTTCAATTAAACCAGCGCAGCCAGACAATAATGCCGCTATAAATAATATTAAAATCTTCATACTTAATCTTTGACAACATAACGCCCTGTTAAGGTGTGAGCAACGCAATACCGAAGCTACCGCATACCACCTTAATCACTTAAACCAACGCATAGTGAAAATGCCACGCGTTGCGAATCACTCTTAAACAGTTTGTTAGGCATTTAGCCCAAGGTGAGACCTTGCTTCTTCGATAGACGTAGGTTCTGTTTGTTCTCGTATTAATTTATGAATAACTCGGTGGCAACTAGCACACAATAGAACAAGGTCTTTTAAGCTATTCTTTGTTTTACCCGTATTATTTAACGGGTGTATGTGGTGAACCTCAAACACTGAATCTCGGTAATTTGGGGGAATATGCGTTGCATAACTGCCACAAAGTGCACAAGTAAGTTCACCTGTACGTCGGCACTTATTTATAAATTTTTTACGCAAACTAGAGCTGCGTTCACGCTTAGCGTGAATACGATAAATTACACTTCCTTCATCGTGGTTTACATTATTTCTATATTCCCTAGGCTCTTCAGCCATAACGGATAACCCACGCTTAATGTCGGCAGCCAACTTTTTTACTAGATATGGATCGTTTCCGAGTTCATTCCAAACTGCTTGGTCTGTTTTCGAAGTGTTATTTAAACCTTTACCTGTAGCTACTGCTTTAAGGTTTTGCAGTTTAAATGCGACGCCGTCAGGGTTTCTGAATGTTTCATTTTTAGCAAACTCATCATGAAATGAAAATGATCTCAATAATTCAGATAAACTCTGTACCCTCGGGTCGTTAGCCGAAGGAACTTGATCCTTGGAACTCAAATACAGTTCTAATGCCAATATGGTCTCGTCTCGTGTCCACTTTGGGTTGCCTTGACCTTTCGTAACTGCCATATAGTAATACTCACTCTATATGTTGAATTAATTGTAATGCCTAACGCCCTGTTAAGGGGTGAGCAACACAATACCGAAGTTGCCACATACCACCTTAATCACTTAAACCAACGCATAGTGAAAATGCCACGCGTTGCGAATCCCTCTTAAACAGTTTGTTAGTTCTTTGGCTCACCAAGCGATTTTGGTTTGTAACCCAACGCATCCAAGTCGATACCTTGCTCTAACAACATTCTTTCAAACAGTGGTAATAACGGACCCAAATTTTCGTTTAATGTATCACGAACTGTGTCCACAACTACTTGTGTACCGCGCTCGATTTCTATGTTGATGAAGTCTCCAACTTCTTTTGATTCAAACACCGTCATTCGACGAGTTTCTGGGATAAGCCAAACTTCAAACCACCCTTCTTGTTTATTTACGTCAGCAACTGTGAGACTTGCTCCGTTAAGTGCTATATAACCTTTAGAAAAGACATACCTTTTCCAAGCATTTGGAAGTGCTAAACGAATGCAGTAATTGTCCTCTATTTGTTTTACGTCGACGATCGCAACATTGAAGTCAACATGACCTGAGAGAGGGTGGCCGCCAATTTCTGCTCCATCCTTCGCAGCCCTCTCGGCATTAACTAGTTGGGTAGCATGATATTTGCTTAAAGTCGTAATTAAGAGGCTTTGCAGCATAACGTCAAACTTAACGCGAACATTTGATAGTATTTCAGTAACCGTTAAACACACACCATCGATTGCAATACTGGCCCCAACTTCTAAGTTGACACAAAAACCATCAGGAAAATCGATAACAAAGGTCCTAATTCCTTTTTGATCGGTTACATCAACTATTTTGGCTACAGCCTGAACTATTCCTGTAAACATATTTTCCCTTTTATTACTGATGTTTAATCCTAAGAACTAACGCCGCGTTAAGTAGTGAGCAACGCAAACCACCAGACTTAAGGCATTGTTCCGTAAACACTAAATTCAAAGCAAACCGAAAATGCCGAGCGTTGGGAATCTGCCTTAAACGCTTTGTTAGCACACATTTGTAAGGGGATAATTATTTCAATTTCTCAAATCTGCTATTTGCTAGTGCTGACAATTGAACGCTGTCGATTCTCAATGAGAACTTTTCTAACTTTGATGTGTCTAGTAATTGGCATCCCATACTAACTCTCAGCTTGCTATCCTTTGACAACAGCCCATCATCTACTTCCATGAGCTTGCCAAACACTTTCTCTTCTCTTGTTTGAGCAACAAAATTGTACTTTTCAGTTAACGCTTGAGAATAACCTCGATAAAGAGCGAGACACTTTTCACGTGTCAGGCTTGTTCTGTCTGCTAGTACCGAATAAACCAATTGTTCTTCCAGCAAGATCTGCAATCGAACTGTATCAAAGTGCGATTCTTCGTCTGTCGACTGATCGTATTTAATAACTCGAGTGGGATAAGAAAAATCAAGTTTTAGTTCGTTACTATCAACCGTAGATTCGACTAAGGCAAGTAAAGGAATACTATTGACTACATCTGCTTCCATTATCTCGCTTTCATCGCTACAGGATGCACAAAAGAGAACTAGAGAGGCTATTCCTGCATTTCGAAATTTCATCTAATGTCCTTGATTCCACCGAGTGTGTGCTAACGCCTTGTTAAGGTGTGAGGCACGCGATACCAATGCTTCCGCATAACACCTTAACCACTAAAACCAATGCATAGTAAAAATGCCACGCGTGCCGAATCACTCTTAAACAATTTGTTATGGAGCTACGCTCAACGTTAGCTCTTGTATGTCAATTTGGTCTACTTCCCTGCCCAATATCCGCTTGTACTCGACTAAACGATGAACTGGGATAACTGGCAACTCTATGCCTTGATAATTTTTAATAACTGATTCTGAAAAGGAGATTTCAAGCTGGTGCCAAGAGCCATCTTGATGTGATTGCATCTTAGTATGTTCAGACAAACCGATTTCAATTTTTTGATTTTGGTAAACCAATTGGAAATACTCTAAATCCCAACCATATTCGACATAATGAGTTAACGGTTTGGATATGTATTTTGATACATGCGATAACACTTTATCTGCGTCTGAGTTTCGAATATAAAGATCTATATCTGCGACTTCCCGACTTCCACCATAAATAGTTGCCGCTAATCCACCTACTATTTGATACTCCACAACCTCTGCATCCAAGATTTCTTTGAGCCACTGCAAGGCTACTTTAACTTTATCACTCATCTAGCTTCCTTAGCTGAATTTTGCCCTGCGCCATAACGCCTTGTTAAGGTGTGAGGCACGCAATACCGAAGCTTACGCATACCACCTTAACCACTAAAACCAACGCATAGTAAAAATGCCACGCGTGCCGAATCACTCTTGAACAATTTGTTAGCCCTTTTTCAAAAGGTTAAGACTTGTATACGACAACCAAACCACCAAGATTGCCATTAAGTTTAGAGAAACGGTTACTTCATTAACATTCACACTTATCGGTACTTCAACTCCAAAAGAAAAGGCTAAGGAAAAGTTAGGTGTCTCTATATCTATAATCTGAATTAAATAAAGAAAGATCATTAACTTAAATACCCAAAGCTTCTTTTTTAACAACCCGTAAAAACTAGACAAATTCAAACTTAGCATCACTAAAACAATTGCAAATGTGAGAAAAAGACTCGAAAAGCTCAATTGATTTACTTGGGCAAGCAAGGTAAATAATAGAAACAGAGTAACTGCAACAGATATACCCTGCAAAAACAGTAAGAATTTTGTTCTTTTTAAATGATTTTCAAACAATTTTTTATATTCTCCTTGAGGGCTAACGCCTTGTTAAGGTGTGAGGCACGCAATACCGAAGCCTCCGCAGAGCACCTTAACCACCAAAACAAACGCATAGTAAAAATGCCACGCGTGCCGAATCACTCTTGAACAATTTGTTATGTGTTAGATTTTAAAGACTAATTTTTGTTTTTGAGCAATAAGTTCAACATCTTCAAGTGGTTCATATTTCCATTTGGACAACGCTTGTACAGCTACCTTTTCAAAGATCCCCTTTGGGGAGGACTCGATTACAACAATATCAGTCACATCCCCATTTTTAGTAATGTTAAACGTCATGACCACATACCCTGACAGGTTATTCTCTACTGCAACTTTGGGGTATCTCGGCGATACAAACTCTATTGGCTCTAGATCTAAATATTCCGATGAGTAAGTGTTTTCTACAGAACTTGAACACCCTGCTACTAAGATCAAGATAAATAGTTGCAAAAATCTCATAATCTCTCTCTGACACATAACGCCCTGTTAAGGGGTGAGCAACGCAATACCAAAGCTGCCGCATGCCACCTTAAACACTAAAACCAACGCATAATCAAAATGCCACGCGTTGCGAATCCCTCTTGAACAGTTTGTTAGGCGCGTAGCCACGTTTTATAACTGAATCTCAACGTTGTTCCGTACATATGTAGGGATAGATAACTGCTCATCTATATCTTTGAACTTTGGCTGTTGAGGCATCAATTCTATTATCGTGTTCAGTTCTTCAAAACTGATACCGACCACTCGGCAAGCAGTCATCAAACCATTTATAAAGCACTTTTTATCCCGCTTTTGCCGTTGCTCACTTGCAGGAATTGACGAGTACAATTCGCACTCTTTCGTTAATAAGGCTAGAAGTTCTTCTTTTGAGGTTTCCATATACAAACTCAGTTACTAAATAGTTTGGACGCATTATCAATGATTTAAGACACAACTTCCAAGAGCTTGATTTTACGTTTTAAACCAAGCGCCTAACGCCCAATTAAGGTGTGAGCCACGCTACCACGACACTCAATTTGAACACCGTAAACACTAAACCAAATCCAAACCAAAAATGCCAAGCGTGGGGAATCACTCTTAAATTGTTTGTTATATTTTTGATGCCGCCATCAATAAACAGTAGTTTTTTACGCTTTCACAATGCTCACCCATCCAATATGCATATGGGGTACTTCGGTGCCAATTTAGATCAACCAAGCTATTGTGAATTGTACTATCTGGGGTACTAAGTGAACCATGTGCCACAACTTGCTCTGGTACATTGTTTAGTCCACACCACCATTCAGGCATCGAGCGTTTCCACTTTGTCTCAAGCCAAACATCAGATAAAGCAACTACGTATTCACTTTCGAAACCGGTAATCCCATTGTCATGAAGGAACTTTTTGTCTCGATGATGTAGACGCTCAATATCGTTTATAATTTCTTGTTTTTTCTTTGTGTGAGATAAACGTTTTGCCTCAATGAAAAAAACAGCTTTGTGCTTAGGGGAAAAAACAAAACCATCAATGTGCTGCTTTTTCTCAACCCACGGAAACTCAAGCCATGATACAGCTCGATCATCATCGAGACACTTCATTAGGGCATTTACGTAGATATGAACTTGGTTGGCTTCTGTGAAACCAGTACTCCCTCGCGCTGGATAAAAGTTCGTTAGCGTTCGGGTGTAAGTCACGACCATTTCATCAAATGATCTAGAAATTATTTGTTCCATCGATACCTCAGAAAAATATAACGCCCTGTTAAGGGGTGAGCAACGCAATACCAATGCCGCCGCATACCACCTTAAACACTAAAACCAACGCATAGTGAAAATGCCACGCGTTGCGAATCCCTCTTAAACAGTTTGTTAGCTGTGTTTTACAACACGAGCTTTGCTCCCAACATACCGAGTACTGCGATAGCTACCATCGTAAACCAAAGGTAAATCATAAAAGATAGGCATAACGAAAATAAACCTCTCACAGCTTTATCTAGATTTGCACCTTCATCCCGCTGTAAAAAATACGCTAGTTCTGCTGTAGGTATTGGTCCAGCAAAACTCTTAAATTTGAGCTTTACCATCATCAGGCCCATTGAGACTGGAAGACTAGATACTAGTAAAATGATTCCCACCGAAATCCAGACATTCTCGGGGGATTCATTACCTAAAACTATTGCTGCCCCGAACAACACAAAAAGCATTCCCAGAAAACCCGTAAAAGATGACAACAACGAGTCTCTTGTTTTTATATACAGCCAGAATAGCGGCTTATCGTATTTTCTCATTTTTTCCTTAAACAGCTAACGCCGCATTAAGGTGTGAGCGACGCTTGGCTATACTTGAGCGAAGCGAAACCGCCAAGCGTTGCGAATCACTCT
>NZ_JAWOVP010000028.1:0-10149 GCF_033339995.1 Vibrio sp. 1641
TTTGAATTGACTGTGCTGAATCTTTCGATTCAATGGTCACTTCGTTTCATTGAAACCTAATTTGATACCGAAGTATCTAATTGGATTATCATCAACGAGTGCCCACACAGATTGATAGGTCTATATTTTTAAAGAGCACACTTCGAAGTTCTCTTCAAAGTGGACGGCTATTTTAGCTAGATAACTTATCGTGTCAAACACTTTTTTAAGTTATTTATCTGCGAGTTAATTTTAACTCACTAACCGTAGTTGTTTAGGTTCCGCTTCACTTGCTTTCCCGTGACAACGGAGGCGCATTATAGGGAGTTCATTAAAGAACACAAGTGCATTTTTTAAAAAAACTCACCTTTTTAGTTTATTCGTATAGAAAACAGACAAAAGACTCTAAAAAACTATAGAAAAGGGGCCAAACGGCCCCTTTAGTGTGATTTTTATCTCAATTTTACTGTATCCATACAATTATTGATGAGCACAAATTTGGTCATTAGTAACAATTAGCTGCACTGTCTTGTCTGGAACGATTTCACCAGAAAGAATTGATTTGGCTAACGGGTTCTCGACATTCTGCTGAATTGCACGTTTTAAAGGACGCGCACCATACACAGGATCGAAACCAACTTGAGCGATCAAATCGAGCGCTTTGTCGGAAACTTCTAGTTGATAGCCTTTCTCCTCTAGTCGTTTCGCCAAACGTTCCAATTGAATAGAAGCAATGGACTTAATGTGTTCTTGACCAAGTGGATGGAACACCACGATTTCGTCAACACGGTTCAAGAACTCTGGGCGGAAGTGTTTGCTAACCACATCCATCACTTCACTCTTGATACCTTGATAGTCTAATGTTGCGAAATTCTCTTGGATACGAGATGAACCCAAGTTAGATGTCATGATCACAACCGTATTACGGAAGTCAACAGTACGACCTTGACCATCCGTTAAACGCCCATCATCGAGAACTTGCAGCAGAATGTTAAATACATCCGGATGCGCTTTCTCTACTTCGTCTAACAAAATTACCGAATACGGCTTGCGACGAACCGCTTCAGTTAAGTAACCACCCTCTTCATACCCGACATAGCCTGGAGGTGCACCAACCAACCTTGCCACTGAGTGTTTCTCCATGAACTCAGACATATCGATACGGACCATCGCATCTTCACTGTCGAACATAAAGCTCGCAAGTGTCTTACAAAGCTCTGTTTTACCCACACCAGTTGGACCTAAGAATAAGAAGGAGCCAATTGGTCGGTTTGGATCAGAAAGCCCAGCTCGACTACGACGAATGGCATTCGATACAACAGAGACCGCTTCGCTTTGACCTACCACACGATTATGCAGCACGTCTTCCATGCGAAGTAGTTTCTCTTTTTCCGCTTCTAGCATCTTGGATACCGGAATACCGGTTTGCTTAGAAAGTACTTCTGCAATCTCGTTGTCGGTTACTTTATTACGCAATAGCGTCATTTCCTGCATTTCAGCTTGGGTTGCAAGATCTAACTGCTTCTCAAGTTCAGGAATACGACCATATTGAAGCTCCGACATGCGGTTTAGATCACCAGCTCGGCGAGCAAACTCCATGTCCATACGAGCTTGTTCAAGCTCAGACTTAATATGTTGAGTACCAGAAAGAGCTGCTTTTTCTGTATTCCAAACCTCTTCTAGTTCAGCGTACTCACGTTCTTTTTCATTGAGTTCTTCATTAAGCGCTTTCAAACGCTTTTCACTCGCTTCATCGTGCTCGTTACTTAGTGCTTGCTGCTCAATTTTGAGTTGGATGATTTTACGCTCAAGCTTATCCAAGGACTCCGGCTTAGAGTCAATTTGTAAACGAATGCTTGAAGCCGCTTCGTCGATTAAGTCGATCGCTTTATCCGGCAACTGACGGTCGGAGACATAGCGATGTGACAAACTCGCCGCAGCAACAATCGCTGGGTCGGTAATTTCGACGTGATGATGAAGCTCATAACGCTCCTTCAAGCCACGTAAAATCGCAACGGTATCCTCAACGGTCGGCTCATCCACCAGCACTTTTTGGAAACGACGTTCTAATGCTGCATCTTTTTCGATGTACTGACGATATTCATCCAATGTTGTTGCGCCAACACAGTGCAGCTCACCACGAGCTAATGCCGGTTTTAGCATGTTGCCCGCATCCATTGAGCCTTCACCTTTACCAGCACCGACCATAGTGTGTAGTTCATCAATGAAGAGGATGACATTGCCTTCTTCTTTAGCAAGTTCATTCAATACTGATTTTAAACGCTCTTCAAATTCCCCACGGTATTTCGCGCCAGCAACCAGTGCGCCCATATCCAGTGATAGCACACGGCGACCACGCAGACCTTCAGGTACTTCATTGTTAACTATGCGCTGCGCTAAGCCTTCAACAATTGCTGTCTTACCTACGCCTGGTTCACCGATAATCACAGGGTTGTTTTTAGTACGACGCTGCAATACCTGGATAGTACGACGGATTTCATCATCACGGCCGATAACCGGATCCAATTTACCTTGCTCTGCACGTTCGGTAAGGTCTATGGTGAACTTTTCCAATGCTTGACGAAGCTCTTCTGCATTCGGATCATTGACCTTTTGACCACCTCTGATCTTTTCGATTGCCTGGCTGACTTTTTGCTCTGTTAAGCCGATCTCTTTGAGCAATTGCCCCAATGGTCCGCGATCTTCTAAAGCGGCAAGCAGGAAGACTTCAGACGAGATATAGGAGTCTTGACGCTTTTGCGCCACTTTGTCACACAGGTTAAACAATGTGCCCATCGAGCTAGAGAGCTGAACATCCCCACCGATGCCACTGACTTTTGGTAATCGATCTAACATTTCACTCAATTTAGAGCGTAAATGCGTTACGTCCACATCCAGCATAGTAAGCAATGGACGAATTGGACTGCCATTTTGATCAAGCAAAGCCACCATGAGGTGAACTGGCTCGATATATTGATGATCGCGCCCTAACGCTAGTGATTGAGCATCAGAGATAGCGATTTGAAACTTACTTGTGAATCGATCAAGACGCATATCTACCTTCCTAACCTCAACTAAAGGAAATTCTTTTGACAGTTAGAAAGATGGATACTCGGGTGGGGAATTTCAAGGGAGTGAATGAATAAAGATAGCTTTGCAAAAATAGTAGTATGCATCTTAGCACTTTGGTGCTTATAGCTAGTCTTCGATCCAAATAAAGGTTGCTTGTCGACCAGTCTTACCATCACGGCGATAAGAGTAAAAAGAGGCTTTATCTTGGTAAGTACAAAGTCCAGAATCAAACACTTGTGTCACACCAGCCCGGTTTAGACGTTGCGTTGCCAGCACCGACATGTCAGCAAACCATTTACCGTCGATATCGCGTGGAGCAAATGCTTGATTCGCCTGTGAATCAAAATCAAAAAAAGCTTGCAGAACATCTTCACCCACTTCGAAGGCTTGAGGGCCAATGGCGGGGCCAAGCCACGCTATCACTTCACCAGAAAACAACGCTAACGCATTTTCGACAATGCCATTTGCTAAGCCGCGCCAACCTGCGTGAACAGCGGCTACTTGCGTACCTTGTGTATTAGTCAATAATACAGGTAAACAATCGGCGGTCATCGCTGAACAAACAACATGGCTTGAAGAAGTAAATACACCATCCGCATCAAGCACCTGTGTTGTTGGTTCATTTGCTTGAGCCACAACGGTTGAATGCGTTTGGTTTAACCAGATTGGCGCATTTGGCATGCTTGCCTGTTGCGCCAACCAAGCTCGGTTCTTCTCTACTAAAGACAAATCATCCCCAACGTGAGTACCTAAATTTAGCCCTTGGTAAGGGCCTGTCGAAAATCCGCCTATGCGTGTTGAGGCGAAAGATTTGACATTTTTAGGCGCTGGCCAGTTCGGAATGATCGTCTTCATATTAGAATTCTTCCGGTAAGCCGTGCTCTTCTGTATCTTGACGAAGCGCTTCAGTCATCACAACCATGTCATCAGGCACTGGAGCATGAAACTCAAGAACTTCGCCCGTAATTGGGTGCTCAAAGCGCAGCATTACTGCGTGCAATGCTTGGCGATCGAAGCCCCGGATCATTGCCGTTAGCTCTTCAGACGCACCTGTCGGGATGCGAGCACGTCCACCATATGCAATATCACCGAGCAGCGGATGCTGAAGATAAGACATGTGCACACGAATCTGGTGCGTACGACCCGTTTCTAGACGCAAACGAATACGCGTGTGTTCGCGGAAGCGTTCAGCAACACGGTAGTGCGTTACTGCTGGTTTGCCCATTGGTGCCACCGCCATAAGCGTGCGCTTAGTAGAGTGACGACCAATAGGTTGATCCACTTTACCGCCCGCAGTCATACGACCAATAGCGATCGCTTCGTACTCACGAGTAATATTACGTTTTTGCAGTGCGCGAACCAGACGAGTTTGTGCAGGAACGGTTTTCGCCACCACCATCAAACCCGTTGTGTCTTTATCCAAACGGTGCACGATACCTGCACGAGGTACTTCTGCAATATCAGGGTAATGATGCAACAACGCATTAAGCACAGTGCCATCAGGCGTACCAGCGCCCGGATGAACCACAAAGTCACGAGGTTTGTTGATAACGATAATATCTTCATCTTCATAGACGATATCTAGCGGGATATCTTGCGCTTCCCAGCGTTCTTCATCTTCTAACTCGGCTTGCAATGTAATTTCCTCGCCACCCATTACTTTGGTACGAGGTTTAGTGACAACTTCACCATCAACTTGAACTTTCCCATCAAGCAGCCACTCTTTTAGGCGCGAGCGAGAGAAGTCCGCGAATAATTCGGCGATAGCTTGGTCTAAACGTTGACCTAACTGGCTATCTTTTACGGTATTTGTTAATACAATCTGCTGAGCCATATCGAACTTTTTTAAAAACTGTGAGACTAATGCTCACGACTGTGAAAAAATAGACTATTACGTCATTGTATCTGTTACTGGAAAGAAAGTAACGGCAGCTTAAGAAATATTTAGATTCAAGGAACAGACTCCTGATATGAAACGTCAGACTTTAACAGGCCTTTTAGCGGTATCCCTTCTGTTTGGATGTGCAAGCAAAGAAGAAATCGTTCCTGATGTGCCGCCTTCGGAACTGTATGCAGACGCACAGATTTCTCTTCAAAGTGGTAATTGGCTTTCTGCAATTGAGAAACTGGAAGCATTAGACTCACGTTACCCATTCGGTGCCTACTCAGAACAGGTGCAGCTTGACCTAATCTATGCGTACTACAAAAACGACGACCTTGCTTTGGGCTTGGCAACCATTTCTCGCTTTATGCGTTTAAATCCAACCCATGAAAAGATGGATTGGGTGCTGTACATGCGAGGTCTAAGCCACATGGCGCAAGATCGTAACTTTATGCATGATTTATTCAGCGTAGATCGAAGCGATCGCGATCCTGAACCGGTAAAAAAAGCGTTTGATGACTTCAAAAAACTACTTCAACGCTACCCGAATAGCCCATATGCAGAAGATTCACAAAAACGTATGGTCGCGCTGAAAAACCGTCTAGCGAACTATGATTTAGCGACTGCTGACTTCTACCTTCGCCGTGAAGCTTGGGTCGCTGCTATTAATCGCAGCCAAGAGCTACAAAAAGCGTATCCAGACACAGAAGCTGCACGTAAGTCACTGACTATCCAGCTAGAAGCCTACAAGCAACTTGGTTTGGAAGACGCCGTAGCAAGAACTGAAAAGCTTATCGAGCTCAACCCTGTGAAGTAATTGAACTTGCTTTAAACTGAACCGCCACCGTTTTTACCGTGGCGGTTTTTTATTACTCTCAATAGTGTATTCAGCCCTTTCTTGATGATCTTCCTAGCTCCACATATGCTTAAAGTTCTCCTCCCCCCTTTATAAAAAGGATGTGAACGTGACGATATCTAAGCTTTGCGCAGTTATGCTGCTCCTATTGTCTGCTTCCGTTTGCGCACTGCAAATCTCGCCGCTCAAACAGCCTCCTTATACCGGAGACCTCGATGTCATCAAGGAGAAGAATGTACTGCGCGTCTTAGTTTCTGCTGATTTAGGCTTTTACTACATTGAGGGCGGCACACCAAAAGGCATAGGCGCGGAATTGCTGGCGCATTTCGAAAAAGACCTTCGTAAACTCAAACCAAAGCTTAACGTACAAATTATTCCTGTTGCCCGCGACCAGCTACTGCCAGCCTTAGAAAACGGTTCAGGTGACTTAGTTGTCGCCAACCTGACTATTACCGACACGCGCAAACAGAAAGTGGAGTTCAGTTCACCCATCCTCACTGGTATTCAAGAGTGGGTAGTGACAAACAAAAGCACACCAACGATGACGAAAATCGAACAACTGAGCGGCAAAGAGATTTGGGTGCGCGCCAGTTCTAGCTACTTTGAAAGCATTCAGACACTAAATAAGAAACTAAACAAAAAAGGCTTACCGCCTGTTATCGTGCACTTTATTGAAGAAACACTTCAAGATTATGAGCTGGTCGGAATGCTCAACAATGGTTACGTCAAAGCCATTGTTCTCGATAGCCATAAAGCCAAGCTTTGGCTGAAAGTGATGGATGATATTCGGGTTCACAAAAAAATCCCTATCCGCAAAAATGGCAAAATTGCTTGGGCAATGCGAGAAAATAGTCCCAAATTAAAAGCCGTCGTGAATAAGTTCATCCAGAAGTCTCGCTCTGGGACACTACTCGGTAACGTTATTTACGGTAAATACATCGATAATACGGGATGGTTGAACAGAGCTCTTAACCCTAAGAAAATTGCTCAACTAGAAAAACTCACGGCGCTATTTTCACGCTATGGTGAGAAATACGATATCGACTATTTACTGATCGCTGCAATCGCTTACAAGGAATCAGGATTTAATAACGACCTAGTTGGAAGTCGAGGTGCCGTTGGCATAATGCAAGTCCTACCTAGCACTGCTCAAGATCCGAATATCAATATCAAAAATGTTCGACAATTAGAAAACAACATTCATGCTGGAGTGAAATACTTAGCTTTTTTGCGTAAGCAGTACTTCAGTGATCCTGATATTACTGCACAAAATAAACTCTACTTTACATTGGCGGCTTACAATGCGGGCCCCGGCAATGTAGAGCGTATTCGTAAGCGTGCAGCCCAACAAGGTTACGATCCTAATGTTTGGTTTAATAACGTGGAAATCGTTATGCGGAAAAGTTTAAGCTCAACGGTTGGGTACGTCACAAGCATTAATCGCTACTACATAATATACAAACAACTAGAAAGCTTGGACCAAGTCAAAAGTCTAGAAAGGGTTTCACTAGCCCCAAAAGACCCCATTTTCATGATACCGCTACGAAAAGTCAGCCAAATGCCAGACAGTAAAAAGCCGCTTGTACAGTAAGCGGCTTTTTAAATGGATTCATTGGAAAGACTCAGTGATCGTCATCACACGTTACGTGCAGTTAAATTTTAACCACCTCAAATATTAGGCCGTAAAACTTCCCTAAAAACGAGGCCGTTTTCAGCTGAGTACTCTATCCAATCTACGGATTTACTAACCGATAACAAGCAATTTCACGATAAATCTCAGAAGTTCTTGAGTGAGATCACATTCATTTTTCATCATAAAAAACCCGAGCAAAATAATGATCTGAATCACATTTTTTTATGCTTAAAGCGGTAATCTGAACTCAACCCATGAGGGATGCAACAGAGGAAAAACACTTATGACAATGAATATCACTGGCAAAAACATCGAAATCACCTCTGCAATCCGAGCTCATATTGAGAGCAAATTTAAAAAACTGGAGAAATGGCAAGTAGACCTAATTGGTTGCCAAGCAACTTTCAGTGAGGAACCAAACAAACAGAAGAAATTCGAAGCGGTTATCAAAGTTCCTAAAGGCCAGCTCATTGCCTCAGCAACTCACGAAGATCTTTAC
Source organism: Vibrio sp. 1641 (assembly GCF_033339995.1). Lineage (NCBI taxonomy): Bacteria > Pseudomonadati > Pseudomonadota > Gammaproteobacteria > Vibrionales > Vibrionaceae > Vibrio > Vibrio sp. 1641. The sequence continues at coordinate 7,922 of NZ_JAWOVP010000028.1, forward strand.
GCAGCTATCAACGAAGTGGAGCAAAAACTAGAACGACAATTGAACAAGCTGACCCACAAACCTGAAGCTCGACGTGCAAGTAAGCCTGAGCTAGTGGAAGAAGAAGAGTAAACTGAACAGATTGAGGAAATAGCGCCGAAAGGCGCTATTTTTTTGCTTGACGCTCTCCCCAGCCTTGCTTATTGTGTTTAAACACTCATAAATTAAGCACTATTTATGCATTTAACCTCACTGTTTATTTTTGACTTCTTTTTCCTCCCATAGTTGGAGGGGCGAACTCGTTTGTGAAAGAAAAGTCAAAAACAAACAGAAAGCCTCCCAAATCGGGAGGCTTTTTTATAAGGAAAGAATTGATGACTGACCAACCTATTTCCCTCGAAGAAATTCGTTTACGCTTGAATGAGTTGGATGACCAACTTCTCAGCTTATTGTCTGAGCGCCGTAAACTCAGCATTGAAGTAGCCAAAAGCAAAGTACAAACCTCAAAGCCTGTTCGCGACGCCGTCCGTGAACAGCAATTATTGGTCAAGCTGATTTCTAATGGCCAAGATAAATACGAACTTGACGCGCAGTACATCACCAAACTTTTCCATACCATCATTGAAGACTCAGTTCTGCTTCAACAAAGTTATCTGCAAAATCTCGTTAACCCACAGCAAAGCCGTAAGCCACTTGCTCGCGTCGCTTTTTTAGGAGCCAAAGGCTCTTATTCGCACTTGGCAAGTCGCGAATACTTCAGTCGTAAAAATACGGAGCTTATCGAGCTCAACTGCGAGCACTTTAAAGAAGTGACTCAAACGGTTGAATCTGGCCATGCTGATTATGGCGTTCTGCCAATCGAAAACACCAGCTCAGGCTCTATTAATGAAGTGTATGACTTACTACAACACACGACGCTTTACATCGTTGGAGAGCTAACTCAACCAATCGAACACTGCTTGGTTGCGAAAAAAGACATTCGTCTGGAAGATATTAAAACGCTGTATTCTCACCCTCAGCCACACCAACAGTGCAGTGAGTTTTTAAGCCGTATGAAAGGGGTAAAGCTGGAGTCCTGCGCGAGCACAGCAGATGCAATGCAGAAAGTCCAAGAGATGGATCGTGATGATGTAGCTGCAATTGGTAATGCATCAAGCGGTAAGCTATATGGCTTGCAAGCAATTCAAGGCAACATCGCAAACCAAACCGAAAATCATACTCGCTTTATCGTGGTTGCTCGTAAACCGGTTGAAGTTTCTACTCAGATTCCAGCAAAAACCACATTGATCATGTCGACCTCCCAAGAGGCAGGCTCATTGGTTGAAACACTATTAGTGCTGCAACGTTACGGCATCAATATGACCAAGCTAGAATCACGCCCAATTATGGGGAACCCGTGGGAGGAGATGTTCTACGTAGACTTGACATCACATCTTGCTTCGACAGAAATGCAACAGGCACTTGAAGAGCTAACAAAAATCACTAAGCACTTGAAAGTATTAGGCTGTTACCCGAGTGAGAACGTAAAGCCTACGCAAGTAAAATTGAGTTAATAGACACCAGTGAGTAAAAAGATCATGGCAACCCAAAAAGTCGTAATCGCATCGCTAAACCCAGCCAAAATTAATGCAGTTCAAAGTGCATTTCGTAATGCATTTCCGCATCAAGAGTTCAACTTCGTTGGCATCAGTGTACCGAGTGAGGTCGCAGATCAGCCCATGACGAATGAAGAAACTCATCGTGGTGCGCTAAACCGCGTTAAAAACGCAAAAGTAGAGATGCCAAACGCGGATTACTATGTCGGTCTCGAAGCGGGAATTGAAGCAAACGTGACGTTTGCTTGGATGGTGGTTGAATCAGAGACTCACCGCGGTGAATCTCGTTCTGCAAGCTTAATGTTGCCGCCAAAAGTCTTGGAAAAACTCAAGGATGCGAATGAATTGGGAGATGTAATGGACGAAGTGTTTGGTACTGATAACATCAAACAGAAAGGTGGCGCTATTAGCCTGCTAACCCAAAACCAGCTAACTCGAAGCTCGGTCTATCACCAAGCCTTGATTCTGGCTTTAATTCCATTCACAAACCCTGAGCACTTTCCTTCAAATTTATAACACTCAGCCTAGTCTCTAGATACGCAAAAAGGGCGGATATTTCCGCCCTTTGTAATACGTATATGCCGTCCTAAATAAGGTTGACACTTTCCACCCCAAAAATTGGAGAGTGTTATGAAATCAACCACTAAAAGAACT
>NZ_JAWOVP010000029.1:0-8444 GCF_033339995.1 Vibrio sp. 1641
TTTTAAATCCCTTGTGTCTACCAATTCCACCACCAGGGCAACGCAATCATGCGATGGGTTAGACACCATCTGTCTCAGCGGCCTTTGCCGTGAGAACGAGGCGTACTTTAACGGATTAATTTATCTGGTCAACAATAAATTTTATCTTTTTGATTTAAGTGCTTAAAAAGCGATCTGACTAGTACGTTTGGCATTCAATTAGACCAATAAGCACCCGTTCCCTTTCATTAGCTATGAAGTCATACGCATACTAGTGTCCGTAACTGCTTCGAGGTAAACACGCGACTATCACGTTATGAACGCTGATCTTTTCATCGTTGTAACATCTGTAACAATTTGATTCCCTACTCTTGGCACGACTGCGTACAGAACATCATATTTTGTTACCGATAACTTTATATCGAATGTGGTCGTACCTTTATAAAATCATTGACTTTTTTTATTTTCAAACAAAGCTCAATTCATTATCGAAAATATCAATAAATAATGGTACGTTACACGAGTTGCAGTAATTTAATGGACATATATCACATATAAGGATGTGGTTTACTTTGGCGACACAACATAAGAAAAACAAGGTATATCACTAATGTCTATCAAGAATCTTTCTATAGCGAAAAAGATATCGCTATCGTTTTTACTCATTGCCATCGTCAACATTGCATTTGGCGTATTTTTATCTACAGAGCTCAAAAGCATCAAATCTGAGCTTTTAAACTATACCGACGATACGCTTCCTGCAATGGAAAGGGTCGATTCGATTCGAGATCACTTGTCTCGCTGGCGCCGAGCTCAATTTGCTGCGTACACTTATGAAGACGCAGACCAAGTCAAAACTAAAATTTCTAACAATATTAGAGAACGCGAAAAGATCACTAGAGAGCTCAACGCTTACGGTGAAACTATCTGGCCTGGCGAAGAGCAGCAAACTTACCAGCGTCTTATGCGTCAGTGGAAAAAGTACTTGGTTACTATGGACCAGTACAATGAAGCGATGCTAGCTAACGACAAAAGCAAGGCCCACCCTATTTTGGCGAACTCTTTGTCTGCTTTCGAAGCGGTTGACTCGGAGTTAGGCGAACTAATCCGTCTCCTTAAAGAAGCTATGGACAGCAACAAAACTCATATCCTGTCCTCTGTAAATGGATTGAGTAATTCTTCAATTGCAAGTAACGTGATTATTCTACTGATCATGGTAGGCATGACATACGTGCTGACTCGCCTAATTTGTGGCCCACTTAAACTTGTTGTTGAGCAAGCAAATGCCATCGCGACAGGTGATCTATCAAGTGACATTGACCGTAAAGCAATCGGCAATGACGAGCTTGGTGAACTGGCAGACGCGACCACTAAGATGCAAGACGACTTACGCCAAGTTATCGATAACGTGATTGCTGCAGTTACTCAGTTAAGCAGCGCTGTCGAAGAGATGAACCAAATCTCCGATATTTCTGCGTCTGGTATGAAAGATCAACAGCTGCAAATTACGCACATCGCAACAGCAATGACAGAAATGAAAGCGGCCGTAGCCGATGTTGCTCGTAACACTGAAGACTCAGCGAACCAAGCTAACGAAGCAAACCGCCGCGCACAACACGGTGTTCGTGAGACCCAAGGTATGGTTGACGCGATTCAAGAAGTTTCAAATGTAATTGGCGCTGCAGGCGATACCGTAGCAGAGCTTGAACAGCAATCGAATAAAATTAACGTGATCGTGGATGTTATCCGCGACATCGCCGATCAAACCAACCTACTTGCACTTAATGCAGCCATTGAAGCGGCGCGTGCTGGTGAGTCTGGTCGTGGCTTTGCCGTCGTTGCAGACGAAGTTCGAACTCTTGCCGGCCGTACGCAAGATTCAACGAGTGAAATCACTTCGATCATTGAGCAGCTACAATCACTTGCAAAAGACGCAAAATCAGCCACTGAACTTTCTAGAACCAGTATTTCAGAATGTGCAGAACAAGGCATTCAATCAAAACAGCTGATGAGCGACATTGAGCATTCGATTTCGGACATCTCAGACATGGGTACCCAAATCGCTACGGCTTGTAACCAGCAAGACTCTGTTGCGGAAGAGCTTAACCGCAGCATTGAAAACATACATTTGGCATCTCAAGAGGTCTCGCAAGGTTCGGAGCAAACCGCACAGGCGTGCCGCGAACTAAGCCAGCTATCCATTTCTCTTAAAGATGTAATGAGCCGCTTTAAACTGAGTTAAACTCAGTGGATACCTTAGTAGATACCAAATCAATCCCGATTTGCTTAAATTGAATGTCATCACTGAGGTATATTTAGGTATATATTCAATCACTATCTTAACAAACGCTCCAAAGCACCACTTGGAGCGTTTTACTTCGTCAGGTACTTTCCCCAAGTACTCAATAACATAACCAATACAAAAAACGCGTACGGAGACTTTATGCGCTTAAATAAAACCTTACTATCACTGACTATCGCTGCTGCAATCGCGGTTCCTGTAATGCAAGCTACTGCTGCTCCTCTGCAAATTAGCAATGCAGCAGCAAAAGCAGAGCAAGTTCAAGGTGCTAACGCTTGGCTAGAAATAAACTTAGGTCAGTTCCGCGATAATATTGAGCAGTTTAAATCGCACATGGATGGCAAAACGAAAATCTGCGCCGTGATGAAAGCCGACGCATACGGTAATGGTATCGCAGGCCTGATGCCGACTATTATCGAACAACAAATTCCTTGCGTTGCCGTTGCAAGTAACGCCGAAGCACAAACTGTTCGCGACAGTGGCTTTAAAGGCCAACTTATGCGTGTACGCTCAGCGGATATTGGCGAGATTGAAGCCGCAATCGACCTAAATGTCGAAGAGTTGATAGGCACAGCAGAGCAAGCTAAAGCACTGTCTAAATTAGCCGAGAAAGCTGGTAAAGAAATCAAAGTTCACCTTGCTCTGAACGACGGTGGTATGGGGCGTAATGGTGTTGATATGACGACAGAAACGGGCAAGAAAGAAGCGCTAGAAATCGCTCAACAAGCTGGCGTTAATATTGTTGGTATCATGACTCATTTCCCTAACTACAATGCAGACGACGTGCGCCAAAAGTTAGCTTCATTCAAAGACAGTTCTGCATGGCTGATTAAAGAAGCGAATCTAAAACGCGACAACATTTTACTGCACGTAGCAAACTCTTACACCGCGCTTAATGTTCCTGAAGCGCAGCTTGATATGGTTCGCCCTGGTGGCGTTTTATACGGAGACTTACCAACTAACCCTGAGTACCCTTCTATAGTGTCTTTCAAAACACGCGTGGCATCCGTTCACCACCTGCCAAAAAATAGCACAGTCGGTTACGACAGCAGCTACACAACAAGCAAAGAAAGCTTAATGGCGAACATTCCTGTTGGTTACTCTGATGGTTACCCACGAAAAATGGGGAATACAGCAGAAGTTCTGATCAATGGCCAACGTGCAAAAGTTGCGGGCGTTGCTTCAATGAACACTACAATGGTAGATGTTACAGGTATCAAAGATGTTGAGCCTGGTTCTGAAGTTGTTTTGTTTGGCTCCCAACAAGGCAAAACGATTTCAGCTGCTGAGATGGAAAAACACGCAGAAGTCATCTTCCCTGAACTTTACACGGTTTGGGGAAGCGCGAACCCTCGTGTCTACGTAAAATAAACCTACTCAGTTATTCGTAACAGACCGAAAAAGCGAGCCTCGTGCTCGCTTTCTTTCTTATTTACTAATCTGTACTAGCTCGTGATGTTATCAATTAAACAGAGCTTACTATTTCTGTTGTTTTACTCTCCTTTAGCACTACCAAGTACGACTCTCTACACTCTGTTTCTTAAAGCCGCTTGGATGGCTCATTTTTATATAGCACTTAGTGTTTGAAAGCCCCTCTAATTGATGTTAAACATGAAGTTTACAAAAGAATAACAAACACACTCGTATGGCACTGCCCCTTTGCCTGCTAGCTAGGTATCTCTATGACAGAAAATACTCAACATCTTCAACGCTCCTCCACTGAGTTGCACGAATTTAATCGGCTTGAGGTCTGGAACGGCTTCACCCAACTTTTACCTCTCTCTATGTTCGTGGTCATATTTGGCCTCGCTTTCGGTGTTGCTGCCGTACAGACTGGACTAGATGTATTTCCCACTATGTTGATGAGCACACTGGTCTTCGCCGGTGCTTCACAATTTGCCACGTTAGAAATGTGGGGAGCAGAAGTCCCTCTCATTCCAGTTCTTATTACTGTATTTGCTATTAATGCTCGTCACCTCTTGATGGGAGCCACACTTTATCCATGGTTACGACAACTCCCACCAACAAAACGTTACGGTGTAATGCTGGTTGCATCAGACGCTAACTGGGCAATGGCACTCAATGCATTTGGTAGAAAAGAACCAGGCTTTGGCTTGCTTGTTGGTGGCGGCTTAGCGATGTGGTCTTTTTGGATTGTGGGCACCTGGATCGGCATTTATTTTGGTAGCGCAATCAAAGATCCGGTGGGCCTCGGGCTCGATATGGTTATGGGATGCTTCCTGCTGTCTATGGTGGTAGCCGGGCCGAAAGACTTAAGAATCTTTGCAATTTGGGCCATAGCAGCAGCCTCTTCTATGTTGGCGTATTGGTATTTGCCAGAGAATAGCCACGTAGTGGTTGGCGCCATTACTGGCGGAGTATTGGGTGCTTGTTGGAAGGAGAAGAAAGCATGAACATCGAAACAACGTTAGGTGGCACACTGCTTATCATTATCGCTATGGCGTTAGTCACGCTCATAACCCGCTGGGGCGGTGTGTATGTTATGTCATTCATTCCAATTAGCGAACGGGTTCAACGTTTCATTACTGCGATGTCAGGTTCCGTACTGGTTGCGCTTTTAGCTCCGCTAGCAGTAGAGGGTGATAATGGTGCTAGAGCAGCACTGTTTTCTACTGCCGTTGTCATGTTCATCGTGAAAAAGCCTCTACCCGCAATCGCAGCAGGCATCATCGCTGCCGCTGCAGTACGTGCTCTTTAGTCGTTGTTTCAACGCCGATACCAATCATCAATAAAAGACCCAAAACACAAAGCCCTGATGTCACAAGTGTCATCAGGGCTTATCTTATGCTCATCATTTTAACGATGAACAACGATTATTAATCATGGTGATGCAGCACATTATGCACAGCAGTTACAATTGCGCTTATATTTGTCCATTTTGCCAATACCAGGGTTAAAGGTGTTCGTTGGATCTAACTCGTAGTAAAACTTCTGCAGCGAGTTTTCAGCTTCGTACAAGTGACCCACATTATGTTCTGCTGGGTATTTGGCACCACGGCTATTGAGGTGCTCTAGCATCAGCTTTTTCATCAACTTCGTGTCAGTCCCTTTTTTGAAAATGTAATCTTGATGGAAGACGTAACACATAAAGTGACCATAATAGAGCGCTTGAACAAGGTTCTTACTCACCTCTTCAGGCAAAGTTTCTAGCCACTCTTCATCATTACGTCGCAATGCAATATCAAGTGCAACGATGTCTTCTACGTCTTTTCGGTGAATCGTCTCGTAACGAATTGCTGCACCTGCTGCTGCAAAGCGATGTAAATAAGCTTTTTTACCTTCTTCCGGCGTACACTCGAAGAAATCACAGTCGTCTTCAACAGCCCAAACTTCTTTGAGGTATTTTTGTGCTTCAGCAATACCACCATCACTCATTTTCAATACCAGGTGATGCTCATACTTGTCACGGAAATCCAGCATTCGCTCTGGTAAATGTTGTGGGAACAACTTGCTCGCGTAGTACAAAATGGTGTCTGGCAGATATTTACTGACAAACGGGATGCGCTCTAAGAAATTTTCTACCTTAGCTTTAAGTGCGAACATTTTTGGTAGCTTATCTGTGCCTAACAAGTCGATGGATAAGAACACATCCTTGCCGTACTTCTCTGCCATGTTGAAGATATCTCGATGCAAGTATTCTCCCATCTCAGGCAAGTTATCAAACGTAGATAAGAAGTCTTTTCGCAACTTCGTTAGTTTCGCAGGGTCATTGGTGCCAAGGTAAAAAACCTGCTCTTTTTCGGGGACTGGGTAGCTGTCCACCCGAACGGCAAAAACCCCCAACTTACCGGCGCAGCCACTGGCTTCAAATAATCGGCGTTCATCGGCATTAAAGCGAGAAGGAATGTCAGAAGTCACGTCTCGAACACGTTCATCGTATTCTTTGTCTGACGCCATTCGCTCATCATGAATGATCTTCGCTGGGTCAAAGTTCCCTTCTTGCAGGTTTGTTAGAATTTCTTCTGGCGTTTCACCTAATCCTTCAATACCAAGGTGGTTCACCAAATGTAACTGGCCTTGCTTATCCACCTGCGCATAGATCGCCAGTTCCGTATAAGCAGGACCACGCTTAACTAGCGCACCGCCTGAGTTATTAGCGATACCACCGACCACAGTGGCACCTAGCGATGAAGAACCGATGATAGAATGCGGTGCTCGGTTCACTGCCTTCAACTCTTTCTCCAAAGAGTGTAAGCTCGCACCAGGCAAGCAAACCGCCTGCTTACCACCATCTAATAAGTGAATCTTCTTGATTTTGGTAATATTGATCACAACCACATCGCGATCATAATCATTACCACTCGGAGCCGAGCCCTCTGTTAAACCTGTTTTAGCCGCCTGCATGATAATGATGCAGTTTGCTTCAACACACTGTTTAATAATCTTCCATTGTTCTAGAAGAGTGTTAGGAAACACGATAGCAAGCGCATTACCACTACCCGAACGAAACCCCGAGCGGTAATATTTCGTTTTAACCTCGTCGGTTAGAACATTTTCTTCCCCAACGATGGCTTTAAATTCTTCAATCAGCTGCTTTTGTTTCATATCCGTATCTCTAGTTATTGTACTTCGCTCACAACACCGCTTAGCGGCAGGCATGGCGTTTGAGCCACTATAAGCAGTCCATTTCTCTGCGTCTATGTCAGACGGACGACCAATACGTAATCAATAAACAACAAACAAAATAATTCTTTATTTTTCTGTCACTTATCTTTCACATTTGAGAAATTTAACGTAAGAAACAGACCGTTTCTTAAAAGAAACAATAGCAAAACCATTTGTTAACAGTTGTGCGGGGTATCTTGTTATCAATATTAGTGAAGAAAACGAGGAGAAGCGTAAGCCCCTAAATTTAAGAGGATTCTTAGAAATGAAGATGGAAACATAAGCTCAACACCAATATAACGATCGGTGTTGAGTTATTGGCTTAAAATCGATGGTTTTGACTTTGAAAGCTTGTGTATAGATGATCAATGAAGATCTTAATTTTTTCTGGTTGTTGACGAGTGTAAGGATACACCGCATAAATACCCAAACATTTGGCTGTTTCGTCTTTAAATAACTGAATCAGACTGCCTTGTTTTAAGTCTTCATAAACCAATACACGCGGTACATAGATGATTCCCTGCCCTAACAGCGCTACATTTCTCAATACAGAAGAATTGTTGGTACAGAGGTTACCGTCGACGGTGATTTGATATACCTCGTCTCCATCTTTAAACGCCCACTCATGCGCTCCGGTTTCTTGGTAGGAATAGACTAAACAATTGTGTTTAGCCAAGGCTTGAGGTTGTTTAGGTATGCCATGTTTAGCTAGGTATTGGGGTGACGCGCAAATGATCCAATTCGCATCCACCAGCTTTCTTGCAATCAGACTAGAATCTGGCAACACACCCGTTCTAATTGCCAAATCAAAACGTTCATTCACGATATCGACGAAACGATTATCTAGATCCATATCGATATTGATGTCTGGGTATTTCTGATTAAATTCATTAATCACTTGAGGAAGAATTAATTCACCAGAGATAGTAGGCACCGAAATTTTAATGTTTCCAGATAAGTTTTTACCTAAACCCACAATAGATTCTTCCGCCGTTGCCACCGCTTGATAAACCGCTTTTGCATGAGTAAAAAACGCTCGTCCTGCTTCAGTCAACGTTAGCGTTCGCGTTGTTCGGTAGAGAAGCTGTACACCAAGCTCTTGTTCAAGCTTGGCAATGCGTTTACTGACGACCGATTTAGTCAGTGACATATGTCTCGCAGCAGCACTGAATGAACCTTGCTCGATCAAGTGATAAAAAATGATGTAATCGTCGGTATTTCTCATGCGTCTTCGTCAAATCCTTTGCAAGCCCGTATTGTAAACTGAAATTGGCTGAGGTGCGAAACATCGGATCACACTTAATATCAGAAACTCGTGACAGAGATGGGGTTGCTAAGCTCACAGGTAATGAAAAAGAGATGGTATGAATTTATCAGTCTTCAGATACAAAAAAACCAGCTTTCGCTGGTTTTAAGTTGATGCACTTGGCATCGAGATACCGCCATGGCCATATCTGAATAATTTGGAGCGACACACGAGGTTCGAACTCGTGACCTCAACCTTGGCAAGGTTGCGCTCTACCAACTGAGCTAGTGT
>NZ_JAWOVP010000030.1:0-8277 GCF_033339995.1 Vibrio sp. 1641
TCGCGAAATTTCGCAGTCGCGACGCCAGAGACCGAGGGTTAGATCATGCCTAGCATTCACCTTCCGGCCGCCCGCTAAATATCTCCTTTTGGGTTGTTAATAAAACATCCAATAAGTTGACTGTGCGTGAAAAAGAAAGTTTTGTGTGATGGCGTTGAAGATCGCACCGTTAAGCTCTTATGTGGGATGGTGCAGAGCTCGACGACTACCGATAAAACGCAACCGCCGCAAACAGACAAGAAAAAGCCCCAACTGATAACAGTTGGGGCTTCAGTATTGTGATTGGTGGAGCAATAGCACCCTGAACCCAAAACCTTCTCGCTCAACCGGTAGTGGCTGATAACAACTCGTGAGGGCTATTGCGGGTTAAGCATTTAGCGATGTCTAGGGCCAGACTGGACGTCTGAACGCAAGCCGCTGATACTGTACATAACCACAGTATCAGCGGAGGATACCCATGTCGCTGGCAAGGAACGCCACGGCGAGTCAATCGCCCACTCAAACAAACGGTTACGAACGCCACCAACCCGACCAGACGCTGCTCTACCAGCTGGTTGAGCAGCACTACCCAGCCTTCAAAGCCTCACTCGAAGCCCAAGGTCAACACCTGCCTCGCTACATCCAACAAGAATTCAACGACCTCCTCCAATGTGGCCGTCTGGAGTATGGTTTCATGCGGGTTCGCTGCGAGGATTGTCATCACGAGCGTCTGGTCGCCTTCAGCTGTAAACGACGCGGCTTTTGCCCTAGCTGCGGTGCCCGCCGGATGGCCGAGAGTGCGGCGCTGCTGATAGACGAAGTCTTCCCCAAGGAGCCCATTCGCCAGTGGGTGCTCAGCTTTCCTTTCCAGCTACGCTTTTTGCTGGCTCGCCATCCCCAGCTGATGGGCCAGGTCTTGAGTATCGTCTATCGTACACTCTCAACTCATCTGATCAAAAAAGCCGGTTACACCAAAGCCTCTGCACAAACTGGCTCAGTGACTCTTATCCAACGCTTTGGCTCCGCGCTAAATCTCAATGTCCACTACCACATGCTGTTTCTCGATGGTGTCTATGCCGAAGATGACTATGGCAAGCAACGCTTCCATCGTGTCAAGGCACCCACTTACGATGAGCTGAATACGCTCGCTCACACCCTCAGCCATCGCATCGCTCGCTGCATGGAAAAGCGTGGGATTTTGGAGCGTGATGCCGAGAATACGTGGTTGACACTGGAAGAGGGCGAAGACGATACGCTGACTCAATTACATGGTGCTTCGGTTACGTATCGCATTGCCGTCGGCCCCCAGCAAGGGCGCAAAGTCTTCACCCTGCAAACCTTGCCAGGGCGTGAGGATAAAGCCGACTCAAGCAGTCGAGTAGCCAACCATGCTGGTTTCTCGCTACACGCCGGTGTGATGGCCGAAGCGCATCAGCGGGATAAGCTTGAGCGCTTGTGTCGCTACATTAGTCGGCCAGCGGTTTCAGAAAAACGTCTGGCATTAACCGCCAATGGGCAGGTGCGTTACGAGCTCAAAACTCCGTACCGCAATGGCACCACCCATGTGATCTTCGAGCCGCTGGACTTCATCGCCAAACTCGCTGCGTTGGTACCTAAGCCGCGAGTCAACCTCACACGCTTCCACGGCGTCTTTGCACCGAACAGCAAACACCGAGTTCAAGTAACACCCGCCAAGCGGGGCAAGAAGCCCGACAAATCGGAAGGTCTCGATACTAACTGGCGTGACAAGAGTCCTGCAGAGCGCCACCGCGCCATGACCTGGATGCAACGCCTCAAGCGAGTCTTCAATATTGATATTGAAGTCTGCGAACACTGCGGCGGTCACGTCAAAGTGATTGCCAGCATCGAAGATCCGAAGGTCATTGAGCAGATTCTCAAGCATCTGAAACAGAAAACAGCCAAGGCGAATGCCGCCAAGCAGCGTGAGCTGCCACCAGAACGAGCGCCGCCACTGACTCCCAGCCTGTTCGATCCATCACAGAGTCGTCTCTTTGACTGACGACCCCAAATCCAACACTGCTCAACACTGCCAACTTTTAAACGGGGCGGTGGGGCAGTTTGTATCTCTCGAGCTATCAGGCTAGAGATTTTACCGCCAAATCGAACCTTATTAGAGCGGTTTAGGCTGGACCGGCAGTTAAAATTGGGGCTTGAGCGGTAAACGAGTGAGGGAATTTCAGGTAAGATACTTCGGATGAGGAGCAAAAAGGTGGTTTATACTTCCTATACCCATACCCAGCTTAACATGATAGCCTGCACGTCAACTAAGGAGTGACGATGCAGTACAAAAACCAACAATTCCACCAACACGACTTTTCTGCTCAAGATCTACAGCATGTGATCTTTGAACATTGCCACTTTATCGAGTGCCATTTTGATCGCGCCAATCTCAGTGAATGCCAGTTTATCCACTGCCGTTTCATTGAGGCATCGGGTCTTGAAGGATGCAGTTTTCGCTACAGCAAACTCAAGGAAGCCAGTTTCAAACATTGTATGTTGGCGATGAGCCAGTTTGTCGGCGCAGACTGTTTTGGCATTGAGTTTCGTGAATGCGATTTGAAGGGCGCCAATTTTAGCCAAGCCAACTTTAGCAACCGAGTCAGTCAGCGCTTCTATTTCTGCTCGGCGTTTATCACGGGATGCAATCTCAATTACACTAATTTTGAGCGCGCGATATTGGAGAAGTGCGACCTGTTTGAAAACCGTTGGCGCGGTGCCAACCTGTATGGCGCAAGTTTTCGCGGCTCCGATCTCTCCCGTGGCGAGTTTTCTGCCGATCAATGGGGCACATTCACGCTAGAAGAGAGCGATTTAACCCACGTCGAACTCGATGGGCTGGATGTTCGCCGCGTCTCTCTCCAAGGCGTTAAGATTTGTCAATGGCAGCAGGCTCAATTGCTAGAGCAATTTGGCTTAATCGTTTTGCCGGATTAGCTCATCAGCGTTGATTTCAAGCAAAATAGCTCAATAACCCTTCTGTTTCTCGATCACTTTTTTACCGATGTATTCACCAATCGGAATGGCCGAGGTGGCGGCGGGGGACGGAGCGTTACACACATGCAGGCTGCGTGGGCTCTCCGCAAACAAGAAATCATGCACTAAGCTGCCGTCCGAGAGCACCGCTTGGGCGCGAATACCGGCGGGATAAGGTTGCAGATCCGCCAAGGTGATGTGAGGGCAATATTTGTTGACCAATTGCAGATAGCCCGGCTTCCACCACGAGTTGATAAACTCTTTCACTCCGGTGCGCAAATGTTTGGTGGTTACTTTCCAAAAACCGGGAAACGCCAACATCTGCGCGCTATCGCGCCAACTGAAATTGAACTTTTGATACCCTTCCCGCTTCCAGCCTTGCACGGCGTTTGGGCCAACCGTCACACTGCCATCAATCATTCGGGTCAGATGGACACCAAGAAACGGCAAGTCTGGATCGGGGATTGGGTAGATCAAATGCTTCACCACCTGATTGTGGTGAGCAGGCAAGCGGTAATATTCGCCGCGATAAGGAATGATCTGGAAATCAGTGGCAATGCCCATCATTTTAGTGAGCCGATCCGCCATGAGCCCGCCACACGAGATCAGAAATCGCCCGTTAATCTGCACGCTTTGTCCGTCAGAAACGCACGTAATCTGCACTTCTTCTGCGTGCTCTTCAATTGCCACCACTTCGCTTTGCAAACGTACTTCACCACCCCATTCGATAAACTCCTGCGCCATTTTTTCCGTCACCTGCTTGTAATCGACAATACTGGTCGACGGCACATAAATCGCGCCGAGGCCAACGATATTGGGTTCCGCCAGTTTCAGTTGCGCAGCATCAAGCCGTTCAACCTCAATGCCGTTGGTATGACAGCGCTGATAAAGCGCCTCCATCCGTTCCATTTCTGCTCCGCTTGTCGCCACCAACAGCTTGCCGCAATTTTCCACCGGGATCTGATGCTTAGCGCAAAACGCCTTGGTCGCTTCTACGCCACGTTTGCAAAAATCTGCCTTCAAGCTGCCCGGCGCGTAGTAAACGCCCGCGTGGATCACCCCGCTATTGTGGCCAGTCTGATGTTTGGCAAACTGCGCTTCTTTTTCTAACAGCAGCACCGATTTATCGGCAAACTGGCGCTGTAATTGCCACGCGGTGGAGACACCCACAATGCCTCCGCCAACGATGATGTAGTCATACACGTTTTGCTCTCCTCCCTCTACGCGGTCGCCACAGGCGGCTGCGCTTTATATGCCCGGCTACTGTAAATAAAAATCCCGATAAAAATCGCGAGCGAGAGCACACGTCCCCACAACGGCACATCGTGCCACACCATCAGTGCGCCAACGGCTAATAATACGATGCGGATCAGAATGTTAATCTTGCTTTCCAAATAGCCTTCAATCGCGCCGATCAAAGCGTAAGTGCCAAAAATGGCAAAAAATCCCGTCGTCAGCACCGTGGTCACATCCCAGCTCACCAACCCTGTGTACGCAATCAACAGCGGTACTAAATACAAGCCTTTGGCAATTTTCCACGCGGTTAATCCGGTGCGCATGGGCGGCGTTTTGGCGATGGTGGCCGCCGCAAAAGCGGTCAAACAGACAGGCGGGGTGACGTTGCTGTCTTGAGAGAGCCAGAAGATAATCAGATGCGCCGCCAACAGCGCCAAGCCAACCGCTTCCATACCTAAACTTTGTTCAAGTAAGGTCTCTTTGAAATCAACCGGAACCAGAGCCAACATCTCCGTCGCCGTTTGCAGCGACATCGGTGCGCTAAGCAGGGCAAATTTGTCTGGCGCGGCCAACATAAATATCGCCTTGGCTTGCTCTGGCATCTGTCCGTTGACCATCAGATCGAGCAGTTGATTTTCCGCGATCAGTTGATACAACGCGGGCGCGGACAGTGTACCTAAGACGATGTACGCAGCGGTCACCGGTAGCCCCATGCCCAGCACCAAGGATGCCAAAGCAATCAGCACCAGCATGATCAGCAGATCGCCCTGCGACCAGCCGTTAATCATCAGCGAAAAGGTATTGCCAATGCCGGTGGTGGTAATCACGTTGATCACCAGACCAATGCCGACCAGCAAGACCGCCGTGGTCGCTGTCCACTACCACATGCTGTTTCTCGATGGTGTCTATGCCGAAGATGACTATGGCAAGCAACGCTTCCATCGTGTCAAGGCACCCACTTACGATGAGCTGAATACGCTCGCTCACACCCTCAGCCATCGCATCGCTCGCTGCATGGAAAAGCGTGGGATTTTGGAGCGTGATGCCGAGAATACGTGGTTGACACTGGAAGAGGGCGAAGACGATACGCTGACTCAATTACATGGTGCTTCGGTTACGTATCGCATTGCCGTCGGCCCCCAGCAAGGGCGCAAAGTCTTCACCCTGCAAACCTTGCCAGGGCGTGAGGATAAAGCCGACTCAAGCAGTCGAGTAGCCAACCATGCTGGTTTCTCGCTACACGCCGGTGTGATGGCCGAAGCGCATCAGCGGGATAAGCTTGAGCGCTTGTGTCGCTACATTAGTCGGCCAGCGGTTTCAGAAAAACGTCTGGCATTAACCGCCAATGGGCAGGTGCGTTACGAGCTCAAAACTCCGTACCGCAATGGCACCACCCATGTGATCTTCGAGCCGCTGGACTTCATCGCCAAACTCGCTGCGTTGGTACCTAAGCCGCGAGTCAACCTCACACGCTTCCACGGCGTCTTTGCACCGAACAGCAAACACCGAGTTCAAGTAACACCCGCCAAGCGGGGCAAGAAGCCCGACAAATCGGAAGGTCTCGATACTAACTGGCGTGACAAGAGTCCTGCAGAGCGCCACCGCGCCATGACCTGGATGCAACGCCTCAAGCGAGTCTTCAATATTGATATTGAAGTCTGCGAACACTGCGGCGGTCACGTCAAAGTGATTGCCAGCATCGAAGATCCGAAGGTCATTGAGCAGATTCTCAAGCATCTGAAACAGAAAACAGCCAAGGCGAATGCCGCCAAGCAGCGTGAGCTGCCACCAGAACGAGCGCCGCCACTGACTCCCAGCCTGTTCGATCCATCACAGAGTCGTCTCTTTGACTGACGACCCCAAATCCAACACTGCTCAACACTGCCAACTTTTAAACGGGGCGGTGGGGCAGTTTGTATCTCTCGAGCTATCAGGCTAGAGATTTTACCGCCAAATCGAACCTTATTAGAGCGGTTTAGGCTGGACCGGCAGTTAAAATTGGGGCTTGAGCGGTAAACGAGTGAGGGAATTTCAGGTAAGATACTTCGGATGAGGAGCAAAAAGGTGGTTTATACTTCCTATACCCTTTATACTTCCTATACCCCGGTTATCCGGTGGTTTTCTGTTTGCGGAATAAAACAGATTAGTGACAGTTTTCTCAGAATGGCGTGTTCCGGTGACTTCTGTTTTCGTGTGCTGCATCCGGAAGTGTCAGGCCCGCCGGATATGAAAAAGGCCTCCGGAGAGTACCGTGACTTTATTTTCGGCACAAATACAGGGGTCGATGGATAAATACGGCGATAGTTTCCTGACGGATGATCCGTATGTACCGGCGGAAGACAAGCTGCAAACCTGTCAGATGGAGATTGATTTAATGGCGGATGTGCTGAGAGCACCGCCCCGTGAATCCGCAGAACTGATCCGCTATGTGTTTGCGGATGATTGGCCGGAATAAATAAAGCCGGGCTTAATACAGATTAAGCCCGTATAGGGTATTATTACTGAATACCAAACAGCTTACGGAGGACGGAATGTTACCCATTGAGACAACCAGACTGCCTTCTGATTATTAATATTTTTCACTATTAATCAGAAGGAATAACCATGAATTTTACCCGGATTGACCTGAATACCTGGAATCGCAGGGAACACTTTGCCCTTTATCGTCAGCAGAATAAATGCGGATTCAGCCTGACCACCAAACTCGATATTACCGCTTTGCGTACCGCACTGGCGGAGACAGGTTATAAGTTTTATCCGCTGATGATTTACCTGATCTCCCGGGCTGTTAATCAGTTTCCGGAGTTCCGGATGGCACTGAAAGACAATGAACTTATTTACTGGGACCAGTCAGACCCGGTCTTTACTGTCTTTCATAAAGAAACCGAAACATTCTCTGCACTGTCCTGCCGTTATTTTCCGGATCTCAGTGAGTTTATGGCAGGTTATAATGCGGTAACG
Organism: Vibrio sp. 1641; assembly: GCF_033339995.1. Classification (NCBI taxonomy): domain Bacteria; kingdom Pseudomonadati; phylum Pseudomonadota; class Gammaproteobacteria; order Vibrionales; family Vibrionaceae; genus Vibrio; species Vibrio sp. 1641. The sequence goes on from NZ_JAWOVP010000030.1 coordinate 7,171, forward strand.
GCAGAATATCAGCATGATACCAGATTGTTTCCGCAGGGAAATTTACCGGAGAATCACCTGAATATATCATCATTACCGTGGGTGAGTTTTGACGGATTTAACCTGAACATCACCGGAAATGATGATTATTTTGCCCCGGTTTTTACGATGGCAAAGTTTCAGCAGGAAGGTGACCGCGTATTATTACCTGTTTCTGTACAGGTTCATCATGCAGTCTGTGATGGCTTTCATGCAGCACGGTTTATTAATACACTTCAGCTGATGTGTGATAACATACTGAAATAAATTAATTAATTCTGTATTTAAGCCACCGTATCCGGCAGGAATGGTGGCTTTTTTTTATATTTTAACCGTAATCTGTAATTTCGTTTCAGAATGGTTCAGGATCACTGTACGATAATGCCCCCGCAGTTTGGTAATACCCTTAATAAAAAAGAAACAGCAAAGACTGACAGCAATAATAATAAAGTAAGCAGTAACAATAATATTAACAACACCAGATGCAGTTATAATAATAGTATTTAAGACACCAGAAAGACTGCTGCGACAGTCATTTTGAACAACACCAAAATGCCGTAAAGGCAGTAGTAACAACACCAGTGAAAACATCACGATAGCATAGTGATATGCCTGAGTGTGTGTAATTAAACAATAAATAAACCGCCATATATAACAGAAGATAGTATTCTGAATGGCATGCTTTTCTGTTCAGTATAAACATATCATCCCGGTTGGTATAAGGATGATATATAATAAGTTAAGCTGAACACATATTTATTTTGGTTTTATTTTACAAATAAAGTAAGACGATCCGTTAAGTCAAAGCGGGGTATATTTATTATACCCTGCTTTTTTATTTGTCCGCCGGGCGCGGATAATGGATCAGATTATGCAGTGTCACAATGGCCTTACCGGGATTGGCGTAAGCGTGCGGGATATCCGCATGGAAGCGCAGGGATTCCCCGGCAGAAACGGTGTGCCACTCATCCCCCAGCCGCAGTTGTAATGCGCCTTCCAGTACAATGACATGTTCTCTGGTTCTGAAATCCATCCCTGTCGGTGTTGCTTATGCAGTCTGGTCGGGACTCGGCGTCGTCATAATTACAG
>NZ_JAWOVP010000031.1:0-8131 GCF_033339995.1 Vibrio sp. 1641
GGTGATAATGAACGGAGAGCAGAAGAAGCAAAAAAAAGAGTTTTCAGTGCCTTAGATAAGTTACTCGAAACCGATTCAATTCCACTTTATCGTGGGAAAATTTCGCCTTCAGGAGTACAGAAAGCAACTGGAATAGACCGAGGAACTATATCCAAATATTTACAAGAGTGGTCTGAAAAGAAGAACTATAGTGTTTAATTTCCATCCGATTTTAGATTTCCATTAATGTTACGCGAAATAATTACCTTTCTTCCCAACGGTTCATGTTGCGATCAATTAGATCGGCAACTTGGCCTTTGTGCTGTTCTATTCGTTCGATCAGGTTTTCAATGGCATCTTGCTTGATTTTATCACTCTCATAGAAATCAATGTTTAACGCTTTGACTACCTGATTGAGATTCCGGCCAATTGCAGCTAGTTCACGATTTGATTCGCGTAATACATTTATTTCCTTATTGGTAAGGATAGGGGCCTTATGAAGGGCAGATTGAACAACAGCCGTTGTCCATTTGGTCCTGGTTGTATAACCTTCTTTTTCAGCTCGTTCTATCAGTTTTCTATCTTCGTATTCTGTTAACCGAATAGTAATTTTCCTAGCCTTCTTATCATCATTTAAGCCAGGGAAATCTATGGGGATAGTTTCATTAGAAATACGCTGAATAACCCTTCTCAACATGTCAGATTCACTTAAATTATTTACCCTGCAGAAGTCCTGCCAGGCTTTTTTTTCTGTTTCAGATAGTCGAGTTTTTACAACTTCTTGTTTACTCATATGCAGTCTTAAAAAAAGGGGGGGAAAGATACTTTAGCAAAGTTGGTACCATTTGCCAGCAAAATGCGAATCCTGCCTTAGCCTTAAGCCCCCCAAATCTTTTCGTGCGTACGAAATTTTAGTGAATCAAACAGCAACACTTTCTCCGTCGAAACTTCATTAGATTTCTCCAAAAAGCATTTTTGATAAGAAAAATAAAAAAATCTTTATTGTAGACGCGGAGCGCTTTCTATCAGGTTTGTTAGAGCATCTCGGTGACTGTGTGTAAAACTGGGAACGGCTTGCCCGTTCCAGTTTTTCCACATTCATCCGTAGCATCGTTGTTATTCACAACAGAATTTCTTTTTAATAATCTTTTTTATTCTTTTTATTCTTGTTTTTAATGGTCCCGAAGCCCTTATGTGTTAAGGGCTACAGAGATCTACGGTGGACAGATTTACGGCAAAGGTGGACAGATTTACGGTTCTTGGGTGGACAGATTTACGGTGGTAAGTGGACAGATTTACGGTGGTGTTCACAGGTTTGGGAGGACTAGTTGAAAGTTAGTCCTCCTTTATGTAAGGTGGACTAAATAAATACCAATCCACCATAAGGTGTAATGTGAGTAATCTATCTGTAAGTAAATCTAACTGCCTGGTAGATGCTAGCTATAAGCTAAATGCTCAGGCGCAAAAGTTAGTATTAGCATGTCTAGCTAAATTAGACTCCAGAAGTGAAATCCCCAAAGAAGTTAGACTCTCAGCTTCTGAGTTCTCTGAGTTGATGTGTATTGACATGAAGAATGCACATAGAGAGATGTATAAAGCTGCTGACGCGTTATTTAAGTCAAGTATTGTATTGCGAGATGAGCAGGAAGAAGTTGAGCTTTACTGGATTCAAAAGAAAGCAAAGAAGTTGAAAGGTGAGGGAGTCATAACCTTAACTTGGTCTGATGATGTACTTAAGTATATAAGCCAGTTACAGAGTCGATTTACAAAATATAAACTTAGAAATATAGCTAATCTTCAATCTGCACACTCGATTAGACTCTATGAGCTCTTGATGCGTTTCAACTCTACTGGGGAACGAGGGATACACCTGGAAGATTTTAAGTCTGCTTTGGGAATTTCGGATAAATACCCTCTGTTTAAAGATTTAAATAAAAGGGTTATCAAACCTTCCGTAGAAGAATTAAATCAAAGAAGTGATTTGATCATTAAGTATGAAACGATAAAGAAAGGCCGCTGTGTTACTGGATTAGCTTTTAGTTTTAGACAAAATCCACAGATGAAAATGGAAGTTTGATTTGATGGTAAGCAGAGTTCAATGACCTAACTGGTTATCTGATACCTAAAGTAGAAAAACGCCCGATAGAGGGCGGTTTTTGTTTCAAACTAAACTTGTCATTTTTAACCTGTAAATTGGCCTGTAAACCGTCACAAACTTTCATACCTGTTTATCAGTACCCGAGCTTACTAAATGTGGGAAAAGTCGCTCCTGGAGCTTCTGAGGGGGCGAGAGCGATGTTTTTGAGGGATATCTTGGTCATTTAACATATAACCAATAACACGCCCCGGGTTTTGGATGTGGAAACATACGTATTTACGTATGTGTTGGGATAGGCTCTTTCTGATACGAGAGAGGGACTTACCTTTGTGTTACCTATGTTGTTTCTATTAAATAGAGCTTTACTCTCTTGCACTAATCTACATACGATCATATTATTACCGTGTAGAAGGGCTTGATGTGTAACCTTAATCTGGTTTGGTTATATATTTTTACGCTACTTGTGTTGAACCAGAACAGCACAATAGATTGTTAAGGATTTACTCCTGTCCCGACCCCTATGAGCTAAGGGAACGCCACGAACGATCACTCATTTACGAAGGCTGGTTTATAACCAGCCTTTTTTGTATCTAGAGGGTACCCATTAACGTTCCTGGGTGACTTTTTCTATCGTATGCAGTCACTATGCTGTAGTAAGGGTCTTCACCTTGTGGTCGTTTTAGCTCTACAATGACCATGCCTGAACTTGATTCTAAGATTATCGGCTTGTTTGGATCCTTACCGTAATCAATCAGAACTTCAGCGCCACCTCTGATTACATTTTCTATAAACTTAACCACATCAGATGCATCTTGAGCATTAATTTCACTTCTGTGCTTATCCCAAATATGACGTAGGCCAAAAGCCCCTTTTAGCTGCTTGACCTTAAGGTCATAAAAACCAGGATCACCTAGCTTTAAGATAACTTCCGCTTCTGGGAATTGACTATTTAACTTTGGGATTTGTCCAAATGATGTAGTTCCCTTTGAGTTTGTTACCCTAGCGTTTTTTGTTTTTTTATTATTTAGTACCTGATGCGATACATCGCCTGGTAACAATACATTCATTCATTCCACCTTATTAATTTCTTATTATCTTCGACACATATTACTTACTCTTTATTTAAAAAACTAAAGTTCGTCTTAACTGGTAACTGACTGACTTCCACCCCGTCTAAGTCTGCCATCTTCAGACTTCCTTTCAGCTTTGAGTTTGGAAAGAAGCTTTGACTCTTTCTTCAGCTTTTTGACTAATCCCGATAGATCATAAGAGTTTGAGCTCTGCCCTCCCTTCTCATAAAACCGTGCTTCACGCTTTATCAGCCCTTTGTCTTCTAGGCTTTTCATTGTTTTTCTTACGGTACTAATATCTCGATTTATGTAGTCCGCAATCGTTTTTTTTGAAGGGAAGGGGGATTTATTGTCTTCCCACCAATACTTTAATAACACTAGCAATATGTTCATCTCTGTAGGGTTGAGCTTAAGTGCTTGCTGTCTTTCAATTAAAGTATTAGGAATGGCTGTCCAACCTTCATTGATTACCTCTTTTCCCCAACGCTTGCTCAGTTCTTGAGGTTTTATTTCTTGTGCTTCTTTGCTCATCATGTACCTAAGTGTGGCGTGACTCTTGTTTATATAGCGAGTATATGTACCTGATTGAGCTTTGAAAATACATACCACATGTGCAAAAACGCCTCCCCCAGTATTTATATCCTGTAGGTGTGGGTCGTATTGGTATGATTTCGATGCGTATGTATCGTATATGTATCTTATTTGTGGGTCATTATCGCCTAGGTAGCTGGAGGTGTTTTTGCCTCTACAGGAGGGCGTTTTTACCTAGGTTAGGAGGGAGAAATTACCTCTGCACTTTTCAATAAAATAGTTAAGTTTTAGTGAGATACCAACCATTTTGTCCTTTTCATATTTTACAGACCTAACCGTCCGATAATGACAGAGTAATGCAGTGCAAGGAACTTATCATAAAAGAGTTAGATGGAGTAAGCAGAGAAGTGTCTAACGTGAGTTATGGTGCTTTAGGGATAAGAATACTTGTATCTTGACGAAGAAGCTGAGATTATTACCCTAAGCCATTGATCCTTTTGACGCCACCCTTTAGATGTGGTAAGCTAAAAGCCTTGCATTCAGTTTTGCAATTTAGCTTACCACATCTAAAGGGTGGCCGACTTAAGTTATTGTTTTTAAAGATTTTTTCTTTTATCTCTAGTAAAAAGAAAGAAGCGCCACTTCCTAAGTTTTTCCCGAATTTACGCAATTTCTTTGTGTTATTTTTCCTCATATACATTTCCTCTGATGGTTCGTTTTATGGCTTTTTAAATGCTCTATTGTCAGCTTTAATTATACCACATTTCTGTCGGTTTTATAATTAACTTGCTGTTTTTATTGGGTTAATCATATTCCCCATCTAGAGTGTATGAAGAAGATTCCTCCTTTTTTCAGCGCCTCGATATATGTTGATACATTGTATATCCAAATAACTAGTGCTACATTATCAGTATCTACAAAGTAGATACCATAAAAATAATATTATCATGCCACGATATAGTGGCATTTAGAGTAATGAAAGTGAGTTAAAACTCCTACACAGGTCGAAAGAAACCAGTAGGGAAGGAGCGAAACTATGAGTGTTGCGATTGCACGATGGGGAAACAGCGCTGCTGTTAGAATCCCAAAAGAGGTGATGGCGAAACTAGCACTAAACATTGGCGATGCTATGAACATCGATGTTGATGTTAAGGGTGAAAAAATTGTCATAGAGCCATCTAAGCCTAGCTTAGAGAGCTTACTTAGTATGATTACTGATGATAATCGCCATCAAGAGCTATTGAACGATATGAAAGGTAACGAAATTATATGAGTTCATCCGTACCAGAAAAAGGTGACGTTATTGTAATTAGCTTTAACCCACAAGCAGGGCGTGAGCAAGCTGGTGAGACTAGGCCAGCATTGGTGGTATCACCAAAAAGCTTTAACAGTAAAACAGGGTTTTGCGTTGTCTGTCCTATAACGAACCAGAAGAAGGGGTACCCTTTTGAGGTAGACGTTGAGGGAGCCAATCAGACAACAGGCGTTATATTAGCCGATCAGTTTAAATCCTTAGACTGGAAGAGCAGAAAGGCAAGGGTTGTAGATTCTGTGAATAATGAAACCTTAAAATCGGTACGAGACTTAATAACAACGATCGTTAACGCATAAAAAAGACCGCATAGCGGTCTTTTTTTATGCTCTATAACCATCATAGAACCGTGGGGTAAGCTGCATTCTATCGGTTCTTATACATCTCATTCCTAAACATTTATTAGAGTGCTTTGAGCTATACCCCCCTTCAATAAATCGTTATTGGTGTTCACCATGGTGCTTTCGTAGGGCTGGCCATACTGACCTTCTCCATCTCCACTGAAGTATCCCGACAAATGAAAAACCTATATATATTAAAACCTTAAGTTCATAATCCCCGTAACCAAAGAATAAAAGAACAAGTAGTACAAGAGAAGCTACAACCCATAAAGTCGAAACACCTAGCTCCACAACTCGCATTGCGTTTTCCCAGCCATCCTTAATTCGATCGATCATGCTTCCCCCCTGATAGAGTTACCGCCTCCGAAGCGCTTTTGATAAGCCGCATAACCTTTTCTACTTGCCCCATATGTACCTGTAAGTGGCTTAGCTGCAACTCCTCCCGCCAAACGCAAATCACGTTGTACATTTCGGTACTGCCTACGGATATGGGTTGGTCGCATTGCACTCATTGTGGAACCCAAAGCTCCTTGAGTTGCGAGAGCTACACCGCCACCTAAAGCAGATGCAACAGATGGCACCTGTTTTACGACCATAATACAAAGACCATAAAGCAAGCAGAGAATCGAAGCATCCGCTAAAGTAGATAACGCTGTCAGATCTGACGACATACTTCCCATAGCCACATCTGCTAGTGAAATCATCAACTTACCTATAGCACTCCCAAGGATAAGAATTAATCCTTGGTTTATAAGCATGCCTAACCAGCTTTCGAAGAATCGCTGTGTAGAATTGAATAGCAACATAACGATAAATAAAGGCCCAATAGCCAAGAGGACAGCAGTCATTATTTTGCTTAATAAGATTAAGAACGCCACAACACATGTTAAAACGCCACCAAACGCTAAAACACAAATAGCAATTAAGTACATTCCAAAATTAGCATCAAGTATACTCCCCTTATCCCAAGCAGCTTCTGACACTTCAAAAATTTGGGAAAACAAAGAATCTAAAGCGGAAGACACAGAAGTTGACTCACCTCCTGTAACTACTTTAGAGATTTCTTCCGGGCCTTGTGATAACACGTTAACAACGATGTCTGTGTAGGTCCCGATGGTTAGCCCTAAAGATATAATGAAGCCTATTCTAAGTATTCGAAAAACCCCCTCTTGTAGAGGTTCGTTAACTTTTCCGAATATCATCAGATAGCCCCAAATGGCAATCCATATGATTAACAAGCTGGTAAATATAGGAGAGATAAAAGATATTATGTTTGTAGCTGTATCAAAGACATAGCCTTCTAATGCCCTATCAACCAGGTCAAATGTAGCTTGGAAGAAGTTCATATTATTTACCTACCCTTCAAACTTTAAAGTGGGGAGGCTGCCGACTATAAGCTCTTTTTCTGCTTGTCTTGCATTAATACAGTTTGGGTGCTCTTTTAGTTCACCAGGATTGTTAGAGCATTTTTCTAGAGTAGTATTGCGTTCGACTTCATTCAATTTGAACCATGCAACATTATGTATTTCTTCATTTTTATCAAAACAACCGGTTAAAAAAATACTTAACATAGCCACCAACGTTAAAGATTTCATATCATCACCTCCATTTAATTTTTTCGTGCGCACGAATTTATTTGGTCTCGCCTCTTACTTTGAGACCTTTTCCTCTGAAGGAAGATGGAGTTATTTTCAAAATCTATACTTTTAATATCTATAGACTCCATCACCTCTTTCATTTCCTCAATACAGCAAAAGAAGTCTTCAGGAAGAACATCCTGATCATCAGAAAGATAGTTGCGTGCGTAATTAGCAGTTACTAATAGAGTTTCAAGTTCATTTCTCATTGAAAGACGCTCAATATCTTGCAAGCGAAATAATTGATAAATTTCCTCATCCCTAGATGTGATAGACTGACTGTTACCCATAATTGCCTCCTATTTAGGCGTTGTGGTTAGGAGTAGTTGAGGGGACCATCCTCAACTACTCCATTCAAATGCCTTTCTTTTCATCATGCTCTCTAATCTTTTTAAGTTGCCTTTTTAGCTCGTAGAATTCTGTGTCACTGACCCAAAAGTATCTCTGATACCGACCCAAAGATTTTTGCCTAGAAATAAAATCCTTCTGGCGTTCATTTACACTTTTAGCCACCCTAACCCCGCACAAAAAATCACCACTCAAGTTTGAATCATATCAGTCGTTACAAATAACGCAATAGTACCGCTACTGTATTATATTATTAATATCAACGACTTATATATTTCAAATCATATACTTACGTTAGTGGGCTTAACTTTCTAGTGAATGAAAGTTATTCTTAATAATTAAAAATTAGATAAGTAATAAAATGAGTTGGAAATGGATTTACTAAGAATAAATGACGCGTGTCATGTCACGGGACTGTCACGAAAAACACTCTATAGATACATGGACAAGGGGACACTTAAATATCAAGAAATTGACGGTAAAAGGCACATTGCCTTAAGCGATCTTAAAGGAATAAAAAGACTTCCTAAGAAAAAAACTGAGTCAACCGAAAGCAATGACACAAACCTTGAAATAAGCGAACTAAAAAACGAGATAATTAATTTAAAAAACAGTATATTATCCTTACAAAAGTGCATTGAAGAAACAAACGATATGTTGGTAAAGTATGCGTCAAAAAGTGAGTCTAAAAAGACAATTGACACAAAAAATGCACCATTAAAAAAAGAAAATATTAGTGGTGATAATGAACGGAGAGCAGAAGAAGCAAAAAAAAGAGTTTTCAGTGCCTTAGATAAGTTACTCGAAACCGATTC
>NZ_JAWOVP010000032.1:0-6380 GCF_033339995.1 Vibrio sp. 1641
CGGCCTGTCACGCCGGGGGTCGCGGGTTCGAGTCCCGTCCACTCCGCCACTTATATTAAGCCTCAGTCGAAAGACTGGGGCTTTTTTCGTTTCTACTGCGACGTTTCCCTGAAGAGTGTTTATACACCTAACTAGACTATTTCACATAATCCCTACTAAGCGAACTCTGCGTAATTACACACTAGGCTTTAATTATAGGCCGTTGATGCTGTGGAAAGGCAATATGACCTACAAACAAGCCTAAGTAATCTATGGTATTCAAAGGCGTTCAACGGCTTGAATCTTGATGAGAAAGAAAAAACGAATTGTGCGCATAATCCAGAAAAGCGTCATATATACCCCATTTCTCCTGGCTCAAAAATCAAACGACTTGAAAAGAATTGGAAGGTGAAAGATTGAAGGAGCTCTTCATTAGCGAGGTGATGATTTTCGACGCTGAACATTTGATGAGTCTCAGAAAAAATATATCGCCAAAGGGTAAGAAGCGCCAGAACAGAGAGGGGTAGCTTAGCTCGAGACTGTAAGCTATGCGGAATACTCACAAACGTCAAAGCTCAAACCCATTAAGAGAGTCGCTCTAGATCTAAGTGGTTATGTGCTCACTAGCGGTACTAGAAAATAGTTAAGTATTCCAAATGGATTATATGAAAAAGCCAACTGCTAAAGCGGTTGGCTTAGTATAAAAATCTCGACGTACTTTAGAGCGAGAAATGATGTCTAAAGAATACGTTTTAAAACACCATCTGCCTTTAGGCGGGTGATTTTTCTGACCAGTCGCTGTACCCCTATAGGATAGTCTTCTACTTTCTCTAATTGCTTATAAGTACAGATAAGGTGAGTATGCTCAAGAATACGCGAAACTTCGTCTTCAAACTTCTCAGTGAGCTTCGCATAATTGTCTTGTATGAGTAGCCCATTTTCTAGGTCGAGTGACCAAGCACGTGGATTTAGGTTATTCCCAGTAAGTAGCATATAGCGTTTATCAACCCAAATACCCTTAAGGTGGAAGCTGTTATTGTCATGCTTCCATAGGTGAATTGACAATTTACGTGCGGCGACATTCGCTTCATTGGCTTTCGCAAAGCGACGCAAATTCACTTCGTAAAGATATGGAAGTCCGCCAATGGTTTTAAAGTCTTCCTCCGGTGCAATGTAAAAGTCGTTGGCGGTTTTATCACCCACAACAATCGTTACTTTCACACCACGCTTCATGGCTCGTTTCACTTCACGATGAAGTGCTTTAGGGAAGTTAAAGTAAGGCGTACAAATGAAAATTTCGTCTTGGGCTGCTGCCAATAACTTTACAATCTGTTGATTGAGCAGATTACGGCGTTTGCCTAGCCCAACTAACGGAGTGACTTTTACGCTTTCTTCTGTTGCAGCTTGGTCTTCAAACTTATAGTTGGCTTGAGCAAGAGAAGCCCTCAGTTGGCGAATCGCCGACTTTATTTCTTTGGTTTCTGGCTTATCTTTTCCTGCAAGATCATTAACGGCAGGGTGAGCAATCATTTCTTCCTGAATGAATTGCACCATTGAATTCGCTAAAGATTCATGTCGAATCACATGGTAACGATCAAATCGATAACGTTCATGATAATGGAGATAAACGTTATTTAAGCTCGCCCCACTGTAGATAACAGTATCATCGACAATGAAGCCTTTTAAATGCAGTACCCCAAAAACTTCTCTGCCACGCACTGGTATGCCATAGACAGGGATTGGGTGTTGGTACTTACTGGCATATGCTTTGTAAAGCGCTGAATTACCCTCAGATGTCTCCGCGCCAATCAGGCCACGCTGCGCTCGATGCCAGTCGACACAGATATTGATGTCCAACCCAGGGTTGCGCTGTTTCGCTTCATAAAGCGCAGTGAGAATTTCACGTCCAGCTTCATCATCTTCCAGATATAGAGCGACTAGGTAAATTCGCGACGTTGCTTTGCTGATAGCATCTAAAAGACGGGTTCTGAATGATTCTGCTGAATATAGAACATCAAAGTCTTCCGGATTGACAGCGAGACTTGGCAACTGTTCGAATGGATTCCTACTTACTATCATATCGGTATGAGTACCTTAGTTTAGTGCAATATTGCGAACCTGCCATTTTATCAAAGATATGATTTACCTGGCTACAAAAGCACGCGTTTTGATGTCGTTGAAGAGATGAATTGCATTGGAATGAGATCTTTACCGCTATCTACATAACGTTGAAATGCCATTTTTAGCGGGTGTGGTAGCTCAGAGCAATCAATTGTTGTGAATCCATGCTTGGAATAATAGGATTCGAGATGTGTAAACGCGAAGCAATAATCGCCATCAGTGAAAACATTGTTTTTACAATGAGTTAGTAGTTTTTTTCCAATTCCTGTTCCCCTAACTTTCGGAATGACCAACATTCCTGTCAACAGACGAACTTTATCTACACTTTTTAAACGTAGTAACGCAATGATTTCACCCTTATGGCTTGCTGTAATGATCAATTCATCCTTTTTGGCTCGACCCGCAGGGTAATACGCTTTGTATAGTTTCTTAATGAGGGGGAGCTTGATGGGATTTAACACTTCTATGATTAATGAGTCTGGTATTGTCACTGCGGTTAAAAGATAACTAATGTAGAATGTCGACAGTTTAAGAGAATCTTATCTGGTGTTGCAAACCTACTATGCAAATTAAAACAAATGCGAGCCTAAAGGCTTACCATACTTTTGGAATTGAACAATCGTGTTCCTATTTAGCTATCGTTGAGTCGCTTGAAGATGTTATTGAGCTATTTCAAAACCCAAGATTCACCCATTTACCGAAACTTTTTTTAGGTAAAGGAAGTAATGTTCTTTTTACAGAACATTTTGAGGGATTAGTGATTGTTAATCGAATCATGGGTAAAGAAGTCACGGAAACGGATGAGCATTACCTATTACATATTGCCGGTGGTGAAGATTGGCCTGAATTGGTTTCCTGGTGTGTGAATCAGGGGATCGGTGGGATCGAGAACTTAGCTTTGATTCCAGGTTGTGCTGGCTCGGCTCCTATTCAGAACATTGGTGCGTATGGCCTAGAGCTAAAAGACATCTGTGATTATGTAGATGTTCTTGATCTAACTACGTTTGAAAACAAAAGAATGCACGCCCAAGACTGTGATTTTGCCTATAGGGATTCCATATTTAAACATGCGTTGCACGGAAAGTGCTTTATCACCGCATTAGGGCTTAAGTTGGCGAAGCAATGGCAGCCGATTAACCAGTACGGCCCTTTACAAAGTATCCCAGAAGAACAACTCAGCCCTGCTTCTATCTTCGAACGAGTATGCCAAGTGCGAAAGGCAAAACTGCCAGATCCAACCAAGATAGGTAACGCAGGTAGTTTCTTTAAAAACCCAGTGATCACACAAGATCACTATGATCGACTCACAAAAAAATACCCTAACGTAGTGGCCTACCCAGCTTCAGGAGGAATGAAAATTGCTGCTGGTTGGCTTATTGATCAGTGTGGATTAAAAGGGAAGTCTGTACACGGTGCGCAGGTCAACCCTATGCAAGCTTTGGTTTTGACCAACATAGATAATTGTAGTGCTGATGACATTGTCGCGCTTGCTTCTTTAGTGAAGCATACAGTATGGGACAAATACCAAATCATACTTGAGCATGAAGTACGCTTTCTCAATCGTACCGGGGAGACCAATTTGGCTCAGATCGAGGCATCTAGATGAGAAAAGATCACTCTACGAAACTTCATATTCTAAAGTTATTAAGTGATGGAGAGTTTCATTCAGGAGAAGCGTTGGGCGACGATCTTAATGTTTCTAGAGCGGCAATCGCTAAGCACATTAAAGGTCTTAGTGAATGGGGTATTGATATTTATCGAGTGCAAGGGCGCGGTTACCAATTAGCCTCACCATTGCAGTTGTTAGACGAGACTCTCCTTACCACTAGCTCGGAGTCACTTGTTGAACTCGTCCCTGTGATTGACTCAACGAATCAATATTTGCTCGACAGAGTCGCGGATTCGGAAAAGGGCCGTGTTTGTATTGCTGAATATCAAGCACAAGGGCGTGGTCGCCGCGGTAGACAATGGGTCTCACCGTTTGGCTCTAACTTATATATCTCTATGTATTGGCGACTGGATGCAGGAATGGCTGCGGCAATGGGCTTGAGCTTGGTGATTGGGATTGCCGCAGTGGAAGCTCTGGAAGAAGTAGGCATGCAAGGTGTTAAACTCAAGTGGCCGAATGACTTGTATTATCAAGATAAAAAACTGGCCGGAATCTTGGTTGAAATGTCGGGTCAGGCCGGTGGGGCTGCTCATCTAGTGATTGGGATGGGCCTGAATATTGGAATGCCTGACGACCAGCCTGAGATTGACCAGCCATGGACCACGTTGAACCAAGTAAATCAGAGTCTCAAGATCGATAGAAATGTTCTAGCAATGACTCTTATTAAGCATTGGAATTCCGCACTTGTCGAATATGAAATGAAAGGACTTACTGGCTTTATCGAACGTTGGAATCGGTTAGACAATTTCCTTAATCGTCAGGTCAAACTGCTTATTGGGCCTAGAGAGGTACATGGCGTCGTTCGAGGCATCGATCATCAAGGTGGAATATTAATCGAAACCTCCCAAGGACTAGAGACTTATATTGGTGGTGAAATCTCGTTGCGTAAAAGTGACTAAGCTTCGATTACTTTCGCAACGAGACTTTATCAACCAAGTGGTTAACGCCTTTGTGTAGAATCAAGTGGGCTCTCTCACGAGTTGGAAGAATATTCAATTCTAAATTGAGCCCATTAATATCATGCCAAATTTGCTTTGCTTTTTTCTTTGCGTCATCGACAGAGAGTTGTGTGTAGTGGCTAAAATAAGAGCCTGGTTTCGTAAAGGCCCCTTGGCGAAACTTTAAAAAGCGTTCTACGTACCAATGTTCAATGGTCTCTGTTTCTGCGTCGACATAAATTGAAAAATCTAAAAAGTCAGAGACGAAGACACGATGCGGGTCATGTGGATAGTCCATTCCACTTTGCAGAACGTTTAAACCTTCAATAATAAGAACATCCGGTCTATCCACTTTCCTTAGTTCATCAGTAATGTCATACGTGATGTGAGAGTAGATGGGTACTTCAAGATCGGGCTTTCCTGCCTTTACGTCAGACATGAACTCGACTAAGCGCTTGATATCATAGGATTCTGGGAAGCCTTTACGATGCATGATACCGCGTTCTTCTAGTACTTTTTTCGGATATAGGAAGCCATCTGTTGTAACCAAGGACACTTTGGGATGATTCTCCCAACGAGAAAGCAATGCCGTTAGAATACGAGCAGTCGTACTTTTGCCTACAGCAACACTGCCAGCGATACCAATTACGAAAGGGGGAGCATGTTCCTCTGTATTTAAGAATTGTTGTAATACGGAATTGCGGCTTTGACGAGCCTGGACATACAGATTCAAAAGACGAGACAAAGGAAGGTAGATCTCTACCGCTTCCTCCATGGTTAGGTTTTCATTAATGCCCTGAAGCGCAGTCAAGTCGTCTTCAGAAAGTGTCATCGGTACAGAGTTTCTTAACTCGGCCCAATTTGCACGGTCAAATGACAAAAATGGACTCATGGGTCTCTTTTATCCTTGGTTTAATAGAAGCAAGAACATACATCAAGCGAACTTCAAAGCAAACGACAAAGGTCGAAGTTTACTTTAAAAAAGCTAAGTTTGTACGAATTTGCAGCAAACGAATCTAAAAAATCGAAATTTATGATTTTTTTTCAAATTACTATTGCAACCTAGAAAATCATTCAATAGAATGCGCACCACTTATGCCGACTTAGCTCAGTAGGTAGAGCAACTGACTTGTAATCAGTAGGTCACCAGTTCGATTCCGGTAGTCGGCACCATTCTTTCCTTTAGTAGTCTGAATGGCTTGAAAATTTGGAGGGGTTCCCGAGTGGCCAAAGGGAGCAGACTGTAAATCTGCCGGCACTGCCTTCGATGGTTCGAATCCGTCCCCCTCCACCATATTCTTTAGGAAATAGCTCTCAGAGTTACGTGTTGCGGGCATCGTATAATGGCTATTACCTCAGCCTTCCAAGCTGATGATGCGGGTTCGATTCCCGCTGCCCGCTCCACTCTAATTTGAGTGCTGATATAGCTCAGGTGGTAGAGCGCATCCTTGGTAAGGATGAGGTCGGCAGTTCGAGTCTGCCTATCAGCACCAGCTCTCAAGTTTATTTCCTTTTGATATTAGATTTACCAATTATCTTTTTTTGGTTGCGTGGTCAATTTGGGCCACCTAAATCCGTACCTAGAGGGACCACTCATGTCTAAAGAAAAATTTGAACGTACGAAACCGCACGTTAACGTTGGTACTATCGGCCACGTTGACCACGGTAAAACA
>NZ_JAWOVP010000033.1:0-4688 GCF_033339995.1 Vibrio sp. 1641
GTAAGCAGAGTTTTTGAAATGTAAGGCCTTTGAATAAGACAAAAGGCTGCCTCATCGCTAACTTTGCAACAGTGCCTAAAATAAGCCTTATATCCAAGCATAAAACAAGGTTGTCTAGACTTCTTTTAACAGTAAAGTTATCATAAAACTGAATTTTATTTTTTAGGTAAGTTTATGCATTCTATCCGCATTCGTTAAGACACAACTATTTGCATAGTGACACTATTTTATAATGGTGGGCTTTTGTTGTGTCTTTAAGAATATATGCGGATATATAAAGTAAAAGTATGCTTAATTTATAAGTATGCTTTTAGTGCATAGTTTCCAGTTATAACTTAATTGACTAGCTATTTGTCCACCCTGTGGATGAATAGCTTTTTTTTTGGGAGGACACTGTGATGCTAGCTTTTGTTTTCACCTAAATCCTGTTTGCTGCATAAAAAATTTCAAGAGCTAAACAGGAGTAAATAAAAATGAGTTTAATTATTAAAGCGAGAAACATACGCTTGGATTATGCTGGGCGTGATGTTTTGGATATTGATGAATTGGAAATTCACTCTTATGACCGTATTGGTCTTGTGGGTGATAACGGAGCAGGAAAGAGTAGTTTACTCAAAGTACTTAATGGCGAAATTGTTTTAGCCGAAGCGACATTACAGCGTTTTGGTGATTTTGCACATATCAGCCAACTGGGCGGAATCGAAATAGAAACGGTCGAAGACCGGGCAATGTTATCTCGCCTTGGTGTTTCCAATGTACAAAACGACACAATGAGTGGCGGAGAGGAAACTCGTGCAAAAATTGCTGCCGCATTTTCCCAACAAGTACATGGCATTCTAGCGGATGAACCAACCAGCCACCTTGATCTCAATGGAATAGATCTACTTATTGGTCAACTTAAAGCATTTGATGGAGCATTACTTGTTATCAGTCATGACCGATATTTTCTTGATATGGTTGTAGACAAGATATGGGAGTTAAAAGACGGTAAAATTACGGAATATTGGGGTGGTTACTCGGATTACTTGCGTCAAAAAGAAGAAGAGCGACAACACCAAGCCGTAGAATATGAGCTGATGATGAAGGAACGGGAGCGATTAGAATCTGCTGTGCAAGAAAAACGCCAGCAAGCTAATCGATTAGACAATAAGAAAAAAGGAGAAAAATCCAAAAACTCTACCGAAAGTGCTGGACGACTTGGGCATGCAAAAATGACTGGCACCAAGCAAAGAAAACTGTATCAGGCAGCTAAGAGTATGGAAAAGCGTTTGGCTGCATTAGAAGATATTCAAGCACCAGAGCATTTGCGTTCTATTCGTTTTCGTCAAAGTTCAGCCCTAGAACTGCACAATAAGTTCCCGATTACGGCAGATGGTCTGAGCTTAAAATTTGGTAGCCGTACTATCTTTGATGACGCTAACTTTATAATACCGCTTGGCGCTAAAGTCGCTATAACTGGATCGAATGGAACAGGGAAAACGTCCTTGTTAAAAATGATATCAGAACGTGCTGATGGATTAACCATATCTCCAAAAGCTGAAATTGGCTACTTTACACAAACAGGATATAAATTTAACACGCATAAATCTGTGCTCTCCTTTATGCAGGAAGAGTGCGAGTACACAGTTGCGGAAATTCGTGCAGTATTGGCTTCAATGGGGATCGGAGCGAATGATATTCAAAAAAACTTATCCGACTTATCGGGAGGTGAAATCATCAAACTGCTTTTATCCAAAATGCTTTTAGGAAAATATAATATTTTGCTTATGGATGAACC
Organism: Vibrio sp. 1641; assembly: GCF_033339995.1. NCBI lineage: Bacteria > Pseudomonadati > Pseudomonadota > Gammaproteobacteria > Vibrionales > Vibrionaceae > Vibrio > Vibrio sp. 1641. The sequence continues at coordinate 1,778 of NZ_JAWOVP010000033.1, forward strand.
AGGAAACTATCTTGACCTAAAAAGTATTGCCGCATTAGAAACAATGATGAAGTCCTATGCAGGAACTATTATCTTCGTATCTCATGACAAGCAATTGGTCGATAATATTGCTGACATTATCTACGAGATCAAAGACCACAAAATCATCAAGACTTTTGAGAGAGATTGTTAATGATAGCCAATCTAATCCGAACATTAATTATTGAACTCTTTAAAGGAAATTAAAAATGACAATTCAAGATATTCAATCACTTGCTGAAGCACACGGCTTGTTGCTTACGGACAAAATGAATTTCAATGAAATGGGCATTGATTTTAAGGTCGTTTTTGCTCTTGATACAAAGGGGCAACAATGGTTGCTGCGTATTCCTCGTCGTGATGGCATGAGGGAACAAATCAAGAAAGAAAAACGCATTTTAGAATTGGTAAAAAAACATCTTTCTGTAGAGGTTCCTGATTGGAGAATTTCATCTACAGAATTAGTGGCTTATCCCATACTTAAAGATAATCCTGTTTTAAATTTGGATGCTGAAACCTATGAAATAATTTGGAATATGGACAAAGATAGCCCGAAATACATAACATCTTTGGCAAAAACCTTATTTGAAATCCATAGTATTCCTGAAAAAGAAGTTCGGGAAAATGATTTGAAAATTATGAAACCTTCAGATTTAAGACCTGAAATAGCAAACAATTTGCAGTTAGTAAAATCTGAAATTGGTATAAGTGAGCAATTGGAAACCCGCTACAGAAAATGGTTGGATAATGATGTTCTATGGGCAGATTTCACCCAATTTATACATGGCGATTTATATGCTGGGCATGTACTAGCTTCAAAGGATGGAGCTGTTTCAGGCGTTATTGATTGGTCAACAGCCCATATAGATGACCCAGCGATTGATTTTGCTGGGCATGTAACTTTGTTTGGAGAAGAAAGCCTCAAAACTCTAATCATCGAGTATGAAAAACTAGGGGGTAAAGTTTGGAATAAACTATATGAACAGACTTTAGAAAGAGCAGCGGCCTCTCCTTTGATGTATGGTTTATTTGCCTTAGAAACTCAAAATGAAAGCCTTATCGTTGGAGCAAAAGCTCAGTTGGGAGTTATATAATTTAAAAATATGATTGCTGAGAACTGCCTTGTTTTGAAACTTGGTTGGCTTTAATTAGTTTTTAGTATTCTTTATAGAAAATGCCTCGATCAAGGGGCATTTCTAACAATCATTTAACATAAAATTTCTTATACGAAATGCTTGATATTTCTCTTTAAATATCATTATATTAACGTAAGCCGTTCTGGAGTATAGGGCACCAGAACGGCTTTTTATTGATTATTCATGTTCCACGATCACTAATTGAGCGATGTTCCACGGTTTTATTCAGTTTTAATAAACATCATCCGGTTTTTTGAGGAGTCATTATTTCAAGTGCTTGCACTGAAATTGGCTCTTCAAAAAACTGGAGTCTTGGCTAACCATATGGAAGGAAAAAGCGGCTTAGGAAGCCTCTCTTCTTCTGTTCTGGTTCAACATGCTCCGGGATAGGAATACGCTTATTGTCTTGCTGAGGAGTAGTCAATTCGTCATAGTTCGTTGCTAGTTCCGACCGAGGATCCGTTGCTATATCCTGTTTAAAGCTCTGATCGGTAAAGGTAGTCATATTGGCTTTTGGTGCTTCTAGTAAGCGCTGCATAGCTTCAATCTGTTCTTGATAAAACGATTCACGTTCTAAAGATTGATTTTCTCTCTGTATTGCCTGATTTAATTGTTTTTCCAGTATGTCAACTTGACGTTTTAGTAAGTCAACTTCTGTCAAGTTTTGACTGTTAATTGATTGACTTTGATTGACTGTATCCTCTTTTTTTTGTGGTTCCCCAAAAACTCTTAGGGCCTCTGAAAAGTCAATTAATCCATCAGATCCTTTAGATAAATTTCCTTTGTTTATATGTGCATATATGGCTTGTCTTGAATATCCATAAAGCTTAGCTAACTCTGAAACTGACAGTTTTTTCATTATGTAAACCAGTTTTCAACTTGTGTTAATACCTGACTGTTAACTTAACAATTTCAATTAACAATGTCATTGAAATCCTAATTTTCTGAGTAAAGGAAGTAATTCCTTAAATTTCTCTGCATCTTGCAGCATGGCAGCTATACGTACAGCAAACTGCTGATAGCTTTCTGTGCCTTGTGAATATTTACTCATCTCAGGAAGCTCTGAGAGCTTGTTGGCGAATAGATGGCGTTGTTTATCTGTTATTTTTGAAAAGAGGTCTAATGTATTCGGATCTCTTTTAGATTCGACTGAATGCGTGGCTGATTTTTTCTGTTTAAAGCTAAATGAAAAACCAGTAATAGATCTACCTGTTTTATGCTGTTCAACTTTGACAATAATATCGGTATGTTCATTTACTTGTTTTAATGCAATGTCTAAAACATATTTTTTAAAATCATACATTCGTTTGTATTCAGTCTCGAGTACACCTATTTTTTGTCTAAAATCATACATAGTTATGAGAGGCGTTTTTCCAGTACTACGCCATGCAATCAATATTTCATATAAACGAACAGCATAAGCACTTGTTAAATTACTTATTTGTTGTATTTCATACTTTGTAAATTGTTCTTCTAACCTAGTAATTAAAGGCACAATAGCAGGGGCAAAAATAAGTCTAACGACAGCTTCATTATCAATATAAGCCACCTCGCTCACCCATCTTGATTTGTGATTAATAGTGTTACCTTTTTCACTAAGACTCTGATAACTGAATTGTCTTGCAAACAAGTCATCGCAAGCATCTTTTAACGCCTGATAAGCCGTATTTCGATGTACACGGCACTGTTGCAAATAGTCGGTGGTGATAAACTTATCATCCCCTTTTGCTGATGGAGCTGCACATGAACCCATTCAA
>NZ_JAWOVP010000034.1:0-4447 GCF_033339995.1 Vibrio sp. 1641
ACCTCTACGAGCGAACTGAACAATCATACTTTGCCATTATTTGCCCAAGCTGACGCTCGATTGCTGAAAGTTGGGCCAATACTTGAACCACATTCACGACATCATAATTCTGGGTATTCACTACTCTAGTAATCTGATTCAAGTTATTTCCAAGTCCAGATAACTGGCGCAATAATGCGGGGTCTACTTTAGGAACATTGGCTCTTTTAAGAGTCCGTTCCCCAAGACAAGTCTCTCTCATCCAAGGAGCTAATTCCGCACCATCACACCGATCTTTCAGAGCTTGAAGTTCAGCCTCAGTGACTCTGATCTTGATGGACTTTTCTCGTATTACTTTCTTCTTTTCAGTCATGGCAATTCTTTAGTTTGAGTGCTTTTAACTAGGGTTAAGGGAGCGTAGCGTCCCTTACAAGGCACAATGACAACGTAACGAAGTGGAGGGGTCTTTGTGTAGCCTTGCTTATGTGCTTAACAAAAGATAGAAAGTAAGATAAAGAAATGCAAATAAGGGAAATCATGAAGTATCAAACAATGACAGTAAGAGCAAAGAGGAGGCTAGCCAAGCTAGCGCAAACCACCCTTTCGGCTGCGCCGACCCCTACCCATTTCAACTCAAATTTATGAGTGATTTGGGTATCTTTTTGGTCGCTTTCAGATTGGGTAAGTCTCTTCCCTTTCGGGCTGCCCTGCGCTGTGAGTAAGGCTTTACGCCCCCATTCCAGTCTCACAACACTAATCAATTATTCCTTTTCCGCAGTTCTCCCTCTAGCAGCTACAAGAGAGCGGTTTTATCGTGCTTTCGCAAGTTTTGATTAGTGCCTTTACCTGCCACCTTTGGAACTTCCCTTGGTCGGTGGCTGATGCGCATCGCTCTGTCCAAAACATCTTGAGTCCAAACAGAGTGCAGGAATACTTGAAGTGCTTAAATGATATGGGCTATCATGAAAGGACTTACACAGGCCGTCAAACCAGTAAGTATTCCGATCAAAGCCGACCTTGCAGGGTCGGTTTTGTCACATCTGGGGATTGAGATTACAACCAAAGAGCTGGGATCTCAACGATCCTTTTCTAAGGTAATGAACGTCCTCAAGAAAAACGCCTCCCATTGGGAGGCGTTTTTCGTATCTGCCAGATGTAAAAAAGGTCGCCGGTTTGGGCAACCTTTTGCGTTCTATCGTTCAGTTCGCACAACGAGTGTTACGTTAAATTACTCATTACTTTCTTTTAAACCAAAGCAGTCCCACTCTATCAGCAATCGACTAAAATTATTTTTTGAAAGATATTTGGCATCTACACACTTACCATCATCATCGTACAGCACAAGGAAAAAAGAACTCGATTCTAGTGTACGACCTAACGAAAGCCATTGAGCAACAATTGTCTCGTAATGTTCTTGATATGATGCGATTTCAAAGCCTTTGTTATTCGATGTTTTAAAATAAATTTTTAGTTTCACGCTTTATCCCATTTATCTCATACACATCATATTTAAGACTAGGTTTGTGTGAGCAATTGAACGTTCTTAATAGACTTAGGCCAAAAAAAACCACTATATACGCAATTGAGTACTATTATAAAGTTACATGCATATCACCACTTTGTGAGTATTGTTTTATGGCTCTGTGTGAAATAAAAAAATACGACACTTTAGTAGATGCTCATACGATTAAACTTCTCGAAAATTTAACAATGGAAATTGGAAATGAAGAAGTTGCTCTACAAGTCACTATTTTGTCATTTGAAAAACTTTGGCATCAAATGGAAATGCATGGAGAGCCCAAAAACACATTTGAATGGCTTCAAATCGAAGCAAAGAAGCTCATAATTTAAAGCAACATAACGTTGTGGTGGTGATTATTATTCCTATTACGTTAAATAGCCGACTTAGCATCTCAAAACGCCAATCTGACGCTCTCAAAACGCTCCAGGAGCGTTTTTAAGCACTTATCCTTACCTACTTAGCCAGAAATCGGGCTGTAAGTTTGTGACGCTTTCAGAGCGATTTACAGGGCAAAAAGTTCGCTGTTCGATTGAAACAAAAAACGCCCTCTAAGGGCGTTTTTTCTATGTTTTCATCTTATCGATGGCATCTTTGGTGATCAGCTCGTTAGCTATCTCCAAGTTCTCTTTGTACTTCTTCTCTTTGTACTTCTCATATTCAAAGCGAGATAACGAACTTCTCGGATCGTACTCGTAATGCTGACAGAATTGCTCAAAAGTAACAGCTGCACTCATAGACACCTCTTAATCTTTAAACTGAAAACTTCGCATAAAGCTCTGGCTCTTTAGAGAGTAGAGTCAGGACTTTGCTTGCTAAACCTGTCGGATTTCTCCGTCCTTGCTCCCAACTTTTCACGGTATCAATACTCACATCCATCGCTTGTGCCAACTCTTTTTGGCTGACATCCAGTTGTGCTCGGATCGCTTTAACATCGGCAATCTCATAACGAGTGACATTCGCAGGAGTCTGCTCTCCTTTTGCAATCGCTTCGGCTTGCTTCATCGATGTATAAAGTTCATCAAAAATACTATTGCTCATTGTCATACTCTCTCTTAATCGACCTCGACACTTCTTTAAGGAGATTCTTCTCTTTCTGAGTTAAAGAGTCCTTTCTCCCTTTCTTGTACAGCAACACCAAATAGACAACATCAGGTTGGATCAGTAAGTAAATCGTTCGATAACCACCACTCTTACCTGTCGATTCTCCAGCAAGGCGAACTTTTCTTAGCCCTCCCGTTCCGACAATCAACGATCCCATTTCTGGGTTTTTGATGATGTCTGACTGCAACGCTCGAAACTCTTCATCCGTGAGCATCTCTTTTCGCTGAGATTCAAACAATGGCGTTTCAATAAACTCTAATGCGTAGCTAATAACCCGATCCTCTCCCAAAAGAATAGGAGTACATTGTACTCCTGGCAAGCGTATTTTCAAATGTATTAACGATTAAATCCGAAACCTCGACCTCTGCGATTTTGTCGTGCTAACGACTGCTCTTGCTGTATTGCTTTTCCAACGACTGGAGCTGCTGCGTCAAGTTGTTTACTTGCATGGTCAAGCTGCTCACACTGCTCTGTAAGCGTTGGTTCTCCTCGCTGCTCTGCTCGAATCTTTTCTCTAAATCCTTGTAGAGCTTCACGAACTCGCTGTGCTGCTCCTTGTGCTGCCTCTCTAAAACCTCGAAGGCGTGCAAAAGTTGTTTCTCTAGCTCGGTCATTTATTTCCTCTCCAACTTGATCAGCTCGTTCTTGCCATCGTTCATTGTCCACCCCTCCAGAATCGAGTAACCCTCTGGTATCACAATAAAACGTTCCCCTTTCTGGCTCTCGTACAGAGAAAGCCCCCAAGTCTTGTTCTGGAACTGCTCTAGGATCGCTTTTTGGCGGGCTATCTTTTTCTGATTGTCTAATATCGTCTGCCCTTGATACCAAGCGATCCCGTAACTGACGATCACCAAAAATAACAGGGTCACTGGCAACCAAATCCATGTTTTCATCACCAAGAGATTCAAACGTGATTGCTGCTCTTGGATGTCGTTTATGATTTTCTGCTCGCTTGATTTCAACGCATCTTGAATACGTTGTTCGTGCCTCTCGAAGTCTTTCTTTAGCGTTTGCTCGATAGCGTTGGCTTGCTTCTTCGATTGCGAATTGAAGTCCCTCGCCATATTCAAAATCTTGCTCATACAACAAACCTTTTAATCTTATGTTTCGTTTCCCACTTTCGGGATTCTTAATGCTGATGCTTTTAGCTGTCACTCTGGCAATCTCAAATCCTTTGCTTTCAAGCGCACCAATTACCCCTTTTCGACTACGGATTGCGCCTGATTGAGCAAGATTAAGTAGACCATCGGTAAGAAGTTGCTGAATCTCTTTTGCATCGGATGGAGTGTCTTTAGCACTCACCAAGCCTTGCTGATTAGCAGGGTCATCTGGGTCATGAAGCCCTAGTTCAAGATTCTTAATGGTGCGCCACGCATCGATACGAGGATTGTCTGCAAAGTGGTAGTAAGGTTGAAGTCGCTTGCCAGAATGAAGCTCAATATTTGGAATAACAAAATTCAGCTCTAACCGCCCTTTATCAAGATGCTCTACCCAAAGAATGGAGTATTGGTCTTTGTCTAAGCCTGGTAACAAAGCCTTTTCAAAATCAGCCATGAGGCGATCTTTAATCTCTTGTGATAAGTCCGTTTCAGCAAAACAGAGAAAGCCCGATGTGTACTTTTTGGCGTAAGGACTCGAATCAATGAGTGATTGAACTAAATCAGGATCGCCTTGATTGAGTGTCGCCCTCTCCCGATTTCTATCTTTCCCTAAGAGATAATCAACAGGGCCACTCCCAACGCCCTTACCTCTACGAGCGAACTGAACAATCATACTGAGATCTCATACTGTGCCATTATTTGCCCAAGCTGACGCTCGATTGCTGAAAGTTGGGCCAATACTTGA
>NZ_JAWOVP010000035.1:0-3222 GCF_033339995.1 Vibrio sp. 1641
ATCCGAGATTGGCTGTTTGTGGAAGACCATGCTCGCGCGCTTTACAAAGTGGTCAACGAAGGTGAAGTCGGTGAAACCTACAACATCGGTGGTCATAACGAAAAAGCCAACATCGAAGTCGTGAAAACCATTTGTGCTTTGCTTGAAGAGTTGCGACCAGACAAGCCAGCCGGGATAGAGTCTTATGAATCTTTGATCACGTATGTGAAAGATCGCCCTGGTCATGATGTGCGTTACGCAATTGATGCCACCAAGATCGCTCAAGAGCTTGGCTGGACGCCAGAAGAAACGTTTGAAAGCGGTATTCGCAAAACCGTCGAATGGTACCTAAACAACCCACAATGGTGGCAACGTGTGCTTGATGGTTCATACAGTTTAGAGCGATTAGGAGCGGGCGAATAATGAAAGGCATTATTTTAGCAGGTGGCTCGGGCACTCGCCTTTACCCTATTACACGCGGTGTCTCTAAGCAGTTACTGCCGGTTTATGACAAGCCAATGATTTACTACCCGTTGTCAGTACTCATGCTTGCGGGCATTCGTGAAATCTTGATCATCACCACGCCAGAAGACCAGGAAGGTTTTCAGCGTCTATTAGGTGATGGCTCAGAGTTTGGCATTGAGTTGCAATACGCGATTCAACCAAGCCCAGATGGCTTAGCTCAAGCCTTCATCATTGGTGAAGACTTCATTGGCGATGACTCAGTATGTTTGGTGCTGGGTGACAACATCTTTTATGGGCAAGGGTTTTCGCCGAAGTTACAACAAGCTGCAGCATTAACAGAAGGTGCGACGGTCTTTGGCTATAAAGTGAAAGACCCAGAGCGCTTTGGTGTGGTGGAATTTGACGACGAGATGCGAGCGCTATCGATAGAAGAGAAGCCAGTCGAGCCAAAATCCAATTACGCCGTGACAGGGCTGTATTTCTACGATAATCGCGTCGTGGACATTGCCAAAACCATCCAACCGTCCCATCGTGGCGAGCTAGAAATTACGAGTATTAACCAAGCTTACTTAGAGCAAGGGAAGTTGACGGTTGACGTACTAGGGCGCGGCTTTGCGTGGTTAGACACGGGAACACACGGCAGCTTGCTTGAAGCTGCGCATTTTGTCGAAACGATCGAGAAACGCCAAGGTTACAAAGTGGCTTGCTTAGAAGAGATTGCGTATCGCCGAGGCTGGTTAACGCGAGAGCACATTCAAGCCGCAGGAAAAGCCTTATCTAAAAACGATTATGGCCGCTATCTTCTAGAGTTATTGGAAGAATAAATGTCGAATATACCGCTAATATCTTTTCAGAAAATGGGTGATGAGCGAGGCTCATTAATCTCGTTAGAGCAACACAAAAACATTCCTTTTGATATCAAACGTATTTACTACATCTTTGATACACAAAGCGGTTTAGCGAGGGGCTTTCATGCACACTACGACTTAGAGCAAGTCGCTATCTGCATGAAAGGTAGCGTAACTTTCGTCATTGATGATGGCACCACAAAAGAGAAAGTGACGCTTTCCTCTCCCGATGTAGGACTGCATATCAAAGGCTTAAAATGGCGTGAGATGCACGACTTTTCTGAAGATTGTGTACTGATGGTTGTCGCTAGTGAATTGTATGATGAAGCCGATTATATCCGTGACTATGACACATTTCTTAAAGAGGTAGCCCATGCGAATTCATGCACTCAGTGATGTTGCTTCATCGACGATTGGCGAGGGGACGTCTATTTGGCAATTTGCCGTGGTCCTTGCTGGGGCTAAAATTGGTCGTGACTGTAATATCTGTGCGCATACCTTCATCGAGAATGATGTGGTCCTAGGAGATAGAGTCACCGTAAAGTGCGGCGTTTACCTCTGGGATGGCATTGAAATTGAAGATGATGTGTTCATTGGCCCGGCAGCTGCTTTTACGAACGACAAGTTCCCGCGTTCAAAAGTGTGGCCAGAAGCTTTCCCGAAAACAAAAATCCTGTCAGGCGCCTCCATCGGCGCCAATGCCACGATTTTGCCAGGCATAACCATCGGAAAAAATGCGATGGTTGGTGCAGGCAGTGTGGTCACCCGTTCAGTGCCAGACTATGCGGTTGTGGTTGGAAGCCCAGCCAAGATAGTACGTTATGTAGAGAAAAATAATGGTTAATTTTTTAGAGCTAAAGCGCTTAAATGCCGAGTACGAAGACGAATTGAAACAAGCCTGTGCACGCGTAATTGAATCTGGCTGGTATATCCTTGGCAAGGAAACGGAACAGTTTGAACAAGCATTTGCTGACTACTGTGGAGTTAAACACTGTATAGGCGTTGCGAATGGCTTAGATGCTTTAACACTGACGTTAAAGGCTTGGCGAGAGTTAGGCAAAATCAACAAGGGTGATGAAGTTATCGTACCGGGTAATACTTATATCGCATCGGTACTGGCCGTCACCGAAGCGGACTTGGTACCGGTGTTTGTGGAGCCGAATGAGCAGACGCACAATATCAGTCCTGAAGCGATTGAAGCGGCGATTACAAAAAAGACCAAAGTGATTTTGCCGGTGCACCTGTATGGTCAGTTAGCCGATATGCCAGCGATTATGGCGTTGGCGACAAAACACAATCTTCTCGTGTTGGAAGACAGCGCTCAGTCTCATGGTGCGACACTTGCTGGTAAGAAATCTGGAGCATGGGGGGATGCCTCAGGTTTTAGCTTTTATCCGGGGAAAAACCTAGGTGCGTTAGGTGATGGTGGCGCTATTACGACTAGCGATGATGAGCTGGCAGAAACCTTGCGTGCCCTTCGAAACTACGGCTCACATGTTAAATACCAGAATCTTTATCAAGGTCTGAACAGTCGTTTGGATGAAATTCAGTCGGCGATGTTGTCAGTGAAACTGAACTACCTTCCAGCGCAGACGAAAGCGCGTCAGGAGTTGGCGGCATTTTACTTACGTGAAATCAACAACCCGAATATTATCTTACCAGAAGTGGCTGAGCCTGAGGCACATGTATGGCATTTGTTTGTGGTGCGCACTTCACACCGAGATGCGTTGGTTCAGCATTTATCAGAGCATGGTATTCAGACACAAGTGCATTATCCGATAGCGCCGCATAAACAGCAGGCTTACAAAGAGTTCAGTCATCTGTCATTGCCGTTGACGGAGCAGTTGCAAAATGAAGTGCTGTCATTACCGATGTCGCCTTACTTGAGTGAGCAAGAGAGAAGTGTTGTGGTCGATGCAGTGAACTCTTT
>NZ_JAWOVP010000036.1:0-2956 GCF_033339995.1 Vibrio sp. 1641
ATCAACTCGAAACTCCTTCGGGTTGTATGGTTAAGTGACTAAGCGTACACGGTGGATGCCTTGGCAGTCAGAGGCGATGAAGGACGTATTAACTTGCGATAAGCCCAGATTAGGTAGTAAAAACCATTTGAGTCTGGGATTTCCGAATGGGGAAACCCAATACCATAAGGTATTACTGTTGAGTGAATACATAGCTCAACAGGGCGAACCGGGGGAACTGAAACATCTAAGTACCCCGAGGAAAAGAAATCAACCGAGATTCCGAAAGTAGCGGCGAGCGAAATTGGACTAGCCCTTAAGCTTTACACGCGTTAGACGAACAGCCTGGAAAGGCCGACGATACAGGGTGATAGTCCCGTAGTTGACGACGTGTGTTCAGTGAAATCGAGTAGGGCGGGACACGTGATATCCTGTCTGAATATGGGGGGACCATCCTCCAAGGCTAAATACTACTGACTGACCGATAGTGAACCAGTACCGTGAGGGAAAGGCGAAAAGAACCCCTGTGAGGGGAGTGAAATAGAACCTGAAACCGTGTACGTACAAGCAGTAGGAGCAGGCTTGTCCTGTGACTGCGTACCTTTTGTATAATGGGTCAGCGACTTATATTCAGTGGCAAGGTTAACCATCTAGGGGAGCCGTAGGGAAACCGAGTCTTAACTGGGCGTTCAGTCTCTGGATATAGACCCGAAACCAGGTGATCTAGCCATGGGCAGGTTGAAGGTTGAGTAACATCAACTGGAGGACCGAACCGACTAATGTTGAAAAATTAGCGGATGACTTGTGGCTAGGGGTGAAAGGCCAATCAAACCTGGAGATAGCTGGTTCTCCCCGAAAGCTATTTAGGTAGCGCCTCGGACGAATACTACTGGGGGTAGAGCACTGTTAAGGCTAGGGGGTCATCCCGACTTACCAACCCTTTGCAAACTCCGAATACCAGTAAGTACTATCCGGGAGACACACGGCGGGTGCTAACGTCCGTCGTGGAGAGGGAAACAACCCAGACCGCCAGCTAAGGTCCCAAATTACTACTAAGTGGGAAACGATGTGGGAAGGCTCAGACAGCCAGGATGTTGGCTTAGAAGCAGCCATCATTTAAAGAAAGCGTAATAGCTCACTGGTCGAGTCGGCCTGCGCGGAAGATGTAACGGGGCTAAGTAGTAAACCGAAGCTGCGGCAATGCACTTTGTGCATTGGGTAGGGGAGCGTTCTGTAAGCGGTTGAAGGTGTGTGGTAACGCATGCTGGACGTATCAGAAGTGCGAATGCTGACATGAGTAACGATAAAGGGGGTGAAAAACCTCCTCGCCGGAAGACCAAGGGTTCCTGTCCAACGTTAATCGGGGCAGGGTAAGTCGACCCCTAAGGCGAGGCCGAAAGGCGTAGTCGATGGGAAACGGGTTAATATTCCCGTACTTCTTACAATTGCGATGGGGGGACGGAGAAGGCTAGGTGGGCCTGGCGACGGTTGTCCAGGTTCAAGTGCGTAGGCTGAGAAATTAGGTAAATCCGGTTTCTCTTAAGGCTGAGACACGACGTCGAGCATCTACGGATGTGAAGTCATTGATGCCATGCTTCCAGGAAAAGCCTCTAAGCTTCAGATTGTAAGGAATCGTACCCCAAACCGACACAGGTGGTCGGGTAGAGAATACCAAGGCGCTTGAGAGAACTCGGGTGAAGGAACTAGGCAAAATGGTACCGTAACTTCGGGAGAAGGTACGCTCTCGACGGTGAAGTCCCTCGCGGATGGAGCTATTGAGAGTCGCAGATACCAGGTGGCTGCAACTGTTTATTAAAAACACAGCACTGTGCAAAATCGCAAGATGACGTATACGGTGTGACGCCTGCCCGGTGCCGGAAGGTTAATTGATGGGGTTAGACTTCGGTCGAAGCTCTTGATCGAAGCCCCGGTAAACGGCGGCCGTAACTATAACGGTCCTAAGGTAGCGAAATTCCTTGTCGGGTAAGTTCCGACCTGCACGAATGGCGTAATGATGGCCACGCTGTCTCCACCCGAGACTCAGTGAAATTGAAATCGCTGTGAAGATGCAGTGTACCCGCGGCTAGACGGAAAGACCCCGTGAACCTTTACTACAGCTTGGCACTGAACATTGACCCTACATGTGTAGGATAGGTGGGAGGCTTTGAAGCGCAGTCGCTAGATTGCGTGGAGCCGTCCTTGAAATACCACCCTTGTAGTGTTGATGTTCTAACGTCGACCCCTTATCGGGGTTGCGGACAGTGCCTGGTGGGTAGTTTGACTGGGGCGGTCTCCTCCCAAAGCGTAACGGAGGAGCACGAAGGTGGGCTAATCACGGTTGGACATCGTGAGGTTAGTGCAATGGCATAAGCCCGCTTGACTGCGAGAATGACAATTCGAGCAGGTGCGAAAGCAGGTCATAGTGATCCGGTGGTTCTGAATGGAAGGGCCATCGCTCAACGGATAAAAGGTACTCCGGGGATAACAGGCTGATACCGCCCAAGAGTTCATATCGACGGCGGTGTTTGGCACCTCGATGTCGGCTCATCACATCCTGGGGCTGAAGTCGGTCCCAAGGGTATGGCTGTTCGCCATTTAAAGTGGTACGCGAGCTGGGTTTAGAACGTCGTGAGACAGTTCGGTCCCTATCTGCCGTGGGCGTTGGAGAATTGAAAGGGGCTGCTCCTAGTACGAGAGGACCGGAGTGGACGAACCTCTGGTGTTCGGGTTGTGTCGCCAGACGCATTGCCCGGTAGCTAAGTTCGGGATCGATAACCGCTGAAAGCATCTAAGCGGGAAGCGAGCCTTGAGATGAGTTCTCCCTGATACTTTAAGTATCCTAAAGGGTTGTCGTAGACTACGACGTTGATAGGCAGGGTGTGTAAGCGTTGTGAGGCGTTGAGCTAACCTGTACTAATTGCCCGTGAGGCTTAACCATACAACACCCAAGGGGTTTTGATGGACTCAATGAAAGAAC
>NZ_JAWOVP010000037.1:0-2330 GCF_033339995.1 Vibrio sp. 1641
TTCCTCCTTAGCTCAGTTGGTAGAGCGACGGACTGTTAATCCGCAGGTCGCTGGTTCGAGCCCAGCAGGAGGAGCCATATTAGAAGAAGCCGCATCACTTGATGCGGCTTTTTTGTATTAGTTTAAAGCTAAGCTCTCTCCTACTACCCACGAAATAACATAAGCGCTTTGATTATTAAAAACCGCTTACCGCAAGCTAACTATCAACTCACTAAGTAACCAGAAAATATTAACCACAAACGCGCGTGGCAAATGGTGTATCTTTCAACTAAAAAAAAGCCAGGTAAAAACCTAGCTTTTTAATTCAATCGGCCATCTCTGAAATCAGCTTAAACCACCAAGACAAATATACTTTGTCTCCAGATATTCATCGAGTCCTTGCTTAGCACCTTCCCGTCCAACACCCGACTCTTTAATTCCACCAAATGGAGCCACTTCAGTAGAGATGATCCCTTCATTAACTCCAACCATGCCGTACTCTAAACCTTCACTAAAAGTCACAATACGCTTCAAGCTATTCGTATAGAAATAGCAAGCCAAACCATATTCTGTATCGTTCGCCATTTCGAGAACTTGATAATCATTTTCAAAGGTAACAATAGGCAACACAGGCCCGAATAGCTCTTGCTGAACAATCGACATATTCTGCGTCACACTATCCAAAAGAACGGGCTCCATAAAGCGACCAGGCCGTCTCTGTGGAGAGTTAGCAATAGAGGCTCCTTCTTGTACAGCTTGATCGATCACCGCCTCTAGTCGATGCTTAGAGGCCATCGTAATAACAGGACCTAATGTGACACCTTTCTCTAAACCATTTCCAAGCTTTAATTTGCTTAACTTCGACAATACTTTATCAATAAAAGCTTGTTTTACATTTTTATGAACATATAGCCGATTGGTACAAACACATGTTTGCCCTGCATTACGGAACTTCGACGCGACAAGCCCTTCCGCAGCCTCATCTAAGTCTGCATCTTCAAACACGATGAAAGGCGCATTACCACCCAACTCCATCGACACCGCCTTGACTGAATCACTGGCTTGCTTCATCAAAATTTTCCCGACTCGCGTAGACCCCGTAAAAGAGATCTTCTGAATCCTAGGATCAGTACTTAGTACTTGACCAAACTCAGCAGCCTGCTCCGACACCACGACAGAAAGCAGTTCTTTAGGGATACCAGCCTGATAAGCTAATTCAACAACAGCAATTGCAGTGAGAGGGGTAAGCTCTGATGGCTTGATCAACATGCCACAACCTGCCGCTAGGGCTGGTGCTGCTTTTCTTGTAATCATCGCAATAGGGAAGTTCCAAGGTGTAATTGCAGCGCATACTCCCACAGGCTGGCGAATTGCAGATAGACGTCTATCTGTCGTGGGGGCAGGAATAACTTCGCCATAAGCACGTTTTGCTTCTTCTGAGAACCACTCGACAAAAGAGGCACCATACATCACTTCCCCTTTGCTCTCAGCTAAAGGTTTACCCTGCTCTAAGGTAATAATCGTGGCTATGTCTTCTGCATTATCAAGAAGTAGTTGATACCACCCCCTCAAACGACGAGAGCGCTCTTTGGCACTTAATTTAGCCCAACGGACTTGCTCCGTTTTGCACTGACCAATGAGATCATCTAACTCATCAAGAGTACTAGGCTTTAACCGAATTAACTCTTGCTCAGTTGCAGGGTTGATGACCACAATTCCCTCATCGGAAGACCATTGCTTAAATACAGATTTCAGCGTTTCATTTTTTATTTGTTGCATCATCAAACATACTCCTCAAGAACTCCTCTTAGGTTAATCGCTACTAGCAAGTTCAGCAAAGAAAACAAAGTTTTCTAAAAGGCATTAATTTTCGGAAGACTTAGCTCTCTTCCTCACTATATTTCGGGAAATTGCGTAATCCACGCAACGACGGTCCCGCTCTAAACATGGAAGCAATGAATGTTTGAGAAATAAGATGTAGAAAATTATTGTTTAAGAGAGACGCTAACAAAACACGCAGTACGGAAGACTATTCATTCTATTACGGTTGAGGGCGAGTGTTATAAAGACTCATTGTTCAAATGACCAATCTTTCAACGAGGACAGGATACAAACTCGGAGTAATTGGAAGTGCAGGCAGCAGGCTCATCTTCCTGAGAAACTCATGTGCCAAAAGGGTAAAGAAAGTCGTATTGTCTCGCCTTCAATGTGTAAATGCATTTCTAGGGGACACGACCAAACGAAAAAGCCCCAGTCTTTCGACTAGGGCTTAATATAAGTGGCGGAGTGGACGGGACTCGAACCCGCGACCCCCGGCGTGACAGGCCGGTATTCTAACCAACTGAACTACC
>NZ_JAWOVP010000038.1:0-2288 GCF_033339995.1 Vibrio sp. 1641
TTCCTCCTTAGCTCAGTTGGTAGAGCGACGGACTGTTAATCCGCAGGTCGCTGGTTCGAGCCCAGCAGGAGGAGCCACTTTTAAAGCCGCATCACTTGATGCGGCTTTTTTGTATCTGCTTTATACGTCATTTCTCGTTTTCCCATTTATCTGCACTTCATTTCTAAACATCAGCGAACATTAAATCCTTTCTTCAAAAACACTTATTTCACGATAAAAATTTAATCCTCATCGTAATTTCAATACGCATTAGTATCCGAGCATATTCATCTTCACTAAGATGCCCGAGTTATTACATTTCTTCTTTTAGCTATGCCTTGCATAGTGATAACACTTTATTTGTGAGCTAAATATGAAACTAAAAACTCAAGCCTATTTATTATCTGCGATCATATTGCTAGCTCTCCTAGCTCTGACCGCAACGGGCTTATGGACACTTCGCGTCGCAAGTAACCTTGATAACAAAGCTCGAGTTACTGAGCTATTTAAAAGTGCGTACAGCATACTTACCGAAGTAGAAAAGATGGCTATCGAAGGCAAAATGCCGGATGACGAAGCGAAAGCATTAGCCACTCGCCTACTTCGTAACAATATCTACAAAGACAACGAATACGTTTATGTCGCAGATGAAAATATGATGTTCATCGCCGCACCACTAGACCCTCAACTGCACGGAACCAGCTTCCATGACTTTAAAGATGGCAGTGGTAATAGCGTAGGCCAACTCATTCTAGATGTATTGGGGCACAAAACAGGTCAGATCGTTGAATATACCTGGAGCCAAAAACAAGCAGATGGCAGCATTGAAGAAAAACACTCGATAGCAGAAAAAACACCACACTGGGGCTGGGTTGTCGGTACAGGTATTGGCTTTAATGAAGTTAACGCACGTTTTTGGTCGACAGCACAATGGCAGCTTGTGCTGTGTCTGATTATCGCGGGAAGTATTCTAAGTGGCCTGATCATTTCGATTCGCAAAATGCTTAATCTACTTGGTGGAGAGCCTAACGACGTGCGCAAAGCAGTTCAAGCTGTCGCTCAAGGAGACATTCAGACCAGTTTTGATACTGTGGCACCGAGAGGAAGTATCTATCGTGCCGTGCAAGATATGAGTCAATCACTAGCTACCATGGTGACAAACCTAGAGAAGTCTATGCATGCACTGCGCGCAGAGTTGTTTGCCGTAGAGGCTCGATCAAATACGATTGCCGAACTTACCGTATCTCAGCAGCAATCAACGGCTATGATTGCCACTGCGATGACTGAAATGACATCTTCAGCCAACCATGTCGCCAATTCAGCAAGCGACACCGCAAACAATACGGACGAGGCAGACAAACAAAGCCAACATACTCAGAAACTCATTCATAACACGGTTGAAAACATTCAAGGTTTAGCTTCTCAATTAAATACTGCGAGTAAAGCGGTCGCCGATCTAGATCAGGATGTAAATAATATTGTAAAAGTGCTCGATGTGATTGGTGATATTGCAGAGCAAACAAACCTATTGGCACTCAATGCAGCCATTGAAGCAGCACGTGCTGGAGAACAAGGCCGAGGCTTCGCAGTCGTTGCTGATGAGGTACGCAACCTAGCAGGACGCACACAAGACAGCACAAAAGAGATTCAGTATATGATCTCCAATCTGCAAGAAGGCTCTCGCAATGCCATTCACACAATGGAAATATGTGCAGAAACCAGTGAAAGCACTGTTACAGAGTCTAAGAATGCCTCTGAAGCTCTACAGCAAATTGTAACGGCGTTAGAATCTATCACCACAATGAGCCAGCAGATCGCTACTGCTGCCGCTGAGCAGACGCAGGTTAGCGATGATATTGCGCTACGCATAAACCTTATCGATGAAAGCGGAGGACAACTAAACTCTGTCGTAACCGAGAGTCAATCAAGTACTCAAAGTTTAGCTTCACTAGCGAATGAGCTAGAAGGTTGGGTAAACAAGTTCTCAGTAAAGCATTAGTTTAAAGTCAATTGTTCAATAAAAAGCACGTTTTCAGACGTGCTTTTTTGTTTTTATCGCCTTTATTTTGCAAGTGAATACACTATCAATGTTAAAACATCGCTTAAAGCATGGCGCATTGCTGCTAAAAACGCATAAAAACAGCCCACTCCGAGCACAAATTCATCAAACGATATTTTATTTTAATTTTATTGTTGACCTGAAAGCCGAAAAGCCTTTTAATACACCTCGTCGCCCGGATAGCTCAGTCGGTAGAGCAGAGGATTGAAAATCCTCGTGTCGGTGGTTCGATTCCGCCTCCGGGCACCAC
>NZ_JAWOVP010000039.1:0-1438 GCF_033339995.1 Vibrio sp. 1641
GCAACTCGCCCACGTCCAGCAGGTCGGGGCCGCCTGCGATCTGTGCGGCCAGTTGCAGGGCCAGCATGGACTTGCCGGCCCCACCGGGGGACACCAGCGCCCCCACGGTGCCGGCCACCATGTTGGGCAGTACGTAGTCAATCGGTGGCGGTAGCTCTGTGAAGCTCGCCAGAATGTCGATAGGCTTATGGGTAGCCATTGATTTGCCTCCTGTGTAGGCGGTTGGTGGTTAGGCGCTGGCGGGGTCACTACCCCCGCCCTGCGCCGCCCTGAGTCCTTCCAGATACAGCCGCAGCGCCTCGGCCTCTGCGTCTGTGGCCCATATCTTCCGGGCCTTGCGGCCCATGGCTCGCTGCTGCTCGGCAAAGCGGGCCTGTCGTATAGCGTTGGGGGTGGCCAGCAGGTTGCCGGTACGCTTGTCGTGTTGGTCTTTCATATTTCCTCCGCATTAGAGCTAACACCATAACAGGCATTAGCTCTAATGCAAGTGTTTTATCCTAATGTCGGCCCTCGGTACTGCTGTTTCTCGGCCTGCTTCGCCAGCTCGGCGCGGGCCTCCTGCACCTGCGGCAGCTCCATCACCTTCTGCACCGTACGCTTGATGTAATCGGCCTCATGGCCTGCCTTGCGCTCCATGATCGCGGGGCTGGCCTCGGCCATGGCCTTGGCGATCTCGTCCGGCTCCCGGCCCTTGCTGGCCAGCTTCATAGCCGCAATGAAGTCGCACTTGCTGAGGTCGTCACCGAAGCGTTTGACCAACCCGGCCATTTCGCTGCGGTAGTCGTCCACGGCGCTGCGGCGATACCGGCGCACACTCC
This sequence comes from Vibrio sp. 1641, assembly GCF_033339995.1. NCBI lineage: Bacteria > Pseudomonadati > Pseudomonadota > Gammaproteobacteria > Vibrionales > Vibrionaceae > Vibrio > Vibrio sp. 1641. Next base: position 819 of record NZ_JAWOVP010000039.1, read on the forward strand.
GCGGGGCGGTGATCTCGGCCAGTCGTGCCGTCCGTTCCTGTTGGCGCTTAATGCTGTCCAGCACCTGCCCGGCCTGCTGCATCAGCTCCGGCCCTGCGGTGGCGGTCTTGCCCTTGGATTCACGCAGCAGCACCCACGGCTGATAACCGGTGCGGGTGGTGTGCTTGTCCTTGCGGTTGGTGAAGCCCGCCAAGCGACCATAGTGGCGGCTGTCGGCGCTGGCCGGGTCGGCGTCGTACTCGCGGGCCAGCTTCCGGGCGATTACGCCCCTGTGACCTGCTGGGGCGTCCTGAGCCACTTTTACCCATGCCTGATAGTTCTTGGGGCTGGTCTCCACGATCAGCGCCGGCTCCCGGCCCTCGGCTTTCATGTCATCCAAGTCGAACTCACTGAGATCGTCCACCAGCACCAGACCATGCCGCTCCTGCTCGGCGGGCCTGATATACACGTCATTGCCCTGGGCGTTCATCCGCTTGAGCCATGGCGTGTTCTGGAGCACTTCGGCGGCTGACCATTCCCGGTTCATCATCTGGCCGGTGGTGGCGTCCCTGACGCCGATATCGAAGCGCTCACAGCCCATGGCCTTGAGCTGTCGGCCTATGGCCTGCAAAGTCCTGTCG
>NZ_JAWOVP010000040.1:0-1424 GCF_033339995.1 Vibrio sp. 1641
CGAAACCCAAGGTGCCCGCCGCAGTATTGCTAACGCGCAGTTCTTTACTCGTCTTGGTCAGCGGATCATCAAAGCACTCGATCAACAGACGTTTGATGGTTTTTGTTATCGTGTCGACATGCGGTTGCGTCCATTTGGAGAAAGCGGCCCGTTGGTCATGAGCTATGCTGCGTTGGAAGATTACTACCAAGAGCAAGGACGAGACTGGGAACGTTACGCGATGATCAAAGCGCGCGTGATGGGATGCGAAATGTATCCGCAATATCAAGAGCTACGCAAAATGTTGCGTCCGTTTGTGTTCCGTCGTTATATCGACTTTAGTGCGATTCAGTCATTGCGCCGCATGAAATCAATGATCAGCAGTGAAGTGCGACGTCGCGGTTTAACCAACAACATCAAGCTGGGCGCTGGTGGTATTCGAGAAATTGAGTTTATCGCGCAAGTTTTCCAACTGATTCGTGGCGGGCGAGAGCCATCTTTGCGCAATCGTGGCTTGCTCGAAACCCTAAGTGGTATTGAAGAGCTTGCACTGTTAACCCCGCAAGAAGTCAGCAATCTGGAAGCGGCATATAAATATTTACGCCAGCTAGAAAATCTACTGCAAGCAATGGCAGACAAGCAGACTCAAACGCTGCCCGATTGCGACATTGAGCGTTTAAAACTGGCAACTGCGATGCAGCTAGAGTCGTGGGAGCTGCTCATCGAACAAACTCAGCAGCACATGAACAAAGTGCATCAAGTATTTGAAACCTTGATTGGTGACGACGAAGAAGATGAGGGCAGCACGATTGCTCGTCATTTCCATGAATTATGGGATATGGCCAATAAACAAGATGTGCTAGAGCTGATTTTAGATCAGGACATTCATGTTGAAGAGCCCGCCATATTCTCTAAAGCTATCATCAACTTTAAAGCCGACTTGGCCAAGAAAACGCTCGGCCCCCGTGGGCGAGAGGTCTTAAACCGCTTGATGCCAAAAGTGTTTGATGCGGTGTTTGCCCACCCAGATGCGCAGTTTGGTTTACCGCGAGTGTTGCACTTACTGCACAATATTTGCACGCGCACGACGTACTTAGAATTGTTGGATGAACACCCTGCCGCATTGGTGCAGTTAGTGCGCTTGTGTACCGCAAGTCCGATGATTTCTGAACAGTTGTCTCGTTATCCAATCCTTCTGGATGAGTTGATAGATCCTCAACAGCTGTACAACCCAATTCCACTCGATAGCTATCGCACTGAATTGCGCGATTTCCTTGCCCGTATTCCCGAAGATGATATGGAGCAGCAAATGGAAGCGCTGCGTCAGTTTAAGCAAATTTGTATTCTGCGTATTGCCGCAGCGGATATCGCTGGCGTGCTGCCAGTCATGAAAGTAAGTGACCACTTAACTTATCTAGCAGAAGCCATTGTTGAAGCGGTGGTCA
>NZ_JAWOVP010000041.1:0-1323 GCF_033339995.1 Vibrio sp. 1641
GTGGGATTACCTAGTCGAAGAAGTATTCGACCTGCTCGATCACGAAACTCGTCACTTCTTGATGCAAGTTTCTGTGCTGGATCACTTTAACGATGAGTTGGTATTTGCCCTCACCCAACGCGAAGACGCGCTGGGTCTAATTGAATCGCTTAACCGTTATGGCTTGTTCATTTACCCACTTGAAGGCGAGCATAACTGGTTCCGCTTCCACAACTTGTTTGGCGAGTTCTTGTCTCACGAGCGTCAAGCACGTATTCCTCAACAAGAAAAAGATCTTCACCGCAATGCGGCGGTCGCTTGGTTACAACAAAAATCGCCACACCAAGCCATTCATCACGCGCAAAAGTCCAACGATAAAGACTTAGTCGTTGAGATTTTGAATGAATTCGGTTGGAAGATGTTCAACCAAGGTGAACTAAGCACACTCGAGCATGCCATCAATAAGCTGGATGCAGAGCTGCTATTTAGTCACCCTAAATTGACGATGTTACGTGCATGGTTAGCGCAGAGCCAACACCGATACAATCAAGTTGGCCAATTGCTTGAAGAAGCCGAAGAAGAGCATAAAAAGCGCAACATCGAGCTAGATATCCATTACCAAGGCCAAGCCAACGCGCTGCTTGCTCAGGTCGCAATTAACAGCAACCAACCCGAGAAAGCGCTTGAACTTGCGGAGCTGGCTCTCAGCCAACTAGACAACACTATTTACCGTAGCCGAATTGTCGCGACCTCAGTCGTAGGCGAAGTGAACCACGTACTGGGTAAACTCGACCGCGCGTTGCCGATGATGCAGCAAACCGAAAAATTGGCGCGCCAGTATCAGGTTTACCATCAAGCACTGTGGGCGATTTTACAACAAAGCGAAATCTTGATTGCTCAAGGTTACGTGCAAGCGGCCTTTGAGCTGCAAGATTCAGGCTTTCGTCTGATTGAAGATCAGCAATTACAGCACGTTCCTCTGCACGAGTTTTTATTGCGTATCCGCGCGCAAGTCTTATGGTGCTGGAACCGCCTAGATGAAGCCGAAGAGTGTGCGTACCGAGGCCTACAAATTCTCGAAAACCATTCGCCGAGTAAGCACTTACATAGCTACTCAATGTTGGCACGCATTGCGATTGGCCGTGGCGAACTAGACAAAGCCGGTAAATTCATCGAGCACATTCAACATTTAATGAAGCAGTCTACGTACCACGTAGATTGGACCGCCAACGCCTCTTTATCGTTGATCTTATTCTGGCAAGCGCGTGGCAATACAGAAGCCATGCAAGAATGGTTGAACACGGCGGTTCGTCCAGAATCGGCATGTAACCACTTCTTACAACT
>NZ_JAWOVP010000042.1:0-1291 GCF_033339995.1 Vibrio sp. 1641
TATGCCGTCCTAAATAAGGTTGACACTTTCCACCCCAAAAATTGGAGAGTGTTATGAAATCAACCACTAAAAGAACTCAGCGCGATTACTCCCTCGCTTTTAAACTCACTGTAGTTGATGAGGTTGAAAAAGGAAGCCTCACTTACAAACAAGCCCAAGAGAAGTATGGCATCCAAGGTTGCTCTACGGTTTTGGTTTGGCTTCGTAAGCATGGTCGACTAGATTGGTCTAAAGGGACACCTAACTTTATGTCCAAAGGAGACTCTATGACCGAGTTCAATTCACCTCCTACACCAGAGCAACGTATTAAAGAGCTTGAAAAGCAGCTCGAAGATGCTCAACTCAAAGCCGACTTCTTTGAAGCTGTCGTGAACGTTATGGAACGTGACTATGGTGTTAGAGTGACAAAAAAGCACAAAGAAGCGTTGTCCAAGAGAAAACCATAGTAGGTTTGAGCGTTACGAAGTTTTGTCAGTTAGTACAAATCTCTCGCCAAGCTTATTATAAGCAATGCCAAACTCAATCTCGTTGTGAACATCATGAGCATACTGTCATTGGCTTTGTCCGTGAAGTCAGGCTGAAGCAGCCACGCATTGGCACGCGTAAACTGAAGTTCTTAGCAGCAACAAAGGGCATTCAAATAGGTCGCGATAAGCTCTTTGAACTTCTCAGAAAGCATCGGCTGTTAGTGAGAGCAAGACGAGCCTATCACCGAACGACTGACAGCCGTCATCGATTTTTCTGTCACCCAAACAAAGTGAAAGATGGGCTGACACCAACGAAGCCAGAACAACTATGGGTTGCTGATATTACTTACTTGCCGACTCAAAATGGAGAGAGTTATCTCAGCTTGGTTACAGACGCTTATTCAAGGAAGATTGTTGGTTTTTATGTGGATGACAACATGAAAACTCAATCAGTTAAGCGGGCATTTATCTCAGCTCTCAGGCAACGGCAGAGTGAAGAAAAGCTAATACACCACTCAGATAGAGGCTCACAATACTGTTCGAAGGAATATCAAGATATCCATAAGAAACATAGAGTGACTTGCTCAATGACTGACGGGTATGACTGTTATCAGAATGCTTTAGCTGAGCGTGTAAATGGGATACTCAAAATGGAGCTCTTGCTGAAGAAACCGAAAGATCTGAAAGAAGCAAGGACGATGGTAGCAGAGTCCGTAGATATCTATAATCAAATGAGGCCTCATACGGCTTTAAAATACAAAACGCCCGATGAAGTACATCGAGCGTTTTAGTTAAAAAGTGTCAACCCATATCAGGACGGGTCA
>NZ_JAWOVP010000043.1:0-1285 GCF_033339995.1 Vibrio sp. 1641
TGTACGTCCCGTGGACTCGGATTTACTTCGCCAGAAGGTCGTAGTGTGTACAGTTCGTGAGCGCGTAGACCCGCTTCATGACAAAGTTGTGTTGAGAGTGCATGTTGCTCGGTTTGGTGCTGAATGATCGCATTGACCTGTTCTGGCGTGTAAGAACGAGAGTTTTCAATAGTTTCTTTTTTAGATGTAGGAAGCTCTTTGGGTGGGTATAGTGTTTGATTGGGTTCTAACTTATGTGTGACATGCTGCATCATTGTTTGTATTGCCTGACGATCCATGTCGATTGTGCTTTGTTTACATTCGTGAGCGCGTAACTCTATGTAGTTTTTTGCTTGTTCTGGGGTTAGTTCTCTTAGAGAGCCAAGCTTGAACTCTTTCAGATAATCGCAACAGGTTTTCAATGCTTGTTCGTAGTTCCTCGCCGTTCCCACCGATTCTATGGCATTACCTTTCCCCTGCATTTCTTTCATGACAGAAGCGGCTTGTTTTTCTGATTTTGCGAAGTGCCCTTTAGCCATTGCGTGTTACTCCGATGGAATGGATATATCGGAGGATGGTACTGCGAGCTGCATATTGCTTGTGTTCAGTTTGGAGGTGCAGAGCAATCAGTTCTAAAGATGCGCCATGCTTGTACATTTTGGCGATTTCAGAACGGAACGGTTCAAGTTTAGAGGTGCGTTTCTTATAGTTTTTGCCTTTGCGTAAAGCACGGGTCTTTTTTGCAGCTTCGGTCGCTGCTACTGGATCAAAGCTCATAAAAATCTCGATGTGGGCGTAAGAACTAGCTAAATATTTTCGTAAAAATATCCAGACGGCATTGCCGTTCGCCAATTTTGCTTTTTTTCGTATAGCAAGGCCGACTGTTCACACCTTTTCACGTTCACTTTCCGCCAGTGAAGTGCGTACTGATTTTTGTGTTTCGCTGCTTTGAGAAGCACCGTTGGTATCAGTAATTAAAACCAACGTGTACGGTGTTAACTAGGCCGTACTCCCCTGAGGCAAAATCATTTTTTAGTTCTCTGACTAAGCGCGGATTTGATTTTCGCAGACCAAACCAAGGAGGTTGTAGAGGTCAGGTTCCTGCATAAGCAGCAGTGGGCTATGGAAATTCCATTGTGACATTTTCACGTTTTATCTGCAATATTGTTTTGTTGCAGGCTTTTTGTTGCGTGAAATCATACGAAAGCTCATTAAATCTCGCGCTATGTGGAATTTTTAAATTCTACATAGCGCGAGTAGGCTCGCGAAATTTGCGAAGGGTCTCTCCTGAATTTGCAACGCGAAG
>NZ_JAWOVP010000044.1:0-1275 GCF_033339995.1 Vibrio sp. 1641
CCATGCGGCATGGGTGAATTAAAAAACGGTGCCTTAGAGCGTCAATTTGGCGCCTTATTTTTGCGATTTTAAGTGGTTGTAAGTTGCTGTTTTTAAGGTGTTTATTTTTCTTGAGAACTGGTTGGTAAATGTTAGTCTTCGACTCAAATAGAAAGAGGGCTAGAAAATGGATAAAACAGACCAGTTATATGTACAAGCAGACTTTTCACATCAAGACATGAGTGGTCAGTATTTTAAAAATTGCAAATTTTTCTGCTGTTCCTTTAAACGAGCGAACCTCCGCGATACACAATTTGTAGATTGTTCTTTCATTGAACGAGGAGAATTAGAGGGGTGTGATTTTTCTTACTCGGATCTTAGAGACGCATCTTTTAAAAACTGCAGTCTTTCAATGTCGTATTTCAAAGGTGCAAATTGTTTTGGTATCGAGTTCAGAGAATGCGATTTAAAGGGTGCCAATTTTTCTCAAGCTAGCTTCATGAATCAGGTATCGAACAGAATGTATTTTTGTTCAGCTTATATAACAGGTTGTAATCTTTCATACGCCAACTTTGAAAGGCAGTGTATCGAAAAGTGTGATTTGTTTGAGAATAGATGGATTGGCGCAAATCTGAGTGGTGCATCATTTAAAGAGTCTGATTTAAGTCGGGGAGTATTTTCTGAAGGGTGTTGGAGCCAGTGTAGGTTGCAAGGTTGTGATTTGAGCCACTCGGAGTTGTATGGTTTAGACCCTCGGAAAGTTGACCTTACAGGTGTAAAAATCTGTTCGTGGCAGCAAGAACAACTTTTAGAGCAATTAGGTTTAATAGTAGTTCCTGACTAAATTTGATGGTTTGAACACACACATAACAAACGCCTCAAGAGGGACTGTCAACGCGTGGCGTTTCCAGTCCCAATGAGCCGCTGTGGTTGCAGTTGTTGTGTTTGAGTTTAGTTGTTATGCGTTGCCAGCCCCTTAGGCGGGCGTTAGCCCTCAGGAGGAAAAATGAAAATATCCATTATGGCAGCAGTTTCTGAGAATGGAGTAATTGGCTCTGGATTGGATATACCTTGGCATGTACAAGGTGAGCAGCTCCTGTTCAAAGCTATGACTTACAATCATTGGCTTTTAGTCGGTCGTAAAACTTTCGACTCAATGGGTAAACTTCCCAATAGGAAATATGCTGTGGTTACTCGCTCAGAAATGGTCTCGAATGATCCAGATGTTATTTATTTCACCAGCATTGAATCGGCATTATCTTACTTAGACAATACGACAACACATGTCTTTGTTTC
>NZ_JAWOVP010000045.1:0-1260 GCF_033339995.1 Vibrio sp. 1641
GGCAGCAGAAAGTCTATATTTAACCCAACCAGCCGTTTCACAACATATTAAAAAACTTGAATGTACTATAGGGGCTGAAGTCTTCGATCGAAAAGATGGATTCAATCTGACTAAACATGGCCAAATATTGCTTAGTTATACAGACAGAACAATGTCTTTATATGACCAATTATTTGACGAATTGGCTCAAGTAGATATGTTTGATCGGTACTCTATTGCGATATCTGATTCATTTGCCCCTGAATTGGTCGCGAAGGTAATTAGCTCTTTTAGAGTGTATAACGACGTCGAGTTGGCTATTACAAGTTATAGCGACATGAATTGTGTTGATAAAGATAACCACGATTTAGTCTTCGCTATTGGTGACACCACTTCCGTGGAAGGTCGCGTTTTCCCCCTAAATAGAGAGCAATACATTTTAGCTTGCGACTGTGCCGTCAAACCTGAGGAGTGCTACCCTGAGCGAATCGTCTTTTGTAATACTTTGACTAGACGAGATGCTGAGTTATTGCTTGATTCTTCTGGGGTGGATATTTCTAAGGTAAAACATTGGCTTACCACTTCTTCCTCTCGATTGATGATCAATGAACTGCAAGCGGCAAATACTTTTGTTATCTGTCCAAGTTGGACATTAGGTGATTAAAAGTGTAGCCAATATCCGCTATCCAAGTATATCGAGATGTACGTATGGTGTAATGATTCTGCCGCGAAGAAAATTGACCAAGAACGTTTGAGAAGTTTGATTACCGAAACATTCCGACTTACTTCTAAAGGCGTGGTTGGTAGGCCACCTACGGGTCGCTTGCTAACCAGTTGTGAAGTGATGTAGAGAAACGCCATGGCTATTGAATAAATAGACATGGCGTTTGTTTTAATAATGATTAAATTAATGACAGGTAGAAGAAAAAGAGCCCACTTATACCAATTGGTATTGTGTAAGGGATACCATTCTCAAAAGGTGTTTTTTTGCGATAAACAGACATTAACCACATAACCAATATTTGAATCCCACCCAGTAATCCTATCGCTACTATTGCCGCTAACATATATTCATCGTTCACTCCTAAGAAAAGTGCGCCAATGAGTTTTACATCTCCGCCGCCTACAATATTTATCAACCAAAGTATAAAGAAACAAATAAAAACAGAGGTACTCACTGCGAGCTGAGTCAGTGGTTCTGGAGTAAAGAACAAACTAAGTAGAGAAGTAATAAAGATAATAAGAAGAAATCGATGTTTTACAATTCTATAACGAATATCA
>NZ_JAWOVP010000046.1:0-1257 GCF_033339995.1 Vibrio sp. 1641
GACGATTTCGGCGACATCTATGAATATACCTTTCTAAATTTTGGCGAAGACCAAGCAGAACACTACACCGATGAAATGGAGCAGTGCTTACAAACATTGTCTGAGGCGCCATTCATTGGTAGGGATTGCTCCGAACTTCGTTCTGGAGTACGTCGGCATGATCATCAGAAGCACGCTATTTTTTATCGAATTCGAGAGTTCGATATATTTGTTATCCGGATCTTGCACCAACAGATGAACCCAATGTTGCATCTTTAAATTACTTAATTTTTTGATAAAACCTAGAAAAACGCCCCTTAGAGGGCGTTTTTTGTTTCAAACGAACAGCGCCATCTTTGCCCTGTAAATCGCCTGAAAAGCGTCACAAACTTTCAGCCCGATTTCTGGGTCAGTAGGGCATAGTAAGTGCTTAAAAACGTGCCTAGAGCCTCTGATGGCGTTCTAAGGGCTGTTTTTGATAGCTAACTCGCCCGTTTAACATAATAGGAATAATAGACACCGATTTTGAGTGTGGCTCAGGCATAAATTTGGATTCTGATTAATGTATACATCTTCAAGTGGTTCTATGAAATTGGTATACATTAATCAATAGGGGGAGGTGATTTTCGTTACAGAGTCACGCGTTGCGAATCACTCTTAAATGCTTTGTTAGAGCACTTTGCTCTGTGTCACCAAGTCAAAAGCTTCGTTAACTTTTTTCCCAAGCGAAATCTGTTTGATTCCTGCAGGAACATGTAAGAACAGTGGAAAAATAGCCCAAAAAAAGAATAGCCCAATAACAACAAACAACCATCCACCTACTACTTGGGCATCATACTTACCAAATACTCCCTTTGTGTGGTTATTGTAAGCATAGGCAATAAACTTACCTGTTTTTGAGTCCCGCTCGCCGACAACAGTAACTTCATCATTACGATTAATAACCCAAGCATCAGATACTTGAAGTTCGATTACACAATTATTTTCACTTAATTCAAACTGTACCTTGGTTTTAGTGACCGCTTTGAAATTAATAACCTTACCAACTAATTTATCTAACATTATTTTGTTAACTCTATGTTACTTTACTAGGAGTGCTCTAACGCCCTGTTAAGGGGTGAGCAACGCAATACCGAAGCTTCCGCATACCACCTTAACCACTAAAACCAACGCATAGTAAAAATGCCACGCGTTGCGAATCCCTCTTAAACAGTTTGTTAGCCCTTTGCCCAAATTTGGTACGTGTAATCAATATTTGAACTGAAACTTTGCTCAAAT
>NZ_JAWOVP010000047.1:0-1238 GCF_033339995.1 Vibrio sp. 1641
CTTATCACATCATCCCGGCTATCAAGGAAGGGCGTAAAGTTATTACCAACATTACGCTTAATGTTGATTGGTTCGTAAAGATATTCGGTGAGGATGCGCGCGACCTAATAAAGATAGTTGATGGTCGATTGACGGATTTTGGCTCTACAAGTCGGCCTTTTAGTCAGATTGAAGATTACTCCGATGAGTGGCGAAATGAGAAAGGACAGGGGCCTTTGTACATTGTTGATGAGGCTCATATGAGCTTGCCATCTCGTGGGCTTCCGGCTGCGATTCTTGAGTGGTTTTCGATACACCGTCACTATGGTGTCGATATCATCTTGCTGACCCAGAACATACGCAAGGTGCATCGTGATATCAAAGATATGATTGAAGTCACTTACCGTTGCACTAAAAATACTGCAATGGGTTCCAGCAACTCATACACCAAAAAGGTTCAAGATGGTTGCAATGGTGAGGTGGTTAATACGTCGATACGATCTTACAAGTCTGAGTATTTTCCGTTTTACAAAAGCCATTCTCAGTCCAATAAGCATGTTCAAGAAGCGCAAGCGAAAGACATTAGACCTTTCTGGAAGCGATGGCCCGTTATCGGTACCGCTTTGCTTTTGGGTGTTGGTTTGCCTATCAACATCATGGCGTGGTGGCCTGAACCCGAAAAAGCACCGGAACCAGTAAAGCAGCAAAATGTTAACGTCGAAATTCCAGCTGGCACGCCAACAGCTCAAGGAACGGAGACTTCACCCAAGAAAAAGAACAGTTCCGGGTTTGGTCCTTTAGATGGTTACGACTTTTTTATCACTGGTTACGCTAAGCAAATAGCGCTTAGAACTAGGTTGAAATCAATGGCAGAGCTAAACCGTGACCTGACTTTCTACAAGATATACATCGATGTTTACGATGGTACGGATAAGCTTTTCAGTTTCGACCATACAGATTTGGTTGATATTGGCTACCAGTTCGAGATTCTTTCAGATTGTGTCTATCGGGTAACTTGGGAAGATTCAGAAAGGATCTTCACTTGCGGCCAACGCGAAAAGCCAACTGACATTCTTCAGCAAAACGTTCCTGTTCAGATATAGCAATGCTGATAAACATTCTTTGGGCTTTGTTCTGGGGCTTCTGCATTTGGGGAACAATAATGCTATTTAGATGGGCAACCTCTAGTTAGACCGCTCGCCGCAAGAAGTGATATTGAGCTTGCGAAAATCGCTTCGAGGAAGCGGAACATGTATGAA
>NZ_JAWOVP010000048.1:0-1182 GCF_033339995.1 Vibrio sp. 1641
GTAACTTTGAGAGAACTACTTGGTTTTCCGAGACGTCGGAAACCGCTACACCGGAAAATCAATTGGAGAAATCACCATGGCAGTGAATGTAAACACTAACGTATCAGCGATGACCGCTCAGCGTTACCTAAACAACGCAAACTCAGCTCAACAAACTTCTATGGAGCGTTTGTCTTCAGGTTTTAAAATCAACAGCGCAAAAGATGACGCTGCGGGTCTACAAATCTCGAACCGTTTGAACGTACAAAGCCGTGGTTTAGATGTAGCGGTTCGCAACGCGAACGACGGTATCTCGATTGCACAAACTGCTGAAGGTGCAATGAATGAGACCACTAATATTCTTCAACGTATGCGTGACTTGTCTCTGCAATCAGCAAACGGTTCAAATTCGAAAGCAGAACGTGTTGCGATTCAAGAAGAAGTGACCGCGCTAAACGACGAACTAAACCGTATCGCAGAAACCACTTCTTTCGGTGGTAACAAGCTACTAAACGGCACACACGGTGCGAAATCGTTCCAAATCGGTGCGGATAACGGCGAAGCAGTGATGCTTGAGCTAAAAGACATGCGTTCAGACAACAAAATGATGGGCGGTGTGAGCTACCAAGCTGAAAGTGGTAAAGGTAAAGACTGGAACGTTGCTGAAGGTAAGAACGACCTAAAAATCAACCTAACGGACAGCTACGGCCAAGAGCAAGAAATCAACATCAGCGCAAAAGCGGGTGACGATATCGAAGAGCTTGCGACTTACATTAACGGCCAAACTGACCTAGTGAAAGCGTCAGTAGACCAAGACGGTAAACTGCAAATCTTCGCTGGCAACAACAAAGTTGAGGGCGAGGTCGAGTTTTCAGGCGGTCTATCTGGTGAATTAGGTTTGGGCGAAGGCAAAAAAGTAACGGTAGATACTATCGACGTAACCTCAGTTGGTGGCGCACAAGAATCTGTTGCTATCATCGATGCGGCACTGAAATACGTAGACAGCCACCGCGCAGAGCTAGGTGCATTCCAGAACCGTTTCAACCACGCAATCAGCAACTTGGACAACATTAACGAGAACGTGAATGCGTCGAAGAGCCGTATCAAAGATACAGATTTCGCGAAAGAAACGACGGCAATGACCAAATCACAAATTCTATCGCAAGCGTCAAGCTCAATCCTTGCGCAAGCGAAACAAGCGCC
>NZ_JAWOVP010000049.1:0-1180 GCF_033339995.1 Vibrio sp. 1641
TCGAAGATCTTAGCAACAACACCAGCACCTACTGTACGGCCACCTTCACGGATCGCGAAACGTAGACCTTCGTCCATTGCGATTGGTGCGATTAGCTCTACAGTCATCTGTACGTTGTCGCCTGGCATTACCATTTCTACGCCGTCTGGTAGCTGGATGTCACCAGTTACGTCAGTTGTACGGAAGTAGAATTGTGGACGGTAGCCTTTGAAGAATGGAGTGTGACGACCACCTTCATCTTTAGACAGTACGTATACTTCTGATTCGAACTTAGTGTGTGGAGTGATTGAACCAGGCTTAGCTAGTACTTGACCACGTTCAACTTCGTCACGCTTAGTACCACGTAGAAGTGCACCAACGTTCTCACCTGCACGGCCTTCGTCTAGAAGCTTACGGAACATCTCAACACCAGTACATGTAGTTGTAGTAGTGTCTTTGATACCTACGATAGCAACTTCGTCACCTACAGTTAGGATACCACGCTCGATACGGCCAGTTACTACTGTACCACGACCTTGGATTGAGAATACGTCTTCGATAGGCATTAGGAATGGCTGATCTACCGCACGCTCTGGCTCAGGGATGTAAGTATCTAGAGCTTCTGCTAGTTCAACGATTTTCGCTTCCCACTGCTCTTCGCCGTTTAGTGCGCCTAGTGCAGAACCTTGGATAACTGGTAGGTCATCACCTGGGAAATCGTATTCAGATAGAAGTTCACGAACTTCCATTTCTACTAGTTCTAGTAGCTCTTCATCGTCAACCATGTCACATTTGTTCATGAATACGATGATGTATGGGATACCAACCTGACGGCCTAGTAGGATGTGCTCACGAGTTTGTGGCATTGGGCCATCTGTCGCAGCAACAACTAGGATACCACCGTCCATCTGTGCAGCACCAGTGATCATGTTTTTAACATAGTCAGCGTGTCCTGGACAGTCAACGTGTGCGTAGTGGCGTGATGGAGTGTCGTACTCAACGTGAGAAGTTGCGATTGTGATACCGCGCTCACGCTCTTCTGGAGCGTTATCGATAGATGCGAAGTCTTTAGCTACACCGCCGTAAACTTTAGCAAGAGTAGTACAGATAGCTGCAGTTAGAGTTGTTTTACCGTGGTCAACGTGGCCGATAGTACCAACGTTAACGTGCGGTTTCGTACGTTCAAATTTTTCTTTAGACA
>NZ_JAWOVP010000050.1:0-1116 GCF_033339995.1 Vibrio sp. 1641
AGCGTATTGGTAATGCCGAATGGGCGACGCAGTTCTAGGTGCGTCCAGTGGTAAAGCGGGTTGCCCAAGGTTTGAGGAACCGTCTTCGCCCACGCCATGTATTTGTCGTAATCGCTCGCGTCACCCGTAATCAAACGTTCTTCAATGCCTGCCGAGCGCATGCCACGCCATTTGTAGTGATCGCCTTCAAGCCAGATCTGACCCAAATTATCGAACTGACGATTTTGCGCCACTTCCGCTGGGTTTAGGTGGCAGTGGTAATCATAAATTGGCTGGTGGAACGCATGTTCATGGTACAAGCGACGTGCCGTTTCGTTTGAGAGTAAAAAGTCTTCACACAAGAAATTCTTCATCGTTAACTCCTATTACAACGCAGCGACAGTGGCACGAGCACCGTTATCGATTAGCGATTGGTAAGCACTGCTCACCGCATCAATCACTTGTGGGTTTTGACCAAGCTCTGCAGGGAAGATGGCTTCAACCGCAAGCAACGCAGGCACAACAGAAACGTTCAAGCCGTGTTGGTCGCAAATCTGACGTAGTGTCTCTGCCATTGGATCGCGAACATCAATGTCGTTGCCTTGCTCGTCCACGCCGGATACGTAGCGCATCCAACCTGCAATCGCCGTTGCCAACCATGAGAAGTTAGAGCCTTGAGCAAGGTGGAATCGTAAGCTGCCACCCATGCGTTGTGGGATCTTCTGGCTGCCGTCCATCGCGATTTGCCATGTTTTGTGTTTCAAACTTGGGTTAGTGAAGCGTTCAATAAGCAGCTTGGCGTAGCCTTCTAAATCGGTGCCTTCTGGCATGATCAGCGAAGGAGCTTGTGCTTGCATCATCATGTCGAATGCCGCTTTGCGGTAGCCTTCATCTGTCATGGTGTCAGAGATGTGCGCGTAACCGCCAAGGTAGCCTAGGTAGGCTAGGAACGAGTGGCTACCATTTAGCATGCGCAGCTTCATTTCTTCGTAAGGCACAACGTCGGCAACAAATTCTGCGCCAGCCACGTTCCAATCTGGACGACCAGCTACGAAGTTGTCCTCGATAACCCATTGACGGAAAGGTTCACAAGCGATGCCACATGGATCTTCACAGCCAAGCAGATCGGCGATTTCG
>NZ_JAWOVP010000051.1:0-1082 GCF_033339995.1 Vibrio sp. 1641
CCATACCTTCAAAGAGTTGAACCTCGCAATCCGTGAGCTTATGAATGACTTAAACCAACGTAAGATGAAACAGTATGGTGCAAGTCGTAAAACACTGTTCGACAAACTCGATAAGCCTGCGTTAAAGCCCCTCCCCAAACAGCGTTACCTGTATACCGAAACCAAACGAGCTAAGGTTGGGCCTGACTATCACATCGACTATCGCCGCCACTACTACTCGGTGCCACATCAACTTGTTGGTCACCATGTCGAGCTGGAAGCCTCCAACCGTCTGGTGCAGATCTACCATCAAGGTAACTTGGTCGCCCAGCATCCACGTAGCCAAAGAGAGCGCGGAAACAGCACCCAACCAGAGCACATGCCGAGTAATCATCAACATCAGAAGTGGTCGCCTGGACGCTTGCTCAACTGGGGAGCCAATATCGGCCCAGCCACACGAGAGGTCGTCAATAAGATGCTTAACTCGAAGCCTCATCCAGAGCAGTCGTATCGTTCCTGCCTTGGGTTACTCAACCTAAGCAAAGCCCATGGCGAATCGCGCCTAGAGCAAGCCTGTAAAGATGCACTGATGCTGACAAAACCCAACTACACCTTCGTCAACAATCTACTCAAGAACAATCGTGAAGGGCAACTGAGTAAAGATAAAGCGAATACACCGAACCTTGTTCACAGCAATGTTCGTGGCCCGAACTGTTATCACTAGGAGAAATACAAATGAACGCACTGAACGACCAACTCAAAACCCTCCGCTTGAGCCATGCAGTGAAAGCGTTAGAGCAGCAACAAGAACCACTGAGCACCTACGCAGAGCTGGACTTCGAGGAAAGGTTAAGCCTACTTCTGGAAAGTGAAATCTTGAATCGCAATCAGACCAAAATCCAACGCTTAAAACGACAAGCCAAGCTGAGAGTGGATGCTCAGCCGAGCCAACTCATCTACAAGGAGGGACGAAACCTCAACCGCAAGCAGATAAGCGAACTTCTAACGGGTGGCTATCTGCACAAGCACCAGAACATCTTGATCACAGGCCCAACAGGGGCAGGTAAAACGTATCTTGGCTGCGCACTTGCAACCAGCGCCTG
>NZ_JAWOVP010000052.1:0-1070 GCF_033339995.1 Vibrio sp. 1641
AAGAATGGTGAGACGCAAGATCCTAGCTTTATTCAGAGTTTTGATTGGACCAACGGGTGTATTGCGCTCACCAATGAAGAAATGGATGAACTCATCCAGCTTGTCACCATGGGAACACCGATCACGATCGAGTGGTAGGACTCGTTATCCCACGGGAGCTTTGAAAGGTTATTGCATAAAACGTTTTGGATGGTCACTAAAAATGCCATCTAATTGCGGAAGGTGCTTGAGCTTATTCGGGTTGTTGACCGTGTAACACATGACCTTATAGCCCGCTTCTTGCAGCTTTATGATCTGACGCGAACGAACCCAGTTAATATTTAGGTTACAGCTGTACGCTTTCACTTCATCTAACAATAGCCCGTCTTTTTTTGTAAAAAACTCACTTAAAACACCCAAACGATAACCTTCGCAATGCTGGTAAAGTGCTCTGATGACATCATGACTAAAGCTTGAGAGTAAAAGGTTCTCTCTAGGCATTGAACTTTCGGTAAGCACTTTTGCGAGCGTTTGTGCGACTTCATCCGCTGGATGGCGGTCTACTTTCACTTCAATATTCAGATTTAGACCTCGCTCAGTAGCCAAACTTAATAGCTCCTCAAGAGTCATGATAGTTTCGCCAGCAAAATCTTCGCTGAACCAGCCACCGAAATCTAATTGTCTTAATTCTTCCAACGTATGAGCATCAACTCGCCCTTTGCCATTGCTGCATCGACTTAACGTATGATCGTGACAAACCACAAGCACATTATCTTTTGTTGGCTGAACATCCACTTCTACCCATTTTAGGCCGAGATCAATTGCAGCTTGAACGCTGACTTTTGTATTTTCTGGGAACGAGCCGGCAACGCCGCGGTGACCAATTAACAGAGTTTCCATTTTGTTTGCCTTCTTGAATGAGATGTCCAGATTGTTCTCGTTTTTGGCCGTTGATATAGAGGTGAAAAGCTTCTTCAGGGCGGTAACGTCACGATTCAACGGTGTAATTTTCACCAGACAAGCATGGTGCGGAAATGAAAGACTAGATTGGTAACAGATTCTGAGCTACAAAATGACGTTGGACTTTTATG
>NZ_JAWOVP010000053.1:0-1066 GCF_033339995.1 Vibrio sp. 1641
TTTGACGTTAGCGACAGAAGAAGCACCGGCTAACTCCGTGCCAGCAGCCGCGGTAATACGGAGGGTGCGAGCGTTAATCGGAATTACTGGGCGTAAAGCGCATGCAGGTGGTTTGTTAAGTCAGATGTGAAAGCCCGGGGCTCAACCTCGGAATAGCATTTGAAACTGGCAGACTAGAGTACTGTAGAGGGGGGTAGAATTTCAGGTGTAGCGGTGAAATGCGTAGAGATCTGAAGGAATACCGGTGGCGAAGGCGGCCCCCTGGACAGATACTGACACTCAGATGCGAAAGCGTGGGGAGCAAACAGGATTAGATACCCTGGTAGTCCACGCCGTAAACGATGTCTACTTGGAGGTTGTGGCCTTGAGCCGTGGCTTTCGGAGCTAACGCGTTAAGTAGACCGCCTGGGGAGTACGGTCGCAAGATTAAAACTCAAATGAATTGACGGGGGCCCGCACAAGCGGTGGAGCATGTGGTTTAATTCGATGCAACGCGAAGAACCTTACCTACTCTTGACATCCAGAGAACTTTCCAGAGATGGATTGGTGCCTTCGGGAACTCTGAGACAGGTGCTGCATGGCTGTCGTCAGCTCGTGTTGTGAAATGTTGGGTTAAGTCCCGCAACGAGCGCAACCCTTATCCTTGTTTGCCAGCGAGTAATGTCGGGAACTCCAGGGAGACTGCCGGTGATAAACCGGAGGAAGGTGGGGACGACGTCAAGTCATCATGGCCCTTACGAGTAGGGCTACACACGTGCTACAATGGCGCATACAGAGGGCGGCCAACTTGCGAAAGTGAGCGAATCCCAAAAAGTGCGTCGTAGTCCGGATTGGAGTCTGCAACTCGACTCCATGAAGTCGGAATCGCTAGTAATCGTGGATCAGAATGCCACGGTGAATACGTTCCCGGGCCTTGTACACACCGCCCGTCACACCATGGGAGTGGGCTGCAAAAGAAGTAGGTAGTTTAACCTTCGGGGGGACGCTTACCACTTTGTGGTTCATGACTGGGGTGAAGTCGTAACAAGGTAGCGCTAGGGGAACCTGGCGCTGGATCACCTCCTTA
>NZ_JAWOVP010000054.1:0-1065 GCF_033339995.1 Vibrio sp. 1641
TAGCGGGCGGCCGGAAGGTGAATGCTAGGCATGATCTAACCCTCGGTCTCTGGCGTCGCGACTGCGAAATTTCGCGAGGGTTTCCGAGAAGGTGATTGCGCTTCGCAGATCTCCAGGCGCGTGGGTGCGGACGTAGTCAGCGCCATTGCCGATCGCGTGAAGTTCCGCCGCAAGGCTCGCTGGACCCAGATCCTTTACAGGAAGGCCAACGGTGGCGCCCAAGAAGGATTTCCGCGACACCGAGACCAATAGCGGAAGCCCCAACGCCGACTTCAGCTTTTGAAGGTTCGACAGCACGTGCAGCGATGTTTCCGGTGCGGGGCTCAAGAAAAATCCCATCCCCGGATCGAGGATGAGCCGGTCGGCAGCGACCCCGCTCCGTCGCAAGGCGGAAACCCGCGCCTCGAAGAACCGCACAATCTCGTCGAGCGCGTCTTCGGGTCGAAGGTGACCGGTGCGGGTGGCGATGCCATCCCGCTGCGCTGAGTGCATAACCACCAGCCTGCAGTCCGCCTCAGCAATATCGGGATAGAGCGCAGGGTCAGGAAATCCTTGGATATCGTTCAGGTAGCCCACGCCGCGCTTGAGCGCATAGCGCTGGGTTTCCGGTTGGAAGCTGTCGATTGAAACACGGTGCATCTGATCGGACAGGGCGTCTAAGAGCGGCGCAATACGTCTGATCTCATCGGCCGGCGATACAGGCCTCGCGTCCGGATGGCTGGCGGCCGGTCCGACATCCACGACGTCTGATCCGACTCGCAGCATTTCGATCGCCGCGGTGACAGCGCCGGCGGGGTCTAGCCGCCGGCTCTCATCGAAGAAGGAGTCCTCGGTGAGATTCAGAATGCCGAACACCGTCACCATGGCGTCGGCCTCCGCAGCGACTTCCACGATGGGGATCGGGCGAGCAAAAAGGCAGCAATTATGAGCCCCATACCTACAAAGCCCCACGCATCAAGCTTTTGCCCATGAAGCAACCAGGCAATGGCTGTAATTATGACGACGCCGAGTCCCGACCAGACTGCATAAGCAACACCGACAGGGATGGATTTCAGAACCAGAGAA
>NZ_JAWOVP010000055.1:0-1062 GCF_033339995.1 Vibrio sp. 1641
ATGTAACCAGCAAACACAGCTTTGTTCTGAGCTTCTAGCGACGCAATAAACTGTTTAACAATAATGTCTGGCGTTGCGGTCGTCTCTGCGCTTAATTCGATAATTGAACGCGCTTGCTTTAGGTTCGCCAACACTGGCTCTAACTGGTTGGAAATATTCAGCCCTTGCTGAATCGCCGTATTGCTCAGGTCGGTCGTGGTGGCTTCGTTCAGTTGAGATTTTACTTTTGTAGTGATTTGTTCATTCACTTGCGTGAACGCATTGGTTGTCATACCCATTGCAATCAATAGAGTGAAGGCCATTGCCCCACCCGCACTGACAGCAATTCGAGTGCGTATACTGTTAAACATGATAGCCTCACAAATTGATTTTTATCTGGCATTAAGCATTGGAAGGATCATGGATTTTAAACAAGTAAAGTTAATAGGAGACTTTCGTTTATGAACAGATCAAGAACAGAAAATGTAGTTTTATTAATAAAAATAAAATAATGCAGCGTTTCGCTTGTGCATGAAACCATTGATTTGATTGAATTATCTCAAAAAAGAGAATCTAAGCATTTGTATTTAAACGCAATAACCATACCTAAAAAATGGTTTTATAAAAAGTAAGAACCTTTCCTATCGAGTGCACTTGTGAAGATTGGCAATTATTAATAATGTGCTCAGTGTCACATAAATAATTTAGTATCTTCATGTTTTATATGGAGTTAACAGAACCAACCAATCTATACCATTTATATTTCAATCAGTATTGATAGATATAAATAAACAGGTACCACTGTATTTAAGGTTAGACATTGAAAACCGACACAAAGGTGAGAAAATCATTGTCGACAACTTTTTCACACCTATAGTGAATAATGTTCGTTAAGATCAACATTCGAATTTATCGAGATTGGATAAGAATAAATGAAACGTGTACTTTTGGTAGAAGATAATCGTGAAATAGCGGGAATGTTGTTCGATTATTTTGAGTGTGCTGGCATGCAGCTGGATTATGCCGACAACGGTGAGCTAGGCTTAAAGCTGGCGATGGATAATGCGTTTGACATCATTTTGC
>NZ_JAWOVP010000056.1:0-1053 GCF_033339995.1 Vibrio sp. 1641
CACTGATTGTTGAAGGCGGCGCAATGCGAGGGGTATTTTCTTGCGGAATACTCGACCATTTTTTAGCTGCGGACTTTTCTCCCTTCGACAGCTTTTGGGGCGTATCGGCTGGCGCAAGTAATCTTGCCGCTTATTTGGCAAAAATGCCGGGCAGAAACCTAAAAATCTATCTCGATTACAGCCTAAGAAATGAGTTCATCACCCCCAGCCAGCTCATACGCGGTGGTGATGTCATGGATTTGGATTGGATGTGGCAAGTAACACTTGAAGAGTTAGGCATTGATAAAGAAGTGCTCGCTGCTGATCCGCGTCCTTTTTTCCTTGTCGTCACTCGTCAAGATACTGGACAGGCAGAATACCTCACTCCGGACGTCGATATGTTAGCGGAGACCATGAAGGCCAGCAGCGCCCTGCCCGTACTCTATCGTAATGGCGTGCTCCTTAATGACACTCGATATGTGGATGGCGGCGTTGCAGATGCCCTGCCAATTGCCGAAGCCATCAAGAGAGGAGCGACAAAAATCATGGTCTTGCGCAGCCAGATTGCCAGTTACCGGAAACCAAGATCAAAGTTCAGTGCCATCACAAAACGTATGCTGAAGGAAACGCCAGCTCTGATTGAGCCTATGCTGACACGTGACGTTCGTTACAACCAAACATTGGAACTGATAAACAACCCGCCACCAGGCGTTGAGATAATCCAAGTGTGTCCACCAGAAACGTTTAAGTTAAAACGCTTAAGCCGCTCACCAGAACCTTTGCGAGAAGCATATGAACTGGGAATTGAGGCTGGCAAACAAGCCATAGAACGTTGGAATTCAGTGTAAAGAAAAAAGCCACCTCGATTAAACGCAAGTTAATCTAGGTGGCTAACGCAAACTCGATGGCAGTGGATTATCGATTTGCTTCGCTACGAGCCCAATAAGTAGGCTCAAATACATTCAGCGTAATACTAAGACATCGGTCAAAATTGGCTGTTCGCTGTCGTTCGCTTTAATAGGTTTCGAACAGCCCTGAGTTGTAGTCTTGAATCGCTTGTTCAATTTCTTCAAT
>NZ_JAWOVP010000057.1:0-1045 GCF_033339995.1 Vibrio sp. 1641
TATTGGTAAGAAGCTGTGACGACAAGAAGATAATCTGAAACTAGCCATAGTTCCTGCCTTACCTGCGGGTCTTGTCCTGGCTTTTAACTATCATCAGAGCTCAATAATACTGAGCAATTTTCCCTCTCCCGTTCAATTTATCGGCATTATTTTCATATCATCTGAACTTTCTTACGAGAAACTACGTAACGAAGATGGAATGCAATTACGCAATCTCACACATAAGTAAGGAATACATATGAACAACTCCATCAACAACTCATTCCTAAAGTTTGGTTTAGCTGCATGTCTGTTCAGTTTTTCTGCGTTTAGTTTTTCCTCTCCAAGTATTGAAGGCGCAGATCAAGATATGTCCGCGGGCACGGTAACAGCAAAAATGGCTCATGCTGACGAAAACGGGTGGATGGTTGTACACCGAACAGACGAATCGATGAAGCCAGGCCCCGTGATCGGCTATGCTCCGCTTAAAATGGGACAAAATGAGAACGTGAATGCAATTTTGATGGAACCGGTTGAGTCTGGTGACATGCTGATGCTAATGGTCCACGGAGAAAAAGGTGGAATGAAGACGGGCGTATTTGAGTACTCACTCGGAGCCAAAGAAGATGGTCCAGTAAAGGTTGACGGTAAGTTGGTGATGGACATCGTCCGCGCTAAATAAGGCGAGCATATATTTAAAAAATGCCCCTCTAGCTTCCAGCACTTAGCGTAAATAAAAGCCCTTAACAACGCAGTTCGTCGTTAAGGGCTTTTGTATTGGATGAACCGTTACAAACTAACCGATCATTTCTCTTTGGTGAGGAGAACTAAAGTCTAAATCAGGCCCTTTAGGCACCACTTGCGTTGGATTAATCCCTGTGTGACTGAAGTAATAATGGCGCTTAATATGATAGAAATCGGTGGTATCGGCGATACCGTCAATCTGATACAACTCTTTCAGATAACCCTGAATATTGACGTAATCGGCAATGCGTTGTTTATTACACTTGAAGTGCCCAACATACACGGCATCAAAACGCACTAACGTGGTGAACAAACGCCAATA
>NZ_JAWOVP010000058.1:0-1024 GCF_033339995.1 Vibrio sp. 1641
CCAGCCATGGGAGGTGCTTTTTGGGGATAAGCGACGTATCCATTGTCATCAGTGATTCACCGGATACAATTTCCGTTTGCATCTTTTGAAGTTGGGCGACGACGGCTTCTGAGCCTTTACCGGCCTCACATTCAAGGCACAGGAACACTGGTCTTAACAACTGTTCCAGAAGGTTTCGTTGTTCGTCATAATATTGCCACTGGTACTCTTCCACGGTCCGTTTCTGTTTTTTCAGGTAAAGGCAGAGGGTCTGGATATCCCTGTCATTCATGACCTTCAATGCCTGTTGTCTGACTACTGAGAAGGGTTGATTATCATCAATGTTCTCATCCACAAACAGATGCAGTAACTCTGCCGCTTTCGTGACATTGTCCGCGGCTGACTGCCAGGACAGGAACACTGCTTGTTGTGCAAAGGTGTTGGCAGCTTCTTGTTGCTTGCGGATATGGTAAATGAACCCATCAGTTAACCGTTCCAGTGCCAGTTGTATCCGCTCTGTCAGGTGACATAGCAACCATAGATGCTGCTGTGCGCGTTTGAATCGTTTGAGTTTACTACCGTAATAGTTGATGAGCTCACCGAAGTGTTGTCGATTTTTAAGAGACAGATTAAGCCCATCGATAACGCCATTGATTTGCGTGCGCCATGGCGCTAACTGATGATAAAGGGCAAGCTCTTTTTTAAGTTCAGGTACGGTCAGACTTTTTGCACCGCCTCTGAGCTGGTTCAGGCTTAGTCCGTCATCAATGGCTGTTATGCTGTCCAGAAAGACGTGAAGTTCAGGACTGGTGAGTTGATTAAGTTGGTGCGCCAGGTCTTTTCTGACCTGCTGCATCGCTCTGCTTATCAGTCTCTTGAGTACGGTGTACCTAGGGATAGCAATGCTGTGACTGGTTAGGAATTCAATAGCAGTATCAAAGAGGTAACGCGGCTCCAGCCAGGCATTGCCCACCTGAACAAGGTGTTCGAAAAGAGAATTGAAGTGCTGACTTTCGTCCCATTTGTGATAACCAGCAAGGTCTAA
>NZ_JAWOVP010000059.1:0-1024 GCF_033339995.1 Vibrio sp. 1641
TACCTCACTCAATACTTGGTATTGATCTCATGTTGATTCAAGAACGCGCCATCGATACCCAAAAGATCACGATAGTAGGTTTCAAACATCAGAATGTTTTGCACATACCCACGAGTTTCGTTAAATGGAATCGCCTCAATAAAGGCGTATGCGTCCACTTTGCCTTGGGTTCGCTCTCGCCACGTTTTTTCTCGGTTAGGGCCAGCATTATAAGCGGCGAGCGCAAAAATACGATTATTATCGTAATCCTCTAGCAAACCTTGCAGATAATGGCTACCGATCTCGATGTTTTTGCCGACGTTGTATAAATCATCACTACCTTGATAAGTCAGCTTGTATTTACGTGCCGTGTACTTCGCAGTCGCTGGCATGATTTGCATGATACCGCGAGCCCCTACCGGAGAACGCGCCTCTGAATCCAATGCACTTTCTTGTCTGGCTAACGACATCATCGTAATCGGGTCGATGTCATGCTTCTTCGCATAAAAGTTGAACCACCAGCGGTGCGCAATGGGAAATCGCAGTTCAATATTGTCCCACATTTGCGCCTGGATACTGGCTGTGACGGTTAGGTGATGCCAATTCTTGGATGAGGCATACGCCGCCAACATCGCCTTTTCATCTTTACCTACTCTACTCAGCAAATGCGCCCACTCACTTTTCGCTGCCGCAATTTTATCTGTCGCAATCAACTCTTCAATACGAGTGAGAGAGTTTTGATACGGGTGAATAACCTTAGTATCGAGCTTAATACGATGAGATGGATATTTGATTGACTGACCAATCGCATTCGCCGCAGCCACGCTGTAGAAATTGCGCTGACCAACTAAGGTCGCCAATCGCTGTTTGCCAGCAATATCATCACCCAGCGCAATCTCACTTCGACCTAACCAATATTGCCAGCGGAGCGAGGCTTGCTCATCTTTGTTGAGTACGGCAATCCACTGTTGAACACCTTTCCAATCTGCATTTTGAATTGCTAGACGGATACGATTTTCGATCAAAGCGACATTTTTACTGGTTT
>NZ_JAWOVP010000060.1:0-1010 GCF_033339995.1 Vibrio sp. 1641
ACAATTAGCAGAGAAAGTAAATAACCACCATAGCTACTCACAAAGCATTCTCTCAGGAAGCCTCGCTCTTATTTTGATGACATTGCCGTGTTTGGTGCTCTTAATCGCTCTAAAGCCTTTAGTTTGGCAAGAGCCTCTGTACGAACTTGCCTTGTTACTATTAGCGTTAGATTGGCGAAGTTGCGAAGCCCTCACCAAACAACTTGCCCTCGCCTTGTCGCGTGAGGATAAAACGCGCTGTCGCGAGCTACTCAAGCCTTTTGTGAATCGTGATACCGAAACGTTGTCGCTTGTCGGTATAGGTAAAGCCGGAGCTGAAACCATCATTATGGGCTTTGGTCGCAATGTAGTGTGTGTACTGTTTTGGTATGCCATCGCAGGTGGGATTGGTGCGCTCATGTACCGCTTAACCATGGAGCTAGCACGAGCTTGGTCTCCTAGCCGTCGTCAGTATGCGCCATTTGGGAAACCAGCCATTCAAATCGTTGCCGTTTTAGAATTCATTCCATTAAGATTATTTGCCCTACTGTTGCTTGCTGGTCACAATATGTCCGCAGTGCTTAATGGACTCAAACAACAAGTGAAATCTTGGCCATTGCCAGGGCCTGCTTGGTTGCTGTGTACTATCGGCAATAAGTTCCAGCTTTCGTTAGGAGGCCCAGCTCTATACCAAGGCGTCAGAGCAGAACGCACCAAGATTGGTGGACGCATTGTGCCTTCTGCTATTCATCTTGCACAAATCCAAATTTTGCTGGTTTGGCGCATCTTTGCTTGGATTGTGATTCAAAGCTTTATTCTAGGACTGATTTATCAAGGATTATGATGAACAAAATTTGCCTATCCCTCCCCCTTTTCTTCTCCTCTCTTACGATGGCGAACGAACCCGTTGAACGAGTGATCAGTTTAGCGCCTCACGCCACAGAGATTGCTTATGCTGCTGGCTTAGGTGACAAACTGATCGCTGTGAGCGAGATGAGTGATTATCCGAAGGAAGCTGGTGAACTGGAGAA
>NZ_JAWOVP010000061.1:0-1004 GCF_033339995.1 Vibrio sp. 1641
TCACTAGGCTACTATCTTCACGAATCGAAATACCCGCCGCTCTATCATTGACGAGCCAACTACCGATTAACGTATGGTTCTGCCCAAACTTAGGCAACGGATGATATTTCTGGACGATATTGAATTTCGATTCATAAGGCCCCGGCGTTTTCACCAAGCGCTTTCCATCTTTGACGATCTCAATATTCGCCCCCTCCCGTGAGAATAACGGTTTGATGACATAATCGTTCAAACAACTCGCTTTTGGGTCATTAGCAAAATAGGCAGGCAAAAGAGTAGGATGATTTGGAAAGCGTTCCCACAACAATGGCAAAAGTGCGTTATTGGATAAAATCGATTTCCACATGGGTTCTAGCCAGTTAACGTTTGCAGTCGCTAAATGTTTCGCGTATTCCTCTTCAAACATGAATTCCCAAGGATAAAGTTTGAACATCCAACGAATGGCTCGTTCGTCCACATCCACAAATTTTCCGTCTTCCGTTACACCAATATCTTCGACGTGCACAAAAGCTGTCGCTAGCCCCGCCTCGCGCGCGCAATCTTCTAAATACTGGACAGTCGCTTTATCTTCTTCTGTGTACTTGCAACAGCTAAAGTGGAGAGTTTGTCCCGGTTGATATTTGGCTATCTCCGCAAAACGCTCAATTAGAAAGTCTTGAAGAATATTGAATTGATCCGCAGCTTGATGAATTCGACCTTTGTTAACTACATCTTCCAGCCACACCCATTGCCAAAAACCCGTTTCAAACAAACTTGTCGGTGTATCGGCATTGTTTTCGAGTAGCTTTGCTGGTGATGTTCCGTTATACGCAAAATCCAAACGAGAATAGAGCGAAGGCTCTTTTCGTTGCCACGAAGACGCTACCTGTTCCCACATCAACTCAGGAATCGCACATTTCGTCAGTAGTTGCTCACAGCGAACCACCTCATCCACAATAGACAAGCACATCTGATGCAATTCTTCAGTGGGAGATTCTAGGTCGTGCTCGATTTGCTCCAGCGTA
>NZ_JAWOVP010000062.1:0-991 GCF_033339995.1 Vibrio sp. 1641
GGGTAAACGTTGCAGCCTTATACTAAGATCATGTCTTTCTTAAGGTCAACAATGTGCAGGAAGCCTTCGTCATCAAACTTAACGATGTCACCCGTTGATAGCCAACCGTCTTCGTTAATGGTGTCTTTAGTTGCTTCCGGACGTTGCCAGTAACCTTGCATTACTTGAGGGCCGCGAACTTGTAGCTCACCTGTACCAGTATTTGGCAGTACATTGCCTTCTTCATCAACCATACGAACTTCTGTCGAAGGAACTGGCAGACCGATAGAACCGTTGTACTCAACCAAGTCATGCGGGTAAGCTGCAACTAACGGTGAACACTCAGTAAGTCCATAACCTTCAAGCAGGTAGCAGCCTGTGGTCTTCAGCCATTTCTCAGCAACAGCACGTTGAACTGCCATACCACCACCAACAGCCAAGCGAAGATTACTGAAGTCCAACTCATGGAAATCTTCATTGTTCACTAGCGCATTGAATAAGGTATTCACACCTGTGATCGCTGTGAATTGGTACTTTTGCAGCTCTTTTACAAAGCCGGGAATATCACGCGGGTTGGTAATCAGTAAGTTACGACCACCCATTTCGATAAACAGCAAACAGTTCACTGTCAGTGCAAACACGTGGTAAAGCGGCAATGCGGTTACCACTAATTCACGACCTGGAGAAAGTACAGGACCGTAAGCCCCTTTCGCCTGAAGCACGTTCGCAATCATGTTGCGATGCGTTAGGATTGCACCTTTTGCGACACCCGTAGTACCACCAGTGTATTGCAGAAATGCAATATCATCACCAGACATAAACGGCTTCACGTATTGCAGACGACGACCTTTGCGCAGTGCTTTGCGCATTGAAATTGCGCCCGGTAGATCGTACTTAGGAACCATACCTTTTACGTATTTCACCACGAAATCGACAATCGTACCTTTCGCACGTGGCAGCATTTGGCCAAGGCTAGTTAGCACCACGTGTTTCACAGGTGTGTTATCTACGA
>NZ_JAWOVP010000063.1:0-987 GCF_033339995.1 Vibrio sp. 1641
AAACCGTGGCGGAGTGAATTTAGAAAATACGCACCCATTCACACGTGAGTTGTGGGGCAAGTATTGGACCTTTGCTCACAATGGTCAGCTGTCTGATTACCAAGATCTGTACACTGGGCGCCATCGTCCTGTTGGTCAAACAGACAGTGAGCTTGCGTTTTGTTGGCTGCTAAAGCAGATGGAAGATCGATATCCAGAGCCTCCTCAGGACATGGAATCTGTTTTTCTCTACATCGCTAAGTGCTGCGATCAGCTCAAAGAAAAAGGCGTGTTCAATATGTTGCTCAGCGACGGCGAGTTTGTCATGACGTATTGTACTAATCACTTGTATTGGATTACGCGTCGCGCTCCGTTTGGCAAGGCCGCTTTGCTAGATGAAGATGTGGAGATCAACTTCCAAGAAGAAACAACACCAAACGATGTTGTTTCTGTCATTGCGACTCAGCCTTTAACCGGCAATGAGACTTGGCATCGAATGAAGCCCGGTGAATATGGTTTGTTTCACCTTGGTGAACTGATCCAAAACAATGCATCTGATTTGAAAGATGTGCCATTTGAAGCGCCCAAACCAGGTAATCAAGCTCCGACCGAACCGTTGGAATAACGACGTTTCTAGACATCAAGTTTTCCAAATAACAAAAAGGCAGTCACTCGACTGCCTTTTTTGATGCGTTAAAAA
This sequence comes from Vibrio sp. 1641, assembly GCF_033339995.1. Classification (NCBI taxonomy): domain Bacteria; kingdom Pseudomonadati; phylum Pseudomonadota; class Gammaproteobacteria; order Vibrionales; family Vibrionaceae; genus Vibrio; species Vibrio sp. 1641. Next base: position 680 of record NZ_JAWOVP010000063.1, read on the forward strand.
GCACTTATTCTTCTTCAGCGGCTGCGTAGCCATGAGGGCCGAGTTCTTTGCCATCTAACCAAGCTCTGCCATCTTGCATGATTAAACGTTCTTCAACGAGCCACTTAGTCACGATAGGGTAAATGGTGTGCTCTTGAGTTTGTACACGCGCAGCGAGTGCTGCTGCATCATCATCTTCAAATACTGGCACTTTTGCTTGAAGAACTACGGGACCACCGTCTAACTCTTCTGTGACAAAGTGAACACTTGTACCGTGCTCTTTGTCTTTGGCGTCAATCGCGCGCTGGTGGGTGTGTAAACCTGGGTAT
>NZ_JAWOVP010000064.1:0-977 GCF_033339995.1 Vibrio sp. 1641
TTATCTGCCACGATGTCCGCCACAGGCGCAACTGTGAAGTTCACCGTTTGGCTAACGCTTTCGCCGCTTGGATCGGTAGCCGTAAAGGTCAACGCTTCAGAGCCGTTCCAGTCCGCAGTTGGAGTGAACGTAGCAATGCCATTGACGATCGCCACTTGAATGTTGCTGTTGCCAGAAACGCTGAAGCTCAGCTCGCCATCCACGTTATCTACATCGCTGAAAGCAGTATTTAGATCGATGCTGTATGGCGTGAAATCTTCCGCCAAGGTTTGGTCTACAATGTTGCTCTCAACCGCAGGTGTGTCGTTCACCGCATTCACGGTGACGTTAACCGTCGCTTGGTCTGTCAGTGCACCATCGGTGACGGTGTAAGTAATTTCGGCGTCACCATTGAAGTTCTCGGCCGGTGTGAAGACCAACTTGCCGTCAACAATCTCAACTGTCCCTTGGTCACTCGGCACAGATGCCGAGTCAATCGACAGCTTATCGCCATCAATATCGGTGTCGTTTGGCAGAACATCAATCGTGACAGCGGTATCTTCTTGTGTTGTTGCCGCGTCATCTTTTGCCACTGGCGCATCGTTCACTGGCGTCACATCGACGTTCACCGTGGTGGACTCTGATACCCCACCTGAGGTGACGATGTAGGTGAAGCTGTCTGTGCCGTGGAAGTTGTCGTTTGGCGTGTAGGTTACGCTGCCATCCGGGTTGACCGAGACCGTGCCGTTAGCTGGTCCGTTATTGGTATCTAGCGACACCACTTTGTCGTCGCCTTCGAACGTATCGTTACCTAAGACCTTAATGATGGTTGGCGTGTCTTCCACAACCGTCGCGTTGTCTGCCACGATGTCCGCTACAGGCGCAACTGCGAAGTTCACCGTTTGGCTAACGCTTTCACCGCTTGGATCGGTGGCGGTAAAGGTTAGGGTTTCTGAGCCATTCCAGTCTGCGGTTGGAGTGAACGTAGCAATGCCATT
>NZ_JAWOVP010000065.1:0-955 GCF_033339995.1 Vibrio sp. 1641
CGCTGTCGGGAAATAACCGCGGTTCAGGTTGTTACGAGTCCAAGAGATGTTGAAGTCAAAGTCGTTGGTATTTAGCGCACCGCTTGAGTCGATATTGTCTGCTTGGGCTTGCAAGAATTGCTCTACCTGCAAGTAAGGTGACAAGTTACCGATCTTGTTGTGGGTATAACCAACGCCGAATTCAAAACGGTTCAGTTCGTCAAATGGGAAACCCCATGTCAAACTTGCACCATAACTTTGGTTGGTATAGTCAACGATACCCGCTTTCGATGCTTCAAATTCATCGTAGAAAATCTTACCGCCCAAGCTTACACCATCAAGGTTCCAGTATGGGTCGCGGTAGTCTAAGCTCACGTTCTTTTGATAGTCGTTCATCATCGCGTTGATACCAACGCGGTTACCGCTACCTAAGAAGTTGTCTTGTTGCAGACCAACTTGGAAGCTGACGCCCGATTCGGTACCGTAGCCAACACCAAAGTTTACACTGCCTGAGTTCGCTTCTTTAACCGAGTAAACCAGATCAACTTGATCATCACTACCTGGTACACGAACCGTTTGTACTTCTACGTTTTCAAAATAGCCAAGACGGTTAAGACGTGTCTTACCAGTTTCAATCGACTTGGAGTTTAGCCAGCTACCTTCCATTTGGCGCATTTCACGACGCAGCACTTCATCTTTCGTTGAGTTATTACCAGTAAAACGAATGTCGCGAACGTAAATTCGATTACCTGGATCAACATTCACAACCAAGGAGACTTGTTTGTTTTCATCGTCAAATTCAGGGATGGTGTTTACTTGAGGGTAAGCGTAGCCAGATTCACCAAGCACACGCTTGATGCCTTCTTCCATCGAAGTCACAAGAGAACCGTTGTACGTTTCATTGTCTTCGAATGGAACGAGTCGTTCGAAGGTCGCTTCTTCACCAATCAGGTCACCGCGGAATTTTACATCTTTA
>NZ_JAWOVP010000066.1:0-954 GCF_033339995.1 Vibrio sp. 1641
TATCAAAGAAGTGTACATTTGCTCAAACTGTCACAAAGAAACACCTCTCAAGTAGCAACAATATTTGAGACCGCAAAAAAGCCCCGCATCGCGGGGCTTTCTTCGTTTTGACAAGCATGTTTCGTCCTAAAATGTGGATACATTAAGGATGAACAACCGCTACTTCACACACATCACATTCAACAACGACGTGCCGGTTAACTGATTTGGTTCTCGATCGGCAAACAAGCCTTTCTTATCTTTACCCCAATACGGCAATTGCAGCGGCCATTTGTTCTTCTCCATCACACCAGAATCTCGCAACGCTTTGAATTCAGTCGCCGTGGCGAGCGACATGCCCAACTGCTGACAAGTCTGTTGCGAGCTTTCGTAGTTGAGTCGATTCCACGGCTTACCATATTCCATATAAAACTGATTATCTAACAGGTAAGGCACGACATACGTTTTGCCATGTAGAGACGCTCGCAAGCGCACTTCCACCTCTCCATTGCCTTTTACGCTCGGTGCTGGTTTTGCTTTCGCTACCGGTTTTGTTGTCGTGCTCGGTTTCGGCTCTTTTGCCGTAACTGGCTGCGCTGTTGTTTTTGTCGCAGAAGCTTTAAACACCTCGGTATCTGGACGACTGGCCACGACTGGCGCAACAGGCTTCGATGCGACGTTTGGTTTGGCGACAGGAGTCGACTTTGATGACGGCTGCATTTGCTTCACGGTGTTGTCACTCCCTTTGCCAACCACACGAATAAATGCCTCGCGATAGTTCGACAAGGTTTTGACTCCTCGCAAATCAGCAGACGCTTTAGAAAATTCTGTATAAGGCCCAATAAGACAACGATAGCCCTTTGCTTCGGGCTTCATCCAAACATCGGTGGTGATTTTGCTGTAAATGGGTTTGGCTTTGGCAAGTGGCATTGGTTTAGGCAGCAAGCCACATTGAATCCAATAGAAATCATTGCC
>NZ_JAWOVP010000067.1:0-953 GCF_033339995.1 Vibrio sp. 1641
TCTTTCATTCTTGCCAAAGGTAGGCAGCGCTACTGCTGCGCAGAAAAGCTCGCAACAGCCAGTGGTGTGGATGGCGGTCAACTAGCGATGTTTGAGACCAAGCCAAAGAAAAAAGACATTGAATTACTGGAAACCATGTATCGCTCACTCGCTCAAGGGAAATGGGATGGTGACCGCGACGCTTGGCCTAAACCTATAGACGACCGCATCTGGCAATTGATTGTCAGCGACAAACACAGCTGTAATAACAGTTTGCCAGGTCACAGAGGGTGCCCGTTTCAAAAGGCGCGCTCTGAGTTAGATAAAAATGACGTGATCATCGCGAATCACTCTCTCGTTATGGCTGATGCTGACTTAGGTGGTGGCGTAATCTTACCAGAGCCAGAAAATACGATTTATGTCTTTGACGAAGCTCACCACCTGCCTCACGTCGCCCGTGATCACGCTTCAGCATCCGCGAGTTTAAAAGGCGCAGCAGCGTGGCTAGAGAAGCTGAATCAGTCAATCAGTAAATTTTCATCACTGGCTGATGAGAAACGTGTCGCTCGATTCCGCAATGACTTGCAGGACTCGGTGCAAAACTTAATACCTGCGCTCACTCAATTGACTAAACAGTTCGACCCAGCTCAGTTTGAAGAAGGCATCTACCGCTTTGAACATGGTGAACTGCCTACTTGGCTAGAAAACCAATCTAAAGAGCTAAAGCAGTTCAGCAAGAAAGCAAACCAAAGCGTCGCGAAAATCGCCGATCTTATCGCAGAAAGAGTCAAAGATGGCGAACTCGCGGCAAGATTGGCCGAGCCTGCGCTCGCTGAACTAGGTTTCTATATTCAACGACTAGAGAACCTCGGTCAAGTTTGGCATTTAATGGCAGAGCCAACACGAGAAAAAGGAGCGCCTTTAGCGAGATGGCTAGAAACTCACCCCGATCGTGAAGGCGATTTTATTGTGAG
>NZ_JAWOVP010000068.1:0-950 GCF_033339995.1 Vibrio sp. 1641
CGGACTTACCGGAACCGCTGGCGGTGGGACGCAAACTGAAATGGCTATCGATTGCTGGGCTGATTTACTTGTTTGGCTTCTTAGCTTTGTTTATTTGGTGGAAGTGGTTGATGTAATCCACAGGCAAACCGTAGATAAAGAAAAAGGTCTTCGATTGAAGACCTTTTTTAATGCGTTTAATGCGATTAGTTGTGGCTCACCACGATCAGACGGAGCGAGTCGAGCTGCACTTGAGCTTGATTGATGTAACCAGTCAGCTCTTTGATTTGCGCTTCAATCGCTTCAATCTCTTCATCACGAATGTTTGGGTTCACCGCTTTCAAAGCTTGTAAACGCTCTAGCTCCGCATTCAAGCTTTGCTGCATATCTTGCTGCGCTTGCTTACGAACGGCTTCCACTTTCTCTTCAACCAGCACATCGCCCGCTTCAATCAAACGGTGCACGTCTTTTTGCACAGACGTCACCAGCTTGCTGCCAAGATGACGGTTTACTGGGCTAAGTTGACGGTTGAAACCTTCAAACTCCACTTGAGCCGATAGATCGTTACCGCGAGAGTCCATCATCAGACGGATTGGCGTTTTCGGTAAGAAACGAGTGATACCGCTGCGTTTTGGTGCTTGCGCATCTACCGCGTAAATCAGTTCAAGCAGAATCGTACCAACTGGCAACGCCTTGTTTTTCAACAGAGATACAGCAGAAGTACCCACACCTTCACTCATCAGAAGATCGATACCACCTTGGATCATTGGGTGTTCCCAACTGATGAAGTGCATGTCTTCACGAGAAAGCGCGGTATCGCGATCAAAAGTGATCGTCGCACCTTCGTATGGCAAACCAGGGTAGCTTGGCACCATAATGTGCTCTGCTGGCGTCACCACCAGTGCATTTTCGCCTTTGTCGTCTTGGTTCAAACCAATCGTATCCAACAGAGAAAGCGCAACCGTGACTAA
>NZ_JAWOVP010000069.1:0-949 GCF_033339995.1 Vibrio sp. 1641
CCTTCTTCGTCGTAGATTGAACAGTAAGGTACGTCCACGCCTGTTGTTTGGTAAAGACCGTCAGGACGACAGTTAGATGCCACTGCGCCACCATTTACAGTTAACGTAGTAATTGCAGAGTCTGTGCTTGCACCTGCGTTATCTGTCGCTTTCGCGTATACCGCTAGAGCGCCCGCTTTTGAAGGCGTTACGTCTAGTGTGTAAGGGGCAGCGGTTGCTGTGCCAGCTAATGCGCCAGCAACGTAGAAGTCAACTTTAGCAACGCTACCATCCGCGTCTGCCGCGTTAGCAGTAAGCGTAACAGTACCGCCTAGCTCGATTGAAGTAGCTGAAAGCGCAACATCCACTGTAGGCGCTTCATTACCTGGTTGAGCTGAAGCAATCGTAAGCGTTACTGAACTTGCAGTACTTACCGCGCCAGCGTCATCATAAGATTTAGTTGAAAACTCGTGTACGCCTTCAGTTGCAGTCCAAGATGCAGTGAAAGGAGCCGAAGTAGACTGACCAACTAAAGCACCATCAACAAAGAATTCAACTTTGCTAATTGTGCCATCAGTGTCTGCTGCATCTGCGGCTAGGTTAACCACTTCACCAGCGGTGATAGATGCCGACGCAGAAGGAGCGGTTAGAGTCACCGTCGGGATTTCATTTTGTGGTGGGTCAACAGGACCTGTTCCATCACAAGCACCAAGAGATTCCCACTCGCCCCACTGGCCAGCTTGTGCAGGGTTATTGTTTTGCGTCCAGTAACGCGCTTTGTATGCGTTACCTTCGTGCTGAACTTGGTCGCCGCCATTATAAACTTTTGACGAATCCCAAACTTCTAGAGGGGCACAATCAACCGCTGCGTAGCTGTTGAAGGCCAATAGACAAGATGCAGTCAGCGTACTTAGCGTAAAGACACTTTTCACTGCTTTCCCGTTTTTAAGGTGCATAATCGCTCTTCCTT
>NZ_JAWOVP010000070.1:0-943 GCF_033339995.1 Vibrio sp. 1641
ACTTAGGCGCGTAAAAGGTTTGAATCACCACGACGATATACCCCGCAATGATGTAGTAATGAATCGGGTCGCCCACCACAATACGATAGCTGCCAAGCGCGATACCTATCGCTACGCCTAAAGCAACCGCAACTCGTAAGCCATTTACACTAATACTGCCACCAGACACTTGATTGGCTTTGATGGCCACTGCAATCAAAGATGGCTCAGCAATGGTCGTACTGAAGCCGATAAAAAAAGCAAAGGTGTACACCCAATAATAGTCGACCCACTCTAACGCCTGCCCAATAGAGACTTTAAACTCTCGGACGAATTCAGGAGCGGTCAACTGCACCGCCATTGTTTCGCCCAACGGAAACAATGCCATCTCCAAACCGAGTAAAAATAACGATAACCCAACAATGACATACGCAAAACCGAGCAACACTTTTTTGAGGTTATTCACTGGGCGGCGCAGCACAGCCAATTGAAAGCCAAAAATAATCGCCGCAATCGGGATCACATCACGAATGGTGGACAGCAACGTATCTAAGAAATGCTCGAATGAAATCATGTAACGGCCATCCCATAAATCATGACAAACATCATTGGCAGTAAAGAGGCAAACGCAATCAACCCAAAACCATCCACCATAGGGTTACGCCCTTTAATGGCCGAAGCTAACCCTACTCCTAGTGCCGTCACCAAAGGGACGGTAATCGTTGACGTGGTCACGCCACCCGAGTCGTAAGCAACGCCGATGATCGACTCTGGCGCAAACCAAGTGAGAGTCACAACGCCAACATAACCACCGATGATCATGTAATGAATTGGCCACCCTTTTAAGATGCGCAGAACGCCAATAACGATAGCGATCCCCACAGAAAGTGCCACCGTTACTCGTAGCCCTTGTCCATAATCCTGCATGGATTGCTCTGAGTTTGTGATCATCCCTCCTTCTGCC
>NZ_JAWOVP010000071.1:0-931 GCF_033339995.1 Vibrio sp. 1641
AGTTCGGTTCACTCAAACAATGGACTTCGAACCTCGTCTAGCAGAAAGCTGGGAACGTGTTAACGATACAACGGTACGCTTCAAACTGCGTGAAGGCGTGAAGTTCCACTCTGGTAACTCGCTAACAGCGGATGATGTGGTGTGGACATTTGAGCGTCTACAAAGCTCTCCAGACTTTAAAGCGATCTTCGACCCGTACGAGAAAATCGTAAAAGTGGATGACTACACGTGCGATTTGGTTACTAAAGGTCCATACCCACTTGTTCTGCAAACGGCGACGTACATCTTCCCTATGGACAGCAAGTTCTACTCAGGTAAGACAGAAGACGGCAAAGACAAGTCTGAACTAGTGAAGCACGGTAACTCATTTGCATCGACTCACGTTTCCGGTACTGGCCCATTCATCGTGACATCACGTGAACAAGGCGTAAAAGTGGAATTTGAACGCTTCAAAGATTACTGGGATAAAGCGTCGAAAGGTAACGTTGATAAGCTAACGCTAGTACCAATCAAAGAAGACGCGACTCGTGTGGCTGCGCTTCTTTCTGGTGGCGTCGATATGATTCACCCAGTAGCGCCAAACGATCACCAACGTGTGAAAGATGCGAAAGGCATCGATCTCGTGACACTACCTGGTACGCGAATCATCACGTTCCAAATGAACCAAAACAGCAATGAAGCGTTGAAAGACGTGCGCGTTCGTCAAGCTATCGTGCATGCGATCAACAACGAAGGCATCGTGAAGAAAATCATGAAAGGCTTCGCGACAGCTGCTGGTCAGCAAAGTCCTGCGGGTTACGTTGGTCACAACGAAAAACTGGTTCCTCGCTACGATCTGAAGAAAGCTAAAGAGCTGATGAAAGAAGCGGGCTACGAGAACGGCTTTGCCCTAACTATGATTGCGCCAAACAACCGTTACGTGAACGATGCG
>NZ_JAWOVP010000072.1:0-931 GCF_033339995.1 Vibrio sp. 1641
TCTAAGACGTACATGACACCAACAAGACCTGCACCAATTTGGCTCGCTAAGCGAATGCGTTGTGCTTCGCCACCGGATAGTGTCTCTGCACTCCGGGATAAATTAAGGTAGTTCAAGCCCACATTTACAAGGAACTGTAGACGATCATTGATCTCCTTCATGACCTTTTCTGCGATTTGCGCACGTTGACCTTCTAGCTTGAGTGTTTGGAAGAAGGTAAGGGCATCTGCAATACTGAGCTCAACGATCTCAGGTAAGGTAGTATCGGCAATAAATACATTACGTGCTTCAAGGCGTAGACGAGTACCGCCACAGCTTGAGCATGATTTTGTCGAGATGTATTTAGCTAACTCTTCTCGAACGGAGTTGGACTCGGTATCGCGGTAACGACGTTCAAGCGTATTTAAAATCCCTTCGAATGGGTGGCGCTTTACACGAATGTCGCCGCGATCATTGATGTACTTAAACTCGATCTCGGTGCGGCCTGAGCCTTTGAGAATAACGTCTTGCGTTTTCTTTGGCAGAGAGTTGAACGGAGCATGCAAATCAAATCCATAATGATCCGCCAATGAAGTCAGCATTTGGAAGTAATAGTAATTCTTTTGATCCCAACCACGAATGGCACCTTGTGCCAAACTGAGTGAGTCATCTTGAATCACTCGGCTTGGATCAAAATACTGTTGTACACCCAAGCCATCACAAGTTCCACACGCGCCTGCTGGGTTGTTAAATGAGAACAATCTCGGTTCCAGCTCTTGCATGCTGTAGCCACATTGCGGACAAGCGAAGTTCGCTGAAAAGATGATTTCTTCCCCATCGCCATCCATCGGAGCAATCACCGCAATACCACCAGAAAGCTCTAGCGTCGTCTCAAATGACTCTGCTAAACGTTGTTGCAGATCTGGGCGAACTTTGAATCGGTCGACCACGA
>NZ_JAWOVP010000073.1:0-925 GCF_033339995.1 Vibrio sp. 1641
CCACATCGCTGAAAGCGGTATTTAGATCGATGCTGTATGGCGTAAAGTCTTCCGCCAAGGCTTGGTCTGCAATGCTGCTTTCAACCACAGGCGTGTCGTTCACCGCATTCACGGTGACGTTAACCGTCGCTTGGTCAGTCAGCGCACCATCAGTGACGGTGTAAGTAATTTCGGCGTCGCCATGGAAGTTCTCAGCTGGTGTGAACACCAACTTGCCGTCAACAACCTCAACTGTCCCTTGGTCACTCGGCACAGATGCCGATTGGATAGACAGCGTGTCGCCATCAATATCGGTGTCGTTTGGCAAGACATCAATCGTCACTGGCGTGTCTTCGTCAGTAATCGCCGTGTCATTGGTCGCCACTGGCGCATCGTTCACTGGTGTGACATCGACGTTCACCGTGGTGGACTCCGATACCCCACCGGAGGTGACGATGTAGGTGAAGCTGTCTGTACCGTGGTAGTTGTCATTCGGCGTGTAGGTCACGCTGCCATCCGGGTTGACCGAGACCGTGCCGTTCGCTGGACCGTTGTTGGTATCCAGCGACACCACTTTGTCGTCGCCTTCGAACGTGTCGTTACCTAAAACCTTAATAATGGTTGGTGTGTCTTCCACAACCGTCGCTTTATCTGCCACGATGTCCGCCACAGGCGCCACTGTGAAGTTCACTGTTTGGCTAACGCTTTCACCGCTTGGATCGGTAGCCGTAAAGGTCAGCGCTTCTGAGCCGTTCCAGTCTGCGGTTGGAGTGAACGTAGCAATCCCATTGACGATTGCCACTTGAATGTTGCTGTTGCCAGAGACACTGAAGCTCAGCTCGCCATCCATATTATCCACATCACTGAAAGCGGTATTTAGATCGATGCTGTATGGCGTAAAGTCTTCTGCCAAGGCTTGGTCTGCGATGCTACTTTCAACCACAGG
>NZ_JAWOVP010000074.1:0-919 GCF_033339995.1 Vibrio sp. 1641
GGCGAAGGCACCGTCATTGAACTTGAAAAGCTGAACGGCGAACCGTTGGACGTAAAAGTAAACGGTTCCCTACTTGGCCATGCGGAAGTAGTTGTCGTTAATGACAAATACGGTCTTCGCTTGATTGACGTACACGATTCGGCATTAAGCGGCGTTGGTCGATAATTTTTGGTAGGCAGTACAATGAACAATCTGAGCGCTTGGCATCGTTGGTTACCTTTGTTGGTATTGGTGTCACTTTTGTTTGCATTCCCAACAATGGCAGCAGACAACGGCTTAACAATTCTGTCCGTTACGGACGGCGACGCACAACAAGAGTACAGCGTTAAACTACAAATTCTTTTGTTGATGACGGCGCTCAGTTTCCTTCCTGCTTTCATTTTGATGGCGACGAGCTTTACACGCATTATTGTGGTGCTGGCTATCTTGCGCCAAGCGCTTGGTTTGCAGCAGAGCCCGCCAAACCGCGTGTTAGTGGGTATTGCATTAACGCTTACTCTGCTCATCATGCGCCCAGTTTGGACGGATATCTACGAGAACGCGTTCCAACCATACGACAATGGTGAAATTACGCTGGTTCAAGCATTTTCCGTGGCGGAAAAGCCCGTGCGCAACTTCATGTTGGCGCAAACCCATCAAAGCTCTCTTGAGCAAATGTTGCGAATTGCCAATGAGCCGCTCGATCAAAAAGTAGAAGACATCTCGTTTGCCGTTGTTCTTCCTGCGTTTGTGATCAGTGAGCTTAAAACTGCGTTCCAAATCGGCTTTATGCTGTTCATTCCGTTTTTGATCATCGACTTGGTGGTCGCTAGCGTCTTGATGGCCATGGGTATGATGATGCTGTCACCACTTATCGTCTCTTTGCCATTCAAGTTGGTGGTGTTCGTTCTGGTCGATGGCTGGGCGATGACGGTCGGCA
>NZ_JAWOVP010000075.1:0-907 GCF_033339995.1 Vibrio sp. 1641
ATCGTACCGGGCATGCCGCATTTTGCTTTCTTAACGTTGGCCGTTGCTGCTGGCACGGGTGCTTACTTGATTGACAAGCGTCAGAAGCAGAAAGCAAAAGAACCAGCATTACCTGCGAAAGCAGAAGATGGCAGCGAGCCGATTTCTCAACGTGAGTTGTCGTGGGATGACGTTCAACCTGTTGATATTATTGGTTTAGAAGTGGGGTATCGATTAATCCCGCTGGTGGATCGTGACCAAGGCGGAGAGTTACTAGAGCGCGTGAAAGGCGTTCGTAAAAAGCTCTCACAAGATTTTGGTTTCTTGATCCCAGCTGTACACATTCGCGACAACCTTGAGCTGACGCCAAACAGCTACAGAATTACCCTGATGGGCGTTGCGGTGGGTGAAGCGGAAATTCGCCCAGACCAAGAATTGGCGATTAACCCTGGTCAGGTTTACGGCATGATTGATGGCGAACCGACCATGGACCCGGCATTCGGCCTAGAAGCCGTGTGGATTCGTGAAGAGCAGCGCGAGCACGCTCAGGCTCTCGGTTATACCGTGGTGGATTCATCGACGGTATTGGCAACGCATCTAAGTCAGTTATTAACCAACAACGCATCGCAGTTGATTGGTCATGAAGAAGTACAGAATTTATTGGAGATGCTAGGCCGAAGTGCACCGAAATTGGTGGAGAACTTCGTACCGGATCAACTCCCATTAGGTGTGGTGGTGAAAGTGTTGCAGAACTTGTTGAATGAAGCCATTCCAATTCGCGACATTCGTACCATCGTACAAACCTTGGCTGAGTACTCAAGTAAGAGTCAAGAACCTGACATATTAACAGCGGCGGTTCGAATCAGTCTGAAACGCCTAATTGTTCAGGAAATCAATGGTATAGAGCCAGAATTGCCTGTGATTACCT
>NZ_JAWOVP010000076.1:0-906 GCF_033339995.1 Vibrio sp. 1641
AGCTTTATCAAGACGTGCTGCGCCAATCACTTGAATTTCACCAACAGCTAATCAGTTCATAACTCAATCCTTTGGCGTAGAGGTAGTATGGCTATGGCGGCTCTGGTAAACTCTGCGCTCCAAAAATTATGAGGTTTATCATGTCCGTTAATTTTGCTGATCTTGGCATTGAACAACAGTTAGTCGAAACGTTGAACAATATGAATATTGTGACGCCAACGCCAGTCCAAGAAAAATCGATTCCACACGTACTGGAAGGCAAAGATCTTCTTGCGGCTGCGCAAACGGGTACCGGTAAAACGGCGGCATTTGGTTTGCCGATTATTCAGGCGGTACAGCAAAAGAAACGTAATGGCACACCTCACGCTCTCATCCTAGTTCCAACTCGTGAATTGGCGCAGCAAGTGTTTGACAATTTAACGCAATATGCGGAACACACGGATCTACGTATTGTTTGTGTGTACGGCGGTACAAGTATTGGCGTGCAAAAGAACAAGTTGGAAGAGGGCGCGGATATTCTTATTGCTACGCCGGGCCGATTGTTAGACCACTTGTTTAACGGCAACGTAAACATTTCTAAAACTGGCGTGTTGGTGCTTGATGAAGCTGACCGAATGTTGGACATGGGTTTTTGGCCTGATCTGCAACGCATTCTTCGTCGACTACCGAATGACAAACAAATCATGCTGTTTTCGGCGACGTTTGAAAAACGCATTAAAACCATCGCTTACAAACTGATGGATTCTCCTGTTGAGGTGGAAGTGTCTCCAGCGAATACAACGGCAGAAACGGTTAAGCAGATGGTGTATCCAGTTGATAAAAAGCGTAAGCGTGAGTTGCTAGCGTATTTAATTGGTTCACGAAACTGGCAACAAGTGCTTGTTTTCACTAAAACCAAGCAAGGCA
>NZ_JAWOVP010000077.1:0-896 GCF_033339995.1 Vibrio sp. 1641
GCCACAATGCCCAAACACGTTGCTAACGTCAGCAAACTGGCCATTACAAACCGAGCAATACCCATATTAATGTGACCTTTTAGCATGTCTGCTACCGAATTAATCAGTGGAAAACCAGGCACCAACATCAATACCGACGATGCCATCGCTACGGTTGGTAAATTACCAATTTGATAAATTTCAGCTTGAGCAGAAATCAACGTGGTTACAAATGCGGTAGCAGCAAAGTTAAGTAATGGATTGAAGTGACGATGGCCAATCTCTTGGCGCACGATCATGCCACCAGCCGAGGCCAAGAAGGTCATAATAAATACGCCCCAATCGCCACCCGCTAAATGGCTGAATGCCGCGCATGATAAGCCAATCATAAGCACCACTAGCCAGCGGTTGTACCGTTCTGGGCTGATGGTATTCAGTTTTTTCTGCGCCATGGCTGCATCGAGTAACCCGCGCTCCATCATGATACAGATACGTTGAATTTGCGTAATAACGCGCATGTTGATGCCACGATCGGCACAGCTTCGAGTAGTTGTGATGCAATGTCCATCCATTACGGTCGTGACAACCAAGGCATTGGCTGAGAGGGCTACAGCCACTTCATGCACGCCACAAGCTAAGCCAATACGACGCATGATATCGCACACAAGTGTACTTTCTGCGCCATGGGCCAACAGCATTTGTCCGGCTTGAGCGACAAGTCGAGAAATGGAGCGTTGGTTAGATACCGTCAACTCTCCAGACGGTATGGTTTCTAGATTCATAGATAGGTCTAAGTCCTTTTAGGGTGTTGCTTACTCTCACGTGAAGGAGGTCAAACAGTCCCGAATCATCACGCGAAGCCACTATTGTGCCGCAAATCACATCATCTAAATATGATTTAGATACAAAAAAAGCCG
>NZ_JAWOVP010000078.1:0-892 GCF_033339995.1 Vibrio sp. 1641
TGATGAACGCGCGAAACTTTTGCCTGGGTTAGAACATAAGTGTTGCAGAGTATCCCAGCAGTCATGGTTGCATTCCAGCTCGTGCTCTGCACCTTGTGCGATGCGAACCATGGCTTCGACCGCTTCGATTGGGTATTTGCCCGCCGCCGATTCCGCCGACAGCATCACGGCGTCTGTTCCGTCGATAATCGCGTTTGCCACGTCTAACACTTCAGCGCGAGTTGGGAGAGGATTCTCGATCATCGATTCCAACATCTGGGTCGCGGTAATGACTGGCTTACCCCAATGTTTAGAACGATTGATCAATGATTTTTGCACCATTGGCAGTCGTGCGTCGCCAATCTCTACGCCTAAATCGCCGCGAGCGACCATCACGACGTCAGAAGCTAGGATGATATCGTCAATCGACTCGCTCGTGGCGACGGTTTCTGCACGTTCTACTTTTGCGACGAGTTTTGCTTCTAAGCCGGCATCCCTGGCCAAGCGTCTGGCATAGTGCATGTCCTCGCCATTGCGTGGGAAAGAAATGGCCAAATAGTCGACCTTAATTTCTGCGGCTGTGATGATGTCAGATTTGTCTTTCTCCGTGAGCGCATCGGCTGATAAGCCACCGCCTTTTTTGTTGATGCCCTTGTTGTTGGATAATGGACCTCCAACGGTCACACGGGTATGGACTTTATTTCCTTCTACGCTGGTGACTTGCAATTGAACTCTGCCATCATCAAGCAGTAGAATGTCGTTCGGTGAAACATCTTGAGGCAGTTCTTTGTAATCCAAACCAACGGATTCTTGGTTCCCTTCGCCTTTTGGTAAGTCGCTATCTAGTGTGAATTTATCGCCGACTTTGAGTGTGATTTTACCGTCTTTAAAGGTCGAAACACGAATTTTTGGT
>NZ_JAWOVP010000079.1:0-887 GCF_033339995.1 Vibrio sp. 1641
TGCTCGCGAGCAAGATACTCATGACTCTGCATCTCGGTTAAACGCGATACACAACGCTTGAACTCAAATTCCAGTTGTCCTTCGCTATATAAGGCATCCATCTCGACTTCCGCTGAAATAATCAGTTTTACGTTACGCTCATAAAACTCGTCGACTAAAGCAATAAAACGCCTCGCAGCATCATCAATTTTACGATTCATCTGACGCACATCGGCCAGTAAAACCGTGTGATAAATACGTGAGAGTTCAATGTAATCGTTTTGACTTCGAGCGGTTTGGCACAACTGCTCAAAAGAAGCATGTAACACCCCATCACTGGCTTCAATCACGTTAATCTGTCGATGATTAATGTCGATTTTATGAGCAACACTTTTACGCTCAGCCGTAAGCTGCTGATAATAGGTATTTAAATTAATAGAAGCCTGCTCATCCAATGGATAATGGTAGATTTCGGCTTGTTCCAACGTCCTCAGACGATAATCGACACCACTATCCACATTTAGTACATGGCAACGCGCCAAAATCATATCAATAGCAGGAAGGAAACGAGCTCGCTGTAAGCCATTACGATACAAATTTTGTGGTTCGATGTTTGACGTCGCCACCAGCACCATCTGACGCTTAAACATTTCTTGCAACAATGTGGCAAGAATCATGGCATCAGTTATGTCAGACACAAAGAACTCGTCAAAACAAACAATATCTGCTTCTTGTTTAAATAAGTCGGCAACTTTGGAGAGAGGATTTTCTACCTCCCCCAAACGCTTTAACTCGTCATGTACCCGATACATAAAGCGGTGAAAGTGCACGCGCATTTTTCTGTCAGTAGGTAAGGCATCAAAAAAGGCGTCCATTAAATAGGTTTTACCTCGGCCTACCCCGCCCCA
>NZ_JAWOVP010000080.1:0-886 GCF_033339995.1 Vibrio sp. 1641
GAGCCTATATCGTGGACGTGGGACAACAGTACTCAAACGCTGACTGCGAAAACTGCTCACCTGAGCGTTGTTGCTACTGTTGTGCTGAGCGAGCCTTCAGCTTCAGGTCAAGGCTCTTGGGACTATACTATTACTCTGTTTGAGCCACTTGATCATCCTGTTAATGATGTGGAAGACATCATCAACTTTGATTTACAGATTTCTGTAAGTGATGGACAAACAACGACATCTCAAAGCTTAAATGTGGTCGTTGAAGACGATTGCCCATACGTGCCTGTGGTTGTTCAACCCGTTGATGTGTCGCTTACTGATGCACCAATCGTTCTGACAGGGCGTATAGATTTTGCAGGAAGTGAGGCAGATGCAACCAGTCGAACATTTGGGGACGTTGTTGTGACTGCAAACGGTTTTGTGTCTGACGAATCTGTGATGCTGGGAACAGCTGAAATCAATCAATCATCAGAAGGGATTGGCGTTAAAAGTTCTGGTAACAACGGCTTCCAGTTAGAAAACGAAGTCGATTATCGATTCGCGGGTAATGAGGGTGTATCAGAGCAGTTAATCATAGACTTAGGCAATAAAGTTGCTTATGGAGCAGAAATAGAATTTGAGAAAATGTTTGGTGGTGAACTTGAGAAAGGCAGCGCATCTTTTTATAGAGATGGTGTATTAATTGCTCAGCAATCGTTCAGCTCTGACGCAAGCAGTGGTGATTACGCGGCGAATTTCAATGTTCAACAGGGGGGCTTTGATAAAATCATCCTCGAAGCGGCCAGTAATGGCAATGGCCCGGATACTGAAGACAACAGTGACTTTACCGTTAAATCAATAACCTTTACAGGTGCGTACTCCGGCGTGCCAATTGCTAGTGCGGATGGGAACCTCG
>NZ_JAWOVP010000081.1:0-882 GCF_033339995.1 Vibrio sp. 1641
CAATATGCCCGGCCAGAGGCCGGATAGCTGGTCTATTCGCTGCGCTAGGCTACACACCGCCCCCACCGCTCCGCGGTAGGGAAAAGGCGGGCCAAGGCCCGCAAACCCAAACCCCATGCACAGACGCCACAGGAAGCCGCAGACGCCTTTAGCCGCTTTAGCGGCCTTTACCCCTGCCCGCAGGGCGGGGGCGCGTGTGAAGCCCCGCAGGGGCCATGCTGGCCACCTTGCGCTTGGCTATCTCCGCCTTGATGGTCGCGCCCGCCTCTCGCATCTCTTGCTGCAGGGCTTCGATCTCGGCAGGTGTCAGCCGGTAGAAGCTCACCCTTGCCCCTCTTGCGGCTCCGGCTGGCCATGCTCCTGTGGCTGCTATTCCTGCTTGGGTGGCAGTCCGAACAGCGCCCGGTCATGGTCGCGCTCTAGGTAGCTGTCCAGCCCATCGAGCAAGCGCTGTTCTGGCCACTCGCCGCTTTCGACTTTGCCGAGTATCCACGCGCCTACCAGCACCTTGCGCCGGGTGTCCTCCTTGCGCTTTTGCTGCTGCTCCCGTGCCCTGACCCGCTGGATCTTGGCGTTGATCCGTGCCCGTTGCTCTTCCAGCTTGGCGAGCCGTTCCGCTGCTTTTGCCATGTTGACATTCCCCTTGGTTATGTGCTTGCCATCATGCTATCATCGGAGCACAGACACCGCAAACCCCGACCGTCATTCTAACGGGAGGGCGCACTTACCGGTTTCTCTTCGAGAAACTGCCCTGCGGGCACCCCTTTGGGGCTGTGCGCTCTCCGAGGGCCATTGCATGGAGCTAAACCCCTATGGCCATCTATCACCTTACGGCCAAGACCGGCAGCCGGAACGGCGGCCAGTCGGCCAAGGCGAAAGCCG
>NZ_JAWOVP010000082.1:0-879 GCF_033339995.1 Vibrio sp. 1641
TTGGTCGCGTAGTTTCGAACTTCGTCAGAATGTAGTTCGTGTGTAGTGCGCTCACCATATAGAAGGTAAACACGGCCGGAATTACCAAGCTAAAAACGCGCAGTAGACTTTTGGTCACTTTGCTAAACCCAACTTGGCGATAGCGCGATACACGCTGGTCGACCCAATACAGCAAAATGATGAAAATCAGCCAGTGCACGAGAGAGTGATAAAACGGATATTCCAACTGAGAGTGAAGTACGATAGGAATGAATAACGCGAGCAACGCTAGGCGTGTGCCACGTTTGGCTTGATAAATCCGATGTAAAACCAATCCCATTGCGAGGATTATGCCTAATACAGGCAGAAGCCCACCTTCTACGCCCCAGTACAACATTTCATTGTGTGGATGATCCATCGATGGCAAGCCTGCAGGATAGTTCTCATTCAGCGCATGCTGGCGCGCGGTGTACAGCATGTACTCAGATTCAAACTTACCGTAACCGTAGCCAGTGAACGGTTTCTCGATCACCATATCCAAGGTTTGAGGGAAAGTGTACGCTCGAGGCGACTCCATATTCACTTTCTCTGTCGCCAGTCCACTTCCATCCGGGAATGCAATGCTCATTACAACGAACGAGAGCACCAAGCCCGTAACCAAAGCTGCGATCCAGCGAATAAAGCGGCCTTTGGTTGCAAAGCGATACATATACGGAATCACTAACAACAAACCGATGATGGTCGCTAGCCATCCTGTGCGCGAAGCTAACGCGACAATCAACGGCAAGGTAACAACAGGTACGGCATACAAAAGGTAAACGTCGCTTAGCTTACGTGAATACTTATAGGGTTGGCGAGCTAGAAGATAACTGGCAATGACTAATCCAGTAGCGAGAAAGC
>NZ_JAWOVP010000083.1:0-875 GCF_033339995.1 Vibrio sp. 1641
ATCTGCACGATCTTCGCAATCGCGGCTGCAATCATGATCATCACGGCCATCGCGGCAGCTGCGCCCGTTTGGCCTGCATCGTCCATGTTTAGAATCGATACCGAAGCAGGAATCGTATCGGTTGAGTAAAGGAATACTACCGCAGAAGTGGTGGTCAATGCATTAACAAACAAGTAGGTTGCGATGTCCAAAACAGCAGGCATACAAACCGGTAAGGTCACTTTGAAGAACAACTTATACTGAGGCAGCTTGACCGATGCTGCCGTCGCTTCTATCTCTGAAGGCAGTTGCTTGAGAGCGGTTAACGCTGTCATGTGGCCGACTGTGTAATAGTGCACTACGGTGTTAATCACCAGAAACGCCATCGTACCGTAAAGCACATTCAATGGGTTGTTCACATCATTGAAGTAAAAGATGTATCCCAAACCCAAAACCATGCCCGGCACCGCCATCGGCACCACACTCAGCATTTGCATCGCCTGACGAACTGGCCCAAACGCACGACCTTTTTCAATACAGTAGGCACCGACAAAAATCACAGCGGTACCAATCAGCGCAGTCCAACCAGCTAAAGTGAGAGAGTTAAAGAACGGGCTCCAGCCATAGGTACTCATCTCTGCGAAGTTGTAATTGTTTAGCGTCAGCGCTTTATTCCACGGCCAAAATGTCACTAGAGAGCCGTACACCGCCATGCCTAACACTGCCAGTACTGCGACAGAAATCAGTGAACAGTATACGAAGCAAAGGCCATCACGCGTTTTGTTGGGTTCTGGTTGATAAGGTACAGAGCGAGTATCAAACAAGCTCTTTTGTTTCTTCTGCACCCAACGATCCGCACCAAACGCCATTACCGCAGGAAATAACAGCATGATGCT
>NZ_JAWOVP010000084.1:0-863 GCF_033339995.1 Vibrio sp. 1641
TTTAGAAATACTCGCCAGACCAACATCTGCCATGGTGTAACCTTCTGAGTAGTTCACCGCACTCCAGTTTAGGCCTTTCACGTTGTTCGTGATGTTTACCGCACCAAAGTTCACACCGGTTGTTTGGCCTTGGTTCCAGTTAACCAAACCAAGTGACGCACCTTTCATTTCTTGGTTTACTTTCGCTGCCCCAAAGAACAGACCGAAGTTCACACCCGTAGTACGGTCAGTTTCAGACATACCTAGAACTGAGAAGTCGACGCCTTTTACTTCGTTTACTTGGCCATGCAGTACCGCCAAACGAACACCACCAACAGCAGAGTTTGATGGAGCGTTAGTATGGTCGATCGTTGAAAACATCACAGGGGTGCTGTTCGCAAGAGCAACAGGTGATGCGATAGTGGCTGCAACAGCCAATGACGTCATAAGCTTTTTCATTTTTATCTCCATGATGGTAAGCAGTAATTTACAACATAGTGTAATGTTCAGATTTTGCGCTATTCGGACACAAAAAGTGTTAGCAATAGGTCATATTTAACAATCTGACTATCCTAGAAAAAATTCATCTCAGTTATTTTTCTGTTTTTCCACTGACGCTGCCGGAACGCATCCCTCACAATTCACATCTTCTTTTACCTACACTGAAAAATGCACAGTGGGCAAACACCAGACGCAAAAAAGCCGAGGTTCACACCTCGGCTTTTTGTTCTACTCGGCTTGGAATAGCGCGGGATGATTACATCATGCCCATGCCACCCATACCGCCCATACCACCCATGTCAGGCATGCCTGCACTTTCTTTTTGTGGTAGGTCAGTTACCATCGCTTCTGTTGTGATCATTAGACCAGCGACAGACGCTGCA
>NZ_JAWOVP010000085.1:0-859 GCF_033339995.1 Vibrio sp. 1641
TTCTATTCCGCCGGGCGTGATCAGTTGTTTGTGTACGGCGTTAATTTGCTCATATTCCGTCAAACTGATTTGGCTAAGGGCGCAATTTTTCACATCGGTTACACGGTATTCGTAAACAATGTCTTTAAAGCTCAAATAGATGCTTTTGCTTTGTGAAGCTTTGACCCGTTTGTATTCGCTGGAGGTGTATTGATACTGCTTGCCGATGTAGTGAGCGAAAGCAAGCCGCTTGAGCAAACTGGGCGTTACTTTACCGCTTTCCCACTGGCTTAGTGTGGGTTGATTTAAGCTTTCAAAAGCGCTGTAACTTCGGGCTAGCTCATCCGCTAATTGGCCTTGAGTTAACCCCCTTTCCTTTCGAATAGCAGCCACTGCATGCGAAAATTCTAACTTACTAACCATATATCTACGTCCTGAAATTATTATATTTTTGAGTGCTTCTCAGCGGCTCGGACCGAGCCAAAACTTTATGTTCTTGATCTTTTAGTGAGGTACATCATTTGGTCAGCATGTTGAATTAAGGAATCGCTACAGCTTCCTTCATGAGGAAAGCGAGCCATACCAACACTTAAACCGATGTGAACGTTTTGAAAATGGATAAAAATGGGTGCACTGCATGCGGGATGGAGCAAAGACTGAAACTGTTCTAACTCCTTGGTGTCTTCGATGTTTGCCAGGCACAGAATAAACTCATCGCCTCCGATGCGTGTCGCGAACTGGCCGTCGTCTAACAGATGCAAAATACGTTGGGCGGTGATCTGCAACACCTTATCTCCGGCGTCGTGACCAAATTCATCATTCACGGCTTTAAAGCCATCAAGATCGATGTACAACAGAGTAAACGGTTGGGCACGTTGAA
>NZ_JAWOVP010000086.1:0-857 GCF_033339995.1 Vibrio sp. 1641
GGGCGTGAGTACCCACTATCATTTGCGCTTCACCGCTGGCAATGCGAGCCAGTTCCGTCTCTTTGGCTTTGCCCTTGAGCTTACCAGCAAGCCAGCCCACTTGAATGCCCATGGCTTCAAACCAGTTGGCGAAATTGATGGCGTGTTGTTCGGCGAGCAGCTCAGTTGGTGCCATTAGTGCGACCTGATAACCGTGCTCGATAGCTCGAACCGCAGCCAGTGCCGCGACGAGGGTTTTTCCTGAGCCTACGTCACCTTGGACAAGACGCATCATTGGATGCGGCTTTTCGAGGTCGGATTCAATCTCTTTCACCACGCGTGCTTGAGCATTGGTCGGAGAAAACGGCAGTTGCGCCAACAGCTGTTTTTTCAGTTTGTCACATGGTGCGAGCGGTAAGGCGATATCTTGCTGGCCTTTGCTGCGAACTGCCAACATCGACAAGTTTTGGGCGAGCAATTCTTCCATGATCAAACGGATTTGAGCGGGGTGCTTACCTTCATCAAATTCATCTAAATTAATGGTTGGCGGCGGGCGATGAATGGTGTGCAACGCCTGCGACATAGTAATCTGATGGTTATACAAGCCAGAAGGTAGCAATTCTTGCACTGCCGCTTTATCGAGTAGCGCCAATGCTTGCTCAGTAAGGTTACGTAAAGTGATTTGACGCAGGCCATCTGTGGTTGGATAAACCGGGGTTAAGCTTTGTTCCACATCTGGCTTTTGTTCACTGGCGTAAAATTTGTAGTCAGGGTGCACAATTTCCAGCCCCATACCACCACGCTTAATTTCTCCGTAAGCGTGTACTAACTTACCCTGTGAAAAATTGTTCTTCATCGCTGCAGTAAAGTTGAAAAAA
>NZ_JAWOVP010000087.1:0-854 GCF_033339995.1 Vibrio sp. 1641
AGACATAAAAACCTCTGAATTAAAAACATTAATGATAAATTATTGGTGGATCTTTTTTTAAGCTATTGAATGTCAATCAAGAGGAAGTTGTACGCAGGTGTCTGAATGGGGATTCAAGATTTTACTGAGAAGGAACTTAAACTAAATGTAGCATTAACAGCTCTCTTCGAAGAGCCAAGCGCTACTATACACCTTGTTTAAGAAATAGCTACATTTATTTTCAAATAAATTCAAAAACGTTTATGTGATAAGAGAGAACTTATCATCAATCGCCGGGGATTTGGTCTGGATGAAAAATGACCAATGATGCTTGGTTTTGATTTCCTATTGTTCGAAAACCTTGAATAAGTAGCTCGAATCGCTCTGCTCATGATTATTTTTCTCCAAACTAAAATAAAACCATGTCGATAGCCATGAGCTGAAACGCGATTTGCAGACAGCCACCAAGGCGAACGAGGAGAAGAAGTATGAGCACATTCAGAGAAATTCGTCAGTTGATTCCATCGCAACCTACCGCTGACGGTGATGGTGTTAAAATTCGTCGAGTTGCAGGTTTTAACAACACGAGCTTTTCACCATTTTTAATGATGGATGAGCTGAAATCCGATCAACGTTCTGACTACATTGGTGGCTTTCCTCCTCATCCTCATCGTGGGATTGAAACGCTGACTTATATGCTGAAAGGTCATTTTCAACATCGTGACCACATGAACAATGTCGGCGAATTGCGTTCTGGTGGCGCACAATGGATGGCGGCAGGTCGTGGAGTAATACACAGTGAAATGCCAATTATGCAAGACGGTGAGCTGCATGGTTTTCAGATATGGATTAATCAACCAGCCAAAGACAAAATG
>NZ_JAWOVP010000088.1:0-853 GCF_033339995.1 Vibrio sp. 1641
TACGATGCTTCATTAGATTATCGGAAGTTTTCGATTGCTCTTGCAGTTGGTTAATAAAGGCTTTGTAGCTTAAATCGATGGAACTAAATCAAGAAGCTACGATCTGAGCGGCTACACCCATCAATCGTCGTAGCCTCATGCCTAAACCTCGTTACAAAACAACTAACTGGAAGCAGTACAATAAAGCCTTAATCAACCGTGGTTCTCTGACCTTTTGGATTGATGAGGAAGCGATAGCCGAGTGGAAGCAAAACAAACAAGGCAAGCGTGGTAGACCTCGCCGATTCAGCGACTTAGCCATTACTACCGCTCTGATGGTGAAACGCGTTTTCTCTATGCCATTGAGAGCGCTGCAAGGTTTTCTAGACTCCGTATTTAAGCTGGCTAACATCCCGCTTGTTTGCCCGCACTACACCTGTATAAGCCGCCGAGCTAAGGAAGTTGAAGTTTCATTTAAAACCAAAACCAGAGGAGCAATACAACATCTGGCCATTGATGCCACTGGCCTCAAGGTTTATGGCGAAGGTGAATGGAAGGTCAAGAAGCATGGAACTGATGGGAAGCGAAGAGTCTGGCGTAAGCTGCATATCGCGGTAGATACAAGCACCCACGAAATAGTCGCAGCAGAGCTGAGCTTATCTAACGTCACTGATGCCGAAGTGCTCCCCAACTTACTCAAGCAAACACGTCGTAAAATCATTGAGATATCTGGAGATGGTGCTTACGACACAAGGAATTGCCATGATGCCATACGGCTCAAGCGAGCTGTTCCGCTCATTCCGCCACGAGAAGGGGCAGCCTTCTGGGAACGAGGACATCCTCGCAACTTAGCAGTGGGTTGCCAGAAGCTCTA
>NZ_JAWOVP010000089.1:0-853 GCF_033339995.1 Vibrio sp. 1641
GAACAATCGAACTCAATAGCCTGCCAACACAAACTGTAGACACAAAAAAGCCGTCATACTTTGCTTTCATAAGCTCAGTACAACGGCGCGTTTAAACGAAAAGTGTGAATCGCTAGAACGTCATGCTGTCTATTTATGCCTCATTCTTTTGGCAACTCAACAATCCGTAATTCACTTCAACGCGGTTTCGACCATTACGCTTAGCGAGATACAATACTTCATCGGCTCTTGCCATGGTCTCGGTTACCCGCTCATTTTGCATTTGGGCCACGCCAATACTGCAAGTAAGCGCCTCACCATGAACCCACAAGTGGTTTGCGACATTCTTGCGTATCATCTCGGCCTTTTTCACGGCTTGTTCGATATTGGTATCTGGGCAGAAAACCACAAACTCTTCCCCCCCCCAACGAACCAAACGGTCATCAGGTGCAATAGAACTGGCAACGACCATGACGAACTCACGCAGAATGTCATCCCCCATTTGATGCCCGAACTTATCGTTAATCTTCTTAAAGTTATCTAAATCCATATAAAGGATGCTCAACGTCGAGTGCCCCCAACGTACTTGGCGTGCTTGCTGTTCTAACCAAGTTTGTACAGCATGACGGTTCATCGCTCCGGTTAGCGCATCTCGGTGCGCCAACTCGGCAAATTCGTAATTCTGCGCGCGCAAAGTGCCATTCACTTTTTCTAGATGACGATGACGACGCTTCGCTTTTTCATACGCCGCTCTGTTTTTCCGTAGTTCATGCAGAGAGAAAGCCAGCCCTAAAGCCATCCAAGAAAACAATAGAGCAAACAACAACGTCTCTTGTGCAAGATAGGCACCTTCAAATTCGATCTTATCAATCAC
>NZ_JAWOVP010000090.1:0-847 GCF_033339995.1 Vibrio sp. 1641
ATGTTTCCGATAAAGTTCGTCTGCTTCAAGACGGCTACGACAAATCCATCCCCAAATCGGGCTTGCTGGTGTATCACCCGGTTTTTGACTCCGAGAATAAAAACCTGTTGGGCGTGGTCACAGGTGTGATTCGTAGCACTGTTTATTTCGAAGAACTGATCACCAAGACAGCGACGGAACTTGAGATGTCGGTCAGAGTGGAAGATTTAGGTTTTGATGCCTCTGACGACCCGTTTTTGTTTCAAAGTGAAAACTGGGATCGGATCAGCGGTAAAGTGATCAGCCGAACGATTCAGCTGCCTAATCGACAATGGCGAATTGATTTCAAACTTTCAGATGCCGTGTCTGCTTGGGAGCGCTCCATTTTAACGGGAACGACCATCGCAGGTCTTCTGATTGCGTTTTTGATCAGCTACATCGTTAACTTACAGTCACGAGAAAAAGAACGTTTAGCCGAAATGCTTGATATTAAGACGGTTGAGCTAAAACGCATGGCCGAGTTAGACCCTCTGACGCAATTGTTGAACCGTCGAGTATTTAACGACAATTTGCTCAATCAAATTAATAGCGGTAAACCGTTCTCTTTGGTTGGTTTCGATATTGACCACTTTAAAAAAGTAAACGACACCTATGGCCACCCAACGGGTGACGAGGTAATTCGTCGTACTTCTGCTTTACTTCGTAAAACCGCGCGCAGCAGTGACATTTGTGGCCGCTTTGGTGGCGAAGAGTTTACTGTGCTATTACCGCATACCAACCAAGAGCAAGCATGCTATTTTGCTGAGCGATTACGTAAGAGAATTGAGCAAGAGATCGTGAAAGTGGAAGATTTTTTGATTAATTACAC
>NZ_JAWOVP010000091.1:0-840 GCF_033339995.1 Vibrio sp. 1641
TAACATATTATAAAATCTCATACGGTTGGCTTTGTCATTAAAATCATAAATAATTTATCGCTAGCAACTTTTTGTTCTAGCTCGGTAAAAAGAATAAAAAACAAAAGGGCGTATGATGAAAAAAATTGTATCACTCAGTTTGCTGCTGTTCGCACCATTCCTTTCTGCCAATTCCATTACTTTTAGTAGTCCTCAGCAACCTAGCGTCACACTTAAACTGGAAGAGCTTCAATCTCTCCCAACCACCAGCTACACCACTGATTTACCTTGGATTCAACAATCTTCAGAGTTTCTTGGTGTAAAGCTCAGCACGCTGCTAACTCATGTTTATGGAAGCATCCCAGAGCAAGTCGATATCGGCAGTTTAAACAACTATCACTCCACCTTATCTCGCAAAGATATTGTTCGTTATCAGCCAATTTTGGCGTACCAGCAAGATCATCATTACATCAAAGTGAGAAATAAAGGCCCTTACTGGGTGATATACCCTCTCAGTCAATATCCTGAATTGGATCATAATGAATATCATGCCCAAATGGTGTGGCAAGTTAATGAGATGAAAATAAAACAAAAATAATGAAGTTATCAGAAGCTTACCCAATTAAACAAAAAAATTATTCGACGACCAGCAAAATGCTCCTTTTGGTTTTTGCCACTTCTTTATTGCTCGCAAATGTCATATTGCTCCAACAAACTCGGGTCTTAGCGCAAAGTTTTACTGATGAGCAAAAACAAGCGACATGGTTTTTATTCCAGTTATCGAAAGAACTTTCTGAGCTCGTCAGTGAAGCACGTCGACTGGACGAAAATGTTTTAAAAATAGAAGGTGCAGAACTTAAG
>NZ_JAWOVP010000092.1:0-839 GCF_033339995.1 Vibrio sp. 1641
GCACGATGGTCATCAAGACCGCAATTGCCGCCATTTGGTCCAGAGTGGCTTCAAACATGTTGGAAACCGAAGCAGCAGCTAATGCCGCTAGGACATTGGCTCCGAGCCAAACACTTCGTTTACGCGCGGATTTGAAGACGGGAGCGAAGGTATCTTCGTCATCATCCATACCCGCCATACTCATCATTGAGTGTTCGGCGTCTTCACGAATAACGTCAACCACGTCATCGATGGTGATACGACCGACAAGGTGCTGGTTTTCATCCACTACGGGTGCTGACACCCAATTACGACGTTCAAACAGGCTAGCAACGTCTGAGTCACTGGTGTCAACGGTAATCGCATCGTCAGCATCTTCCATGACGTCGATAATTTTTACGTCGGGTTGGGTCGTGATAAGTGTCGTGATTGGGAGTTCGCCAATCAGTTTGCTTTCGTCATCAATCACGTAGAGCGCATCGGTGGCTTCAGGCAGCTCGCCCTTCATACGCAGATAACGCAGGACTACGTCGACATCAACGTCACCACGAATCGTGATAACGTCGGTGTTCATCAACCCACCAGCGGTGTCTTCAGGATAAGACAGTGCCGTCTCGACGCGAGCACGATCTGCTGAATCCATTTGGGAGAGAACTTCACGAGAAAGATCATCTGGCAAGCTACGTAGGACGTACGCAACGTCATCGGTATCCATGCCTTCCGTCGCCTCTGCAAGGTCTTCGGGAGCCATTTTTGATACAAGACTGTCTTTAACGTCTTCGTTTAGTTCGTCAAGAATTTCACCGTAATCTTCGGGGTCGGTAAGTTGCCAAAGAACTTCACGGCTTTTACGTGGGGAT
>NZ_JAWOVP010000093.1:0-839 GCF_033339995.1 Vibrio sp. 1641
AAGTTCTGATTTGCTCGAAGCTTGAAGGGCCAGCACTTCATTTAGTTTAGCTTTATTTTCGGCTTCATACAGTGAGTTATCCGCCAATTGTTCTTCAGCCTCTGCCAGTGCTACACCTAACTTATCCATTTTATTTTCTAATTGTGTCAGGGTTTTGCGAATTGGCGCCGTCAGTTTACGAAATTCCGCTTCGCGACGTTTTTGCTCTTTCTTCGCAGCGGCACTGTTTGCGGTATCTTTAACTGGTTGCGACGCTTGTGCTTCTTTTCGCTCGGCTTTTTGTTGTTCGGTCAACCATTTGTAGTAGTCGTTTAGGTCACCATCGAATGGCGCAACTTGGCGATCATGCACTAAGTACAAATCATCGGTGGTTGCGCGCAGTAAGTAGCGGTCGTGTGAAACAATCACCATCGCACCTTCGAACGTTTGCAGAGCCATGGTTAACGCTTGGCGCATGTCTAAGTCTAGGTGGTTGGTTGGTTCGTCGAGTAGCAATAAGTTTGGTTTTTGCCACACGATCAACGCCAGCACCAAGCGTGCCTTTTCACCACCAGAGAACGGTGCGACTTTTTCTAGCGCCTTGTCGCCTTGGAAACCAAAACTACCTAGGTAATCGCGTAGTTGCTGCTCTGTTTGATCCGGTGCAATCTGCATCATGTGCTGCAGTGGTGTTTCTTCTGGGTGCAACGTCTCCAACTGGTGCTGAGCAAAGTAGCCGATCTTTACGCCTTGCGAATAGGTGAGATCGCCGCCTTGCGCTTTAAGTTCACCTGAAAGCAGTTTGATTAAGGTCGATTTACCTGCGCCGTTGCGGCCAAGCAAACCAATACGGCTGCCCG
>NZ_JAWOVP010000094.1:0-835 GCF_033339995.1 Vibrio sp. 1641
TTTAGAGGCTTACAATCGTGAGGTTGATGCAATTAAACGACGCAAGAACATGAAGTCTATTTAACCAGGAGAAGATTCACCAATGACATACGAAGAATTGTACGCCGACTGGGAGTATTTGTTTAAAAAAGTTGGCTGTGCTGAAGACATGACGGGTGGTTATGTTGACTCTGAAGATTTAGAGGAACTACTTAAAAAGCCAACTAAATCTACAGCAAAGAACTGCTTGAATAGACAGATCGATTATTGGTTCAGAGCTGGAATTCAGTTCGACTATGACCTCAAAGGTAGGTCGGTTTTCGATCTCATAGAAGAGTATCCGAAGATAGAAGAAATCGCAGACAGACACTTTGTTGATTTAGATGATTGTCCCGACCCTTTCGTTAAGACAAATGATTAAAGGGGAAAGCATGGTAGATTTATCTATTTATAATATTCGACCTGAGCCTAAAGAAGCTGTCTGCATTGGCTGCGGGTGTAGTGATAATAATGCATGTTTTGAGAACTCCCAGGCATGTTATTGGCTAAAAGTGGATAGAGAAAAACAGCAAGGTGTTTGCTCAAACTGTCATGACCTTTTGTCTCAGTAAATTTAGGAAATGGATGAATTTTCTATAATCACAATCGCTTAATGCCTAACTATAGGAAGGAAATAATGAGTCGTCTTGAAACACTTATAGAACAGAGCAATGATGAACTTTGTAGTGTGTCAGTCCCTGTTAAAGAACAGTGTCTGAACCGATGCAATGAATGTCCAGTTGATGATGAGTTAATTGGAACGTTGACAACAGATAGTAAGAGCTCAACAGAAGAGTCACCAAATGAGTGAGAAAGT
>NZ_JAWOVP010000095.1:0-834 GCF_033339995.1 Vibrio sp. 1641
TCGCCTCTGACTGCCAAGGCATCCACCGTGTACGCTTAGTCACTTAACCATACAACCCGAAGGAGTTTCGAGTTGATGTTCAAATCACCAAAGTTGTCTCTCATTATTTGAATGAGCGAGAGACATTTGATTTTGCCGGACTCAAATTCCAAGAACACTTGAATGTGTTATTAGTTGTATTCATAAATGAATACTTTGAGAACTTTACAAACAACAATAAATTGTTGTTTTGTCAGCTATCCAAATTGTTAAAGAGCTAATCACTTCTTATGAAGTAACCATTTTTAAAAACTCTCAAGAGAGAATATTTAAAGATGGTGGGCGATACCGGGCTCGAACCAGTGACCCCCTGCTTGTAAGGCAGGTGCTCTCCCAACTGAGCTAATCGCCCACATTAGTTTTACTTCTTAGTGGAAGAAGTTCCTCGAATGGTGGAGCTATGCGGGATCGAACCGCAGACCTCCTGCGTGCAAGGCAGGCGCTCTCCCAGCTGAGCTATAGCCCCATCGAGAAATGGTGGGTCGTGCAGGATTCGAACCTGCGACCAATTGATTAAAAGTCAACTGCTCTACCAACTGAGCTAACGACCCAATGGTATCCCGTAGGGGAGTCGAACCCCTGTTACCGCCGTGAAAGGGCGGTGTCCTAGGCCTCTAGACGAACGGGACACTAAGTGAACATCTTGGGGGATGTTCTATCTCTTAAACTTCATAAACCGTATCAATCTGTGTGAACACTCATCGCAATAATCATCGTTTAAGGAGGTGATCCAGCGCCAGGTTCCCCTAGCGCTACCTTGTTACGACTTCACCCCAGTCATGAACCACAAAGTGG
>NZ_JAWOVP010000096.1:0-833 GCF_033339995.1 Vibrio sp. 1641
CGTTTAACGTAAGTTTAAACACGATATCGGTAGTGCCTTGCACGTACGCACGGTACTCAATCACGCCATTCGCGTTTGAGTATTCAACAAGCTCTAGTGGCTGACCTGCTGACGTTAACCCAGCAACAGGTGAGACAAGATCCTCCAATTGGAAGCTAACGATAGAATCTGCACCGTCAACGACATCAAAATGTCCGCCGATAATATGATCACCTTGACCATCCGACCCTTTGTTCGGAATGTCATCCTCATCAATGGACAAGTGACTTCCTGGACGAATAGCTTCAATCGTCGGCTTATCATCCAAAATAGTGACTGGCAACGTCGCGTTAACGGAGTCGTTATCGCCGTCCGTAATCACAATCGGCAGATTGATGGTCAGGTCATCAGAATTCGTTGCATGATCGAGCGCGCCAGACAATTCAAAATCGTAGCGTCCGTCTTGATGCAATGTCAGCGTGAAAATGGTGTCGCCACCAGCGGTTTTTCCGACATAAACCAAAGCATCACTCGTTGACGCTGTAGCGTCTTGAGTAATCGCGATGCTCTCGCCGCCAGAAGTAAGTGCAGGCAGTAGATTGGAATTGAGATCCAGAACAAATGAGTCGATACCATCCGCGCTGGTCACTTCAAACTGACCAGAAACCGTTAAAGGCTCCTTGGTCTCGTCTGAGCCCAGCGGCAAATCATCTTCATGCACTTGTAATCTGTCTATATTCGTTACCACGGGTACATCGTCTACCACCGTAATTGGTAACGTGAACACTGGTGATACATCGCCATCGCCGTCAGTCACAGTGATTGGCAGTTCGATTATAATGTTGTTTTGCTGA
>NZ_JAWOVP010000097.1:0-831 GCF_033339995.1 Vibrio sp. 1641
TTGCTGTAAATATGCAATAAAAGTGTCATTTTTGCATAAATTTGTGATTGGTGATAAACTTTGCATCGTTTTTAAAGTTTAGAGTTCAAATTAATGGAGGGCGGTATTGGAGTTCTTCTCCCCTGAGAAGCGTTTCAAATTACGTTAAATTTGTATTTATGGATAATGCATTTAAAAAATATAGTATCGACACAACAGACTACCAGGTTGGCCAAGACAACGTTCAAAAATGGGGATTCGATATACACAATCCCGTATTCGGTATCAGTGCTGGTCTCGTTGTTTTCTGTCTTATTTCACTTCTTCTTGTCGAACCAGTCACCGCTCGCGACGCATTAAACGGGATCAAAAACGGAATTATTGAACAGTTTGATGCATTCTTTATGTGGTCTACCAATTTCTTCTTATTGTTCGCTGTTGGTCTGCTTTTCTCGCCATTAGGTAAGATTCGTTTAGGCGGTAAAGAGGCGACGCCGGATCATTCAACCGTTTCATGGTTATCAATGCTGTTTGCAGCAGGTATGGGTATTGGTCTTCTCTTTTGGAGTGTGGCTGAGCCAACGGCCTATTTCACGGATTGGTGGGGTACGCCGCTAAACGCAGAAGCGTATTCAGCCGATGCTAAATCACTCGCGATGGGCGCGACCATGTTCCATTGGGGTGTTCACGGTTGGAGTATTTACGCCCTTGTTGCGTTGGCGCTTGCTTTTTTCGCCTTTAACAAAGGTTTACCGCTTTCATTGCGTGCGGCGTTTTACCCAATTTTTGGTGATCGTGCATGGGGCTGGTTAGGTCACGTTATCGATATCCTTGCTGTACTTTCGACGTTGT
>NZ_JAWOVP010000098.1:0-831 GCF_033339995.1 Vibrio sp. 1641
GTGTGCTTATCTAGCTGCATGTAAGTATGGCTATCGAGTGGTTTGAACTTAAAGCCATGTTTCGCTAAGTGCGTATCATCGTGGGCAATTGGGTCGTACAGTACATCAGAGCCTTCAGCAACGCGCTTCTCACGTTCATTGAGATCGCCAGTGATCAGAACTTCCTCATTTGGATTAATGCCTTCCATCAACTTGTTGCCTTCGAACTCACGTTTGACTTCTTTGTTGGAATCCAGGTGTGCAGAAATGACGTTTAAAGGTTGTCCATTGATCTCCAAAGCCGTTTTCACGCCGCCTTTATTACCCGTGATGCCCATGAAGAATTCCATGTTTCGTCCACCGATGCCGTGACGATATTCAGACTCATTTTTCACGTTAATATCGACGCCATCTTTCGCAAAAACAGACATCGAAGTGTAGCTGATACCTTCACCAAGCCCTTTAGTCATGACTTTCATTTTGTTTTGGCTAAGCAGGTTCATGCCATCGAGTTCTAGGTCGTTAGCAAGCAATTTCGATTCTTGTTCGGCAAATAAGACCACATCATAGTCACCCTTTTGGATAAGGTTTTGGAAGTAGTTCTTCGTCTCTGCAGGCATCTTTTGGTTGGCTTGGTTGTACGTTAACGTCAGGACCTTAACGTTGCCGTTGTTCTCTTTTTTGTGCAGTTGTTGGTTCATCAAGTTCAGCTTTAAGTCGCTGTTTTTCGATGAATCTGTTTTGCTAAAAAAGCGATTAAAAAAGCTGCGATTTTCTTTTTGTTTGAGGCTAATTTCACCATCATTGCTTTTGGTAACGCTGTATTCTTTACCAAATACAGAGCCAAATTTA
>NZ_JAWOVP010000099.1:0-827 GCF_033339995.1 Vibrio sp. 1641
CTTGCTTTAGTCGCAAGGAAGAACCAAAACGCAAGCAACAAAAGCGTCGCAAAGCGATTGAACACGTCATTAATGATCGCACTTGCCATCAACGTGTTTGGTTCCAATAGCTCAATCTGCTGTGGGTCGATTTGTTGGAACTGTACAGTGAGTTGGTCACTTAACCACGTAAAATCAACGTTCGAAAAGTACGCGCCCCAAAATAGGAATGGGCTTAGCATCAAAAAGATGAAAGGTTGCCATCCCCAACCACCACGCTGATAAAGCGCAAGAAAACAAGAGGTTGGAGAACGGAATATATCCAACAACATTACGAGTGGGTTACTTGACGGGTTCATACACTTACCTTAGTTACATCTACGTACAGCTTAAGTTTTTGACCCGGTTTTAGGTACTTCTGCTTATGCAGCGAGTTCCATTTTACGATGTCGTTGCTCTTCACCTTGAATTTGCTTGCGATGCCACTGATGGTGTCGCCAGAGCGAACGTTGTAGAACACGGTACGAATCACGGCGCCTTGGTCTGATTTTTTCCAAATCACCAGCTTTTGACCGACGCGCAGGGTATCTTTTGGTCCCATGCCGTTCCATTTTGCTAGCGATTTGTGTGAAACCTTGTTGACACGAGCGATAGACCACAAACTTTCACCCGATTGCACAACGTGTGACAGTTTTAGCTGGCCACGAGCTTGCGATTGCGTTTTGTTCAAACGGTTTTGCGCTGTAAGTGCGTACTTTGAATCGTCTTTGGTTGACGTCGGAATAAGTAAGTACTGACCAATGCGAATGTTGTTGTTCGACAGGCCGTTAGCACGACGAATCACTTTT
>NZ_JAWOVP010000100.1:0-824 GCF_033339995.1 Vibrio sp. 1641
TCGCTGCATTTCGCATGTTTTCAAACGTATTCAAAGAGCGATTTTCAAGCAGAATTTGGCTTGTCGGAAAAGGCTTGGCCAGCGACGTATTCAGGGTCTGAAAATATGCATACATAGCGTCTGCTTCCGAAATGCTTTGTCCTTGCGTTTTTCCACCACAAAATACAAGAGCAGTATTCTCCATTGGCATTTCGAGGATCTTAGCGGCTAGTGCTTCGACTCTTGAGATGCCTTCGGCACTCAATTGGTTATTAACCAATCGCTTACCTAGTACGATGACCACGTTACCTAAATTCATACTTCTCTCTCAATTTCCCCTGCGACAAAGTCACTGTTGTGTGGTCTTTGGCATAGTTACAAAAATCTTCTTTGCCAACCGCCTTACAGGCATTAACATCTAGTTAACAACATTGTTCTAGAGACCTATGAAAGGTTCATTGCTGAAGGAAGTCAATTATGCTGTCGATTTTCGATATTTTTAAGGTCGGTGTTGGGCCATCCAGCTCCCACACTAACGGTCCTATGCTCGCCGGATTCCATTTCACTCAACTACTTAGCGACTCTATGGCGAAAGTACGTCGGGTGCAAGTTGACTTATATGGCTCTTTATCACTGACTGGTAGAGGACACCACACCGACCGAGCCACGGTGCTAGGGTTGATGGGCAATAAGCCCGATACCATCAAAATGACCAGTGCCAAAAGTGCACTGCAACACACCATCGAAAACCATACATTATCGTTAGCTGGCTCTCATCAAATTGAGTTTAGCTACGACCACGACATTGTATTTCACAGCGACAACCTGCCGCTGCATGAAAATGG
>NZ_JAWOVP010000101.1:0-823 GCF_033339995.1 Vibrio sp. 1641
AATGTGAACTCCCTTCAATGTCGCGTCCACTGTATGAGTGCATTTTAACTGGGGTTCGCCCCGTAGAAAGCGGCATTGTGAACAACAATATCGTTCGTCTGTCGAATCATGATTCCATCTTTAGTTTGGCAAAATCGCAAGGCAAAGTGACGGCGGCGGCGGCTTACCACTGGGTGAGTGAACTCTATAACCGCGCCCCGTTTGAGCCGATTCGCGATCGTTTTACGAACGATGAAACAATGAATATTCAGCACGGCTGTTTCTATCATTGGGATCATTATCCTGATGAAGCGCTTTTCATAGACGCGGAATATTTGCGTCGCACTCACCAGCCTGATTTTTTGCTGATCCACCCAATGAACATTGATGACATGGGTCATAAGCACGGGTTGGATTCTCGCCAATACCGCAACTCAGCACGTGGTGCAGACATCATTCTCTCCAATTACATCGTGCAATGGTTGGCCGATGGCTATCAGATCATCGTCACCAGTGACCATGGCATGAACAACGATCTTTCTCACGGCGGTATTCTCCCTGAAGAGCGTGAAGTTCCGATGTTTGTGATTGGCGACAAGTTCACACATCAAGAGTGTCACGTTAAGCAAACCGAGATTTGTGGCACGGTTTGTCAGTTGTTAAACCTTGACCATAATAAACCTTACACGCAAGCGTTGTTAGCACTATGAGCAGTTCTGTTTTATCACCAAGCGCGAGCCGCGCGGCGAAACCAACGACAAGCGTTTGGCTCAAGCGCATCAAACCCGCAATCTGGCTGGTTCCCTTTGCGCTTTTTTTCTACCTATTTCAACTCGCGCCCATG
>NZ_JAWOVP010000102.1:0-821 GCF_033339995.1 Vibrio sp. 1641
TTTTCCAGCAATTCGATGGCGAGATCCAGTTTTGAAATCTCTTCGCAAAAGTGCGCATCAGAGCCGGTACTGAAATACACGCCAATCTCTTTTCCTAAGGCAACAATTTGATCACAGCGCGCATCACTGCCCTTTCGGCTCTTGCCTGTGAGAGACGTATTGTTCACCTCAATCGCTACATTGTGGGATTTAGCGCAACGCAACACTTGCTCCATATCAAATGGGTAATTGGGATTACCTAAGTGCCCTAATACGTCCACTCTGCCACTTTTAATGACGTTAATTAGCGCGGCAGTGTGCTCCGCTTCGGTTGCGGGTCTAAAAACGGGCTCATGAAAGCTAGCAATTACCCAATCAAGATGTTGATCAGAGGAAAGCGGAAGATCGATCTCGCCTTTGACGTTTAAAGTGTTGGCTTCAACGCCACGGAGAATACCGACCTCATGCAAAAAGCGGGGCAAAATTCTTTGATTATTGAAGTGCCAGTAGTGAGGGGCTCCTGGCATTTCGGGAGCATGATCGGTGGTACAAAGAAGTTTTAGCCCCTTATTCTTGGCTGCCAATGCGTTCTCTAAAATGGTGCTGTAGGCATGTCCACTGGCAATAGTATGGGTGTGGCTATCAACGACGATATCCATGGTGACCTCCTAAATTGTGGACAAATTATCGAATTTCGAACGAACCGTTTTGATTGAGAAACAGCGTGAGATCCGCTGGAATTGAGTGATTTAAAACCTTATCTACATTTACGGCATCTGAGTTTAAATAAAACGCTAATGCAGCTTATGGGGCGGTGCCACCACGAATCTTACGGTTTACTA
>NZ_JAWOVP010000103.1:0-820 GCF_033339995.1 Vibrio sp. 1641
GGCACTGTTGCAAAGTTAGCGATGAGGCAGCCTTTTGTCTTATTCAAAGGCCTTACATTTCAAAAACTCTGCTTACCAGGCGCATTTCGCCCAGGGGATCACCATAATAAAATGCTGAGGCCTGGCCTTTGCGTAGTGCACGCATCACCTCAATACCTTTGATGGTGGCGTAAGCCGTCTTCATGGATTTAAATCCCAGCGTGGCGCCGATTATCCGTTTCAGTTTGCCATGATCGCATTCAATCACGTTGTTCCGGTACTTAATCTGTCGGTGTTCAACGTCAGACGGGCACCGGCCTTCGCGTTTGAGCAGAGCAAGCGCGCGACCATAGGCGGGCGCTTTATCCGTGTTGATGAATCGCGGGATCTGCCACTTCTTCACGTTGTTGAGGATTTTACCCAGAAACCGGTATGCAGCTTTGCTGTTACGACGGGAGGAGAGATAAAAATCGACAGTGCGGCCCCGGCTGTCGACGGCCCGGTACAGATACGCCCAGCGGCCATTGACCTTCACGTAGGTTTCATCCATGTGCCACGGGCAAAGATCGGAAGGGTTACGCCAGTACCAGCGCAGCCGTTTTTCCATTTCAGGCGCATAACGCTGAACCCAGCGGTAAATCGTGGAGTGATCGACATTCACTCCGCGTTCAGCCAGCATCTCCTGCAGCTCACGGTAACTGATGCCGTATTTGCAGTACCAGCGTACGGCCCACAGAATGATGTCACGCTGAAAATGCCGGCCTTTGAATGGGTTCATGTGCAGCTCCATCAGCAAAAGGGGATGATAAGTTTATCACCACCGACTATTTGCAACAGTGCC
>NZ_JAWOVP010000104.1:0-819 GCF_033339995.1 Vibrio sp. 1641
CTCGTGGTCGTAAGCGCTTCCATACGCTAAACGGTCGCAACAAACCAGATGCGGCTGACGACTATGCAGAAGAGAGTTTGGCTGAAGACGATTAATAAGAAATAACCAAACGTCAGATGTTCAACAAACGTTCATCATTCGGTGTGAGTGAACGCTTCTGACCCATTTCTTCTCCTAAAGCCCAAGGGCGCGTTCTCCCGAGGGCTTTTTTAATATCTGCGCTTTTGGTGCATGGGAAATGTCGACCTATTTCGCCAGCATCGCAATCTTTTTCAAAAACGTTTCTTTTAAGTGCTCCTGCTCGTACTCTAGGTGATACGTGTTGTGGAAACCCACTTTCAGCTCCACGCCGTTGCCTCTTAAAAAGACGTTGTAACCATCGTAATCCGAGAACGCCTCCACACCTTCATAGATCTTACCGAACTCCGTTGGCGAACCGTTGTTCATGACGTTTTCGTACGCTTGTAGCACTTTGCTTGGATCCAATTCGTTTTTCATAGTGATATCCCTACCTGTTCACACGCTGTAATTATGGTTAAGGAATGATTTACCTGCCATGTACGAGGTTGAGTGAGATCAAAATATTTGAATTTTTTCCGCCACTTACCATCCAATAAACCCAGAACATCGACGCTTGATGTTTACTTTATAACTTAATTCAAGCCATAAATTTTACGCATCTATCAATGAACTCAAGTGACCAAAAAACGCTCACAAGTTAACAATTTAGCGTAAAGCAAACGTAAAACTGGTTGCAAAAGGCAACATTGGTTAAAGAAAAAGCAAAATTTTGACCTAAAACAATAGCAGTTCGCCATT
>NZ_JAWOVP010000105.1:0-817 GCF_033339995.1 Vibrio sp. 1641
TACGCGAACGTGTTCGACTAGGTCTTTCACTTCTTGTGGTGTTTCTGCTGTTACTTTCGATACAGCGAACGCGACGATGAAGTTGAATAAGGCACCAATCGCACCAAATGCGTTTGGCTCAATGCCTAGGAACCAGTTGCTGCCCCAGCTTTCTAGGTAAGTCCAATCTGCGATGAATAGGATACCTTTGTGTTGGAACACGTAGAACAGAGTGATACTGATACCGGCAATCATACCCGCGATAGCACCTTCTTTGTTGATGTTCTTACTGAAGATACCCATCATCAGAGCCGGGAAGATGGAGGACGCCGCCAGACCGAAGGCCAGTGCTACCGTACCTGCCGCGAAGCCCGGTGGGTGCAGACCCAAGTAACCTGCGACTGCAATGGCCACCGCCATCGAGATTCGACTCGCGAGCAGCTCTTTCTTCTCTGAGATATTCGGGTTAATTACCCCTTTGATTAAGTCATGGGAAATCGCGGACGAAATCGCCAGCAATAGACCCGCTGCGGTTGATAGTGCTGCCGCTAGACCACCCGCTGCGACCAGTGCGATAACCCAGTTAGGTAGTTTCGCGATCTCAGGGTTAGCCAGTACCATGATGTCGTTATCAACTTTCAGTTCGTTAGTTGCAGCATCTGATGTGTAGTTGATGTTGCCATCACCGTTCTTATCATCAAAGCCTAGCAGACCCGTTTTCTCCCAGTTTTTGAACCAAGTAGGACGTTCGTCATAAGCCAAGTGTTGGCCCGGCGCTGGGTTAACGGTATCCATTAGGTTTAGACGTGCCATTGCTGATACTGCTGGAGCCGTTGTG
>NZ_JAWOVP010000106.1:0-815 GCF_033339995.1 Vibrio sp. 1641
TTATGACCATCATGTCGGCGCGGTGACTGGTTTCGAATATACCATCGTCGGCGCTTTTGATACGGTTTGGGATGTCGGCCTTATTGGAGAGTACCTCTATGATAGTCGGGGAAATAACGCACAGAACATTGGTCAAAATGATGTGTTTGCAGGTGTCCGCTTTGCCTTAAATGATGAGGATGGAACTGAAATTCTCACTGGGATTACGCAAGATTTGGAGAACTCAGATGTTTATAACGCAAAGTTAGAAGCCTCTAGCAGAATATCGAACCATCTGAAGTGGCAAGTTGATGCGTGGTTATTTAAAAATGATACGCCGACAGACTTACTTTATTTTGCTCGAGACGACGATTTTATTGAGCTCTCTATACAGTATTATTTTTAGATTTGCTGAATTGCTTAGCGAAAATAATCCATCATGGAGATCTTTGTCATTATTTTGACTACTCAGTGAGGCGTTAGAAAACTTTTATCGTTACTATTCCCTATATTTATTGTGGTATTTCAGGTTGCGGCATGGTGACTTGATATAGACTCGTCGATATTGGGAGTAGTAACGTTGAATTCATTTCGTTGGGACATCTATTTTGAAACAGGAATCGAAGATGTTGACGATCAGCACCAGTATCTCGTTGAGTTTATTAATAAGTACGGCAAACTTTTGACGCGAAACACGATTTCTATAGCGGATATTCAGAGCGCGTTATTTGCACTCTCTCGTTACGCCGAATTTCACTTCAAAGAAGAGGAAAATTTAATGAGAGAAGTGGGGATTCATCACGAGCATCTCCAAAAGCATATTCAAGTACATCGCA
>NZ_JAWOVP010000107.1:0-814 GCF_033339995.1 Vibrio sp. 1641
CCGATCTGGATGATTTGTTCAGCTTCAATATGAGTGTCGATAACCATACGCTATATCCGCAGCAATCTGCGAATTTACGCATGCAACTGATCATCAAGGCCGACACTCGCCGTTTAGACAACCCACAAGTTGTGCCACCACGTATTGAAGGCATGAAGCTTGAACCTGTTGGTGAAATGCAACAAGGGCAGCGAGTCATTTCTGGGCTTGAAGTGACAGTGGTGGAGCAATCTTTCCGCTTAACCGCAGAACAACCGGGAACATTCACGCTCCTTGGCCCACAACTGACTGGATCTTATATCTATGGCGATAGTCTGACGGGCTCAACCAAGATCATGCCGATCAGCACAAAAGTGGAGCAAATGCCAATAACGGTAAAAGCCATACCTAGTGCGTTTAAAGGCAGTTGGTTACCCGCATCGGCACTGCAAATGACTCAGAGCTGGCAAGACGATCAAGGCAATACGCTATCCGCCAATACGGTAAATAACGTGAAACAAGGTTCGTCTATTACTCGTACCATTCAAATCAAAGCTCGCGGTACACAAGCCGAATACTTACCGCGTATTACTATGGATTACCCAAACTCCTTACGCGTTTACCCTGAACAGCCTCAATTCGACACAGCAAGAGATGGCACGGTAATCATGACGGTAAAACAAGTGCTGATCCCAACAGAAGCAGGCGAATTCACGCTGCCAGGCTACTCACTGAATTGGTGGGACAGTAAAAGCGATGAAGCAAAGCAGGCAAACTTGTCTGAGCTGAAACTGAATGTGGAACTAAGCGATGCAGGCTTGATTACCTTACCTGA
>NZ_JAWOVP010000108.1:0-809 GCF_033339995.1 Vibrio sp. 1641
GAAAAGTTGGCATTCAAGGCGAGTTTCCCTATTATCGGAACACATTTAACGTTGGTCAGTTTAGAGGTCAGTATGGAGCTAGAAGCCGTCGCTAAAGCATTAAAAGAATTAGGGCACCCTACCCGTCTATGCATTTATAAAGAAGTCGTTAAAGCGGGCTACAAAGGCATTGCGGTAGGCGGTGTGCAAGAAAAACTCGGTATTCCTGCATCCACACTTTCTCATCATATTTCCAGTTTAGCCTCTGCAGGACTCATTACTCAGCGCCGTGAAGGCCGTATTCTTTTTTGTGTTGCTGAATACGAATGTTTGGACGATGTCATCGACTTTCTTCGTGCCGAATGTTGCGTGAATGAATGCCAATAACGGCTTTGACGATTCAAATAAAAACGAGCTCCTATTGAGCTCATTTTTATTGTCTTCTGCCGCCGCTTTTATTTTTGTACCAATAACATGAACGACTTTGCCGGAACCTTCTGTTCTATCCCGGCTTTAACGCTTTGATCTGACATCAAATCGAACCAATCACACTCTGTCTTTAGCGATAGCGATTGTGCGCGCGTGGATTTGTTTAGCACTACAATACCTTTCTCTCCGCGTTTTAGCACTAGCATATCATCATTCCCTTCCAGTACCGTCATTGATTCGCCATGAGTCACATTATGGAACGCGATCATCTTCGCCATGCGCGGATCATTCCAAGCGTCTTTCCATCTTGGCTTTCCGTTTTTGTTCTTAATGCCGCTGGTATCCAAATCGGTATAAACCAAAGGCACGCCGCCATCGCGACCAAGAATGTAGGCATAAGC
>NZ_JAWOVP010000109.1:0-807 GCF_033339995.1 Vibrio sp. 1641
CAATATAGCTTTCTTCCAACTGCTCTAAAGTAAATGGGAAAGTCAGGATGTCTTGTAAATACAATGTCGGTTTTGGCCCTTTGAGGCCACGTCGTTCCCATGGATAAATGTCTAACATGGCATGCACGGTTCGGTAGAGCTCTTCTGCGGCTTGATCTTTTTCGGCAATCAGCATAGCGAGTCGATCGCTAGATAGGCGTGAAATGAGATCGCTTGGCGTCGTTAATGAGTGAACCAGTTCAGTGCACGCATCGAGAAACGCAGGATTGGAGTGACGAATCATGATCACGGCATGGTTAGAGCGCTTAAGCTCAGTCTTAAATAGAACCAGTTGTTCCCACCAGTACGTTTCGGAAACGACGTTAGAAAACTGCTTTTCGGGATCGTATTCATGTTGAGAGCGAATACGATTGATGAGCTTGCGAGCACGTTGTTCTAGCTGGCGTTTTGAGCCGCGTGCTTTATCCATGCTGACACGATTGGTCTGCTCTTTGAGCATTTTCAGTGCATGTTTTCGGTATTTTTTAAACGCATTAAATGCCGCTTCGAAATCGCCTTGCTCTTCAGCAACGCGAGATTGCTGAAAACAGATCTGACTTAGCAGTTCGCCATTATCGAAATTAAGCGCGGATTCTTCTGCGGCAAGCAACAACTCGGCTGCGCTGTCCGTGTTTTTACGCAGTAGCTCTAGTCTTGCTCGACTGATGAAAGAGTGTGCTTTCATCCACGTTAGATCGTGCTCAATGGCCAGTTTGTGCGCTTTTTGGGTTGCTTCTTCCGCAGCGTCTAGGCGTTCTAAGCCAAGGA
>NZ_JAWOVP010000110.1:0-805 GCF_033339995.1 Vibrio sp. 1641
CTGAACTGGGATAACGGCCAAGGCCCGATAGTCGCAAACAACAGTCTCAACGTCGCCGATGATGGCGCACTTGGTGACGGCTGTGAGGCTCAAGGAGAAGGCCTATTCTTGTGTCATAAAGGCTTCACTGACGCTGCGATTAAGCCAACCTCCAACTCTACGTTGACGGTTAACATCGCCGACATGCCACTTTGCGCCAACCGTAGAGATGGCGAGCTCGCCGAATGCGTCACGTTTGAAGGCATCGATCTTATCAAATCGCCTTTCGTCATTGCCGCCAATAACGCATCCGGCTCGTTTGATTTGTCTGGTATCAACAAGCAACACAAACTGCCAGTGGGCGCGGACATTTCATCGTGTAACGATTGTCACAAAGAGCTGACTATCCATAAGCTTGGTGAGCATCCACATGCCGCCACCGACTTCCAACAATGTAAAAATTGCCATAACTCTGAACGTTCTGCGTTTTATCCTGGAATGGCGGCTGATCTAAAGTACCACGTGCACTCATTCCACGTCTTTGGCTCTGCTCATAGCGGTGAAGCGCCTTTCCCTGGCGCAGTCAACAACTGTGAGGCCTGCCATACCAATGCTCAATACAACTTACCTAGCCAACAAAATACGCGCCCTTCTCTTGCAAGTGGCAAGTACTTTAGTCCTGCATTAGTCGCCTGTGGCGCGTGTCACCTAGAGTCATCTTTAGCTAATGCTGACCCGGATTCCGTGGCAGGAGCTGCGCCTCTGAACCATATGCTGAATCACGGCGCGGTATTTGGAGCAGACACAGCAGCACAAGCAACGGGCT
>NZ_JAWOVP010000111.1:0-805 GCF_033339995.1 Vibrio sp. 1641
ACGGTATCAATTTCCCAATGACCAGGCTCTTTTCGATGCTCAGCTTTTGCAGGTCTTTCGGTCATATGACGTTTTGCTGCCAGCCGACCTCGGCTGTCTTTTGAGTTATACCTTTTACGCCTTTTCTTAGTGGACTGGCGTAGGTGTTTCCATAGTGTTCCACCGAGAGTTTTGTCATTCCAAATGTGCTGATAAATGAGCTCGTGGCTCATTGTAGGATAGCCTCTTACCCTTAGGTATGCTACGATTTGGACAGGACTCCAATCCAGCCGTAGCAAGGCCTCAGGCAACCTAAAGTCGATTTCGCTGTAGCGCTTATTTCTGCGCGAGCGACTCAGCCGGTTGCGAGCCATTTGTTGGGCTCTCCATGCCTGATAGGAGTACCTTTTAAAGTGTCTGTTGTATCGGGAGTTGCGTTCAATTTCTCGATAGATAGTGGCTTTGTGACGCCCCAGTTGTTTAGCTATTTTAGCGGTACTAATCCCTTGCTTTCTGAGCGCAGAAATCATATACCTTTTGTTCTCAGTGAGGTGCGTGTATCTCATGTTTTTTACTTCTTGGCGAGAGCAAAGTTCATGATTATCGCACCTTACTGTTTTTTATGTTCAGAGGTGTCGCACTTCGTACTTGAATCCAAGACGGCTAACAAACTGTTTAAGAGTGATTCGCAACGCGTGGCATTTTTACTATGCGTTAGTTTTAGTGGTTAAGGTGGTATGCGGTGGCTTCGGTATTGCGTTGCTCACACCTTAACAGGGCGTTAGCTGAATAGGATGAAAACAATAATAATGGAATACTTGGATAG
>NZ_JAWOVP010000112.1:0-802 GCF_033339995.1 Vibrio sp. 1641
TAGAAAAATTGTCGTGAGTATATCAGACGTTTGGGAGAGACATCAGCCCGTAAGATGGCCAGCTTACGGCCCAATACAGATAATTTGTTGAAACCATGGCAAGAATAGATTATTTATGAAGTCAGATTGCTGTACGGTTGACCCTTTTGGGGAAAACACATATTTCGTACGCTAGAAAAATAATGCATGGAAGTATCTGATTTATGGAAAAGAAAACACTGTTGACCCATTGTTCTGACGCACCGGGTTTGATCTCTAAAATTACTAATATCTGTTACAAACATCAGCTAAACATCGTTCATAATAACGAATTTGTTGATAACACCAGTGGGCACTTTTTCATGCGAACGGAGTTGGAGGGGTACTTCAACGACCAAACGTTTCTTGCCGATTTAGACCAAGCTCTACCGCAAGGTGCAAAACGCACTCTCATTGGCTCTCGCCGTAAACGCATCGTGATTCTCGTAACGAAAGAAGCACACTGTTTAGGTGATATTCTGATGAAAAATTACGATGGCAGTTTAGATGTAGAAATCGCCGCCGTGGTGGGTAACTACGATAAGTTGCAAGGCCTCACTGAACGTTTTGATATCCCTTACCACTACGTGACGCACGAAGATCTAAGCCGTGAAGAACACGAGAAAAATATG
The DNA here is from genome assembly GCF_033339995.1 of Vibrio sp. 1641. Lineage (NCBI taxonomy): Bacteria > Pseudomonadati > Pseudomonadota > Gammaproteobacteria > Vibrionales > Vibrionaceae > Vibrio > Vibrio sp. 1641. The sequence goes on from NZ_JAWOVP010000112.1 coordinate 651, forward strand.
CTAGAGGTGATCGATCAATACGATGCAGATTACTTGGTGCTAGCGAAATACATGCGCGTTCTCACGCCAACGTTTGTTGAAAAATACCGCCATAAGATCATCAACATTCACCACAGTTTCTTGCCTGCTTTCATCGGTGCTAAGCCTTCTCA
>NZ_JAWOVP010000113.1:0-796 GCF_033339995.1 Vibrio sp. 1641
GAATTGGAAAGCAGTTGCGCTCAATCAAAGAGCGTGGCGACAATAACTTGAGGAAGTAATGGCAGGAAACAGTATCGGACAACATTTTCGAGTGACAACATTCGGAGAAAGTCACGGTATCGCACTGGGATGTATCGTAGACGGATGTCCTCCGGGATTAGAAATTACAGAAGCAGATCTGCAAACGGATCTCGACCGTCGTCGTCCTGGCACATCACGTTACACCACACAACGTCGTGAACCGGACGAAGTTAAAATTCTTTCTGGCGTGTTTGAAGGCAAAACCACAGGCACTTCAATCGGCCTGTTGATCGAAAATACCGATCAACGTTCAAAAGATTATTCAGAAATCAAAGATAAGTTCCGCCCGGGACATGCTGATTACACTTACCACCAAAAATATGGCATTCGTGACTATCGTGGCGGCGGCCGTTCGTCAGCCCGTGAAACTGCGATGCGTGTGGCTGCAGGTGCAATCGCGAAGAAATATCTGAAAGATGAATTTGGCGTAGAAATCCGCGCTTACTTGTCACAAATGGGCGATGTTTCTATTGATAAAGTCGACTGGGACGAAATTGAAAACAACGCGTTCTTCTGCCCAGATATAGACAAAGTGGAAGCGTTTGATCAACTGATCCGCGACCTAAAAAAAGAAGGCGACTCAATTGGTGCGAAAATTCAGGTTGTTGCAACCAACGTACCTGTTGGCCTTGGTGAACCAGTGTTCGACCGCTTGGATGCAGACATTGCGCACGCGCTAATGAGCATCAACGCGGTGAAGGGTGTCGAAATCGGT
>NZ_JAWOVP010000114.1:0-792 GCF_033339995.1 Vibrio sp. 1641
CAATTACAAACTCGATGGTAATACTGTTTCGGTGGAGTCGAGCGAGTACAACTCAATCAAATTAGGCATGGTGCGTTCGGGCGTCAATCAAGCGACCGAAGCGGGCGATGACATTCTGCTGCAAGACATGGGCTTTGGTGTTTCTCAGCGCCTAGAGCAGGAACGTCTTAAGCTCAGCCGTGAGCGTCAGCTAGCTCAAGCCATTGAAGAAATGAAGCAGGTTCGCAAAGCGCGAGTGTTGTTGGCGTTGCCGAAACACAGTGTGTTTGTGCGTCATAACCAAGAAGCTTCCGCCTCAGTATTTTTGACGCTATCGACAGGTGCCAACCTCAAGCAGCAAGAAGTGGACTCGATTGTCGATATGGTCGCGAGTGCCGTTCCAGGCATGAAGACATCGCGCATTACCGTCACGGATCAGCATGGCCGTTTGTTGAGCTCTGGTTCGCAAGATCCGGCATCTGCCGCGCGTCGTAAAGAGCAAGAGTTAGAACGCAGCCAAGAACAAGCATTGCGTGAAAAAATCGACTCTGTGCTGTTGCCTATTCTTGGTTTTGGTAACTACACCGCGCAAGTGGATATCCAAATGGATTTCAGTGCGGTTGAGCAAACTCGTAAACGTTTCGACCCAAATACGCCATCGACCCGCAGCGAGTACGCGCTAGAAGATTACAACAACGGCAACATGGTAGCAGGCATTCCGGGTGCGCTTAGTAATCAGCCTCCGGCGGATGCTTCTATTCCGCAAGACGTCGCGCAAATGAAAGACGGCTCGGTAATGGGGCAAGGCTCTGT
>NZ_JAWOVP010000115.1:0-790 GCF_033339995.1 Vibrio sp. 1641
AGGCGCGTTAAAGATAGTGTTTGACGATGTTATCGATCTCTCCCGAGGCTTTTAGATCCGACAGGCGTTGATTAATAAAGTGTTGTACTTCAGGTTTCATCTCTGGAGAAAAGGCCAGATAGATCGAATAGTCGGGGATCACAGCGCTAAAAGATTGAATCTCAAATTGTTCGAGTGGCAGTTCCAGACGTTTTAAGTTGTACATCACCCGCGATTCCATCTCGACAAACGCCGTATCGCCTGGCGTTCTCTGAATTACGCGATATGCGGCGTCGTAATCTTTAACGCGCATCTCGTTGACTGTTTTATCTTCAAAAAACGGCATTAAGTTTGGGTAGTCGAAACCTAGCAGCAATACGATGGAACGACCTTTGATGTCTTGCATAGTATTGAATTTAAAAGGCGCATCACTGCTGGATACCAACACGTGTTTTACAGTGTAAATAGGCTCTTTAGATAAGTTTTCTGATTGAACTCGGCCCCAATCAGGGCTGCCGTATGTCAGCCAGTTTTCTTCCCCACCCGCTTCTAATAATGAAATCATGCGCTTAAACGGATAGGTGTGAAAATTCACCTTATAATCTGAGTTGGCAAAAATCGCGTTCACAATATCCGTCACGATCCCGGCGTGTTGTTGTCCTTGTTGTTCGATTTGAAATGGCCTTGCTTGGTCGGCGATAACGTAATAATTCACCTCTTCAGCGGCGGTCGCTGCACTGACTGCCATACAACTAAAAGCCAATACACGTAGAAGTCCTTTCATCCTATCCTCGATTATTATTTGCTCACG
>NZ_JAWOVP010000116.1:0-790 GCF_033339995.1 Vibrio sp. 1641
AATACTAAAGCACCGGTGTGGTGGGAGAAAATGTCAGGTAAGTTTTCAATGCTTCCAGTAAGCGTAGAAAGCTTTGACTACGACACTATCGATATGATTTGTCAGCACCTTGACCGTGGTACAAACCTTTCTGTTATGATTACCGGCACCTCTATTTTTGTTGATGTGAATGATCAACACGTCGAAGTAACAGTGAAGGAACTGCAAAGTCATGACGCCCCTTAGTGAACTGATTAAACAAATGGGAATCAAAAAGATTCCCTTCGTTGATGAGCATAAAGCTGCCAAGAAGCGTTGGTTGAAAGAACAAGCTCCGTTGTTTGCACGCGTATGTGAAAACAAGCCAGCAACGAATCCAGTGCTTCACCTACTCGGGCTCCTGACGAAATCCCATATCGAAGCAAGTGCGTTGTATGAACAACACACTCATTCGACACAGCAAATGCAAAAGGTCTTGGCAGATACGCTTGGGGATGAGCAGGCAGACAAATTCACCAATCAATCGGCAGAAGATCTTGTTCTGATCACCCATTTGTGGCTCTTCACTCAAGGCTATCTGAACATGGATTTTAGCTTAGCGCACGATCACGCGGAGCAGACACAAAACACATTACAGCACGAACTTGTGATTAAACGTATTGATGTTGACGCGTTCAGAACAGAGCTAATGCAAAGCTTCTATTTAGGTAAAGAGGCAAACCCAACAGCATCAAATGGCTTTTTCGGCTGGTTGAAGCGACTCTTTTCCTCATAAAATACATGGTTTTATCAATCCGAAACAACTGATAGA
>NZ_JAWOVP010000117.1:0-786 GCF_033339995.1 Vibrio sp. 1641
TCGCTGATACGTAACCTAGCCGCAATTTTAGGATATTGCTCGCCAAACTCTTGTCCTTTGTGTCGCAGATAGGCCAATTCACGATTGTAGTATTTTAGAAACTCTTCACTCATTTCGCTCGACTCAACTTCATTCCTAAGTTCACTGGCTCGACTTCCGAATTGAATTTCAACTCGTGGATGTCATTATCAATCAAACAAGTTGCGCTAATTTCTAACCGTAAGGTTCGATCTATCGCATTTTTTTCATCAGAAATTTGAACGTGCGGATTTCTTAACCGAGGTTCAAACTCCCGAATAGCTTCATAAACGATGTCACACAACTGACTTTGTCCATCTTGGCTGCTATAAGGCATTGATGAAAAATCAGGTAACCCATAGTTCAGAATTGAGTATCTAACTTCTAAAAAGTCTTCGTGAATATTTTTCCAACCAATACGACTATTAAGCATCGACTCTAAGTCTCTTAACAAACCATTGAGCATGTGTTGCTGACTGACAGGAAAATCTTTTTCTTCTCTGGTAGTTGGGTCGCTATCAATCAACTTGTCTAGCAGTGAAACCGTTAAAGCCATAATTGCTCTTACGCCAACTCTTTTATTACTTGTAGATTTTGTAAGTCAGAAATCGGCAGCGCCATTTCACCGACAAGCCAACACTTCAGACCTAAACCTAAGTAAACTTCTTTGTCAGATATTTGTTTCCAATCCGTTTCACGACCTAGTTTTTGAGCATCACTTTCTGAATCCAAGTAAGTCATCGGCATATGGCCTTCACCTTCACCTAA
>NZ_JAWOVP010000118.1:0-782 GCF_033339995.1 Vibrio sp. 1641
TGCAGAACGTTTGCTTTGTCAATTGAGCACACTTTCTTACGACGTAGACGAGCCGATTCAAACGCGATTTTTGCAATACGTTCGATCTCAAAGCGGTGGTACACCTCGGTATCAAACGCTTTTTCGTTAGCGCCTTCACCCTCACGGCCTTTCGGTTGGCCGAAGTAGATGCCACCAGTTAGTTCGCGTACGACGACAATATCAAAGCCGCGACCTGAGATGTCTGCACGTAGCGGTGAGAAAGCTTCTAGGCCAGCGTGGATTTGCGCTGGGCGAAGGTTACAGAATAGTTGGAAGTGCTTACGTAGTGGCAGCAATGCACCGCGCTCTGGCTGGTCGTTTGGTGGCAAATGTTCCCACTTAGGGCCACCAACCGAACCAAATAGAACCGCGTCAGACTCTTCACACGCTGTTACCGTACTTTCTGGAAGTGGGCAACCATGATTATCGATAGCAATACCACCAACATCATGTTCTTCGCGCTCAAATGAGATGCCATGTTTTTGCTCGATAGCATCCAGAACTTTAAGCGCTTGAGCCATCACTTCTGGGCCGATGCCGTCACCAGGAAGTACGGCAATTTTGTATGATTTGTCTGTCATGTTATTCCTTTAATCTTCTAATTTTTGAGCTTAATTATTTGAAATCGTGTTATTTGTCCCTGAGCGATAAAGCTCAGCATGACTATACCGTAGCAATCTTTTTCTGCTTCATCTCGGCAATGGTGTCTGCGCGATGGATGCTGTTGATAACATGCAATAGCGCTTGACCAGAAGCTTCTA
>NZ_JAWOVP010000119.1:0-781 GCF_033339995.1 Vibrio sp. 1641
CATACACGACCACGCCAGTACACATCTTTACCGTAAGCAGGGTTGGTTTGCGATGCGGTCGGCAAAGGCACACCCGTTCCTTGGAATTTATCTGGCGTGTTGAACTCGTCTTGATCACGCATCACCGCGATCACTTTATCGGCATGCTCTTGCGTTGCTGCACCATTAAACAGCGGCGACCAACCTTCAGGGCCACGTCCACGCTCTACAATAGGCAAACCCGCACAGCCATTTGCAAGAGGCGCAGGAGTAGTGCCATCTTCAGCCACATTTAAGTGAATGTCGTAGAAGAATCCTGTGCTTTCATCAAACATACATTGGTTAATGTACGTTTTGATTTTCTCGGCACCGTTCAGGAATTCTTGCGCGCGGTCTTTACCTTCTACGCCATCGGACACCAACTTCGCCATTTCCGCTAAGTATTTGTTGTCTGAGTACATGTAAGAGGCTTGATCCACCGATTCTTGCAGCATAGAGAAGCCAAGCAGCTCGCCGTCCGCTGCGTTATTGTTGGTGCGGTTTTCTGCAAAACGAACTTCCCAATCTTTCTTCGCAAGATCGAGTTTCGCTAAGTTTTCCGCTGACGTATTGCTGTACACCCACTCTTCGCCTTCCAGCTTGATGCTGTTATCAAAACCATACGCACTTGCCGCGTAGCGACCAAGTTGATCCACATTTCTGTCTGGGTTGCTGATGTCTTCAGCTTGCGAATTCATGTTGTGGATGTTGTAGATAAAGCCAAAACGAGCCGCGTTATCCATGCCCGATTCCCAGCCCGCCG
>NZ_JAWOVP010000120.1:0-781 GCF_033339995.1 Vibrio sp. 1641
CCAAACGAACATTATCTTTAGTGAATTCTTCACCGATGAATGCGCGCCAACCGCCTGTACCAAATTTGATCATGATTCGAACCTCAATAAGGGCGGCAATACACCGCGCCTTAAAATTTTGCTAGCGAACCCAATGCACAAGCTAAAGAGCAAAAGTGCATTGGGGCATTTTTAAGCGATTAACCTAGTGTTACGATCACTTCGTTCACGGAGCCTTCCGCTTGAACTGGTACTGATGCGCCAGTGATAGCTTCGCCGTTCAGAGTGATAGATTTCACGCCTTTGCTGACTGAATCAGGGTTAACAACTTTGATGTTGTAAGTCGCGCCTAGCCACTGACGAGTGACTTCAAATCCAGGCCAGTTAGTTGGAATACATGGATCGATAGTTAGACCATCAAAACCTGTGCGAACACCAAGGATAAAGTTGGTCACTGCGAAGTAAGCCCAACCAGATGTGCCAGTTAGCCATGGGTGGTTTGCACGACCGTGATCTTGGTGGTCTCGACCCATAATGAACTGCACGTAGGAGTACGGTTCTGCGATACGTTTTTCGATGATGTCGTTTTGGTTGTATGGGTTGAGTGCATCGTAGAACTTCATCGCACGGTCACCGCGCCCCAATTTTGCTTCAGCAACCCAAGCCCATGGGTTTGGATGTGAGAAGATCGCCCCGTTTTCTTTTACGCCTTGGTAAACGCGCGTTACAAAGCCGATATCATCATTTGGTGTTGCAAATGATGGTGAGTTCAGATGTAGGCCGTATTCAGAGAATAGATTCT
>NZ_JAWOVP010000121.1:0-779 GCF_033339995.1 Vibrio sp. 1641
TCTGTCCCTTTGCCGTCTGACAAGCGTTTCAGCTCACGGATCAGATCCATTGAGAATCGACGCCATTCAATGTTACGTGCAAGCTTCTGATTTAACTCGCTCAACAGCATGCAATCTGTGTGTCGGCGCACCATACGACTACGGAAAAACGAATACAGCTGGAACACCAACGTATGTTGTTTCAGGATTTCTGGTGGGAACAAGAAGAAATAATCGCGTGTTAGTAGTTCTTCGTAGAACGACGGTTCCCACACCAAGATGTATAAGTTGGGTTTAATACGAATTTCGCCATCACTGCCTTCAACGGGCGCTTCTTCTGAAGCCGTGATGGTACGGGCTAAGAAGCGGAAGCGGTCACTCTTAAAGCCTTCGGGCATATTTTCACTGAGCCATCGGCCAGTGAGTTCATGCAGTTGGAAATCGGTAAACTCGATACGATCGATACTGTCACGGATGGAATCACGTGCTGGGCCACTGTCTTTTTTGCCACGTAATGACAAAATATCGGTGATGTAGAGCGGCGTTTTATTCGGAACGTGCGCGGCATCCATTTGATACTGATCTTTATGATGATCATGGTATTGCACTGTCAGAGTAAACAACGCAAACAGCGTCATCAGATCATCGACTGTCATGATATTTTTGGAAGATCGCGTTTCAATCACCGCTTTGGTGCCTGAGATCGACACCATGGATTTCTGATAGCTTTTACGAGTGCGAGGTGGTGCAAGTGCTTGGTCAATGATCCCAGCCCAATTCGTTGGTGAAACGACAAATTG
>NZ_JAWOVP010000122.1:0-778 GCF_033339995.1 Vibrio sp. 1641
ATGTAGTGCTTCTTGAAGTTGGCTTAGGTGGGCGACTAGATGCAACAAACGTCGTTGATCACGATGTGTCAGTGATCACCAGCCTGGCGATCGACCATGTAGATTGGCTTGGTGACGACATCAATGTTATCGGCTTTGAAAAAGCGGGCATCTACCGTGCAGGTAAACCCGCGATTTGTGGTCAACCACTGCCTCCAGCAACGGTTGCAGCCCATGCTGATGATATCGGTGCTGAATTCTTCCAAGTCGGCATCCAGTTTGACTACGCTCTAACTGAGAAAGGTTGGAAGTGGAGTAGTGGTGCTTTTGCGCTTGAGGATCTTCCTCTGCCTTCGCTACCTCTTCCAAATGCTGCCACTGCTTTAATGGCTCTAGGCGCGTCGGAATTGCAAATCACTGACATAAACATCGTGAATGGCTTGAATAATGCTCGACTCGCGGGTCGAATGCAGGTGCTTCAACACGAGCCAGAAATTGTGTTGGACGTGGCGCACAACCCTCATTCTGCTGAGTATTTAGTTGAAAAGGTGAAAACTCAGTACGCGGGGAAAACTATCCACGTTGTGATTGCAATGCTGCATGATAAAGACATCAAAGCGACATTGGCCGCGCTTAAGCCTATCGCGACGCATTGGTATCCAGCATCGTTGACTGGGCCACGAGCTGCAACGGCGGATGAATTGTGCCAATACCTACCGCAAGGGCAAGCTCAGTTCCAAACACCGGTTGAAGCGTTTGAGAGTGCATTAAGCAGCGCTGCTTCAAACGATGTTGTGTT
>NZ_JAWOVP010000123.1:0-777 GCF_033339995.1 Vibrio sp. 1641
TCGACTTGGCGAATACGCAAGCCTTGGGCTTCAAACGCTGACAATATGGCATCCATAAGTGGGTCGGGTCTAACGGTGAGAATGTCTTTGTCGGTAGGGTCAAGCGCCATCGCCACATCTAAGCCAGTTTCTAGCCAGACTTTTGCATCGCCGATGGTCACTGGTGTGTTCCAAGGCACGTCGAGTTTGACGTCGAAGGTGCGCTCTTCACCAGGATGAATCGTAAAGGCGTACGGGAGATTCCATTTCGCCAAGACATGCGTTTGCGGTACTCGACGCATGCTGTGCCCTTCTCGCGCACCACGGTCGTCCGGAGCCTCTGCGATGTAGCGGCAACAAAGCTTCATATCGATGTTATCGATCGCTTGTTCTGTCGCGCCACCATAAACGTGAATAGAAACATCCACACTTTGACCGGGATAAAGCACATCCTGATTTAGAATCGAATCTACCTTAGCGCTGCCGATCCCAAAGCTCGCAAGTGTCTTCTTCAAAAATGACATATGCACCTCCTTTGTCGAGATCTCATACTACTACTGCTGATCATGGGATCAAAACAAATTTTTGCGTCGATCCGAGCGACAAAATAACAAAATCGAGAGAATTCAATTGCTCAACTATCGACCAATTATAACAAGGGTGCTAACCTATACATGATATGCATGCATATCGGTATTCCTGACTCATTTATTGGACTGGCGAAAGCCAAAAGAGCCACCCTTCAAGCACTTGAAGCTCAACTCATAATGAATCAGGCCATTACATCGGCAATGGATA
>NZ_JAWOVP010000124.1:0-777 GCF_033339995.1 Vibrio sp. 1641
CTGTGTCGCGGTGTGCCCGGCTGACGCCTTCCACGAAGGTCCAAACTTCATGGTAATCAACCCAATAGAATGTATCGACTGTGGCTTGTGTGTTGACGAGTGTGCCGCAGCGGCAATCTTCCAAGAAGACGAGCTGCCTGAAGATCAAATCATCTACAAAGAGCTCAACGCCGAACTCGCAGAAATCTGGCCGGTACAAACTGAAGTGAAACCAGCGATGGATGAAGCGGAAAAATGGAATGGCGTGCCAAACAAGTTGGATATGTTAGAAAAATAACCGCATTCAAAACGAAAAAAGCGTAATGAACCTCAGCTTGAAATCGCCTAGGCCGTTACGCTTTTTTTGTATCTAAAATTCGTTGATACGATTAGCTGTGCTGACGACGCATGTTGTCCAAAATGATGCCCGTCGCCATTGCTACGTTTAAAGATTCTGCGCCACCGAAAGCAGGAATCGTGATCTTATCTGTCACGAACTTGGACGCTTCTTCTCGCACACCATGTGACTCGCTGCCCATCAACAAAATACCTTCTGCTGAAAAATCAGTTTTATGCACGCTCTCACCTTCAAGGAAAGCACCATACACTGGCAAGTTTGCTTCAGCTAAGTAGCTTGGCAAATCAACCAAACTCACTTGCACACGCCCAAAACTGCCCATTGTCGCGCTGATGGTTTTTGGGTTATACGGGTCTGCACAGTCAGTGCTCGCAATAATGTGCTTAATGCCATACCAGTCAGCTACACGGATAATCGTTCCTAGGTTACCAGGGTCTGAA
>NZ_JAWOVP010000125.1:0-777 GCF_033339995.1 Vibrio sp. 1641
GAGCCAAAGTGATCAAGGCTCTAATATATCCAGCCATGGTTATTCTAGTTGCACTGGGAGTATCGTTTATCATGCTAACCAAGGTCATTCCCGAGTTTGAAAAAATGTTTGTTGGCTTTGGTGCTGAACTGCCATGGTTTACAAGGCAAGTCTTAGATCTTTCCGCTTGGACACAAAACTGGAGCCCATTTATCGCACTTGGCTCCATCAGTTTATTTATCTCCGCGAGAGTACTCTCTAAGCGTTCAGATTCTTTTCGCTTAATGCTCAACCGCTCTGTGCTTAAGTTTCCAGTCCTTGGGGCAGTTTTATCGAAAGCCGCTATCGCAAAATTTAGTCGAACCCTCGCTACGAGCTTTACGGCGGGCATTCCGATTTTAACCAGTTTAAAAACCACCTCGAAAACGTCCGGAAATATGCATTATCAATTGGCTATCGAAGAGGTTTATCGCGATACCGCAGCAGGAATGCCGATGTATGTTGCAATGCGCAATTGCAACGTGTTCCCTGAGTTGGTGCTGCAAATGGTTATGATCGGCGAAGAATCCGGCCGACTTGACGATATGCTCAATAAAGTCGCCACAATTTACGAGTTTGAAGTGGACAACACCGTCGATAACCTCAGTAAAATCTTAGAACCATTAATTATCGTTTTTTTAGGTATCGTTGTCGGTGGCTTGGTCACAGCAATGTACTTGCCAATCTTTAACTTAATGAGTGTATTGGGCTAGAATGAGCCGTTAATCCCTTCAAAACAGCATGTTGCTGATTTGACTT
>NZ_JAWOVP010000126.1:0-776 GCF_033339995.1 Vibrio sp. 1641
TATTTTATTGGTTGAGAAAGAGTCTGGTTTTGCTAAGCATCAAACCGGGCATAACAGCGGCGTTATCCACGCGGGTGTGTATTATGCGCCGGGCAGTTTAAAAGCCGACTTTTGCAAACGAGGCGTAGAAAAAACGCTCTCGTTTTGCTCTCAGCATAATATTCCGGTCGAAAACTGCGGAAAGTTGTTGGTTGCAACTAACGAGCAAGAAGTCGAACGAATGAACGCCCTTTATGAACGCTGTCACGTCAACGGGATTGATGTGGAATTGCTTGATGAAGCGCAGCTCAAGTTGGCGGAGCCGAATATCACAGGGTTGGGCGCGATTTACGTGAAAACCACCAGTATTGTTGATTACCGCTTGGTAACAGAGCATATGGCACAGGAGTTCCAAGGTTTAGGTGGTCATATTAGCTTGAGAACCAAGGTGGTTGCCGCCGATGAGAAAGATGAAGAAGTACAACTGACTTGCGTTTCCGATGGACAATCTATGCAGCTGAACTGCAAGTTTCTAGTCACTTGCAGTGGATTGATGGCCGATCGGATGACAAAAATGATGGGCATTCCGACCGATTTTCAAATCGTGCCTTATCGCGGTGAATACTACCGATTAGACAGTAAGCATAACCAAGTGGTGAATCACTTAATCTACCCAATTCCAGATCCAGATTTGCCATTTTTGGGGGTGCACTTGACTCGTATGATTGATGGTTCTGTGACGGTTGGTCCAAATGCCGTTCAGGGTTGGAAGCGAGAAGGGTATGGAAAAGTGAACT
>NZ_JAWOVP010000127.1:0-775 GCF_033339995.1 Vibrio sp. 1641
AATTCAAACGCAGCATTGATGATCAATTGGAAGACAAAGTGAATCGACCAATCATCAGCATTCCATTGGTTCAGCAGCACAACTTAGTCATTCAACTGCCGCATCGCTTACATCCTGCGAATGACTTCATACTGTACTTTTCCATTATCAAAGTGGTAATTGCCGCCGTGATTTTGGCTTTGTTCTCGCTTTTAATGGCACGCAACTTACAGCAACCGTTGGACAGACTCAGAGAGGCGAGCAAGAAGCTTTCTAACGGCGATTTTAATGTCAGTGTTGTGCAGGAGCTAAAGTCCAACACGCGAGAATTTAATGAACTCGCGCAAGATTTTGACCACATGACGAAAGAGATTCACTTGCTAGCGGAGAAGCAACGTCTTTTGATTCGCGATGTGTCCCATGAACTAAGAACGCCTCTTGCTAGACAGAACTTGGTTTTGCACCTATTGCGTAAAAGAGTTGGTGAAAGCGAACAAGAACTAGTGACGCGGTTGGAAGACGAAGCCAAAGAGCTGAATCATCTAATCAGTGACATTTTGGAATTTAGTCGCCTTGAGAATGCTCGCTACGACAAAGAGACCAAGCGTAGCGATCTTGAAGTGCTACTAGCCCCACAAGTTGAGCGTTGCAAAATCGATTTGAGGGAATCACAGAGCATTGTATTTATTTCACGTGTGACCGAGCCGAGAGCTTACTGTGAAGATACTCTCGTGGTGCGTTGTCTGAATAATCTAGTTGGCAACGCTATCAAATACGCGGGTGAAGATGCTCGGAT
>NZ_JAWOVP010000128.1:0-773 GCF_033339995.1 Vibrio sp. 1641
CTCCTTTCGCAACATTGGAAGACTTATCGATTAAACCTCTGGATGAATCTGAAGAGTACCAAGGGAACCCGAGACTGGGTTTTTTGTATCAGCATTTATGTACCGCTGCACTTGCGAATTCAGAACAATATGAAATTGTTGCAGAAGAAATTCAACTCAACGATAGCGACGGAAAAACCATCGGTGCGATAGATCTCATACTTAAAAATAGAACATTGGACCAACTAGAACATTGGGAAGTAGCGATTAAGTTTTATCTTTTACATGAAGGTGTTTGGTATGGCCCAAACGCGCACGATCAATTGCATACAAAACTGGATAGAATGCTCTCCCACCAATTGAAAATGAGCGAAAGGCCTGAATTTAGAAAAATGCTTCCTCTGGTTCAGTCTCCAAAGGAACGCTTGTTGATGCAAGGGCGACTTTACATCAATCCATTTTCTAATGAAGTACCACCGAAAGAGTGCTTAGGCTTTGCTCTCAATCCAAGCCAAATCAGTGGATATTGGTGTTATCAAAGCCAATGGAGTTTGATCAATAAACCGCTTTACCACTTAAGCAAACCCAACTGGGCTATTGGTACGGATGATTTTTCTCAGCCGATTGAAAAACCAATGGAGCGATTTGAGCATGCACAAACAGCAGATGGCGAGTTCTGGTTTATCGTGCCAGATAATTGGCCACAAAATCCAAAGGCTCATAAATAGAGAGTTAACGACGAGTTGTAAAAAAGGCGACCATCTGGTCGCCTTTTTGTCAGAGTAGGTTTAATT
>NZ_JAWOVP010000129.1:0-772 GCF_033339995.1 Vibrio sp. 1641
CCATGGTTGGTTAAACAGGATAACGTTAACCCGCAACGTTACGAATGGCTGCTCTACCGGCAGTTAACCTCACGACTGAATGGACGCATTTATTTGCCAAATGTTACCAAATACCGCGCACTGGAAGACGACCTGATCCCCCAGACATCGCAGGATACCTTGCTGGCCTCATCAACACTGGACAGACTAAAACAGCCCGCAGAGTTATTGTTACAGGAGAAACAACATCGACTGGAAAGCGCGCTCAAAGACGTGGCGCGCCATATTGATGAGGGAGATAATCGCAATGTAATCATGAAAAATCGCTCGGGCACCCGCTGGCACCTGCCAACAAAAGGCGCTACATCTCTGGTCAACAATCCCTTTTTTAAGCGAATGCAACCGGTCGGTATCGCGGATGTACTGCGGTATGTAGAGCGCGAAACCGGGTTCATGAAATGTCTGACTCATGTACTTCCGATACAAAAACAAGGGTTCACTCATCAGGATGATTTACTGGCCATTCTGATTGCCAACGCCACTCACCGTGGTGTGTATGGCATGGCGCAGATCTCCGATCGAAGCTATGAACACCTGAGTACGGTGCAGGCCAACTATATCCGGCCTGAAACGCTGCATGACGCCAGCGACGTGATCAATAATGCGGTTGCAGCGCTACCCATCTTCCGCCACTACCATATTCAGGAGGACCAGCTGCATGCCAGTGCGGATGGTCAGAAATTCGAAACCCATCTGGAAACCTTTAAAACCCGGTACTCCTCTAAGTATTTCG
>NZ_JAWOVP010000130.1:0-770 GCF_033339995.1 Vibrio sp. 1641
CAAGTGACCATCACGCCACACATTGCCGCATTGAGCTTTCCTGAACAGGTGGTCGACATTTTTGCCGACAATTACCGACTTTGGCGCGATGGTTTCTCATTAAACAATCAAGTGGATTTCGAGAAAGGGTACTAAAGATAGATGTCTCTAGAGAATCTACTCCAACAAGTGCGCGCGTGCCAGATCTGCGCTGAGAGTTTACCTCTCGAAGCCAACCCTGTGGTTCAAGCCGGTAAAAACGCACGCATTCTGATTATTGGCCAAGCGCCAGGAACAAAAGTCCACAGCACTTCGATACCTTGGAATGATCCAAGTGGTGACCGACTGCGCCAATGGCTTGATATCGACAAAGACGTGTTCTACGACCCGAATAAAATTGCCATTGTACCAATGGGATTCTGCTATCCGGGTAAAGGTAACTCGGGAGATCTGCCACCGAGAAAAGAGTGCGCTCCTACATGGCACAAAAAGATTCTCGAACAGCTCCCCAATATAGAGTTGACTCTGCTTATTGGTCAGTACTCTCAGCAGTACTACCTCACCAACAAGCCCAAAACTCTCACGCAAACCGTTCAGCAATGGCAAGATTGGGAACCTGAGTTTATTCCTCTACCACACCCTTCCCCACGCAATACGCTGTGGTTAAAGAAGAATCCATGGTTTGAGTCGGAAGTCGTTCCCTATATCCAACAGCGCGTTCACTCGATGCTTTGAGTTACCGATGATCTAATTGCTAGTTAATCTGAACAAGAAAATTGAAACACAAACAA
>NZ_JAWOVP010000131.1:0-770 GCF_033339995.1 Vibrio sp. 1641
GGTACCCAAACCCATAACCACAGGCAGTACGCCAAACACCATATCGATAGCGTTGTGCACACCTTCTTTGAATACGGACTGAACAGATTTTACTTCTGCAGCGCGTTTTAGAGCTAAGTCCATGCCCCAAGAGAATGTCGTGTGACCTTCTGGCACTGCATCTACATCTTCTGCTGGCTTGCTGCCGTCAATGTAGCGGTCTTTTTTCAGGCTTAGAGGCGGCAAACGAGGAATGATAACCGCAGCCACGATACCTGCTAAACAGATAGCTCCGTAGAAAGGTAGGAACAGGTGTTCAAGTTGAACCTGAGCAATAACAACTAAGCTGAATGTGATCGATACCGCTGAGAACGTTGTACCAACAACTGCCGCTTCACGTTGAGTGTAGAACTTGTTTTCGTACTGCTTGCTTGTCAGTAGGATGCCCACACTGCCATCACCCAACCATGATGCCATACAGTCGATCGCACTACGGCCAGGTAGGTTAAATACTGGACGCATTACTTTACTTAATAGCGCGCCAAATAGCTCTAGAAGACCGAAGTTAAGTAGTAGAGGAAGCAGAAGGCCAGCAAAAATGAATACTGCGAATAGCGTTGGTAGAAGACCAGTTAAAACAAGGCCGCCCGTGTTTTCTTCCCAAATCGCTTTTGGACCTACTTGGAAGAACGTCATCAATACCGCAGCACCACCGATTAGGCGAACAACAAGCCAAAGTGGAGACGGGTTGAAAAGTCCGTTTAAGAAACCGTTACGAAGGATCGCTGCTG
>NZ_JAWOVP010000132.1:0-763 GCF_033339995.1 Vibrio sp. 1641
AAGGTAGCTGCATTGCCTCAGTTGCAATCTCAACTGGACGAGCTTACTACGCGTTATGAGTTGCTGTTGCAACAACTACCGGCACAAAAAGAGTTGGCCACAATGTTGGCGTCGGTAAACGAACTCGGTATCGACAACAAGTTAACGTTTACTCGAATCGATTGGGGAGAAAAGCAATCTGAAAACTTCCTGTATCGATTGCCACTAAATATCGAGCTAACAGGTGATTTCCACGATATCGGTCGTTTTTCACAGGCCATTGCCACACTGCCACGCATCATCACCTTTAAAGACGTGACTTGGCAGCGTGTCAGCCAAGAGAGTGAAACTTTGCACTTCCGAGTGAGAGCAAACACTTATCAGTTCAAGCCTGAGGAAAAGAAAGATGGGAAATAAATCTTTGCTGACGGTGTTGGTAAGCGCTCTATTGGTCGGGTGCCAGGCGAATGATGAATCATTAACGGATTTTATTCGTGGTGTTGAGAGACAGGCTCTGCGAGATGTGGAGAAGCTCAAACCTGCTGACAAATACATCGCAGTGGCGTATGCCCCAGAAGTGATGCGTGCTCCTTTCGAATTGCCCAAAGAGGCGACCATCGCGACTCAACCTGTGGCGAGAAAAGATTGTTGGCAACCGCCGAACCGAGCGAGATCTGGCAAGTTAGAAAAATTCCCACTCAGCCAACTTCGTTTAAAAGGAGTGATGGGTATGGGGAACACCGTTTCAGGTTTAGTACAAGCCCCGAATGGCACGGTTTACAAA
>NZ_JAWOVP010000133.1:0-762 GCF_033339995.1 Vibrio sp. 1641
GATGATGAGCTGAGTTTCGCCGTCACTATAACCATTGTATGGTGAGCTTGAAGCGTGAGGCAAAGCCACAACACCTTGCTCAAGCGCAAGTGACAGTTCAATTTTCTCATCGACCGATGTGGTATCGTCTTGCGCAATTTCTGCAATATCAGTGGTGATTTTGCTGTTTACGCAGCTGATGGTTTGATGTTCATCTTGCTTAGAAAAACGAGCACTTTGCAGCGCGTTTATGAGCATCAAATCTAAACTTGGTTGCTCTAGTGATTCAGAATAACTGGTCGCGACACGAGCATCTTTAATGACTCGAACACCCAGCACTTGGCTTGAGCTGACTTTGTACTCATCCAGCTTGCCTTGGTTTGCTTTCAGCGAAAAGCTGTTGCTACGGTTCACAATCACGTCCGCTTCCGCACCTTGGCGTTTGGCTTCTGACAGGACGTAATCAACCGCGTTAAGAAGTTGTTGTTCTTGGCTCATTAGTTACCGCCTCCTACCAGAATATTGTCCACTTTAAGGGTTGGTTGGCCGACTGTTGTAGGTACTGAGCCACTCACTGAACCACACATACCTGGAGCAAGTGCCATGTCCTTACCGACCATACTGATTTCTTTCAATACTTTAGGACCAGTGCTGATCAGTGTCGCCGCTTTCAAAGGCTTGGTAATTTTGCCATTTTCAATCAAATACGCTTCACGAACAGCGAAGTTAAATTCGCCCGTCCCAGGTTGAACGGAGCCACCACCCATCTTCTTGGCGTAAATA
>NZ_JAWOVP010000134.1:0-755 GCF_033339995.1 Vibrio sp. 1641
ACCTATCTCAATAATAAGAATAACCAATTGTTGCTAATGCACGAATTTCATTACTCTTTTCCGAGAAATTAATGGGGGAAACATGGCAACGAAAGCAATTGTAGTGGAAGGTGGAGCGATGCGCGGCGTCTTTGCCAGTGGCGTGTTAGACGCATTTCTAGAGCGAGATTATAAGCCATTTGATTTTGCGATTGGTGTGTCGGCAGGCGCATCTAATTTGATTGGTTATCTGACCGATTACCCGCACCGCAGTATAAATGTGATTACAAAGCTCGCGACCAGCAAGCGCTTTTTCGACCCGACCCGTTTCCTCAAAGGTGGCGATTTGATTGATGTAAAATGGCTGTTTGAAGAGTCCAACCGTTTGTATCCCGTCGATGAGAAAAAGCTTTTTGAAGGCATTCCTTTTTTTGCGGCCACCACGAATGTGGACACAGGTAAAGCGGACTACTATCGAGTGACGCGAGAAAATTTCCATCATGCGATAGAAGCGACAACAGCATTGCCGATTGCTTACAAACATACTCCGTGTTTTTCTGGTGGTTGTTATACCGATGGTGGTGTGGCGGATTCTATTCCGGTTCGAGAAGCTTACCGAAGAGGAGCGCGAGACATCACGGTTGTGCTATCGCACCCGCTGAATTACTCCAAAAAACCAGTAAAAAATACTTGGTTAATGAACAAGTTGTTTGCTGAACATCCCAAAATGGCAGAAGCGATGTTGCATCGTTCAGAGAACTACAATGAGTCCTTGG
>NZ_JAWOVP010000135.1:0-754 GCF_033339995.1 Vibrio sp. 1641
ATGAGATCACCAGCAGATTCTAGATCTTGTCGAATCGTTTGGTAAGCGATGTCTAATTCTTGATTTCTCGCGAGTAACATATTGTGCAAATCGAGAGTACGAAAACCTGCTCGTATGCGTGCTTGAAGCTCTTCTACCGACGTTTTTTTATCTACGAAATCATCCGCGCCAGCGTCAATGCCTTTGACAATCGAGCCCTGATCATTGCGTGAAGAAAGCAGGACAAAAAAGATATACCGCTCAAACGCCGCAGATTTGAGTACACGACACAAATCAATACCACTGAGCCCAGGCATCATCAGGTCACTGAGAACAAACTGAATATCTTTTCGGTGCGTCAGGACTTCAAGTGCAGACTCACCGTCCTCCACAGCGATGACTTCGTACCCTTGCTTTTGCAATGCGGAGGTCATGTAAAGCAATACCGTTTTGCTATCGTCGACCAATAAGATTGGTTTCATCTCTCTCCTCAACGCTGGTAGCGACTAACGAAGTACTCTGTTTATTGACTGCTCATCTCTAAAACGACTGTAGTCTTCGGCTAAAAGTTGATGTTGATAACGGGTGTAAGACAATGCTTCGTTTGAAATGACGATCTGATTTTCTTTTTCGATAAGCTGTCCGCGCAATTGCTCTATTTGATCACTTTGCTGCGTATTGTTCAGGTACATCGCAACTAATCCAAAAATAGAAACAACGAGCGAAGCAAACAGTACGTTGTTGATGGTTTTGATTTGAAGATTCATAACCTCTC
>NZ_JAWOVP010000136.1:0-753 GCF_033339995.1 Vibrio sp. 1641
TTTTATTTTCTGTAAGAAAAGCTAGAAAGGATATCGGATGCAAGGATGGCTGGTGGTTCCCGTTTCTTTGGCGTACTTGGGAGCCCTATTTATAATCGCGTGGTACGGAGACATACAGAAGCGCTGGCTCGCCCGTTGGCGACCGTGGATTTATAGTCTCTCGATTGCGGTGTACTGTACCTCGTGGACCTTCTACGGCACGGTCGGACAGGCGAGCAGCAATCCTTGGTCTTTCTTGCCCATCTATATCGCGCCGATTTTGGTGTTTACCATCGGATGGCGAGTTCTGGCTCGACTCATTCTGATCGCGAAGCGCGAACACATCACTTCCATCGCTGATTTTATTGGTGCCCGTTACGGAAAATCGCAAGGTTTGGCGGTGGTCGTCACATTGATTGCGGTGGCAGGGATCTTGCCTTACATCGCCTTGCAGCTGCGTGGCATCACCATGGGGTTGGAGTTCATCGCCCCGGAATTGGCGACCGATTTTGGTTATCAGAATGACAGTGTGTCTTGGTTTGTCGTGGTGGCACTGGCCATTTTTACCATGTTGTTTGGTACTCGCCATATTGATAACACCGAGCATCACCGTGGGATGATGATGGCGATCGCGTTTGAATCCATCATCAAATTGCTGGCGTTTTTGGTGGTGGGGATTTTCATTGTCTGGTTGGCGATGAGCACGGAAAACTTGAGTCTGGTTGGAGTGGCTTCTGAAACCTACCAGTCGCCAAACATTCCAACCTTATTGCT
>NZ_JAWOVP010000137.1:0-753 GCF_033339995.1 Vibrio sp. 1641
ATTGTTCGAGAGAGTATTCCTGCCTTCCAAGAAGCTGGAGTATCGGGCATCGTTCTTGGCCAAAACTGGCTTCCACCTGCGCTTTACGGCGTAGCAACAATGATTGTCGCCTCTGTAGTCTCTACTGCGGGTGCGGTGATGGTTGGCGTTCCTGTTGGTGTGCTTACCGCAATCTTCATTGCTGAAATCGCGCCTAAGCGTTTGGCTGATGTTATTCGTCCTGCGGTTGAGTTGCTAGCGGGTATCCCTTCGGTGGTGTATGGCTTCTTCGGCCTCGTTATCATCGTTCCTTTGATTCAAGACATCTTCAATGTGCCAGCGGGTAACACCATCTTGGCGGGTATCATTGTTCTTGGTGTGATGATTCTACCGACCGTAATCACGGTATCTGAAACGTCTATTCGAGCTGTGCCTCGTGCATACAAAGAAGGCTCTTTGGCTCTTGGCGCTTCAAAAATCTACACAATCTTCAAACTGCTCGTTCCTGCGGCTCGTTCAGGCATCATGACTGGTGTGATTCTTGGTATCGGTCGTGCGTTGGGTGAGACAATGGCAATCATCATGGTGATGGGTAACGCACCGGCAATGCCAGAAGGCATTCTCGACTCAGCACGTACGCTGACCGCGAACATCGCGATTGAAATGTCTTACGCAAGTGG
The DNA here is from genome assembly GCF_033339995.1 of Vibrio sp. 1641. Taxonomy (NCBI): domain Bacteria; kingdom Pseudomonadati; phylum Pseudomonadota; class Gammaproteobacteria; order Vibrionales; family Vibrionaceae; genus Vibrio; species Vibrio sp. 1641. The sequence goes on from NZ_JAWOVP010000137.1 coordinate 660, forward strand.
TGTTCACGCGAACGCACTGTACGCAACAGGTGTGGTACTGCTGGTCTTCATCATGTCGTTGAACGCTGTACTTCTTTACCTAAACCGAGAAAAA
>NZ_JAWOVP010000138.1:0-751 GCF_033339995.1 Vibrio sp. 1641
TATAGCTTCATAGATATCTTGCCTGCGAACTGGCTTTGATACAAAACTATCCATGCCAGCGTCTAAGCACTTATCTTTATCACTTTCTAGCGCGTGCGCTGTTAAAGCGACGATTGGAATTGTAATTCCTTTCTTTCTAATCAGCCTAGTTGCCGTTATTCCATCCATTACTGGCATCGAGACATCCATCAAGATCATATCAATTTGAGTATCGTTTTCTTCAAGAAATGTAAGCGCCTCTGCGCCATGGCTTGCCATATGAACATTATGGCCAAGCTTGTTAAGAATCAATTTAATGACAAGTTGATTTGATTGAGTGTCTTCGACGATAAGCAAGTTTAGAGCTTTGTTTGGTCTATTATGCTCAATTTTTACAGGACGGCTTTGGTTGTAACGTGTTAAAACTGGAATTCGAATGGTGAAGTCAGAACCCTCATTCTCGCGGCTTCTTACAGAGATTTCACCTCTCATCATTTCAACTAAGTGCTTGGTAATAGCAAGCCCTAAGCCTGTACCACCAAACCGTCGAGTAATTGAGCGATCACCTTGATGGAATGCCGTAAATAAATGGGCTTGTTTTGCTCTCGAGATTCCAATTCCGGTGTCAGATATAGAAACTACAACTTCGTCATTTTCTTCAGCGACAGAAACAGACACACTTCCTGAGTCCGTAAACTTGATGGCATTCCCAATCAAGTTAAAGAGAATCTGTGACAGCCTCGTCGAATCAATCCAATACTGTTTGTCTGAT
>NZ_JAWOVP010000139.1:0-748 GCF_033339995.1 Vibrio sp. 1641
CGCAAATCGGTGAAGACAGAATAAGCAACACATGGTTTTGCACTCATGAGCTGAAAACTTTGCCGATGGCAAAAGCCAATATTGATGTCTCGATTGAGGGCTGCCAAATTACATTGGTTGCGGATAAGCCTGCTTTCTTTGTGCATGTGGAGTGTGATACCCAAGGTCGTTTTAGTGATTCCAGCCTCACTCTTCTGGCGAACCAGCCTGTAACGATTGAGTTTTTGGGAGACGATCTGGCCGCGATGTCGGCATCATTACGGGTTTACCATTTGATGCAGTAAACACAAACTCAACGTTGAAAGGGGGCTTCCATGCTCCCTTTGTTGTTTCACACTAGAGCAAATTACGTTTTGCCCACGTGATGGCCTGCATGCGGTTTTTGACTTCGAGCTTACGGAAAATACTATAGAGGTGGGATTTAACCGTGTGCTCACTGACAAAGAGCGAGTCGGCAATATCAAGGTTTGAGCCACCCTGACACAGTGCGGAGAGCACTTGCATCTCACGACGGGTCAGTTCCATTTCGAGTTTCGTTTCTAGCTCACCGACGGTATTGTTTAGGCTCAATAGGTGGCCAATCAGTTGATTGAGAATATCGCGAGAGAGCCAATTCTCTCCGTTCAAAATGCCTTTTAGCCCCATCTTTACCTTGTCGAAATCATCCTCAAAATAGAACAAACCTTTCAAGTTGGACAAAGTGAGTAAGCTCTCGATCCTCGGATTGGTTTTTGTGTTGACAAATACA
>NZ_JAWOVP010000140.1:0-747 GCF_033339995.1 Vibrio sp. 1641
CAACTATTGTTTGGCAGACTCGCAGCGGGAAAGTCAAAGCGCGTTGGCAAGAGAAGTCTGCGCTAGGCGTCGCTCCAACCACGATTGATTTCTCCTTTTCTGCGGGCTTTGACGCTCCCCAACAGATGCTCTTAACACCGGATGGTGAAACGCTTTATTTGCGTGATGGTTCGGAGTTAATTGTTCTGACCAAAGCTGCTCAAAAGTTTACGGTGCGCGAAGTTATCGATCTTACTCAAGGGGATAAAAAGCATTCTGTAAGAACGATTGATTTGCTTGCGGGCGCATATTCCCTGTTGGTGACGCACAATGATGGTCGCGTTTCGCAATGGTTTGATACTTTGCAAAATGATAAGCGAACCTTAACTCATATTCGTGACTTCAAATTAGCGTCTGAACTTAAATACTTATTGCCGGATTCACACCGCAAAGGATTCTACAGTTTCTACACTAACGGTACGCTTCAGAGTCATTACACGACCAGTGAAAAACTGGTGTTGTTTAAGCGAGCTTATAAACAAGCGCCTGCGATGGCGGCAATGTCGAACAATGAACGCTATCTGATTACTTGGAATGATGACTCGTTAAAGGTGGCGGAGGTCGATAACTCTTACCCTGAAGTCTCGCTTTCTTCACTGTGGCAGAAAGTGTGGTACGAAGGCTATCCAGAGCCTGAATTTGTATGGCAATCTACATCGGCCAGTGACAACTTTGAAGCCAAATTTAGCTTGGTGCCGATTGCGTTCG
>NZ_JAWOVP010000141.1:0-747 GCF_033339995.1 Vibrio sp. 1641
GCTACTATTGCTTGCTAATTCATGTTGATACAGGGCGCATGCTAGGAACGATTTCTTTCAGCAGTATGAGTCGTTTTCCATTTTATAGCTGTAACGTTGGCTATTCCTTGGCGAAAGAGGCACAAGGTCACGGCTATATGCGTCGTGGGTTAAAAATGGCATGCGACTACATGTTTAACGTGCAAAAAATGCATCGTATCCAAGCCGGCTATATGCCTCATAACAAACGCAGTGAAGCTGTGCTAGAGTTTGTCGGGTTTAGCAAAGAAGGTTACGCAAAAGATTACCTTTTGATCAATGGTGAATGGCAAGATCATGTGCTGACATCATTAACTAACCCTCATTGGCAGCAAGAAGGGCGCTAATATGGATCGATTAGAAAAGCAGTTAGCATTACTCATTGAACTTGATAAGCTCAAAAGCGTATTGCGTCGTACTCGGGTGAAAAGCGCCGAAGGTCGTCTTGAAAACAGCGGTGAGCACAGTTGGCACGTCGCATTGATGGCAGTATTAATGGAAGAGCACGCAAATGCGCCAGTCGATATCTGTCGAGTGATGAAAATGCTATTGATACATGACGTTGTTGAGATCGACGCAGGCGACACGTTTGTTTATGATACTGCAGCTTCAAAAGAGCAAGCAGAAAAAGAAATAAAAGCCGCTGAACGCTTATTTGGTATGTTACCAACAGATCAAGGGCAAGAATTATTAGCGCTTTGGCAAGAATTTGAAGCCGCGCAGAGTGAT
>NZ_JAWOVP010000142.1:0-746 GCF_033339995.1 Vibrio sp. 1641
CATCTTCATCGGTGGTCGTTAGCTCGCGAACCCAAATTTGTTCACCTGCAGCTAAAACCTCTTGTGCAGATTTTGGTGTTGAACCTTGACGGTTATCGGTGAGGAATTTGCGTGCCCAGTTCATGCCAGTCCAAGGGATGGTTTGTGCATCGTTATTTTTCACAACAACTTGCGCCGTTTTGCCTTCCACTTTTGTCACGACAGCAGGGTAAAGATCGCCGTAAGTTGGCTGGCCTTTTAGATGCTTCTCAATTTGTTCTGCATCCCAAGCGGCTTCCCCTTCTTTCCACAACACTTTTTCTGCGCCGCGGTAGCCATGACGCTCGTCATAAGCCATTAGGTTGTTTACCGCAGCCTTATTGGCAGCGTCTTGCAGTTTAGAGTCAACCGTCATGTAGATATTCAAACCCGACGTATAGGCTTTCTCTTCACCGTACTCTTTTACTGCCCATGCACGTGCAAGTTCGGCAACGTAAGGCGCAGACACTTCAATTTCTGCACTGTGGTAACGAGCGATGATTGGTTCGTTACGTGCTTCATCGAATTGTTCTTGCGTAATGTACTTTTCATCGAGCATACGCATTAGCACAACGTTACGACGTTTTGTTGCACGTTCTAGCGAGTATATTGGGTTCATGGTTGAAGGGGCTTTGGGCATCCCCGCCAGTGTCGCAATTTCGCTAAGCGAGAGCTCATTTAGGCTCTTACCAAAATACACCTGAGCTGCTGCACCAAAACCGTATGAG
>NZ_JAWOVP010000143.1:0-746 GCF_033339995.1 Vibrio sp. 1641
ACGGTCATTGTTGAACTCTGACGCTTAATTAACTAAATGCCGCTCGGTTTGCAATTTAGTGATGTAAACTTAGGGCATATCATTTCAAGGCTTTACATTCCGATTCTTGATCGCTCCGATCGGGATTCGTTTCCTACGAGGTAAAAATGACGTTTCATTTCCCCCTGAAAAATCGCCAGACACCTTGGGTAGCGATATTCGCTTTATTCATCGCGATGATGACCCCTATTTTTGTGCAAGCCACAGAAAGCACAGAGCCTCCTATTATCTCTGAAGCAGAAGCTTCTATAGATAGCTTGAACATCGACATTGTCGATTTATCGCAAAGCCTATCGCAAACGGCCGGTGACGAGCGCGATGCGCTTCAGCTACAACTTTTCCAAAAAAATGAAGAGTTGAGAAATCAATTAGCATCCGCGATTGAGCGTGAGTCCATCCCTCGTGACAAGCTGATTAAGCTCGTCAAAACGCAAGAAAAGTACTCAAAAGACGCGACCGATTATCTGACGACCAAAACCAAAGAAGTCATTGAAGAGTTAAACAAAGCGAAAGACGAAGAAAAGCTCGCGCTTATTAACGACTACCGCGAGCTTCAACATTACTTGGATGTGAGCTTTGATTCGAGCTGGCAGAATTTGGCATGGCTCAAGCAATTAGGCGTTCAAAATGAACGTGCAGAAGCGGAATTGCAAGATAAGTTAGATAAACGCATGCGTTTGCTATCGGCATCGATGGCGTATCTGCGT
>NZ_JAWOVP010000144.1:0-745 GCF_033339995.1 Vibrio sp. 1641
TGGGGGAAAGGGCTCTTAGGGGGAGGAGCTTAAGGTTTAAGCTTTCACAAGAGTCGCTGCGTTACGCATTGCTTCTTTCGTTGAACACTCAACAACGTTTGCTTTTGCAAAGCGGTGAGCGTCTTTTACTTGGATATCGTGAGCTAGAATAACCAGCTTCGCGTTTGCTACATCTAGGTCAGTGATGCGGTTCTGGATACCGTTTTGACCTTGAGTTTCTACTTTGATTTTCAGACCCGCTGCCGCACCTGCTTTCTCTAGTGCTTTTGCTGCCATGAATGTGTGTGCTACGCCAGATGGGCAACATGTTACTGCTACGATGTCGTACTCGCCTTCGCCTGCTGCTGGAGCCGCTTGAGCTTGCGTCGGTGCTGCTTCTACGATTCCGTCTTCTGCTTCTTCTTCAGCAACTGGTTTCCAGAAGCCAACGATAACTGCTGTTGTTAGTGAGCCTAGTGCGATACCCACAACGTACATTGGGATGTTGCTTGATACAGGAGCTGTGATTAGACCGCCCCATGGTGCGTGTAGTAGTACGTCTGTTAGGAAGCCAAACACACAGCCAACGATACCACCAGCAACGATTGAAGGAAGAACGCGTACAGGGTCGTTTGCTGCGAATGGGATAGCACCTTCAGAGATACCGATAGAACCCATGATTGCTGCTGCTTTACCTGCTTCTTGTTCTTGCTTAGTGAACTTCTTCTTGAATAGGAATGTTGCTAGCGCCATACCTAGAGGAGGC
>NZ_JAWOVP010000145.1:0-744 GCF_033339995.1 Vibrio sp. 1641
CAAGCCTCGTGCTATCTGCATAGTCGCCAAAGTGGTGATCAGTGCGTTGATTTGCAACTTAGCAATGACAAAACCGTTTAACAGACCAAAGGCAACGCCAGAAAGTAGACCTGCGCCCACACCAAGTACCACGCTGCTGGTTGCGTTAATTGCGACGGCGGTAACCACACCAGAGCAAGCAATGATGGACGCGACCGACAAATCCAGATCACCGCACGCCAAGCAAAACAGCATGGCACACGCCACCATGCCACTCATAGAGATCGCCAAACCCAGACCTTTCATATTGATGAACGTCGCAAAGTAAGGCACAAAGAAAGCACACAATAAAAACAGACCAGCGAACACCATCAGCATGCCGAATCGGTCCCAAATCCCAGCAAAATTCCATGAACGCTTCGCGTCCTGTTGTTCTAGTATTTTCGTAGAGCTTGTTACAGACATAGGATATTCCTTTATTATGCAGCAGCTTGGTTGTTGTCTAGCATGGCTAAACTCAAAGCAGTTTGTTCTTTAAACTCATGGCGCTGTAGTTCACCTGTTACCGCACCTTCTTTCATCACCATTACGCGATCGGATATACCAAGAACTTCTGGCAAATCACTCGACACCACCAGCACAGTGACACCGCGCTCAGCAAGATTGAAAATCAGTTCGTAGATCTCTGATTTCGCACCAACGTCAATGCCTCGTGTTGGCTCGTCCAACAAAATCACACTCATATCGGTGGAGAGCCAGCGACCT
>NZ_JAWOVP010000146.1:0-743 GCF_033339995.1 Vibrio sp. 1641
GGCAATGGCGGGTTGAAGTGCAATTTGCAAAGTCGGTAGCCCGCCCGAGCGTTTTCTCGGTTTGACAGGAAAGGCTCACGCAAACCGCCACTGCCCATAGCCCAAACCGTTAGGCCGCATGGACACAACGCAGGTCACATTGATACACAAAATTCTAGCTGCGGCAGATGAGCTAAATCTGCCGCTCTGGATCGGTGCGGGCTGGGCGATCGATGCACGGCTAGGGCGTGTAACACGCAAGCACGATGATATTGATCTGACGTTTCCCGGCGAGAGGCGCGGCGAGCTCGAGGCAATAGTTGAAATGCTCGGCGGGCGCGTCATGGAGGAGTTGGACTATGGATTCTTAGCGGAGATCGGGGATGAGTTACTTGACTGCGAACCTGCTTGGTGGGCAGACGAAGCGTATGAAATCGCGGAGGCTCCGCAGGGCTCGTGCCCAGAGGCGGCTGAGGGCGTCATCGCCGGGCGGCCAGTCCGTTGTAACAGCTGGGAGGCGATCATCTGGGATTACTTTTACTATGCCGATGAAGTACCACCAGTGGACTGGCCTACAAAGCACATAGAGTCCTACAGGCTCGCATGCACCTCACTCGGGGCGGAAAAGGTTGAGGTCTTGCGTGCCGCTTTCAGGTCGCGATATGCGGCCTAACAATTCGTCCAAGCCGACGCCGCTTCGCGGCGCGGCTTAACTCAGGTGTTACCGCAGCGAAATGGCCGGGCTGGTCAAGCGGTACGGTGAC
>NZ_JAWOVP010000147.1:0-743 GCF_033339995.1 Vibrio sp. 1641
GTACACACCATGTGTTGCTGCGATGGGGGCATATGTACGTGAATTTGGCCATAACTTCGCACGTTTTATTGCGGTATGGACGATGGGTTTAGCTTACCTATGTGCAACGTTCTACAATCAGTTGACGCATTTCTCTGAAAGCCCAATTACTAGTGGTGTCTGGATGGCAATTATTGTTGCAATCTTCATCGGAACTTATCACGTATTCAAACGTATTGGTAAAAAACAACATGGTGCGTTAGAGGCGCAAGTCGCATGATTTTAAATGAGCTTTATCAATATATTGCAGACAAAGGGACGGTCTCACAGTCTGAGCTGGCTAAGCAGTTTGGAATGAGTGAAGACGGTGCGGATGCAATGTTAAGCGTGTGGATCAAGAAGGGTAAAATTAGCCGCTTGGTTGATACCAATAAAGCTCGAGATGTGATGCGTGTGCGTTATGCCGTGACAAAACAAGACGGGTTGTCACTCACTGTTACTATGTAGTGGTTTATCAACCAAAGTTTACAAATAATAAAGCCGCGTCATTTCTGATGCGGCTTTTTCGTTTCTAATCAATAGCCTTGTCGCTGGCAAGCAAATCTCATAGCGGCTGAATATTAATTAAGTTTTATGGAAGATCGAGCTTAGCGACAATACATTTCCAATACGTTTGAGAATCTCATCTTGTTCTTCTTCGCTACGAAACTCGCCGCTTGTGTTTCCCCAAATCGGCCCTGGCCATGCAACGTCGTCCTTAAAGC
>NZ_JAWOVP010000148.1:0-743 GCF_033339995.1 Vibrio sp. 1641
ACGTTACGTTCCATTGATACAATGGCGCAGGCCAGAAATAGGTTAATCCTTTCCAACCAATGAGGAGCAATAACCCTAACACCGACAACAGACTGATGCTGACCGCACCGCCTGTTAGCCATATCCACGGTGCGCCAGAACGAATCCAATTTAACATTCAGTCACTCGCTCTTTTTCCTGATCTAAACTACAACGCACGGTATTTATCTCTCAATCTTTGACGAACCAACTCTGCCAACGCGTTCACAGCAAAGGTGAAGACAAACAAAATCAACGCAGCGAGGAACAACAAACGATAATGCGAACTGCCAACCTCTGACTCTGGCAACTCCACCGCAATGGTTGCCGATAAGCTGCGAAGTCCTTCTAAAATGTTCCAGTCCATTAGCGGCGTGTTGCCAGTCGCCATCAAGACAATCATCGTCTCACCAACTGCACGTCCAAGCCCCATCATAATGGCGGAGAAAATACCTGGGCTGGCCGTAAGTAGCACGACGTAAATCAAGGTTTGCCAAGGAGTGGCCCCAAGCGCTAACGATCCATCAGACAAGTGCTTTGGTACAGAGAAAATGGCATCTTCCGCAATGGTAAAAATGGTAGGAATCACGGCAAAGCCCATCGCAAGGCCGACCACCAAAGAATTACGCTGATCAAAACCAATCCCGTGATTGGTCAAAAACAACCGCATGTCGCCACCAAAGAAGGTTTGTTCAATACTTGGAGAAATCCAAACTCCGATACCA
>NZ_JAWOVP010000149.1:0-742 GCF_033339995.1 Vibrio sp. 1641
AAATGGAGAACTGACCTTGCGTCGCTCGCTTGATCTTTCCTAATGAGCTTTGTGAGTCTTTCGCAAACTTTTGTGCCACCTCGCGGGCGTTTTTGGTCGCCTCTTCGATCATGTCTGGTTTGATGTCATTAAGTTTCGTAAAACTGTATTCGATTCGGTTTGCATAAGGATCTTGATTAAGAATCACGCCTTGTTTCCCAAGTTCACCAATCTCATTAATCGCCGCACGAACCACATTGATATTTTGGCTGTAAACCGTGACCGTTCGGGATGCTAAATAACGATACTCAATATCTTGCTCACCACCATATTGCTGCGCTTTACGGTCTATCACTGAAGGCGAAGACAGCGAGATGTTTTTGTCAGTTAAGCCTTTTGCGGTTAAAAAATCGAGAATCAAACGCGTTTGTTGGTCTATGTCATCAAACATCGCGCCCATATCATTGCTGGCTACCGTAAATTGGATTGGCCAAATGACGGTATCTGCCGGGTATTCTCGCTCAGACAATCCCTTCACCGTTACCACTCGCTCATAGGCTTTGTATTTGACTGCTGTTTGCTGAATAAAAAAGCCCAATACTCCTAAACCAATTATCAGACACAGCCCGAGCCATATTGACGCTTTATTGGAAATCTTCTCCATTCATCCTCCTAATTTCGCCAAAAGTAACAATTCGTAGTATCGATAACATAGCTCAACTATGGCCAGAAAATGGCGACCTAAAGCTAAATTTTTGTCATA
>NZ_JAWOVP010000150.1:0-742 GCF_033339995.1 Vibrio sp. 1641
AAGATATTCCACCTTTGACTACACGATATTTGCGTTCAATATCTCAACAGTAAATGTTCTGTGTTTCAGCCAATAAACAACTGGAAAGTTGGAAAACGCGCCATCAGATTATTCTCAAGACTTAGCCAGTTGATAAGTCTTGTTTATTTAGTAAAAAGCTCAGCCACAGGTAAAACAGTCCTGTAGCCGAGCTTAATTTTACAACAGACAATCTCAGTTTTGAGGTGCCGTGTTATAACTCAGGGAGACGTGTGTTTCCCTATATTGATACCAATGTTCTTATTTGCCGAGTTCGATATCACCCCTCGTCCAGCTCTTATCGAACATTTCTCTGTTGGGCCGTAGAAGCGGAAATACGTAAACCAACCTTCTCCTGGGTTCGTTTGTACCCAGTTGTTCTCATAACCTTTCACTGGCTTTGGACCGTAGTAAACGTCAATCGAACCGTCAGAATTAACTTTTAAATTCTTACGAGAAGAAATGTCTGGTGAGCCTGCATCGTTGATGATCATCAGACGATTGTGTTCATCGTAAACCGTCGTCGACCAGAAGTTTGATGCAGGGACATTCGCTGGAACATGCAGTTTGTAGGTATGTTCACCTGAAAGCCAGTTACCATCACTATCTTGATACGTTACTAAGTAACGCTGACCAAAGCCTGGAATCGTACTCTTCATACCGCGAGAAACCGTGATCGCTTCGTAGAACCAAGCCGCCCGCTCATCAAGTTCATCGTAGTTTT
>NZ_JAWOVP010000151.1:0-740 GCF_033339995.1 Vibrio sp. 1641
CTTTCTGCTGAGAAAAACCGTGCATTACTGAACATTGCAACGGCGACCAAAATTGCTTTCTCTGAGCAAGACAGCGTAGAAGTTGACGTGTTTGGCTGGAAAGGCACTGTAACACGCGAGCAGTTCGAAGATCTGATTCGCCCACTCGTGAAGAAAACTCTGATGTCTTGTCGTCGTGCACTGAAAGATGCTGACGTAGAAGCGGAGGAAGTACTTGAAGTGGTGATGGTTGGTGGCTCAACTCGTACCTTGCTTGTCCGTGAAATGGTAGGCGAATTCTTTGGCCGCACACCACTCACTAGCATCAATCCTGATGAAGTGGTGGCTATTGGTGCAGGCATCCAAGCAGATATTCTTGCTGGTAACAAACCTGACTCTGAAATGCTGCTGCTTGACGTGATTCCATTATCATTGGGTATTGAAACCATGGGTGGGTTGGTTGAGAAAATCATTCCGCGCAACACCACGATTCCTGTTGCTCGCGCGCAAGAGTTTACCACCTTCAAAGATGGTCAAACGGCGATGAGCGTGCACGTTGTGCAAGGTGAGCGCGAGATGGTGGATGATTGTCGTTCACTTGCGCGTTTCTCACTAAAAGGTATTCCTCCTATGGCGGCAGGTGCTGCGCACATCCGAGTGACGTACCAAGTTGATGCTGACGGTTTACTATCTGTGACTGCAATGGAAAAGAGCACTGGTGTTCAGTCCGAAATTCAAGTGAAACCTTCTTACGGTTTAAG
>NZ_JAWOVP010000152.1:0-739 GCF_033339995.1 Vibrio sp. 1641
CGAAATGCATGGCAGTGCCCGCTACAAGTAAATAAGGTAAACCGCTACCCAAGACAATACCAGTAAGGTATTTGTTGGGAACGGCTTTTAGGGCGGCTTTATGTTTCATTACAAAAGGCAACAAGATTAGGCTAGGAACGAGAAAGCGCACCAAAGCAATATCAGCAGGTTGTAGTGCCGAAATTGCCCCACCTTTGAGCGAAATGAAAAAACCAGACCAAAGCAGTACGGTCACTAAAATTGCAGCGTATCCCAAAATCATCGTTGTCGCGTCCATGTGTAAAGTTCGCTGTAATTATTGAACGAAACTGACGCATCATGTTGGCAAAATGTGACGTACTTTGTTTCAGTATTGGTGTTAAACTGCGTTAAATTAATTCAATTTAGTGATTTTTGGCAAAGGGAGTTGGCATGGACAAAATTGATAGGCAGTTACTTCATCTCATACAGAAAGACGCCACATTAACGACAGCGGAGCTTGCTGACCAAGTAGGGCTATCTGCTTCACCATGTGCGAGGCGCTTAAAACGTCTTGAACAAGAAGGGGTTATCAGCGGATATCGAGCAATGATCTCACGTGGCGCAGTAGGCATTGCGATGACGGTGTTCGTTGAAGTGAGTTTGAATAATCACCAAGCGTCGTCAATCGATGAGTTTGAAACCGCAATCGTCGATATGGATGAGGTGATTTCTTGTCACGTCGTATCTGGTGCTTACGATTATTTATTGGAAGATCGGA
>NZ_JAWOVP010000153.1:0-738 GCF_033339995.1 Vibrio sp. 1641
TGCTAGTTGTGTTGGGCTCAATGCGCGAGCTTATCGGCAACGGCACATTGTTTGACGGCGCAGACTTGCTATTGGGTGACTGGGCTGCAGCGCTGCGCATTCAAGTATTCCAATTTGATAGCAGCTTCTTATTAGCACTATTACCACCAGGTGCTTTCATCGGTGTAGGACTTTTGATTGCGTTGAAAAATGTTATCGACAGCTCAATGCAGGCTCGTCAGCCGAAAGAAGAAAAACCGGCCATTGAGCGTGCTCGCGTAACTAATGCATAATATAAGAATTCTAAAATCAAGGCTCTACCACTCGTAGGGCCTTTTTCATAAACCGCAAAGACGGGTTTGGAAGTCAGCAATGAACAAAGAAAAAAGAATAGAAATTCTTGAACGATTAAGAGAAAACAACCCCAATCCTGAAACGGAACTGAACTGGAGCTCTCCATTTGAGTTACTCATCGCTGTGCTACTTTCAGCGCAAGCGACCGATGTCAGTGTCAACAAAGCCACTGATAAACTCTTCCCCGTTGCGAATACGCCACAAAGTATTCTCGATTTGGGTGTCGATGGTTTGAAGGAATACATCAAAACTATTGGCCTGTTTAACTCAAAAGCAGAAAACACCATCAAAACCTGTAAGATCTTATTAGAAAAACATAATGGCGAAGTACCAGAAGATCGCGCCGCTCTTGAAGCTCTTCCAGGAGTCGGCCGTAAGACCGCCAATGTCGTGCTCAACACCGCA
>NZ_JAWOVP010000154.1:0-737 GCF_033339995.1 Vibrio sp. 1641
TCGGTGTCGAAGTCGAGAATGGCTTCGTGTTGCCATTCTCGAAATGGAATCGAGAGCGAATGCAATCGCTCTTTGTTGATGCGATAAATGTTTTCCAGTGACTCCATGTCATTCATATCCTTTGGTTTGGATTACCAGTATTTAGTGATGAGCTCGCTCGCGAGTACATAAGCAATGGTGAACATCATCAGTGCAACGGCGATATCGATGCCTTTTTTCACTTTCGGTTTAGATAGCGTAGGCCCGAGTTTTGCGGCGCCCATCGACAAGGTATAGAACCAAACAAATGACGCCATAATAGTGCCTAACGCGAAAGCGATTCGATCATGGCCTTCAAATTGTCCACCGATTGAGCCTAAGATAACAACGGTATCTAAGTACAAATGTGGGTTGAGCACGGTGACAGCTAATGCGCCTAAAATGACCGTTCGGCGTCCACGAGCTACGACTTCCCCTTTTGATTCCGATTCATTCTCTGGCTTGAATGCGCTTTTAAGCGAAAGTAGTCCATAGAAGCTCAGGAAGGCAATACCACCAAGCGTCACCGATGTCAGTAGGACTTCATTTTGAGACAGAATAGCACCACCACCAAAGATACCTAGAGAAATGAAGATCATATCTAGGACGCTACAAATAGTGGCTGTCGTCAGGTGGTGATTGCGCTTTATGCCTTGATTCAAGACATACGCATTTTGTGCTCCGATCGGAATGATCATCGATGCCCCTAAACCAAATCC
>NZ_JAWOVP010000155.1:0-736 GCF_033339995.1 Vibrio sp. 1641
GTCTCCGCTGGCGGTGGTGGAAGGTCAGCAATTTGCCAACGATTTCAACATCGTTTGGGATGGCAAGACCGATCAAGACTACCAATTTGAATCCAACACGCAGCTTCTGTTTCGCTTAAAAGCGTTTGATAAAGACGGCAACATGGACGTGACAAGCGTCGGCGTGATCGATCTTGTTGAACCCGATTCTGAAGTCGACATCGACAAGAATGATGGTGAAGAAGATCAAAGCCGTAAGCTTGGCAAAGCTCAGTTGATGCGCCACAACATTCCTACCTCGGCTGGTCTGGCAAGGTTTATGGGGACGGGACTAAAAGGTGTCGACAAGGTGGTGATTGGTGAAGATGAATTTGACGTAGAAGAGGGCGAGCTTTACGCCGAACAATACTTGCCAGCCGACGCCTATCTATTCCCAACTCGTGTGGTATTTGATAGCGGTGAAGAGCGACGTTACCAACTGTACGTGCGTATTCCGGATGAATATTGGGTACAAGCGGGTTTGGCGGACTTCTACATTGGTAAAAACAAAGTCACAGGTAATTCGGCAGCATTGGCGGTTGATGACCAATATCAAGATGATATCTACAACCAAGGTCGCTTAGCGTATTTTGGCCAAGGTAAGTTTGGTGACAAACTCCGAATCACCACCCACTTTGATACCAAAGAGAGTGACGTGCGAGACATGTTTAAGCACCCGTTTGCCTCTGATTCATCCAGCGTATTCGACATTCTCGAA
>NZ_JAWOVP010000156.1:0-732 GCF_033339995.1 Vibrio sp. 1641
GCAATATCAGACGTAGAAAACGGTACTTTTAAACGATACGCAATGTGAGCGTGTCCGTTCTCTGGGTTTTTACTTGTCCAATAGGGGGCGGGGAGATCATTGTCATACCAAGACAACACACCGCCTTGTCTGTCGATATCAAATACCAGGTATGTGACCAACTTCGGTTGGTTCACTTGCAGATATTTTTTCTTAATCGCTGTACTTTTTGGGCGTATGTAAGTGACACCGAGTTCATCGGTGCAATACGGCTTATGAGGAAGCGTCTCGATTAGATCGAGTTGAAATGCGTTTGATTGTTTAGCTTTCACACATAACTGCACTTATGGCGGTTACGTGTGGATTGTCTTTGTCTTTCCATGTGTTAAAATTACCTTAAGCTTTAGCCCTGATAACTCTCCATTCCGCCAAGTTTGAATGAGTTTCGGGGCTTTGTTTTATCTAGAGTTAATCTTACTCCTCAATACCTTACTTCGCAATTTCCCTTCGCTTTTCTTGCTTTCAGGCACAAAAAAGGCCGCTATAGCGACCTTTCGAGAATCATTGTTCTACCGAAACACTGCACTTCGCACAAAGTGACATTACGTTAAATCCCACTCTTCACATTAAGCGACATGTTACCACCTAACATGCCGAATTTATCTTTAAGTCTTTGAATTTATGTTGACCATGAAAGATTAAATGAGCTTAGATCGGGGTAGAGTTTCGGCTTTTGGCAGAATAGAGCGCGTC
>NZ_JAWOVP010000157.1:0-731 GCF_033339995.1 Vibrio sp. 1641
TCTCACTGCCAGAAGAGAATGCGAGGCAAATTGGTGACTATCTTGGTTCGCCAGTGATGTGGATTAATTTTGCAGATTTGGAGCACGATCTCCCACTTGTTTCATTGCGCGACTGTCTACATTTCCCTGAACCGCTATTTATGCTGTTGAGCAAGGCTATCCAATATGGGCACATGACCCAAAGCTTACGCTTTTGTCCGCAATGTGGTGGGCGCAACTTGCTTAATAATAATCAATTTGCCATGCAATGCGGAGAGTGTCGTACTTTGCACTACCCGCGCATTTTCCCATGCATCATCGTTGCTGTGCGTAAAGAAAATCAGATTTTACTAGCGCAACACCCAAGGCATCGAAATGGCATGTACACCGTGATTGCGGGCTTTTTAGAGGCGGGAGAAACCTTAGAAGACTGTGTCGCGCGCGAAGTGCATGAAGAGACGGGCATTCACGTGAAAAACATTCGTTACTTTGGCAGTCAGCCTTGGGCCTTTCCATCCAGTATGATGATGGCATTCCTCGCCGATTATGATTCTGGTGAGCTCAATCCGGATTATACGGAGTTATCCGATGCACAATGGTTCGGTGTGAAAGAAATGCCACCAGTGGCACCAACAGGCACTATTGCAAGGGCGCTAATTGAGCAGACCGTTAGTGATATTCTTTCAGACTGAGATGCTGATCGTAAAGGAAGTAAAGGTTAAAAATTAATCATTTTTGAGACATCACTGTTG
>NZ_JAWOVP010000158.1:0-729 GCF_033339995.1 Vibrio sp. 1641
CTTCGGGCACGTCTAGTCGGCTCGACATCAGGGTTGCGGCTTTTGCCAGCTCTCGAATTGGTTGAATTTCTTTGCGAACGATAAACCAGGTACACAGCAACAGCATTAGCGCGGACACCAATAGCGTCAGCCATTGGCGCAGCTCAAAATAGTTAGTTTCTAGGTTGATGTAAGGCGCGGGCAGGACTGCTGCGAGATAGAACCACTCGTTTTGTGCCACTTCGACCTGCATCACCAGAATAGGCGGATTGAGGTCACCAAACGAAAGCGAATAATGCGCCCACAATAGCGGCAGTTCATCGATAGGTAGCTCGTTGTTGAACACTTTGAGTTTGTCGCGCTGGGTGAACTCCACCTCGATATTAGGAATGCCGCTCAGCTCGCTTTCCAATACCTCGCGAACTTGGTTGACGACCAACGTTTTGCGTTCGCTCTCTGGCAGTGGGTCGACGTCAATCTGGTGATTGTTGAGTGAGACGAAAAAGCGTGTGCCGCCCATGTTGCGTAGTTGATTGAGCACCAAGTGGCGGTATTCCGAAGGGAGGGTTTGAAAGAAAGCGATGGTGGAAGAAGCGCTCAGTGCTAAGCTTTTGACCGTGGTGGTCAGGCCTTCTTTATCGCGTTCGCTGGCGTGTTGATACCAGATAATCCCGGATAATACCTGCGCCAGAATGATCACCAGTAACAAGAACACACTGGTGCGAACGACCAGTGATCCCGTCCAGCGTT
>NZ_JAWOVP010000159.1:0-728 GCF_033339995.1 Vibrio sp. 1641
CCCCTCAAAATCATTATTCGCCTAGGTTGGCTTGCATTGCTTCAGACTTGTCAGCCGTCATCACGAAGTGCAGTTCGCCGCCTGCTTTGAATGCGCTGTGCTGGAAGGTGTTGTACACATCCAGAGGCTTACCGTTTATGGTCACTTCTTTGATGTACATGTTGTCTGGACCGTTGTTCTCAGCCGTTACCGTGAAGGTGCCAGAGCCAATGTCTACCGTCGCTTTGTCGAAGATTGGACGACCGATGCTGTAGGTTGGATCGGTTGGCGAAATTTGGTAGAAGCCCAGTGCTGACATCAAGTACCACGCGGACATTTGACCTACGTCTTCGTTACCGATGATGCCGTCTGGCGTCGGTTTGTAGAACTGGTCGTAAACTTGGTCTAGGTATTCCTGCGCCTTGTAAGACTCTTCAGTACGGTTGTACAAGTAGATGACGTGGTGCGAAGGCTCGTTACCATGAATGTACTGACCTATGTAACCTGTCATGTCTTGGTGCGCTTCGCCGCCATTTGGATCGGCAGTAAATAGGTTGTTCAGCTTGTCGTTCAGACCTTGTGTGCCGCCCATGATTTCAGTCAGCTTGTCTAAGTCTTGCATGAACGCCCATTGCCATTGCCACGCGTTACCTTCTGTGTAGTAGAACGCGTCAGATTTGTAAGGGTCGAAGTCAGTTGAAGCGTATTTCAGTGCACATGGATCGCCTTCTTTCAATTCTGTTGGTACA
>NZ_JAWOVP010000160.1:0-725 GCF_033339995.1 Vibrio sp. 1641
ATCAGAAAAGTATGAATGAAGGTATCAAAAATAGAATGGTACCCGTAGGTACCATTACTTAAATACATGATTTAGCTCAGAGGACGCAGGTACGCTAAGAAACGTTTTTCCGCGCGTTTAAAGCACCAAAGAATGATAAACGTAAGCGACATATAGAAAAGTCCAGCCGTCAAGAACGACTCAAATGGTGCGTAATAACGAGAGTTAACTAAGCGCGCTGCACCAGTTAAGTCCACGATGGTTACGATCCCTGCAACCGCACTGCCGTGAAGCATGAAGATCACTTCATTAGAATAAGCAGGTAGTGCTCGGCGCAACGCACTTGGCAAGATGATGCGTTTGTAAGTCATAAATTTACTCATGCCATACGCTTTTGCGGCTTCCACTTCGCCTTTCGGCAAACCGTTAATCGCACCACGAATGATCTCTGCCGTATACGCTGATGTGTTTAGTACAAACGCAACAAGAGCACAAAACCACGCGTGTTCCCATAAGGTATCTTTCACTGGGAAAAACTGATCCATGCCATAGTAAATCAGATACAACTGAACAAGCAGTGGCGTTCCTCGGAAAAAGTAAATGAATCCCCAAGAAGGAAGGCTCAAAGCGTAGTTGGTACTGTTTCTCGCAATGGCGAGTGGAACTGAGACGCACAAGCCAATCACCAATGAAATGCCCACCAGCCAAACGGTCGTCCAAAGCCCTTGAAAGTAAACAGGGAAGCT
>NZ_JAWOVP010000161.1:0-720 GCF_033339995.1 Vibrio sp. 1641
AAAGAAAACCCAGTAATTTCGCCTTGAGGAGAACGACATGCCGAGTTCTGAGGCAATAACGCGGCAACAAGAGGTGCGATACCCGCCATCATAGCCCAGCCAGCGTAGCGGAATGCTTTTGATTCCAACTCAGTGAAAGAGCCTAAGTTTGGTGCCGTTTCTGCATCTTCATCAATTGGCATCTTTGCAAGACGTGGCTCGATGATTTTCTCAGTCACGTACCAACCGATAGCAACGATGATCACTGAAGATAGACCAGTGAAGAAGATGTTTGCTAGAGGGTTAACCACGTATTCAGGATCAAGAACCTGTGCTGCCGTTTGTGTGAAACCAGCGAGCAATGGGTCAATACCTGAAGGAATGAAGTTTGCGGAGAAACCACCAGACACACCAGCAAATGCCGCTGCGATACCAGCTAGAGGGTGACGACCAGCGGCATGGAAAATGATACCACCTAGAGGAATAACCAAAACGTAGCCCGCATCAGCCGCGGTATGCGAGATGATTGCGACAAGAATAAGCATTGGTGTAAGTAGCTTCGCTGGAGTGAAGTTCAGCATCTTCTTAAGGCCAGTCGTGATAAAACCGGAAGAATCCGCAACACCTACACCCAACATTGCAACTAATACGATGCCTAGAGGTGCAAAACCAGTAAACGTAGTGACCATGTTAGCAAGGAAACTTGCTAGAGCTTCACCCGTAAGTAAGTTAGTAATGGTA
>NZ_JAWOVP010000162.1:0-718 GCF_033339995.1 Vibrio sp. 1641
GGCTTACCTCGGCATTACCGCTATCAGCTTAAGCCGTATTAAAGCGCGTTTAGCAAAAGACAGTGAATAAGAGACACACCAAACAAAAAAGGCTCTTCCAACGAAGAGCCTTTTTTCAATCTAATGACTATTTAAGAAGACGCGCTCGGAACTGACGCCCTTTCATCTTACCCGTACTGATAATTTGCAATGCTTTCTTCGCGGCAGACTTTTCTACAGCAACGTAAGAACGCACAGGGAACAAATGAATCTTGCCCACTTGCGCACCTGGGATGCCATTTTTGCCAGTCAAACAACCAAGAATATCGCCAGGACGAACTTTTTGCTTCTTGCCGCCATCAATGTTGATGGTCACCATCTTCGCTTGGTATGGCTGCTGATTTGATTTCGCTGGCAAGGTCGCGGGTACCACATCCATCTCTAAGTACTCTTCGATACGAGCAACACGTAGACCGTCTTTTTCACCAAAGAAGCTGAACGCCAAACCTTTACTGCCTGCTCGGCCAGTACGGCCAATACGGTGCACGTGCACTTCTGGGTCA
This sequence comes from Vibrio sp. 1641, assembly GCF_033339995.1. Lineage (NCBI taxonomy): Bacteria > Pseudomonadati > Pseudomonadota > Gammaproteobacteria > Vibrionales > Vibrionaceae > Vibrio > Vibrio sp. 1641. Next base: position 543 of record NZ_JAWOVP010000162.1, read on the forward strand.
CGAGACAGCTCAAAGTTGAACACAGCATCAAGATTGTCCACATCCAAACCTCGTGCCGCCACGTCCGTTGCCACAAGAATAGAAACGCTCTTGTTCGCAAATTGCACCAGTGCTTGATCACGTTCACGCTGTTCAAGATCACCGTGAATATCGATCACGCTAAAGCCACGATGGTG
>NZ_JAWOVP010000163.1:0-717 GCF_033339995.1 Vibrio sp. 1641
TTTGTTCTATTTGTTTGATGCGTTGGTAAAGTTCTAAATTCTCAGGTGTATTGATGCGATGTTTCTCTGCCGCTTTTAGCAAGTACCCAGTGATAAAATCAATTTCGGTCGGGCGCTGATGAAACACATCTTGCCTCATTGAAGAATAGTTCTCAGACGTTGCCCGCACCACTTGCATAATGGTCTCGAAAAGTACGTCGAACTGCGTCGCAATGTCTTCCTTATTCATCACTTCGACAAGTTCTTTCGTGATGTTTTTCAAGGTGTCTTGAAAATCACCGTGTGCAAGGTCGCCATTTTTACATTGATGCAATGCTGTAAGCGGGTTGATTGCACAGTTTATGGCGAGTTTGGTCCACAATGCGGCATTGATGTTTGGGTTCCAAACAACTTCTGGTAAAGCGTGCTGCATAACATCTTGCAAAAACTGGCATTGAGCGCCAGATGCATTAAAGCCGCCAACTTGAGTGATGCCTTGCCCCGTGTGCATTACGAGTTCTTTATTCGGCTTATAAGCACCATGGGTTGTGGTTGCGATAACGACGGGATTTCCGGATAGCATCTCTTCTACCTGCTCGGCCGTACCCATACCATTGTGCATAAGCATAACAATGGCATCGCGATGAATGTGCTCAATAAGAGGTTTAAGTGCAGTGATCACTTGCCACGCTTTCACCGTGACCAAAATCAAATCCGCTTGTTGTAAAGAGGGAATAT
>NZ_JAWOVP010000164.1:0-717 GCF_033339995.1 Vibrio sp. 1641
GAGAATGCAAATAACCAAGGGAAGAGTAACCCGTACCAAAATCGTCAATGGCAATGCCAATGCCCATATCACGCAACTTCGTCATGTTTTCCAGAGTCGTTGGTGCGCTATCAATAATGCGCGACTCGGTGATCTCTAACGTGAGGTTTTTTGCAGGCAGCTTGGTGACATCCAGCACTCGTGTCACGGTGTCGACAAATGCCGGGCAGGAGAGCTGATTGACCGAAATGTTCACGTGCAATTGGAAGTCTGACGGCCACTGTTTGTTCTCGATGGCTTTGTATGTGTCTCGGCACGCTTGCAGCAAGATTTGTTGGCCAATGGCTTTGATCATGCCGCTTTCTTCCGCGATTGGGATGAAATCTAATGGTGAAATCATACCGCTTTCGCTATTCCAGCGAGCTAGGGCTTCGGCGCCACATACGTTACCACTCGCGAGATCGATGATCGGCTGATAATGAGGCACAAATTCGCGCTTGTCGATGCCCGTTTGCATCTTCGTGAGCAGCTGAGTACGAAACTTCGATGCGCTCGCGAGTTCTGGGCTGTAGTAACAAATGCCCGTCAGTGGATCTTGCTTCGCGTAGCTCAGAGCAATACTGGCATTGCGTAGCCAAAGCGGCATGTTCTCACCATGCTTGGTTTGCACAATCCCTAGTGAGATCTTCATCACCACGCTTTCACCTTCAACCATAAATGGTGCTGCGAACAGTTGTT
>NZ_JAWOVP010000165.1:0-716 GCF_033339995.1 Vibrio sp. 1641
CGCCATTCTATTTAATCGAGTGGGACTCTCTGCTCGTCTACTGCACGAGTTAGTGTCCTCCGATAAAGAAATTGAACAGCAGTTAACTCGTCTTCGTCCGGGCGATAAATTGCAATTTGGTTTTGATGAGAAAAACGACTTGGTTCAACTGCGCCGTACACTAAGCGCATTCGAAACCTTTCGCATCAAACTGCAAGACGGCAAATACGTTTCTGAGGTCGATAAAAAAGAGGTCGATTACCAATTCAACTACGCCGAGGCAACCATCAAATCCAACTTCTGGAACGCAGGAATTTCGTCTGGCTTGAATGGCAACCAAATCATGGAGCTAGCAGGAATTTTTGGCTGGGATATCGACTTCGCACTCGATATTCGCAAAAACGACTCTTTCCGAGTGCTGTATCAAGAAGAAGTTGTAGAAGGTGAAGTCATTGGTCGCGGAAAAATCATCGCTGCGATATTCAAAAACCAGGGCGATACGTTTACGGCTATTTTAGATGAAAAAACGGGCAAATATTACGACGAAAATGGCCGAGCGATGAAAAAAGCCTTCTTGCGCGCTCCACTGGATTTCCGTCGCGTGACTTCAAACTTTAACCCACGTCGTCTTCACCCAGTTACGGGTCGAGTACGTCCTCACCGAGGCACTGACTACGCAGCACCTGTTGGTACGCCAATTTGGGCCGCTGGTGATGGTGTGGTGCAAAAATCGGCTT
>NZ_JAWOVP010000166.1:0-715 GCF_033339995.1 Vibrio sp. 1641
ATCGAGCGTCGTCAAATCCGCGCTCAGTTTGTTGCGTCTTCACTTGGCATCTTAACGTCGTTTTGGATTCTCGCTGGTTTTATTTTGGTGCTTAAGCTAACAGGTAATGCCATTGGTTGGGGCGTTCAGTTCCAAAGTCCTTGGTTTTTAGGATTGATGGTTCTGGTGACAGGTTTGTTTGGCGCCAACATGCTAGGACTGTTTCAAATCCGTCTTTCGTCTGGCACCAGTACATGGCTCGCGTCGAAAGGCGACAACTCGTTAGCTGGACACTATGTGCAAGGGATGTTTGCAACCTTGCTTGCTACGCCTTGTTCTGCGCCTTTCCTAGGAACAGCCGTGGCGTTTGCTTTGGGTGCCGATGTAGTTACGCTGTTTGCAATTTTCACCGCCTTAGCGTTGGGGATGGCGTTGCCTTGGATTATGGTGGCAATTTTCCCAAGCATTGCGCTTAAATTGCCGAAGCCGGGTCAGTGGATGAACGTGGTCAAAAACGTATTTGGTGTGATGATGTTGGCCACCAGCGTTTGGCTACTGTCTTTGATGGCCAATCACCTACCAGTGTTTTGGGTCATTCTCGCCGGTTTAGTCGCGTTTATTGTTCTGATGATTCGCGTTAAACGCGTTCATGGCGATAAAGCACTCGTGGTATCCGGCTCTGCATCGCTTATCTTAATTGCTGGCGGGCTGCTACTTGGCAGTGTCACCGCAAATC
>NZ_JAWOVP010000167.1:0-714 GCF_033339995.1 Vibrio sp. 1641
GGCGTGGAAAGTAAGGTATTGAAAGAGATCGAAAACGTCATCACCGCGCAGCCAGAGCAAGCAGATAACGCCGTGCTACTCAAAGTGCGCAGTGACATCAAAAGCTGTAAAGAAAAACTCAGCAATATTAGCCTGATCAGCTAATCGATAAATAACCCTAAAAAGAATGGTCAACATTATTGGCCATTCTTATTCAGAACCATTGATGAATATTCACACATACCAAAGCATAATGCTGAAATACTGAAAAAGAGGTCAGTATGACATTGAATAATACGCGAGTAAGGGAATTACTCATTAAAATGGCGCACCATCGCCAAACGTGTTTACCGCTTGTCGATCCTCATTCACATATGAATATTGCTCGATCAGCCTATCGGTTCGTTAAAATAGAAAAAGTGATGATCAAAAAAATGGTCGAGCTATTTTTTGATCAAAATGGCGACGACTTTATCGCAGAACACGCCAACAAAACGGGAATTGCTACTCTCGGTAATTATAAAGAGATGCATTTTATGAATGCGCAATTACTGAGTGAGTTAAAACAGCTCCTCCGAGAATTGGATGATGCCAACTTAACAGCGCTGATCTCGTACTGGGTGGCGGCGTTACAAGTCGAAAACGACGAGCTGGAAAAACATTTACCCCAAGGTGAGTAGCTCTGCTCACCTTTTTCCTTCGTTTACCTTCTCTATTTTTGCCCTTCTATCTGTT
>NZ_JAWOVP010000168.1:0-714 GCF_033339995.1 Vibrio sp. 1641
CAAGGATTTACAGCCAGTTGATGAAGTGGCGGCTATGCCATTCAACGTCGAAACGGACATCAACATCAAGATTGGTGACGACTTCCAACTTGCGGCGTTTGGCTTGAAGGGCGGCTTGAAAGGTAGCCTTAACGTGACACAAAAAGACAAAGGACCATTCATCGTTGGTGAGGTAAACATCGTTGACGGTTCTTACCGTTCATTTGGTCAAGATTTGGTGATCGAAGAAGGTAAGATCTTAATGAACGGTCCAGCGGATCAACCGTACGTATCGATCAAAGCGATTCGTAACCCTGACAATACTCAAGACGATGTGATCGCAGGTGTGCGTGTGACTGGCCCAGCTTCCGATCCGAGTGTGGAAATTTTCTCGGAGCCTGCGATGCCACAAGCCAACGCGTTGTCTTACCTGCTTCGTGGTCAAGATATTGATGGTGAGTCGGGTGGTAACGCGATGACGACCACATTAATTGGTCTGAGTTTGGCGAAAAGCGGTCGTGTTGTTGGAGAAATCGGTGAAGCCTTTGGCGTACAAGATTTACAGCTTGATACGGCTGGCTCGGGTGATGACTCTCAAGTTACGGTGAGTGGTTACATTTTGCCAGGTCTACAGGTTAAGTATGGTGTTGGCATCTTCAACTCGCTGGGTGAGTTGAAGATGCCAACACCATACTTAACCTGGATCGGAAGAGCACACGTCTGAACTCCAGTCAG
>NZ_JAWOVP010000169.1:0-714 GCF_033339995.1 Vibrio sp. 1641
CGTTTAATCAACGGGTCAATGTTGTCAAGACGAACATTCCCATATCCGATCACGACGCCCTGCCAATCTCGTGCTTTAAAATCGGGATGCTCATAAAAACTGACTGGGCGCATCACGATGCCCGCCTTTTTGGCTCGTTGCGTCCACGTGTTTTCATCAATCCCTTGTTGCCAGCTCAACGTAACGTGCAGCCCCGCCGCTTGGCTGATAACTCGAACTTTGTCACCAAAATAATGCTGAATAGAGAAACAGACTTGTTCGTGCTTCGACTTGTACACTCGCCTCATTTTACGAATATGTCGCAGCAAGCTTCCTTCTGAAATGAAGTCCGCCATCGCGGCTTGAATATGACTTGGCGTGTCACCACTAAGTGCGTCTTTCACCATCAAACATTTATCTACCAGCGATTCAGGCACAACGAGATAGCCAAGCCTCAAACCATTAAACATGACTTTACTAAAAGAGCCGATGTATAACACTCGCTCGTCTCGGCCCATTTGTGCGGCTAACCCTTGTAAACTGGTGTATGGACGATGTGCAAATTGGAATTCACTGTCGTAGTCATCTTCAAGAATCCAAGCCTCTTGGTTCGATGCCCACTCAATGATTTGTGCTCGCTGCTCAGTGTTTAAAGTCGTCCCCATCGGATATTGGTTACTTGGCGTGATATAGAGCGCATCTGCAGTACTTTGCGTGACGGAATCTATATCAAAA
>NZ_JAWOVP010000170.1:0-713 GCF_033339995.1 Vibrio sp. 1641
TGCGATGCGAGAATGATGTCACCGTAGAGATTCGGATCCTGACCAAACAGACGCCCCACCATTGCTAATTCAAGACGATAAATTGGCGAGCTCAGTTTCAACAGTTGCTCAATATTCGGGTTCTCTTTGCTAAGGTGCATTCCGTAAGCAAATGACGTGAAGTGGCGCAGCGCTTGGATTAACGTCATGCCATGGTCGTGCTCTTGCGCATCAATCTGACACAAGCTCGCGCCCCAAATACCAAACTGTTGCAACAACCATTGGTATTGCTCGTTACCACGCCCATCACAGTACACAATCACCTGCTTGGCAAGACTAGGAACATCAGGGCCAAACATTGGATGTAAACCAACCACAGGTCCAGCGTGCACATTCAACATCGCTTGCAGCGGCTTTGACTTGATAGACGTCAGGTCACACAGAATGCAGTCTTGTGGCAAGTTGCCCAGTTTTTCAATCACCCCTTCCGTCAGGTGAATCGGTACGGTGACAACCACTAAGCCTGCGTCTTTGAGAATCTCATCCGCACGACCCCAATCTTTGCTACCCAAAACTTTCACTTGGTAACCTGATAGCTTGAACATGCGGCCAAACAGACTGCCTAACTGGCCATTACCACCAATAATGACCACTGAGCGTAATTCTGGGTTCAAACACTTAAAACCGGAATCTTTCTCGCTGGCATAAGACTCACGCATGGTACGACGAAGAAT
>NZ_JAWOVP010000171.1:0-713 GCF_033339995.1 Vibrio sp. 1641
CTTTTCGCCTTTGGGCCACTTCACCAACGCAACGTGCTCGTGCTTAAAATCATGTAACGGCATCACTTGTAGTCCGCCAATGCCAGGCAACCATTCTGTTTCTCGAGTATTGATTCGAACAGTTTTAAGATCGTTCGGATCAAATTGATTGAGCTTGACCAAAATGACACAACCTTTCTCGCTAAACGGCGCGTGCTGACTGCCGGGTGGGTTACGAAGATAAGAACCTGCGGGATAGTCGCCATTTTCGTCAGAGAAGACACCATCGAGCACAAAAATTTCTTCTCCGTAAGGGTGAAGGTGAGGAGAAAAACGCGATCCTGCTTCGTACTTCACTACACTGGTTACGTGACCAGATTCTTTTGCCTCTCGCTCCAATGGCTTACGCCACACTCCTTGAGAGGGGCTAGCAACCCAATTTTGGCTGCCTGTTTCGATGACGACCCTTTGAGAAAAATCCATATTCAACATACTGAAATACCGTTACTTATTTTATCGGTGCTTGATCCAATTATACGTTTAAAAACGTAATTTGATGCAATGGTTGGTTAAGCAATGTTCAACGGTTTTCTGAATACAAATGGGTTCTATTTTCAATTATTCCTTGTGTAATGATAATTGTTATATTATAACAACTTAAAAATCATATGTTATAACGTAACAATAAGGAAAAAGTAGTGAATAAAAAATTGGTTTCTCTAGTCATCGGTAGC
>NZ_JAWOVP010000172.1:0-713 GCF_033339995.1 Vibrio sp. 1641
TGAAACACCAACTCATTGCATTAGGCGCAAAAGCTTCTAACATCACTTGCGTGACTAACACGCAAGCGGCCTTACTCGCCGCAAAAACTCGCTTTTATTCCTTCTTAGTGATTGATTACCATCTTGCAGAAAAATACACCGGTTTGGATCTCGTTCACCTCCTGAGCAGAGCACAACTGATTTCAGACACAACCGCTGTGCTTATGATTTCTAGCGATGCCACAAAAGAGACCGTTCTCACAGCACTTTCTAGCTCTGGGCGGGTTCGTCACCTGCTAACAAAACCCCTTCAAACAAAAGCACTTTACACGAAAATGCTCCAAGCACTGCAAGAACAACAGCACATTGCCGCTGTAACAAAAAGACTGCTGGCTTCACAACCTCTCTTACTATCTGATGTCATCTTGCTTCACAAGACCCACGCGTCCAGTATTTGTGTTGAATCTCTGATTATCGATACTTTAGTTGAAAGACGTGACTACACACTACTTGAGGATTATTTACCTCTCTGCAGTCAGAAAGAGCATGCAAGTAAAGTATGTGCGACCGCGTTTTTATTGCATCATCAAGGCCACATATCTGAAGCAGTCAAAGTTCTGGCTGATTATGTAACTCGGAATCCGCTCTGCTTGGCTGCCATTGACAGTTTGATCGGTCTTTATGAAAGCTTGGGGCAACAACGACATGCGCTCTGTTTGGCAAAAAGAGCTTTT
>NZ_JAWOVP010000173.1:0-709 GCF_033339995.1 Vibrio sp. 1641
AATTGCTTATCTGCCGAGAACAACTCCAGCTCAGATTGCCAGTTAGCGCGATTTTGCTTGTAGATGTTCCAAACTAAAAGGTTGAGTTCACCGTTATCGTCCAGAGCTTTTGCTCCGCTAAACTCTATACATCGAATGTCTTCGGTAATTTCAGATCCAGTTTGTGTGATGATCTGTGGATGTTCCGGTACGGTAAAGATGACTTGAAAACTCACTACCGCAGCCATGATTAGAAAGGCTAAAGAGAGAACAAAACGCTTAAACATGAGAGCGTACCTGAATGCATGAAATAAAAAAGGAGCCTTATTGGGCTCCCTTTTAGCTTAATCAAAAATGCAATTGTAGTGAAATCTTAAATCGCGTCTTCGTCTTCTTCACCAGTACGAATACGAACCACACGCTCAACATCCGTTACGAAAATTTTACCATCGCCAATCTTACCTGTTTGCGCGGTTTCGATGATGGTTTCTACGCATTTGTCTGCTACATCTTCAGTAACAACAATTTCCAGTTTCACTTTTGGTAGGAAGTCCACCATGTATTCCGCACCGCGGTATAGCTCAGTGTGGCCTTTCTGACGACCAAAACCTTTCACTTCAGAAACGGTCATCCCTGTGATGCCTACTTCAGCAAGTGCTTCTCGAACATCATCCAATTTAAATGGCTTGATAATCGCTTCAATCTTTTTCATGTTCATCCCTTAAGCTTC
>NZ_JAWOVP010000174.1:0-709 GCF_033339995.1 Vibrio sp. 1641
TGACGGGTTGGACATGGGGGGCTTTAGTTATGTCGCTCAAGGGCGTGCTGATTCTGATTGGCAGGTAAAAGAGAACGCCAATGATCTGACGATGTCTTTCACCAACCGTTCTGGCGAGACGGAAAAAATCCAAATCAATGCCAAAGCTGGTGATGATATTGAAGAACTCGCGACCTACATTAATGGCCAAACCGACAAAGTGACGGCTTCTGTTAATGAAAAAGGTCAGTTACAGATCTTTATGGCAGGAGAAGAAACCGCCGGAACGATTTCATTCTCAGGAGATCTTGCGAGTGAGCTTGGGATGTCGTTGAAAGGTTATGATGCGGTCAATAACTTGAACATCACAACCGTTGGTGGGGCGCAGCAAGCTGTCGCTGTACTAGACACGGCGATGAAATTTGTCGATAGCCAACGTGCCGAGTTAGGTGCATATCAAAATCGCTTCAATCATGCGATCAATAATCTAGATAACATCCACGAAAATTTAGCGGCATCGAACAGTCGTATTCAAGATACTGATTACGCCAAAGAAACCACGCAAATGGTGAAGCAGCAGATCTTGCAACAAGTCAGTACCACTATTTTAGCCCAAGCTAAACAGGCGCCAAACCTCGCACTTACCTTGCTTGGTTAGGCGATTTGGATTCTTAATTTCAACGCAAAATCAGGTTGTATCGACAGCTCGAAAAGAAGCTTTAGCGAAAAA
>NZ_JAWOVP010000175.1:0-708 GCF_033339995.1 Vibrio sp. 1641
ACAACATATTGATATGCACCATCTAGATAGTATTGCTAAAGCCTCTCAATCCACTATCTATATTGAGAGGCAGCCAGGGAGTTTTGTTTATCTTGGTCAACCATTGGCTTGGGTCTGTGGCGAATTAGCAGAAAAAAGTGAGGTAACGGCAGCGTTCACGATCCGAACTGAGCGATCCTATGACCAAGATCCTCGCTTTGGCTTAGTTGTACTTGCAGAAATAGCCTCTAGGGCCCTCTCTCCTGCCGTTAATGATAATGGTACTGCGATTGATGTTCTGGGACGTTCGATTCGGGCGCTTTCACTTTGGGGAGAACTTATTAGCCAACAGCCGACCAAAACTCGCTTCCCAAGATTGTTTGTGCCCTCGTTAAACTGCCAAGATTTATTCGATGATGTCTTTTTGCCGATAGCGCATGATGGGGCAGCTCAACTGCAAGTTCAGGTTCGCCTGCAAAAGGCATTACTAGCCCTGTCTAGTATGTATCCCAAGCTGTTTAGCGCTCCAGCAACCAAGCTTTCAGAGAAAGCATTAGAACTCGCGTTGACCCAACATTTTACTGAAGATGAAAAGCATCAACTTGCGCAACTTTCGAACCAGGTAACTGACCCAAAAACACGGTGTTGACGATTCATTCAATCAGCATCGTTTTAAGCATACGCCTCAAACATGCGTATGCGCAGCCATCATCCTTCGTGAAAAGTCTC
>NZ_JAWOVP010000176.1:0-707 GCF_033339995.1 Vibrio sp. 1641
ATCACGCAATGCAGACAGAGAACTGCTAGGCACTGAACAACTTGCTTGGTTGATTAAAGAGTTCAACACGCACGATGCAAAATGGAACGTTTTAGGCCAACAAGTTTTGATGTCGCGAATGGAGCTACCAAGTTCAGTGATGACGGCGATGTTCCAACTGTTTACGTCAACAGAAGAGAAGAAAACAGAAGCGTTGTTGGCGGTGAATACAGCGATCACGGGTTATCTTGCCGATCCAAGTGCAGATCCCATTTCTCTGCCATACAACCTCGATGCTTGGGATGGTTACTATGTCGAGCGTGAAAAAGTCTACCAACTGGCCAAAGCAAGTAGTGGCAATTTTGTGTGTTTAGCGGGCGATACTCACAACGCGTGGGCAAGTGAGTTAAAAGATGTGTCAAATAATCCGATAGGGGTCGAGTTTGCGACGAGCTCGGTGAGCTCTCCGGGGTTAGAAGAGTATTTGGCGTTGGACCCGGTGGCGATTGCTCAAATGGAATACACCTTGCCGCATTTAGTCTCCGAGCTGCAATGGGCTGACATCAAACAACGTGGCTTTATGCGAGTGACCTTTACAGCTGATGCCGCTCAATCGACGTGGTACTTGGTATCGACCATCAAAGACAAAAAGTATCAGGTGACGACGAAGTCGGCGTCTACGACAAATGGCACAACGTTAGACATTATCTAATCTAAACTGGCGAAAA
>NZ_JAWOVP010000177.1:0-707 GCF_033339995.1 Vibrio sp. 1641
CGAAGTGACACTTTTATGGGGCTTTGTTTAAACGTGGTGGCAGATCTAGTTTAGTCGTCGTAGCCTTCTCGCGCGATTTCGCGAGCGACGTTTTGATTATTGATGATCACACCATCGACTTCGACACGAGCACCATTCAAGTTCAGTTCTTCAATGCCTTGGAATTGAGTTTGCGCATCGATAACCACTAATTTGTTATTTAGCCGTTGATCAGCATCATTCTCACAACGTTCGATTTCAAATGTTCTTGCATTCGCATCGTAATTTGACACATAACCTTCGCATTCAAATTCTTTGCCTTGCCATTGATGGTTGTCATCAAAATCTGGCGCTTCAAACTCAACGACGGTGGCAATGCGTTTGCCATTTCTCAAGACAGAAGAAACGTCGACTTCTTGGCCTTGTTTTAAACTCATTTTGCTACCGTCCTCGAATCGAGTTGCGTTATCAACAAAGAACGCACCGCGGTAGTTTAGTGAAAACTCGCTGTAATCGTTCGCAACCCAAGTGACGATGCCTTCCACATCGCTGTCGTTTTCTAGGTTGTCATAGCCTTCTATTTCGACGTCAGAGGCGACAAAAATATCCCCCTCCATTTTGCCTTCCGCTTCTACCCATTGACCTACTTTTAGTTGGTCCACACTGTGGTAAGACACGGTGATGTTTGCGCCCAGTTTGAAGGTGCTTTGGTTTGCATCGATGCTTGC
>NZ_JAWOVP010000178.1:0-707 GCF_033339995.1 Vibrio sp. 1641
GAAGTCCGCATCTGATAGTGTTTCAGCTTCCAAGCCCGTGTACACATCACCTTTAAACGCCAAAATGGCCTGACGCGAGTTTTCCGTTGTGAACGTTTCGCTCCACTCTTGGAATCGCCCGACGTTCAGATCCGCTATTTTGTCACTCACTTTCATTAAAGAGGCAACATCAGCAGGCGTCAGTTTGCGGCAAACGTCGATCAATTCTTTTGAATATTCAATTAACTCTGGTTGAGTAAATTTTTCTGTCGCTAACGGAGACTCGTAATCGAGGGTCTTCGCTGGAGAAACTACGATAAGCATGACTTTCACTTCCCTAATTTTGTTTTTTATTAGGGTACAAAAAAAGCCATGCATTGTCTGCATGGCTTTACGAATCGTCTTAATAGCTTTTAACGATAGGAGAACACTTAGTCTTTCTTAGTGTTGTCCCAAATACCGTCTTCTAGCTGAGACTTAAGCTCAGGGAAATCGTTCGCATCGAACGTTGGTACTTTACCTTCGCCTAGCTGGCGGTTGTAGTCTTTCGCCAGTTTGATCACGATGCCCGATAGCAACAGAATCGCTACCAAGTTAACAATCGCCATCAGACCCATCGAAACGTCAGCCAACGACCAAACCACAGGAAGAGACGCTAGCGCACCAAACATTACCATGCCCAGAACCACAACGCGGAAGATGCTTAGACCAGCTTTATGGTTGTGCTC
>NZ_JAWOVP010000179.1:0-705 GCF_033339995.1 Vibrio sp. 1641
CCGTTACCAAACAAGTTGGAATTTAACTCCTATTGGAGCAAAGCTCCGACACCAAGTTGGTTGCTCGCGTTCAAATCTCCAGGCTTTTATGAATACTTGTTGGGCGAAGAGGATAAGCACTTTGTGGTGTTTGATCATCCTTCTGGCGAAGGCTTGATGTACATCGTTTTCCAAGATGACTCGGACGATTATCTGGATGAATACGAAAGCTCATTGCACCAGTTCACTCTGTTATTGGGCGGGTTGTTTTCCTTGATTATGCTTGGTTACGGTATTTCTATGGTGAAAATTTTGGCTCGACCGCTCGCTAAAATCGAGTCAAAAATCAGCCAGATGCCACCCGACCAGCCTGCATTTGAAGTGGAAACGAAGTTCAGTGAAACGCGGCATATTGAGCAGACGTTGTTAGACAGTAAGAACGACATCGCGGGCTATTTCCGCCGCGAACAAGAGTTTAGTCGTTTTGCCTCTCATGAGCTTCGCACGCCTATTATGGTGATCGCAGGCTCAACAGACATTTTATCTCGAGTGCCTGACCAGCCAAGGGTGGCACAAAAAGCGATTGCGCGAATGCAAGCTGCGTGTGAAGACATGCGCGTTTTGACCGAGGCGTTTTTGTTGTTAGGCAAAGAGAAAATTGAGCCGCAGCACTTTGGCGAACAAACGCTTTTAGTTTGTTTACACCAGCAATTGGAAGAGCTTGCT
>NZ_JAWOVP010000180.1:0-701 GCF_033339995.1 Vibrio sp. 1641
CACGTAGCCATCAATGTTCACTTCCTCTTCTGGTGAAATCACCAATGGCTTGGACTTCAGTGCACTCTTAAAGGTTTTTTCCACACCACCGAGCAAATTCTCTTTGTCGGTATCTATCACGAAATGTTGGCTCACTACGTCTCGACCCAGACGGATTTGCGAACTGAACTTGCTGCGGTCTCGTAAGTACACCAACCATTGCTGAGTTTCGTTTTCATCAATCTTGACAGGCAGATACACCAAAGGTCGCTCGCTCTTGGTGGTTTTCAACATGCGCACCAATGGCAGTGTCATAGGATGGCGCTTGCCGTTCTCACCCTCTAAAGTAAACGACACTTGCTTGGCTTTTTTATCCACTTTGATGTCGAGAGCGTGAACGTTGGTGTACCGGCTGCTTGTCGAAACGCTGGTTTTGTAGGGAATGCCTTCGATTTCTACCGTCTCTTTCTTACCAATCATTTTCGCGTTGGGTTGTTCTTGCAGGTAGTCATACCCAGCAAACACCCACGCGTTATCATCTAGGTAAGTTTTGCCAATCAGGATTGGGGCAGAGAACTGTTTGCGCGAGGTAAGGTTCACCACGGTATCTACCGTATGCCCAGCAATCGTCATCGGCATTTTTACGGTTGGACGCAAAATCGGTTTTTTGCTGGTGCGACTGCGGATAGCACTGATGCGCTCAAGATCGTCGGTTACCGTGA
>NZ_JAWOVP010000181.1:0-701 GCF_033339995.1 Vibrio sp. 1641
ACTGGATGCCAAACCGTCCCAGGCCTTTCTGCTCATACTGTAACCATGATGCAGAATGCTTTGATGTGCGCAACGATAGAGTTTCATGAAGAACAAGTGAACTGTATCCACTTACTGTTTGCGTATCTTTCTGATGACACGCTAGTGAATATGATGAACGCTATTAGCGCGGAGCTAGACAAAGTCGAACCATCTCGCCTAGTCGTAATTAAAGAGCATGTGGGCGATGGTGGAAACAATACTTCTAAGGCGACGAGCAGCTCGAACTTTGCATTGAATCAGTTCACAACGGATCTTACTGAGCAAGCTAAAGCTGGAAAAATAGATCCTGTTATCGGTCGCGACAATGAAATCCGCTTGATGATCGATATCTTATTGCGTCGCCGCCAAAACAATCCGATCTTAACGGGTGAGGCTGGTGTAGGTAAAACTGCGGTAATTGAGGGGCTGGCGCAAAAAATAGTGGATGGGGATGTTCCTCCGGCTTTACATGATGTTGCCATCAAATCACTCGATCTTGCTTTGCTTCAGGCGGGTGCGGGGATGAAAGGGGAGTTTGAAAACAGACTTAAAAATCTCATTCGAGAAGTTAACGAATCTTCGCAGCCAATCATTCTTTTTATCGATGAAGCTCATGGTCTAATCGGAGGTGGTGGTCAAGCGGGGCAAGGTGATGCTGCTAATATATTGAAACCAGCGTT
>NZ_JAWOVP010000182.1:0-318 GCF_033339995.1 Vibrio sp. 1641
TTTTAATAAACCCGATGTGAAAGTGGCTGCGACGTTAGGTACGGTACAAGAAAAAATGGTGAAAGAGTTCTTTCCATCGGCGCAGCATATTGTGATTGAAGCCCCCGCGCGTGATTTCCAAGAGCTGTTGGCTCGCAGAGCGGACGTGTCTGTGACTTCCAATGTGGAAGCGGCGACGCTGGTGGACAAGTTCAAACAGTTGGCGATTGTGCCTGTGAAAGCACCTCGCAGACCGACTCCAATCGCCATGTTGTTACCACAAGACGACCAAGTCTGGATTAACTACATCAATCACTGGGTGGAGTTGAAAAAAACACA
>NZ_JAWOVP010000182.1:328-698 GCF_033339995.1 Vibrio sp. 1641
GGCTTCTTTAAGCAGACTGCTCAGAAGTGGGGACTGAAAAGTTTATAAATGAAAAGAGCCGCTTTACGCGGCTCTTATTATGATCGGATGGACTGAAGTACAGACTTAAAGTTCATCTTCGCTGACGACGCGAGCGTTGTCAGGTGTAGTGAAATGCTTAGAGAGTTCACGATTCGACAGAATGTAACCCATCCACAAGCCACCCATACAAATGACGATTGCCACGCCCGTAACCATTTGAGCTTGGCTTGCCATCGCGGCAACTAGTGCGCTTGATAGGCTGCTCACGGTAATTTGCAGGCTGTTTTGCAAACCAGCTGCGGTTGCAGGGCTTTGCTTCGCACTTGCCAATGCACGGTTTACTACGATT
>NZ_JAWOVP010000183.1:0-698 GCF_033339995.1 Vibrio sp. 1641
GGCATCGGAAAATACATTCCAAAGCGCGATATTAGAAGCGTGGCTATTTTTAGCAGACAATCCAGATAAGAAAGTTCTGCTTGTCGACTTTGATGAACCTTTACCTGACTCCTACACCGAATTTGAACAGCAGCAATATCCGGGCTTTGGCTTAGGTTTGGTGCTATCAAACGGTTATGATTTTATGTTGCACAGCAGCCACAACGTAGAAACACAAGGCCACCTTTTGCCACAAGGCTTAGCGTTTTTGCAGCACTACTTGTCAGACAAAACTCAGTGGACCATCCATGCCCCACAGCAATCTTGGGAATGGCGCAAACAATGAATCGCTTAAATCAGTATTGGCGCGTGCTCGCCACGGGTTTCTGTTTTTCGGTATTTGGTTTGGGTGGTTTAGCGCTGAGCTTTATCGTGATTCCAACTATTCGTATTTTTGTCTCTGACCAAACTGAACGTGAATATAAAGTTCAAGGCGCGATTCAATATTCTTTCAACACATTCTGTAAATTAATGAAGTTCAGCGGGGCGATTGATTATGAAATTATTGGCGCAGACCTTCTTCAACAAGATCGAAATTGTTTAATTGTTGCCAATCATCCGAGTTTAATTGATTACGTTTTAATCGCCTCACAATTAACTCGCTGTGATTGTTTAGTAAAATCGGCAATATGGTCGAATCCTTTTATGAAGCACATCGT
>NZ_JAWOVP010000184.1:0-697 GCF_033339995.1 Vibrio sp. 1641
ATTGAGCTGCTCTTTGGTTGCTTCGTCATCAGCGCCGATACCTAAACCAATCGCGGTTTCTCCAGAGGTCTGAGCCTTGGTTACGGTAATGTCTACGCCATCGATAACACCTTCAAACGTATTGCTCGAGTTAGTGAGTTTTAGACCAGTTTTCTCTGCACCCAACCAGATCACGGCATCTTGGGGGGCACTGATTTGACTAAGGTTTGTGAATGCATCTTCAAACCACGCTTGGCCTGTACCCGTTGCGGACACGTTGATTTGGTTAGCGACGCCGGTTTCAGTGCTTGAAAGCATGAAGTGAGTCTGACCATTTGAGCGTACCAAGGTTGCGTTTACACCTGGGTTATCACTGTTGTTATTGATCGCTTTCGTTAGGTCACTCACCGTCGTTACACCATCACCGTCGGTATCGACCGTTGATAGATCAATCGTCATTGTTTTACCGTTGATGGTGAACTCAAGATTTCCTGTTTTTGGGATTTCAGTGGTTGCGTCTAGATCTGCTGGCATTCCAGTAGAAACTTGGTGTGACGTTGCTACTTGCTCGACGAATATCTGATAACTACCCGATAGAGCCTTAGCGTCTGCATTTGCAGTAAAGTAGCCTTCTTGAGAGAAGGAGGAGGAGTTTTTAATGATGCTGTTTGTGCTGCTGTTCATTTCGTTTAGCGCAGTGCGGAACTCACGCATGGCA
>NZ_JAWOVP010000185.1:0-696 GCF_033339995.1 Vibrio sp. 1641
CGTATGCCTTATTTATTTCCGTTTTTTGAATTTACAGTTTTGCTACAAATCAACGTTGAACCAGCTGCCTATATTTAACCCAATCAAAGCTTAGACCAGGATCGCTTTTTCTCAAGGGAGCAATGTATTGATGGCCGGTAATTCGTGGCAAGGTAATTTGAGGATATTGATGCATGATGGCTTGAGTTAATCGAGCAAGTGATTGATATTGCTCTTCTGTATACGCCACAAATTCTGTTCCCTCTAGCTCAATGCCAATGGAGTAATCATTGCAACGGTCTCTCCCGGCAAAGCTTGATTGCCCCGCATGCCATGCTCTATCAAGAAATGAAACGAACTGAACAATCTCACCGTCGCGCTTAATTAAACAATGCGCTGAAACGCCCATTTTGTGAATTACCTCAAAAAATGGGTGCGCGTTAGGATCAAGATTACCGCTGAAAAAATCTTCAATATACGGCCCACCAAACTGACCAGGTGGCAAACTGATGTTATGAACAACTAATAGAGAGATATCGTGTTCGCTGTTGCGTGCATCAAAAAATGGTGATGGAACATGCTTTGCGTGAGTCAACCATCCATTATCGATAATTGGGAGCATATCAACCTCTATAGTTTGCAAATTAACTGCTGAAATTATTGACACCGGAGAGTATCATTCGATGCCATCTCCCTTTCAAGACTAGATTTGCGATG
>NZ_JAWOVP010000186.1:0-694 GCF_033339995.1 Vibrio sp. 1641
TTTGAGCGAGCTTGTGCCCATCGAACAAGATACCGCGATAGGGGAGTTTTACAGTTCGCAGTTGTCTATCGGCCTCGTCGCGAATGAACGCGGTGCAATGTTAGCGCCATATTTTAGCCGCGCGATCGCGATGTTGGGCGTTGACAAAATTGTGGCTCAATACGATTTGCGTCCAGATTGGCGCACGGCGTTAGAGTATGAGGTGCGATTGGCAACACAAACCCAAGCGGTATTTCTATTCGTACTTGTATTGGCAATTTGTGTTTCTCTCTATCTGTATCGTCAATCCAACACCGATAATTTAACTGGGTTGAGGAATCGTCGCTCTTTGCAAGTTAAGTATCGCCAAGGGGTGACTAAGGATTTGGCGATTCTTTATTTAGATATTAATCACTTCAAACAAATCAACGATACCTACGGTCATTTAGCGGGTGATGAAGTGCTGCAATTGCTTTCGCTGAAGATACATCGAGTGTGGTCTGGGCGAAGCTATCGTATTGGTGGTGACGAATTTATTTTGCTCGGATACCCAACACAAATAGAGCTTTCGCGAGCCGTTCAAGAACTGAGTCGATTGGATGTTACCGATAAATTGTGCGCAGAGCTGAAAACTGTCTCGATTTCAGTTGGTGTTTCTGAGAAACGAAAGCAGCACATGAGCTTGGAACAAGCGCTGCATTTGGCGGATGAAGAT
>NZ_JAWOVP010000187.1:0-692 GCF_033339995.1 Vibrio sp. 1641
GTAGCTCTTCCCCCAAAACCTGAGGAGAACGTTGACCCATATCGATGTGAGGGTTCACGCGTTGGAACAGTTTTGCCATCGCTTCTGAGAAAGTGAAACGTGGAGATTCAAACAAATCTTTATGCTGTTCTTGCTGCGAAGACAGACCATGCAATAGCACTTCATGGCTTTCACGGATCTTCACGTTTAGACGCACACCTTTCACCTGACCGAACGAGATGTTCGACAAGCCTTGGTTTAGCATGCGAATACGGCTTTGCTCACGCTGAATCGTCTTCTTGATGATGCTTGCCACAGACTCAGAGCTGATTGCCAGACGGTTTTCGCGTTGAGTTAGCTCTTCAGTCAGACGCGCTAGCTCTACTTCCATTTCTTCGATAGCTTCTACTGGGTCATCAGTGCGGATAATGTCCTGACGAATACGCTCACGAAGGTGCTGGTAAACCGCAATGTAGAACAGAACTTTACGCTCTGGACGTGCATTATCTTCAGACAAACGTAACGCATCACGTAGGTCATCATTGTTTGCAACAGCAAGACGCAGCGCACCCAACGATTTATCCGACATTGAACGCAGTTCATCGGCAGACATGTACGCCAACTCGCGCTTGTGAAGACGACGTTCAACATCGTTTTCACGTGCCAAGCGAAGTACTGAACACCAGCCAGCTTTCGCAGCAACCACGAAGGTA
>NZ_JAWOVP010000188.1:0-690 GCF_033339995.1 Vibrio sp. 1641
CCCAGTAAACACACTTGCATTAGTTGTAACAGATTGTTGGACAAGTGAATTTGAACCAGCATTCTGACCAACGGTAGTAATACCAGCAGCACCACCAAGACCACCAAGGGTGTTAATGTTTTCAACTCGAACTCGAGTATCATCTGCGTTAGTTGCATAAATAACTGATGCACCTGTAACACCACCCATTAGGCTTGAGCTCGCAACAACCATATCTGTATCCATATGGACTTGATTGAAGCTATCAACATTTGTTGAGCTCGAGTCACTTTGATAGTTACTATTGTCGTTAAAGCTGTTCGAGTTTGTTGTGCTTGAATCAGCGTAGCTACGGTTATCACTCTGGTTACGGTTGTCGCTTTGATTACGATTATCGCTGTTATCGTTAAAGCTATCACCGATACCCAGTGAAGCACTGTTGTCACTGTTGTCGTTAAAGCTGCCTGATAAACCGATAGCAGTATTGGCGCTGTCAGTCCATTGCATATTATCGTTGCCATCATCGATCTCATTCGCGATTAGAGAGCCACTAAATAAAATTGCTGACATTGCTAAAGCAAGCCCTGTTTTGTTTAGAGTCATAACGATTACTCCATTTCCTATATATTCCTGATTAAAAATGACTGCACTTAACTTCTTGCTGCTTCCTTCAAATGTTGTGGGAAGCGATGAAATTATAAGAGAGGATCA
>NZ_JAWOVP010000189.1:0-690 GCF_033339995.1 Vibrio sp. 1641
TGTGCCGATATGATATGAATAACCCGAGCCAGAAGAGGCCGTGTCTCGACACAATTTTGTGGCATGTGGCGTGGCTAACTTGTTCGGAAAGAATTGGTTTGCGCGTTTGAGCACTATCTTCAAGCAGTTCGGAGTTTCGGCTGTAACAGTTTAAATGCATTGGCAAAGCTCATAAACCGGCCCTTTAATTTGCTTGAGTCTTTCTAAACTCCAAACCACGTCGTCTATGCTCAGAAGCTCACCATCATGACGAAAAATGCCTGGCCTTAACCATAACGTCATGACGTTTTCTTCCATTTTCCATTCATGCGCTAAAGCGGGCTCAATGCCACCATTGGAGTTTTGTGTTAGCAGCCCATCATAAACACTTTTGACTACGTGTAATTCGGTATGACGGAAGGTTTCTGCGGGATCGATATTTGAAACCCACGGATAAGAAGAAATAAGAATGGCGTTTTTAGACTCATTCAGCTCGTTCACTTTTTCCGATGCAATCGTAAGCGAACGAACCGCCGTTTGGCCGAACCAATCGATAAGCTTTGTTATCGAATTCATTCTGCCCCTAGCAAGCTCTTCCACCAAAAACTCGGTCATCGCTTGTTGCAAAGTAATGGTGATACTCAAACGGCTTGGGTTGCTTCGCCCAATCGCCGGTTGCCAATCCACCCAACCGTAAGCCGCCAGCTTTTT
>NZ_JAWOVP010000190.1:0-689 GCF_033339995.1 Vibrio sp. 1641
GCCTGCTCAGACTCCACTATACGCTTGAGCGAATGCGGATGCAGCTTGATACAAATACCTTGGTACTTAAACGCCACGGTTGGGTTGTTCAAGCGTTCACCTTCCCCTTTCGGGCTCGATAGTTTGATCTTCACACCCAATTCTTCTAACTCATCAAAACGCGCACCAAACACTGGGTAAGTGTGTTTTAAGTCCGCCAAAAACTCGTCTGCGGTTTCCGCATGAGATGGAATCACAAACTCCACGTGCTCCCAACTTTCGGTTGGATAGGTTTTCCCTTCGGCTGGGTATGGCAATTCCAGACACTCAATCTTCCAGCCGCGGCTTTCGAGTGCTGTGTCGAATTCGATGACGATAATTGGACGACCGTTGATTTTCGCTTGTGAAATCACCTTGCCGTATTGATTCCATGCCTCATGCGCAGCTTTTGCCGTTTCAGGGTCATTAATACGCAATGCAATATGGTCAGCTTGAGCAAAGCTCAGATCCAGTTTTAACAAGATTGCAAGCTCTTCAATCTTGCCCATGAAGACATCTAAGTCTTGGAGCATTAGTTCAGGCGTAAGGCGTTTTTCAACAAGTTGAATAGTCATTGTGGCTCTCTTTTGGGGCGATTTATCTCATTACTCTGAGCGCAATAGTAAACGCAAACAAAGTGACATTTCCATTCAATCGAAAAAGTAAAAATT
>NZ_JAWOVP010000191.1:0-689 GCF_033339995.1 Vibrio sp. 1641
TGATAGTTTGATTGTGAATCGTGTTAACGATGCGCCAACCATCAAGGTTGATGATGAAGAAAGCATCACTGAAGATGCAGTGAGCACTGATACGGTAGTCGCAACCTTAACGGTTCGCGATACTGACACGCCTGAAGACCAATTAACCGTTTCTTTAGAAAATAACTCAAACGGTTACTTCGTGTTGGTTGGCAATGAAGTCAAGTTGACTCAAGCAGGCGTCGATGCAGTTAACAATGATGAACTTAACCTTAAAGATCTGACTGTCAGCGCGTCAGTGTCGGATGGTGTAAATCCAACGGCTAGCGACAGTGATAGTTTGATTGTGAATCGTGTTAACGATGCACCGACTGTTGAAAATGCCATTGCAGATCAAGAGTTATCGGAAGACTTTGCGACCTACACGATTGATTTAAACGACGCATTTAAAGATAGCGACTCAGCGCTAGAATTCTCAGTGTCTGGCAATAGCAACGTGTTGGTTTCGATTGAAAATGGCATCGCGACCATTTCACCAACAGCAGACTGGAACGGCTCAGAAACCTTAACGTTTACTGCTACCGACCCAAGCGGTGAAAGCGTTAGCCAAACGGTGGACTTTACGGTTGCACCAGTAGTCGACATCAAGGCTGACAGCACAAATGTAGTCGAAGACACACCAACCATAATTAACGTCTTAGGTAACGACA
>NZ_JAWOVP010000192.1:0-688 GCF_033339995.1 Vibrio sp. 1641
GCCAGCAAATGTACAGATTGCTATCAGCACCGATACCTTGGTTGCTGGAACCCATTTCCTTCCTCACGCGAACCCTGCTTGGGTTGCTCACAAGGCGCTTGCATCCAACATCAGCGACTTAGCTGCCATGGGCGCAACACCAGCTTGGGTAAGCTTTGCATTGACCATGCCTGAAGCGGATGAAGAATGGCTCGCACCCTTCTGTGATGCGTTTTTCGAACTGGCGGATTACTTTGGTATTCAGTTAATCGGCGGTGATACAACGAAAGGCCCATTAAGTTTAACACTGACAGTGCAAGGTTTTGTGCCTGAGGGCAAAGCGCTGACTCGCTCTGGCGCGAAAGTCGGGGATTGGGTGTATGTCACGGGGAATTTGGGTGACGCAAAAGCAGGGCTGGATGTCATCTTAGATGAAACACTTCGCAGTCGTATTGGTGCTGATGAACTAGAAAAAGCCCACTACCTAAGTACTCCGAGAGTGTTAGCGGGGCAAGCTTTGGTAGGATTAGCATCTTCGGCGATTGATATTTCAGACGGCTTGATTTCGGATATCAAACATATTTTAAAACGCTCACAAGTTGGTGTGAGTATCGATGTGTCTCAATTACCAATCTCTTCAGAGCTGGTACAATTTTTAGATGATAAGGTCAGCGCACAGCAGTATGCTTTATCTAGCGGTGAAGAATAC
>NZ_JAWOVP010000193.1:0-684 GCF_033339995.1 Vibrio sp. 1641
CTTGCCCTGCTTTAAACAGGCTTGCCGCTAAGTTTTCTACCCCTTGTGGCGTGGTGCGCTCAGACATGCCAATCAATACCGCACCTTTACCGATCACCAGTACGTCTCCGCCTTCAACGTTTGCGTTGTCGTAATGCAGATCATCATCACCAAAATATTTAATGAAATCTTGGCCTGCAAAGATCGGGTGCCAGCGATAGATAGCGCGTAAATGGTTTGTTTCGCGCTGGCGCGCAGGCATCATCATTGGGTTGAGTGATACACCGCCATATACCCAACATGAGGTGTCGCGGGTGAATAGATGGTTTGGTAGTGGCTCGATCACGAAATCCAGTGGGCGCTTCATCTTCGGTAGCATCGAAGAAGATTGAATAGGTAACTCAGAATAGGCTAAGCCGCCAAGCAAAATAGTCGCGAGGTGTTCGTCGTCCATTTCCAAAAGGTATTGGCGTAAATCGCGAGCGAAGGTTGGCCCGTAGCGGAAGTCAGAAATCTGCGTGTTCAACAGCCACTGTTTTGCCTCTGGAACGGCTAGGGTTTCCACCAGTAAATCGTGGAGCAGAAGTACTTCAACATCTTGCTCTCTCAAGGTTCGAGCAAAAGCATCATGCTCTTCACCCGCGGCTTCTACAGCAAGCACGTCATCAAACAATAGCTCATGACAGTTTGACGGCGTGAGGTGGG
>NZ_JAWOVP010000194.1:0-683 GCF_033339995.1 Vibrio sp. 1641
CAGCGGTACTGATCTTCACGCCGATCTTCCTGCCAATCGCGCTGGATATGGGCATCGACCCGGTTCACTTCGGCATCATGATGACCTTCAACTTGGCGATCGGCATCTGTACTCCACCGGTAGGTAGTGCGTTGTTTATCGGTTGTTCTGTGGCGAATGTTGCGATCGACAAAGTGATCAAGCCGCTTCTGCCATTCTACGTTGCACTGATTGCGGCCCTAATGGCGGTGACCTTTATTCCTGAACTCAGTCTGTTCTTACCAAAACTGGTCCTAGGCTACTAACTCTTTCAATGAATCATCCCGCAGAGCACTCTGCGGGAGAAGGGAAATAAAATGAAAACCATTGCAAACTCTACCCTAAATGCTGCTGTTTCGCTGCCAGATTACGACCGTTCTACACTCAAAAGCCGTATTATTCACCTTGGTTTCGGTGCTTTCCACCGAGCGCACCAAGCACTGTTCACCAATGAAATGCTGAGCAAAACGGGCTCGGATTGGGGCATTTGCGAAATCAACCTATTTGGCGGTGAAGAGTTAATTCAATCGCTGCGCGCGCAAGATCACCTCTACACGGTGGCAGAAAAAGGCGCAGAATCGACCGAAGTCAAAGTGATTGGCTCGGTGACGGAATCACTGCACCCACATTTGGACAGCATCGAAACTGTTCTCGAAAAAATGGCC
>NZ_JAWOVP010000195.1:0-682 GCF_033339995.1 Vibrio sp. 1641
ATGCTTGAAGTTTATACCCTCTGGTAGCTTCGCAACGCCCAGTTTCACAGCTGCCCAGCTAAAGCTAAAGATGCCTAGAGGTTTACCAATCAATAGACCTAGTGCAATACCTAGAGGCAGCATTGAAGTTAGACCAGACATCGATACGCCTTCTAGCGAGATACCTGCGTTCGCAAATGCAAACAGAGGAAGAATACCAAATGCGACATAAGGGTGAAGAGCATGCTCCATGTGTTTCAGTGGAGAGTGTTCGCCCTGCTTTCCTTTCAGCGGAATCGCGAAACCGATCACTACACCTGCCAATGTTGCGTGCACACCAGACTTAAGTACAGCAAACCACAGAATCGCACCTACAATCATGTACGGTGTTAGCTTGGTGACTTCTTTCGCGTTCAGCATGAACAGTACACCTGTCATGACGAAGCCGACAAGCAATGCCATTGAAGAAAGATCACCGGTGTAGAACAGAGCAATGATGACTACAACACCTAAGTCGTCAATGATCGCAAGAGCCAACAAAAATACTTTTAGACTCACTGGTACGCGCTTACCAAGTAACGCCATGATACCCAGAGCAAATGCAATGTCTGTCGCCGCAGGAATTGCCCAACCAGAGATCGCTTCAGGGTCATTTGCATTAAAAGCAACGTAAATAAGTGCCGGAGCCAACATACCACCGACC
>NZ_JAWOVP010000196.1:0-681 GCF_033339995.1 Vibrio sp. 1641
CAGCAGCGTACGCATAAACTCTAAGCCATCCATGACCGGCATGTGAATATCGGTAATGATGATGGCTGGAGAATTGGCATCGATAACTCTGAGTGCTTCAACGGCATTGGGAAAGCAAGTGACTTCAATGCCCTCGATAAGTAGTGCTTGTGAAACGGCATCACGAATGTGTGGTTCGTCATCAACAAAGATAACTGCGTTATGCATGGTCGTTTTCCGTTACTGGTTTGGTGGTACTGGTGTTTGCCATCGGAACGGTGACCACAAAGGTCATGCCGCCTGACTCACCCGATTGCGTCCCTTGGTGGTTATAGGCGCTGAGCGCTCCGTGATAGCTTTCTAAAATACGTTTTGAAATGGTCAAACCCAGTCCGAGCCCTTCTGGTTTGGTGGTAAAAAACGGGTCAAAGATTTTCGCCAGTGCCTCGTCAGACATCCCCGGGCCGTTATCTGACACCAGAATATCGCAGCTCGAATCGTGGCATTGAATCGCGATGGAAATTTGTGGATCAATACAATAGCCATCCATCGCTTGCGCAGCGTTGTGGAACAGATTGATGAGCACTTGTTCTAGTTCAACGCTGTGAATGGCGAGCCTTACCTCGTGGTCGATCGTCGGTACTTTGAGCGTGACGCCTTGCTTGATCAATTTATTGCTCAATATGCTGGTGGCATTGTGCA
>NZ_JAWOVP010000197.1:0-681 GCF_033339995.1 Vibrio sp. 1641
AATGCCTGACCCCATAGAAACCTTAGCCGCTGCCGAACAGCTCGTGCGAGATGGCTTTATTGTTTTGCCATATTGCCATGCTGATCCGGTGTTATGTAAACGGCTGGAAGAAGTTGGCTGTGCTGCGGTGATGCCATTGGGTGCGCCGATTGGTTCGAACAAAGGTATCGCTTCGCACGATTTTCTAGAAATCATTATTGACCAAGCGAACGTACCTGTTGTCGTGGATGCGGGAATTGGTGCGCCTTCACATGCGGCAAGAGCGATGGAAATGGGCGCGGATGCCGTGTTGGTCAATACGGCGATCGCTGCTGCAAGTAATCCCGTTGCGATGGCGAAAGCGTTCAAGATGGCAGTCGAGTCAGGTCGTATGGCTTATGAAGCTGGGCTTGCAGGGAAAGTTTCTCATGCCGTTGCTTCCAGTCCGCTAACGTCTTTTCTCGATGAACTGTAGAAGTGAGGGTTCAAGATGAGCTTTTATGATCGCTTTCAGCAGCTCGATTGGGATGACATATCCATGTCGATTTATGCCAAAACGGCGCAGGATGTGGAAAGGGCGCTAGCAAAACCGAAACGAGATTTGGAAGATTTTAAAGCGTTGATTTCTCCTGCTGCTGAACCGTACTTAGAGCAGATGGCAAAGTTTTCTTATTCGCTGACGCGTAAGCGTTTTGGCAACAC
>NZ_JAWOVP010000198.1:0-679 GCF_033339995.1 Vibrio sp. 1641
AATCCGATGCCCATACCGGCTGCGAACAACATCGCTAGCCAGCCTGCATAAGAGTAATCTGGTGTCGCTTCAGTACCACCAATTCGAACTCGGCCAAGCGGTGTCACAATCAAGACCAAGCAGACAATGACAAATACGTTGCCAGAAGCAAGAAAGAACCAGTCAAGATTGGATACTAGCCAAGCACGTAAGCCAGCGAAAAAGGGTTCAACTTGTTGGCGAAAAGTTAGCGTTGCCACAACAAAGAGGACGATAGCCATCCCAGAAATTGCGAAAACTCGGTTGTGAATGTCTAAGCCGAATGGGCCGACTTTTAACGCAACGTTATCCTGACCAATCTGATAGTCAGTATCTATCGCGTTTACCTTTCCATCGGGACGTTTAATCCCACCATTATTGTCGGTGCTCACGAATAATCTCCTTAACCATACGTGACCAAATTTAAATACTTTGTAGGAGTTTGAGTGATGATTAGTTCACATCACCAAGCACAAGTTTAAGTATATGTATTTTCTTAAAGTAGTAGCTCTCATTAACATCTTAAAAGGAAACACCTCCATCGATCATTTGATGTTTTTGTGTTTAAGGTAAATAACATTTATTGCCAAATAGCAGAAATTGGCATGTCTCGGTTAAAGTGATATTGCAACTGAGCTTGAAACAACTCTGCCGTCGCCAA
>NZ_JAWOVP010000199.1:0-678 GCF_033339995.1 Vibrio sp. 1641
CAAAAGGCTCGTTTTATCATTACTTCAAATCTAAAGAACAGTTTGGTGAGGCAATGATTCAAGATTACTTCAACAAGTATTTTGAACAATTGACTGCACGCTTCACTAATACCGAGCTCAATGGCTACCAACGCTTAATGAGCTACTTTGAAGAAATGGTAAAAGTGGAAGATGATGTCTGCAATGCAAATAAATGTTTGTTAGTGAAGCTAAGCGCCGAAGTATCAGATTTATCGGAGCCTATGCGTATCGCACTGCGTCGAGGCGCTGATAAGACCATTCAAGCTATGGCAGAGTGTATTGATGTCGGTATTCAAGATGGGTCTATCCCAAACGGTGATAGCGCATTGTTGGCCAGACAGATTTATTATCTTTGGAATGGCGCAAGCTTACTGAACAAACTGTATCAAGATCAGGAAGCGCTCACGCAAAGCCTGACCTATACTCAACATCTACTGCAAAACACGCGTACTTGCCCATAACAAGTAACGTTAAAGTAAGATGAATACCCTCCACCTGTTTCATTTGGGCTATTAACCTTTTGGAACACACTAAATCTTCCCGCTCTAAGAGCGGGATATTTTGGAACGAAAACTAGACGACCGGTCTAATCCATAAGTGAGATAAACATGACTAACGCAACCAATCGTAGAATCGTCCTAGCATCACGCCCACATG
>NZ_JAWOVP010000200.1:0-677 GCF_033339995.1 Vibrio sp. 1641
CATCGTAGCCTGTCGCTTCCAACACTTGAGGGTTAAGCGGTGGCAGACCCCAGTTTTGACCTAGAGGGCCAAGAATATCTGGTGGCGCACCGATGCTTGCATCCAGCACTAGGTTGCCTTCATCCGCCCATGTTTCACTGCCAGAATCTGCAACACCTACAGCAAGGTCGCGGTACAGACCCACAGCCATGCCTTTTTCTTCTGCTAGAGCTTGCGCTTCTTTGATTTGATCGTCCGCGATCCATTGTAGGTACATGTACAAGTGAACGCGATCTTGGTTGTCTTTGATGTATTTCTGAGTGCCAGCCGCGTCGAATGTGCGGTATTTCTCAGGGAATACAGGCCAACCCCAAACGCCAGAATCTTCAGCGTGCAAATCTGCATGAAGCGCATCAAATGCCGCTTGGTGCAATAAACTTTCGCCGCCCTTCTCTACGAAATCTAAGAATGCGCGAGCGCGGTCCGTGTTTTTATCGAGATGACGAGCCTTGAACTCACTAAATAGCAGCGGCAATACGCTCATTTTTAGTTGAGAAACTTCGGTGTAGTTCACCCAATGTGAGTCACGCGCTTTTTGTAGACGTTGTTGGAACTCTGCGCTGCCCACTCGCTGTTGTGCTTCTGCACTTAGCGCAAACTCAGGTACAGAGCTTACGTCGATGTACATGATGTTCAGC
>NZ_JAWOVP010000201.1:0-675 GCF_033339995.1 Vibrio sp. 1641
GATCGACTGCTTGAAGAAGTCAACGATCAAATGTCGACTTACCGTGAAGACTCAGAGCTGAGTCGCTTTAACCAGCATCAAACAAGTGAGCCTTTCGAAGTGTCAGCGCAAACGGCAACCGTAGTAAAAGAAGCGGTTCGTCTCAATGGTCTAACTTTAGGTGCGCTTGATGTAACGGTTGGTCCTCTGGTTAACCTTTGGGGCTTTGGCCCAGAAGCTCGCCCTGACGTAGTGCCTTCTGATGAAGAGTTAGCGGCTCGTAAGGCAAACACTGGGCTTCACCACCTGACCGTTGATGGCAATAAACTGTCAAAGGACATTCCTAATTTGTATGTTGACCTGTCAACGATTGCAAAAGGTTGGGGGGTTGATGTGGTTGCTGATTACCTACAATCGGTAGGGATCAAAAACTACATGGTCGAAGTTGGTGGCGAAATGCGTTTGAAAGGTATTAACCGAGAAGGTGTGCCATGGCGAATCGCGATTGAGAAACCAACGGTTGATGAGCGATCTATTCAAGAGATCATCGAACCAGGTGACATGGCAATTGCAACAAGTGGTGACTACCGTAATTACTTTGAGAGCAATGGTGTGCGATACTCTCACATTATCAATCCGCAAACAGGCAAACCAATCCATCATAAAGTGGTGTCTGTGACAGTATTGGATAAATCG
>NZ_JAWOVP010000202.1:0-671 GCF_033339995.1 Vibrio sp. 1641
GCCGAAGAGCTGCGCATCACTCAGCAGCATCTGAATGAGATAACCGGGGAGTTCAGCTCTGACGACCTACTCGGGCGCATCTTCTCTTCATTCTGTATCGGTAAATAATCCAATACGCGGCACAAAACCTTGTTTTAGTGCCGCGTTTCTTTTTATATGGATACATCCATTCGCGACTCACATCGTGTCCATTGCATTCAAAAGGAAGAAGTATGATCCACATTATTACAGGTAGCACTCTTGGTGGTGCGGAATACGTCGGTGATCACCTGAGCGATCTGCTCGTTGAACAAGGATTTGAAACCACGATTCACAACCAACCATCATTAGACGAGATCGATAACCAAGGGACTTGGCTTGTGATCACCTCCACCCACGGTGCGGGGGAATATCCAGACAATATTCAACCTTTCATCGCAGCATTGCAAAATACACCACCTAAGATGGCAGACGTGAAGTTTGCAGTCATTGCGATTGGTGATTCGAGCTACGATACGTTCTGCGCTGCCGGTAAGCACGCTTACGACTTGTTAGAAGATATTGGCGCAACGCCGATTGCAGATTGCTTGTTGATTGATGTTCTGGCTCATGATGTCCCAGAAGATGCTGCAGAAGCATGGTTAAAAGAGAATATCGAGCGCTTTTAACCCCATACTCATTTCTTACAGAGT
>NZ_JAWOVP010000203.1:0-670 GCF_033339995.1 Vibrio sp. 1641
TTAAGCCAGTTGAACTTGATATCGATATGCTATCCGAAGTGGAAGCGCGTCGTTTCTTCGAATCACTAGTGGTTAGGTACGTCGATGACGATGCGGAGAAACGTGTTCGAGATGCATTTAAGAAAGTCGACCCGATTCCGGGTGACATCATGGCATTAGGAGAGATGAAAGTGGAAAAAAGGATCATTATCCGTTCAATTGTCGGATCGCCACTCAACATCGCATTAGTGGTTTTGGTGCTACTGTTGCTGGCCGCTGGAGGCTATTGGTGGATGTTTAATCAGCCAAGCCCAGATGACAAAGCGCAGCAGATCACGGGAAGCATCGAGCAAACTGCCATTCCGACACTCACTGAGCCGACTCTTTCGCCATCAGAATCTAATTTAACCTCAGTGACTGACGGCTTGCCAAATGATGGCGATTTATCAGATGCGACTGATGATTCCAACTCATTGCCACCAACGGTGACAGAAGAAGTAGCAAGCGGCGGAAATGATGACACCCAGCAGCGTGTTGTGATTGAATCTGACGTGGTTGATGCTCTGTTAGAAGGTAAGCCTGAGCAAGCGAATACAGACAATATTAAAGCGTTAGTAGAAGGGGCTGAACCTCAAGCGAAACCCCAGTCAGAGACAAACTCTTCTTTGATTAAAGTGGTGAAGCCAAGCGA
>NZ_JAWOVP010000204.1:0-669 GCF_033339995.1 Vibrio sp. 1641
GACGATTGCACTTAGCGTGTTCGCAAAAGGGTTCCTAAAACTGGTTCCTATCGTGGGTGGTATTTTGGCGGGCTATTCAGTATCCCTATTCTACGGTGTGGTTGACTTTACACCTGTGGCTCAAGCAGCTTGGCTTGCAATGCCCAACTTCACCATGCCTGAGTTCAACATCAACGCGATTCTATTCATGATCCCAGTTGCAATCGCTCCTGCGGTAGAGCACGTGGGTGACATGTTGGCTATCTCAAATGTAACGGGTAAAAACTACCTGAAGAAACCAGGCCTACACCGCACTATCGCGGGTGACGGAATCGCGACAATTGCAGCATCAATGGTTGGTGCGCCGCCAAACACTACTTACAGTGAAGTAACAGGAGCGGTAATGCTGACCAAAGCTTTCAACCCTGTAATCATGACTTGGGCTGCCATTACCGCTATTGTTCTTGCGCTGGTAGGTAAGCTAGGTGCGATTTTGCAAACCATTCCTGTGCCAGTAATGGGCGGCATCATGATTCTTCTGTTCGGTTCTATCGCAACCGTCGGTTTGAATACGCTGATTAAGAACAACGTTGATCTACACAAATCTCGTAACCTGGTGATCGTTGCAGTAACACTGGTATTTGGTATCGGTGGTATGGCTTTCGGTATCGGCGAGTTCAGCCTACAAGG
>NZ_JAWOVP010000205.1:0-669 GCF_033339995.1 Vibrio sp. 1641
ATTCTGCAATTCGATTCGGCTCTAAGTTCATTCGTCCCGTTTTTGTCACGGTCGTGAGCGTATTGGCGATTAAGCTGGCTTATGACGCTTGGTTTGTAGGTTTATCATGAACATCGAACAACTTTCGCAAAGTTTAGAACACATGGCGAATCAAGCCGCGACATTGGATCGCCAACGAGGAGAGCATCACGTTCCGTTGTTTGATGAACGTTTATTTAGCTGCCGTTCTCGCTTACTGACCCCTTGCGTAAAAGAAGCGAAATCGACACTGGACGCAATTATCCGAGAGCAAAACGAAAATAAGCTCACCGCTTTGCGAGCGGAGTACCTCACCGAACGACTCGTAGCGCAAATTGGCGCAATTCAGCGAGAGATTTCTACCACTAAAATTCGTAAGAATGAAATCAAGCATAGCAGCCACTTTCGCAAACCAATTAACGTGCTTTATCAAGAGCTCGCGCAACACCAAGAATGGGCAAGACGCTTGCGAGAAATGGTGTTAGAAAAGGAACGCGCCGTGGAAACTGCACCTAGTTTTATGCGAGCTGAAGCTCAGAAAGTATTGCTGGCGACAGAGCAACGTTTAGCTCGTTGCGAGGCAGCGCTTCTTAAACTAGAAAATCAAATTACACATAGGGAAAAGCACCAATAATGGCAGACCAACCAACC
>NZ_JAWOVP010000206.1:0-668 GCF_033339995.1 Vibrio sp. 1641
CGTCGAGTTGCTTTTCCGTCAACTCTTTCAACAGCGCCATCTGGTCTTGATCATCAAACAACGAAAAGCCCGCTTTTAATCCAAGCTGCTTGTACTCACGTTTGATGATATTCAAACCTAATGTATGGAAAGTAGAAACCATCAAACCTTTCGACTCGGCTTTACCCAAGGTTTGACCAACACGCTCTTTCATTTCGCGGGCTGCTTTGTTGGTAAAGGTCACGGCCGCGATGTTTCTTGCTTTGTAGCCACATTGCTGAACCAAGTAAGCAATTTTATTAGTAATTACGCGCGTTTTACCTGAGCCTGCGCCGGCAAGCACTAGGCATGGACCAGACACGTATTTTACGGCTTCATCTTGTCTAGGGTTCAGCTTCATACAAATTCTCTGCGGGTGACAAATGTGGCGCCTATGATAAAGGGGTGGCTCTTTGAATGCTACGGTGATTTTCTCGTAAATTTTACCCCGATTGGTGCAACATTCTGTTGCATAGTAGACCAGACTTTAAGCTATAATGAATGAACGTTCATTCACTGGTAGTAGGATTATGACGGACAACCCTGCTGTAGATAAACGCGATCAAATACTTGCCGCTGCGGAGCAGTTAATTGCAGAGTCTGGCTTTCAAGGGCTTTCTATGCAAAAGCTGGCCAACGAAGCGGGTGTC
>NZ_JAWOVP010000207.1:0-668 GCF_033339995.1 Vibrio sp. 1641
CCGTCAGCATATCCATTGATACTCGACCCGCAATCGGTACTGTACGCCCATTCACCCACACCGGTGTACCATTGGGTGCACTTCTTGGGTAGCCATCGCCATAGCCCACTGCAATAACGCCGACTTTTGTGTCGCGTTCACTTGTCCAGATACCACCGTACCCCACGCTTTCACCTTTCTTGACTTCACGAACCGCAATAAGATGAGACTTCAACGTCATCACTGGTTGGTAACCCAAATCTTGAGCCGTTTTGTCGCTAAATGGTGATACGCCGTACATAATAATGCCCGGACGAACCCACTCTAATTGGCTTTGAGGCCATGCTAATAAACCCGCAGATGCCGCTAGCGAGCGCTCGCCCTGACAGCCCGAGGTTAATGACATAAACAGCTCAATTTGTTGCGGCGTGATGCTGCTATCAAGCTCATCCGCACAACCAAAATGGCTCATGTATCGCAATGGTTTCGCCACATTCGGGCACGTTTTTAAGCGAGAAATGAATTCATCATACTGCTCAGGGCGAACACCCAAACGATGCATACCACTGTCGATCTTCAACCAAACGACCACTGGCGTTTCTAAATCCGCCTGTTCCAACGCGATAAGTTGCTCTTCACAGTGCACCACGGTTTGGATGTTGTTCGTCACTAACACAGGCAGATCGCCC
>NZ_JAWOVP010000208.1:0-667 GCF_033339995.1 Vibrio sp. 1641
ATCTGCATGCGCTCGTCAGCGGTAAACTGACCGCTTGCAATATTACAGTCATCGCCCAATGCCTGATAGTGAAGCGCTTTCGCAAACTGATTTTGTAAGGTGGCTAGCTTCATGAGGCTTTCCTCGTAGCGCTAAGCGGGGTGGTAATTTGGGAGAGAAGGAGCGAGGCCTTTTCCGCTTCTGCCAATAACACTTCTGGTGTTGGGATATCTAAGTCCCATTCAATTAAGGTATGGCGCGGACCATACTGTTCAACCCAGTGTTGATATAACTTCCAGACTTCCGTGCTGACGGGACGGCTGTGAGTATCAATCCAAATTTCGCCTTTATCGAGTTGCTTGATGGTGAAACCCGCCAAATGAATTTCATCCACTGTGTCTGCCGGAATGACGGACAGATAGGTATTGCAATCAAAGCCGTGATTGAAGGCTGATACGTGTACGTTATTCAGATCGAGCAGTAACCGGCAACTTGTGCGCTGCTGAACTTCAGTGAGAAACTCCCACTCGCTGATCGTCGAGTGTTGAAACTTCACATAGCTCGATGGGTTCTCGATTAAGATTTCGCGTTGCAGATAATCCTGAACTTCAAGCACATTGCGAGTAAAAACGTTCAGTGCTTCTTCGGTGTATGGTAGGGGAAGCAAGTCGTTAAAATAATGCCCACC
>NZ_JAWOVP010000209.1:0-665 GCF_033339995.1 Vibrio sp. 1641
GAGATACCTTAGCTTGGTATTATAAAAGTTAGACGAACACAAATCGTGAACATGAATGTGATGTGTTAGTGGTAGGGAGTGGCGCTGCGGGCTTGTCGTTGGCTTTACGTGTCGCAAACCACTGTAAAGTAATGGTACTCAGCAAAGGACCGCGCAGCGAAGGGGCAACTTACTACGCTCAAGGCGGTATTGCCGCGGTGTTCGATGAATCCGACACCATTGAGTCGCACGTTGAAGATACCCAAATTGCCGGGGATGGTATCTGTGACGAAGAGACCGTGAGATTCATTGCAGAACACTCAAAAGAATGTGTGCAATGGCTGATTGACGGCGGTGTACCGTTTGACCGTGAAGACGATGATTCTGACGATGAACCTCGTTACCACCTAACCCGCGAAGGTGGCCACAGCCGCCGCCGTATTCTGCACGCCGCAGACGCAACCGGTATGGCAATGCAAACCTCATTGCAGGACAACGCCCACAACCATCCCAATATTCATGTTCTTGAACGCCACAACGCTCTGGACTTGATCACTGAAGATAAAATCGGTGGTGATAAAAACAAAGTCATCGGTGCCTATATCTGGAACCGAAACGAAGAGCACGTAGAAACCGTGCGCGCCAAATTTGTGGTTCTAGCGACAGGTGGCGCATCAAAGGTTTAT
>NZ_JAWOVP010000210.1:0-665 GCF_033339995.1 Vibrio sp. 1641
ATCACCACCGCGACCTTTACCAATATCATGGAAGATTGCTGCAATGATCAGCAGTTCTTTCTTTTGCATGCGAGGGTATATGTCGCAACAAATCGGATGCTTCGCATGGTTGTCTGGATTGTTAAAGGTATTGATGTGTTTGAGTAGGCGAATGCTGTGCTCGTCGACCGTGTAAGCGTGGAACAGGTCGAACTGCATCTGACCAACAATCTGGCTCCATTGCGGTAAATATGCGGCCATTACCCCAAGTCTGTGCATCAAACTGAACGCTTTATGAAGTGCATTTGGGTGTCGACATAACGCTAAGAATTTTTCACGAGCCGCTGGAATCGTGTGTAAAAACTTGTTTAAGCGGCGACGTGCAGTACGCAGTTGTCGCAGGGTTGGAGGGCTTACTCCTTCAATGGTTGAGTCGTTTGCGATATGCAAAAACATATCAAGAATAGTTTCAGGTCTGGCTTGGAATAGCGCAGGTTTTCTGGCTTCAATTAACGACCCACGACGTTGAAAATCTGCATCCAAAATTTCTGCGTTTTCAGTTGCACCACCATTGATGATGGCTTGATCAAACAGTTTGAGCAGCATTTTGTTTAATTCTGCGACGCGACGAAGTGTGCGATAAAACTCTTTCATCATCATCTCGACGCCGCAATTGCCTTCACCAA
>NZ_JAWOVP010000211.1:0-664 GCF_033339995.1 Vibrio sp. 1641
TCTGTGTGGATGCCTCTGGCTCGATGAGTGGTTTCCCTGGGCAGTGCGCAAAAGCGATGGCGTATGCGTTAATGCAGATTGCACTGGCCGAACAGCGCGATTGTTACGTGATCATTTTCTCTACTGAACACATTACTTACGAGCTCACCAAACAAGATGGTTTGCGTGAGGCGGCGGATTTCTTAACGTACAGTTTCCATGGTGGTACAGATTTGGAGCCAACGCTTATCAAATCCATCGATTTGATGAGTGGAGATAAATACAAAAACGCCGACATGGTGGTAATTTCTGATTTTATTGCGCCAAAACAGCAAGATGAGTTGTTGGCAAAAGTGGATGCGCTTAAAGCGAAGAAAAACCGCTTCCATGCGATCAGTTTATCTAAGTACGGAAACCCTGCGTTAATGTCGATGTTTGATCATACTTGGTCTTACCATCCAAACGTTGTGGGACGTTTACTCAAGCGCGTAAGTAACGGTTGATGACCTAAAGCGGCGAATTCGCCGCTTTATTTTTAGTTCGTTTATCGGATGAATGTGTTTGGGGAAGAATCAATAAATACGCAATTGGATCGAATTTTCATCTGATTGATTTAAAAAAAAGCAAACAAACAGAAAATGAAAGATTTTTGTTTGACTATCTTTTCTGAATCCGTAAAGTAGCA
>NZ_JAWOVP010000212.1:0-663 GCF_033339995.1 Vibrio sp. 1641
GGTGCAACAGGCTCAATAGGTGCAAGCACCTTAAAAGTGGTTGAACAAAACCCAGAGCTGTTTTCTGTGGTCGCACTGGCGGCTGGCACTAACGTTGAAAAGATGGTGGCACTTTGTCGCCAATGGCAGCCTAAATTCGCGGTAATGGCGGATAAGGCTGCGGCTGTTGCTCTGCAATCAGAAATCCACACCATTTCACCAAATACAGAAGTGTTAGGTGGTGTTGATGCACTTTGTCATGTGGCTTCATTAGAAGAAGTAGATAGCGTAATGGCAGCCATTGTTGGTGCAGCGGGTTTGTTGCCAACCATGGCGGCCGTTAAAGCGGGCAAGCGCGTATTGCTGGCGAATAAAGAAGCGCTTGTCATGTCTGGGCAGTTGTTTATTGATGCCGTTGAACAATACGGGGCAGAGTTGCTGCCAG
Source organism: Vibrio sp. 1641 (assembly GCF_033339995.1). Lineage (NCBI taxonomy): Bacteria > Pseudomonadati > Pseudomonadota > Gammaproteobacteria > Vibrionales > Vibrionaceae > Vibrio > Vibrio sp. 1641. The sequence continues at coordinate 425 of NZ_JAWOVP010000212.1, forward strand.
TAGACAGTGAACATAATGCTATTTTCCAGTGCCTACCACAGCAAGTTCAAACCAATCTTGGCCGCTGTAACTTAGATGAGCATGGCATTTCTAGTATTCTGTTAACCGGATCTGGCGGTCCATTCCGTTACGCTGACATTGCCGATCTCGACAGCGTAACGCCAGCACAGGCAATCGCGCACCCTAACTGGTCTATGGGGCCAAAGATTTCGGTCGATTCTGCGACTATGATGAATAAA
>NZ_JAWOVP010000213.1:0-662 GCF_033339995.1 Vibrio sp. 1641
TAACCCGAGTTGACGTAAGTGAGCAACTTATAAGAAAGCGTCACATCAATAGAGAACAGACGCTCCACTTCATTGAAGTCGATGGGTTTGTCAGCAATCTCTTTACACAACTGGATGACGGTTAAAAACGCCGGGTTGAGGCGCTTCTTTTGGATCATTTCTGGTTTACTAAAGAAGTAACCTTGAAAGTAGTTAAAACCAGCGTCAAGCGCTTGTTCAAACTCTTCATAGGTTTCGACTTTTTCAGCCAAAAAATCGATATTAAACTGGCTCAATGCTTGGATGAAAATTGCCGCTTTTTCAATTGGTACTAAACGAATATCAAATTTGATCATCGATACGTACGGAAGAAAGCGTTTCCAAGCCTTAGTTGGTACAAAGTCGTCGAGTGCAATTCGGTAGCCGCATTCGTGCAGATGTTTTATTGCATCGAGAAGCTCTTGCGTAGGCTCACAATCTTCGAGTACTTCAATAACCAGAGAATCTTTCGGAAACAGTGTCGGAACAAGGTTGACCAAGCTTTGGTGGGGAAAGTTAACAAAACCGAGTTTGTTACCTAACGTGTTGTAATGCGTCGACAAAAAATGATCAGATAGCAGTCGACTAGTAGCAAGCTCAGGTTCTACTTCAGGGAAGGTATTTTTGGGGCCGTCTCGAAAGAG
>NZ_JAWOVP010000214.1:0-662 GCF_033339995.1 Vibrio sp. 1641
ATCCGCAATCTGCTGTGCAGTTCTCAACATCAAGTTGAAGTTTTGCTCAGCTTCGCCATAGCAAGGCAACGTCATAAAGAAGGAAATGCCTTTCGTCGAAAACTCTGCGGGATCACCATGCTCAAGTGTGCCCGGATGCATCATGTTAGCCACACTGAACAGCACTTTACCGTTACCAGATAAATCAACATGACGATGGAAGATATGCATCTCGCCATAGATAAGACCATTTTGCTGCATACTGTCAAAAAGTTCAGTGCCAATAAATGGTTCTTCGCCCGCACAATGAACATTCAACACGATCACTTGCATTTCCGGCTCTGGCTTTGGCTCTTCTGGTTGTTCAACAACGGCAGGAGCCACTTCTTCAACCATTTCCATCTCTTGTTTAGGCGCATCAAATGCAGAAGGCATGATCTCTTCTTCAATCACCTCTTGCATTGGCTCTTCGACTTCAGACGGCTGAATTGCTACATCTTCAACATCGTTTTTCATTGCGACAAAAGAAGGGATTTCCTCAGCTTCTTCTTTTACAGAAGGCTTTTCTTCTGCCACACCTCCAAGCAAAGGATCTGCCTCAAACTTACTATCAAACGTATTTTCCATCCCAAAGTCTGGTTCTTTGCGATCTTTACGGATGATTTCGAAATCGTCTTCAGGGG
>NZ_JAWOVP010000215.1:0-662 GCF_033339995.1 Vibrio sp. 1641
TGATGTACCTAATGTTTATGTTCTCGATTAACATTGGTAGTGCATTTATCGATTTCTTTGATATCGGCGTTGGCGCACTTTTGGTTGATGGCGGTCATCACCTATTGGATGGTCATTTGCCAGTTTGGCTTGTGACGGTTATTGCCGATGGTATTGGTGGCGGTATCCAAACGGTAGCGACCTTTATTCCTGTCATTGCGTGTTTGTATTTATTCCTAGCTGTACTTGAGAGTTCGGGTTATATGGCTCGCGCTGCGTTTGTACTCGATAAAGTGATGCAGAAAATCGGCTTGCCGGGTAAAGCGTTTGTGCCGTTGGTTCTTGGTTTTGGTTGTAACGTGCCGTCAATCATGGCAACACGCACTCTAGACCAAGAACGTGAGCGTAAATTAGCGGCATCGATGGCGCCATTTATGTCATGTGGTGCTCGTTTGCCTGTATATGCACTGTTTGCGGCGGCGTTCTTTCCTGGTTCTGGTCAAAACATTGTCTTTGCACTTTATCTATTAGGTATTGTGGCTGCGATCTTCACCGGTCTTTTCTTAAAGCACACTCTTTACCCTGGCAGCAGCGATAGCTTAGTTATGGAAATGCCCGACTACGAATTGCCAACATTGCAAAACGTCGTGATCAAAACTTGGCAAAAGCTTAAGCGCTTCGTA
>NZ_JAWOVP010000216.1:0-661 GCF_033339995.1 Vibrio sp. 1641
TACACCAGGTCACGTAGTACTTTATAGTGAAGAAGCCCGTTTAGCGTTTGTTGGTGATGTTCTGTTTAACGGTAGCATTGGTCGTACTGACTTCCCTCAAGGCGACTTCAATACGTTGATTAGTTCAATTAAAGAGAAACTTTGGCCTCTAGGTAACGATGTTACATTTGTACCGGGTCATGGTCCTCAATCTACCTTCGGTCACGAGCGCAAAACCAACCCGTTTGTTGCTGACGAGATGCCACTATACTAGCGCCTTGTCTGTACTTGTTACTATTCTGGCTCGGCGGCCGCTAAGTATCGCCGAGTCAGCCCTACAAATTCGTCGGCTTCCCTGTCTAAATCACTGGCAGAAATAAACACATCATAGCCGTAAAATTCTCTCTGATACTTCATTCTATTCGCCAGCATGGCTTGCAAACCGTCGTATTGTTTTCCCGCTTTGCTAGTGTACGGTTGTGGGTCGAGCACCATATCTTCAAATTTCTATTCACAATGGTTCTGCCTTGCGCCCAAATACAACAAAGCGCGTTGGCTAAGTAAAATCTCCGTCGCGATACGCGGGCAAATTGCATCAAGGTAAGGGGAATAGTGCTTCAAGCGGATGCCTATCCACGGGAGCGGTTGATGCCAACCGTCTTGTTGATAACTGCATATACCA
>NZ_JAWOVP010000217.1:0-658 GCF_033339995.1 Vibrio sp. 1641
AGCCAACGAAAAAATGCTAGGAGCATGGCTCAATGGCGACGTTGCACCACTCTTTGCCTTTGAACCAAGCGGTGATGATGAAAGCTGGCAATACATCGAAGCGTTTGACGTTTACGGGCAAATTCATCAACTTGATGTGTATCAGCTTCCTGACGTTCCCGTTCTAGTTGTCGATAACAACAGCTCTGCAGAGCTCAAAGCAGGCTTACAGGCGATGCAGGCAGAAATGAAAACGCTGGGTCAGCCAGCTCTAATTCACCCTTATTATTCAGAGAGTCAAAAACAATCTTCACCAATGCTACAAAGCGCAGCGACAAGTGATGTCACTCCGATTCAAACAACTCAACTGAAGAAAATTCGCTTAGCGGATGACAAAGAACCGTGGATCTCTGGCAACGCAGAGGTTCACGCCATCGTGACAGGTGTCAATCCAAGCCGCGACGAGCCGACAATTGATCTGGTAGAACTTCCTTACTTGGATTACGACAACCAAGATTACTACCCAAATCAAATCATCATTCACTGGTCTCGCTACCGCTGGGGCGCTGCAGATATTGTTCTGATGGAGCAAGATGACGGCACAGACTACAAACAGCTGGCTAAACTATTGGTGCAAGTCGCTGAAGAAGTTCTGAAAGCCATCCCAGATCCGCAAGTT
>NZ_JAWOVP010000218.1:0-658 GCF_033339995.1 Vibrio sp. 1641
TTTCTGGATTGATTGGCGCTTGATATTCTGAATCAATACCCGTGAAATTTGGGATCTCACCTGCTCGCGCTTTTTTGTATAAACCTTTTGGATCTCGGCCTTCGCACACTTCGAGAGATGCATTCACAAACACTTCAATGAACTCACCTTCGGGCAGTAAATCGCGAACGAGTTGACGCTCAGCACGGTGAGGAGAAATGAACGCGGACAACACAATCAAACCCGCATCTGCCATCAGTTTCGCCAACTCGCCAATACGACGAATATTTTCACGACGATCTTGTTCAGAAAAACCTAGATCACTACACAGGCCATGACGAACATTGTCACCGTCCAACAAATAAGTGTGGTAACCCAACTCAGCTAAACGATTCTCCAGCGCGCCCGCGACGGTTGACTTACCTGCGCCAGATAAACCAGTAAACCAAAGCACTGCTGGTTTCTGTTTTTTCAGCTCAGCACGAAACTGTTTATCAACCGTGTGCTGATGCCAGACAATGTTTTCATCTTTTACCGGTGTTTCAGCGGTCATAACGAATCCTTGTATTTATCGGAATTAAAACGGAAAGAAGACCGGAATCAATGTCAGTACCAATACGGAATACACAATCGAAATCGGCACACCAATTCGCACATAGTCGGTCAATTTGTAATTAAC
>NZ_JAWOVP010000219.1:0-658 GCF_033339995.1 Vibrio sp. 1641
TCATCATCTTCTCGGTTTAATTTAACTAAAGTCTGCATCTAAAATAAGGCTTTTTTGTAATTCTGTGGAAACGTTTACACAATTTGAATTCGATCACGGATCTGGATCGAGATTGGTTGCTAGACTTTTAGCCAGTTAAGAAATGGGCGTACCGATTCGATGCAATGGCGATTGGCTTTTAGCGCATCAGAGTGAGGTGTGAACAGAAAGCAGCAAACGTGGAGAAGCAAAAGTGAAAGTTCTTGTCACAGGCGGTATGGGATACATCGGTAGTCACACTTGCGTTCAGATGATTGAAGCGGGAATGGAACCTATCATCGTTGATAACTTGTGTAACGCCAAACTGGAAGTGTTAAACCGTATTGAAGCGCTGACTGGCAAACAGCCAGCGTTCCACCAAGGTGACGTCCGTGACGAAGCCTTTTTGGATGCGGTATTCGCGCAGCACGACATCCAAGCCGTGATCCACTTTGCTGGCCTCAAAGCGGTTGGCGAATCGGTGGCAAAACCACTTGAGTACTACGACAACAACGTCAATGGCTCATTGGTGTTAGCCCGCAGTATGCGTAAAGCGGGCGTGAAAAGCATCGTATTCAGTTCATCGGCAACGGTTTACGGTGACCCTGAAATAGTGCCGATTACGGAAGATTCACCAACA
>NZ_JAWOVP010000220.1:0-657 GCF_033339995.1 Vibrio sp. 1641
CCATTTTTGTGTTCAATGTGGCTGAGTAAATTACTCTGCCATGTAGTTTTCTGGCATCTCGATACGAGCAACACCGGAATCTACTGCCGCTTGAGCTACCGCTTTTGCTACGCGAGGTAGCAGACGTGGATCCATTGGCTTAGGAATGATGTAGTCGCTGCCAAATTCTAGCTTCTCAACACCTGCAGCTTTTAGTACCGATTCAGGCACAGGCTCTTTTGCCAATGCACGAATTGCGTCAACTGCTGCCAGCTTCATGTCGTCATTGATTTCACTCGCACGTACATCTAACGCACCACGGAAAATGAAAGGGAAACACAACACGTTGTTCACTTGGTTTGGATAATCACTGCGACCAGTACCCATAATTAAGTCATCACGCACTGCGTGTGCTAGCTCAGGTTTGATTTCAGGATCTGGGTTCGAACAAGCAAATACAACTGGCTTGTCAGCCATGAGTTTCAACGCTTCTGGTGGCAATAGATTTGGACCAGATACACCTAGGAATAGGTCTGCACCTTCGATCACATCTTCTAGTGTGCGCTTATCTGTATTGTTTGCGAACAGTTGCTTGTACTCATTCAGATCATCACGACGAGTATGGATCACCCCTTTGCGATCCAGCATGTAGATCTTCTCGCGCATTGCGCCACACTT
>NZ_JAWOVP010000221.1:0-657 GCF_033339995.1 Vibrio sp. 1641
GAGCAGTTCGGACAAACCGCAAAAGTGGAGTTCAAATTAGGCAAATGATGAAGAAATTCTTAATCACAACGCTGCTTAGTTTGACCGCAGCCAGTGCGATAGCTCAAGAGCTTAGCCAGTACACCGCATCTAGAGTGCAGCGTGCGCACAGCTTAGCTCAAGAAGAGAAGCTTAAAGAAGCGATCTCAACTCTCGAATCGTTAGACCTATCGCGTGGCTACGATCAAGCGTTTGTTGCTCGTATGCTCGGTATTTTTTATTGGCAGAATGAGCAAGTTAAGCCTGCTATCAAGCAACTGGATTTCGCGGTAAGCAGCGGTTTATTGCAAGACGAGCAAGCGTGGCAAACACGTAAAATGCTAGCGGATATTTTGTTGAACGAACAACAGTTTGCTAAAGCCTTGCCGCACTATTACGAGTTGAGTAAAGCCGTACCTAAAAACCAGAAAGCTCATGAATTTTGGCTGCGCATCGCACAATCGCATTACCAGTTGAGCCAATGGAATAAAGTGTTATCAGCGATGGGTCGCTACGAGAAGTTTGGTCAGCCAGATGAACTCGGTCCATTGTCGATTAAGCTTTCGTCTGAACTGGAACTCAAAAAGTGGCAGCCTGCTATTGTCACCATCAAACGTTTGATTGCAATAGAGCCTGAAC
>NZ_JAWOVP010000222.1:0-655 GCF_033339995.1 Vibrio sp. 1641
GGTGTTTGGCTTTTGATCAGTTGCTCTAGGCGCTTGGTGAAACCAAATCGGTTATACAGTTTGGTTAAAGAGTCGATATGAGAATCTTCACTGGAGGCTGACGACAGGTGTTTTGGTGTGTCATCCGCATCTTGGATAAGAATAATTTGAGATTCACTGCCTAGAATTGCCGTCGAGTCCGCATGCAATTGGACTTTGCGCTCAAATCCGCAACGCGCGCTAGTCAGGCAAACAAACGGTTTGTCCGAAATAAGCGTGCTGAGTCGGTGACTGAAAACTTTTTTGGTGTTTTCGTCGATGAACAGACGAGAGAGCTCTTCACCGAGCAGCTCGTGAGGGGAGTTAAGCCCAAGCAGACGAGCCGAAGCAGGGTTTGCTGAGATGATGGTGTCATCTTCAATCAGCAGCAGGCCATCGGGCAATAATTGGGTCAGCTTGGCAAATTTGTTTTCGGCTTCTTCCAGAGAGCGGACAAGTATTTGCTTTTCGGAGGTGTCGACGGCGTGAAACACCACGAAACGTACCTCGTTACCTTCATACACTGGTGACAAACTAAAGTGAAGGCTGGTCTCTAAATCGGTTTCATCTAAGGTAATTTCAGCTTCGACATGCACGCCTTTGAATGCGCGTTGGTAGTAAGGTGCCAGCTTCTTAT
>NZ_JAWOVP010000223.1:0-655 GCF_033339995.1 Vibrio sp. 1641
ACTAACAGGCTCGCGCTTTGTGAAAGCGAATATGAGTGGTCCAACTCAGCGCTATTATAAAGACATCACCCGCCTGAGCCGAGCGTTAGCAGTAAGCGCCGATTTTGCCATGTTGACGTTAGGTGGTGACTTGAAGCGTAAAGAGATGATTTCTGCACGTTTGGGTGATGGTTTGAGCTACCTGTACATGGCATCCGCGACGCTGAAGAAATACGAAGATGAAGGGCGTCAGCAAGGCGATTTAAACTTCGTGCATTACGCTGTCCAATACTGTTTGCACAACGCGGCTAAATCGCTGAATGAAGCGTACGCAAACTTCCCAGTGAAATATGTTGGTGGCGTGTTGAAAGGCTTGCTATTTCCACTAGGGAATCACTTCGACAAACCAAGTGATGAGTTAAGTGTCAGCATTGCTGAAGCCATGATGACCCCAGGCGTGCAGCGTGACCGTTTAACCCACTTGTGTTACATCGGTAAATCCGAAAATGATAGCGTAGGTTTGATGGAAAATGCCTTCCTAGCCATGTACGACGTCAAACCATTGGAGCGTAAGCTAATGAAAGCAGCGAAAGATGGAAAAGTGGCTCGTAAAGGTCTTCTGCAAGATCGCTTACAGCAAGCACTTGACGCTGGTGTGTTGACAGAGCGAGAGGTT
>NZ_JAWOVP010000224.1:0-654 GCF_033339995.1 Vibrio sp. 1641
ACTGATAATCTGGGCTGTTTGTACTGATTTCAGACGTTGGATTAACCACCATCACTTTAAGCTCAGGGTTGCGTTGTAAAATGGATGCTGCGGTACCTAAACCTGCTTCTGTATGAAATTTCCCCGCGACATGAACAACTTGAGCATTTGGGTTTTGAGCGAGGTATTTCACAATCGACTCCGCCATGGTTTCGTCCCACGTTACTTGTGCGGCGTATTGCTTTTCAGTTTGCTCTGGCTTGCCATGATGCATGGATGCCATGAACTTTTCTTTATATGGGCTGTTCGCGGTATTGACGTTTTCAGCCACAAAGCTGCGCTCTTCATCATCTAATTTATTCAGGTAATCAACACCTTGACGACCAATACAGCGGACGATGTATTTGGGTGCATTTGCGGCGATAACAGGTAAGTTGGCTTGCTTGGCGAACTCAACGAGTGGGCGGTAATCGCTTTCATAGTTTGGCCACGCATTGCTTTGTGACATGAAGTATTGTTCACCGATTTCGCCTTTTAGATAAGCGTCTAGCACCGATTGCTTGTCACGCGTGACTTGCTCCATAGATAGGGCAATACGGCGTTCGCCAGAAGAAAGCTGCCTCAGTAGATCGGTTTGGAAGCGATGAATACCAGCATGAGTGTGCCACTCTCCAA
>NZ_JAWOVP010000225.1:0-654 GCF_033339995.1 Vibrio sp. 1641
GGTTAGCAAAATCATCGCATTCACCGGTTGAAGCAAGGTATTGCGGATAACTTCATGCGAAATACCCGGATACATTGTGATCACACCGATTGGTTGAGGAGTAATGTTGTGAACTTTGAATTCACCTTCAGGTTGCGCGTTCACCTTGATGCTGTTGCTAATCTGAATGTTGATGCCCGCTTCCAACAGTGGCGGCAAGTTTGGTGACGTAAATGCATTAAAGCCGTCAGCATGAGATTTTGTGCTGCGGTTGCCACGCATCAACTGATTGTTGAAGAATAAGGTGACTTCGTTGATTGGGTAGTTTGCTGCGATGTGCAGAGCATTTAGTAAGTTTGCTTGACCATCAGAGCGTAGTTCAGCCAAAGGAATTTGAGAACCAGTAACGATAACTGGCTTACCCAGGTTTTCTAGCATGAAAGACAAAGCCGACGCGGTGTAAGCCATCGTGTCAGTGCCGTGCAGAATAACGAAACCATCGTACTTGTCGTAGTTGTCACGAATGTCATCAGCGATTTGTTGCCAGTCTGCTGGTGTCATATCTGATGAGTCGATAAGAGGATCATATTCGTGGATAGTGTATTCCGGCATCTCTGGACGGTGAAATTCCGGCATGCTGGCAAGCTGTTTTTCCATAAAGCCAGCGATAGGAAC
>NZ_JAWOVP010000226.1:0-654 GCF_033339995.1 Vibrio sp. 1641
AGACAGTTGTTTAAACCGGCTCTGTTGAGCGGTTGTGAGAAAAGGCCATCATGTTGATGGCCTTTTTATTTGCCTCAATATTTCCAATCTAGCGGAATACTTTGGTGAATATCTTCAAGCAGTACGGATAAGCGAAGAGGATGACGCCCTGCTGGTGTATAACAGTTGATCGCTATTGGCTCTGAAAGCCAGCCTTCAAGGCATGGGGTGATACGGCCGGGGTGATGTTTCTCATACCCTTGTGCAGTCCAAGTTGGCAAGAGACCAATGCCGTGTCCGTTGGCGATACTATCGATCTGCATAGCAATGTTGTCGCTATAGAGTCGGCTGACAAATGGCTCTAGAAAAAACTCCCCTTGTTCTGGGTGCGAGAGTAGCAAACCATTCTCTTGTATCGACCCAAAATCTATCCACGGATGTTTGTTTAGTTCTCTCGGGTGGTGGATGGGGCCATGTTTTTCGATGTAGTTTGGCGACGCGAATGGGGTGTAACGAAATACGCCAAGCGTTTCTTTGCGCCAATCCAGCCCTTTGTGTTCACCTAGCCAGATAAACAAATCTGGATCGTGGTGTGTATCGGAAAAATCACTGGTGAGCTGGACTCTGACGTCAGGGTTCTCCGCCAGAAATTCATTGAGCACATCGCCTAACCAA
>NZ_JAWOVP010000227.1:0-654 GCF_033339995.1 Vibrio sp. 1641
GAACGATCGTGTTGAAGTCGCGGTGTTTGCAAGCAACGACAGCTACGTTGATTACTCTTCATTCCTGTTTGGCAATACAACGGATAACGGTGGTCAGTACTTAGAGGGGACCCCGTCAAGAGCCGATAATACGGCGCGTTTCGTGGCTTATCGCTACGCGAATGGCGAAGATCTATCTATTTTGAACCTTGAGCACGAGTACACTCACTACTTGGATGCACGTTCCAACCAATACGGTTCATTCAGCGACAACTTAGCTCATGGTCATATCGTTTGGTGGCTGGAAGGCTTTGCGGAATACATGCATTACAAACAAGGTTACAAGGCCGCGATCGATCTGATCCCAAGTGGCAAACTGAGCCTTTCAACGGTGTTTGACACCACATACTCGCACGATAGCAACCGCATTTACCGTTGGGGCTACTTGGCGGTTCGCTTCATGCTAGAAAACCACCCTCAAGATGTAGAGAGCTTGTTGGCGTTGTCTCGTTCAGGTCAGTTTGCACAATGGGCGCAGCAGGTTACTGTGCTTGGTCAACAATATGATGCGGAATTTGATCGTTGGTTAGATACGTTAGAAGTGGTAGTTGAACCGGAGCAACCAGGAACGGACCCAGAAGAGCCAAGCGAACCAACAGAACCTGAAGTGCAAGT
>NZ_JAWOVP010000228.1:0-653 GCF_033339995.1 Vibrio sp. 1641
CACAAACAAATGGATCACCACCGACTTTTCTGAATCGTTGCTGGAGTTCATCACTCCGGTTTCTCATGACATTCCAGAATTGATGGCGCAACTGAAAGACATTCACCATTTCACTCAAACCAAAATGGGCGAAGAAAAGATGTGGCCGCTTTCTATGCCATGTTATGTCGGCAGTGAAGATGATATTCAGCTTGCTCAGTACGGTTCATCGAACTCGGCGAAAATGAAAACATTGTACCGTGAGGGGCTAAAACGCCGTTACGGCAGCTTGATGCAGATTATTTCTGGTGTTCACTTCAACTTTTCATTCCCTGAGTCATTTTGGGATGCGCTTTATGGCGAGCAGGATGAGCAAGCTCGCCAAGACACTAAATCAGCCGCTTACTTTGCTTTGATTCGTAACTATTACCGTTTTGGTTGGATGATCCCTTACTTCTTTGGTGCATCGCCAGCGTTATGTGGTTCGTTCATTCAAGGCCGTGAGACTAAACTTCCGTTTGAAAGCATCGGTGGGACACTGTATCTCCCTAAAGCGACGTCTCTTCGCTTGAGTGATCTTGGTTATACCAACAGTGCTCAAAGCGTATTGAAAATTGGTTTCAACAGTATTGACCAATATCTTGAAGGTTTAGGTGATGCGATTCGTCGGCCAA
>NZ_JAWOVP010000229.1:0-653 GCF_033339995.1 Vibrio sp. 1641
GGCGAGACCGTCAGGGCCCGCTTTTAATACGCATTGGAAGTATGGCGTCAAACCGATTTTATCTAAGTCGACATTACCATTGGTGATCGCCACCAGAGGAATGCGTTCTCCCAACTCCGCCAATACATCGAGACTTTGCTGCGGCACGTCAAACTGACTGCGCCATTCCAACGCCAGTTGCACGCCCTCTTCCGCTGCAACTTGAGCTTGCGCTTCATCGTAGCCAACGGATAGAAAACCATGCTTTAACTGCACTAGGCGCCAAAGCGTCACATCGCTTTTGAGATCTGGACGTTGCTGGAGAACATGTTTTTTTACCTGCAACCAGTCGGCCTTTTCCATGTGCGCCACTGCAGGATGCGTTTGTTGCAACCAGGTCAGTAACTCGCGCTCCATACGGACAATCACTGGATGGTTGTCATACAGCGTGTCATCCAGATCGAATGTCATGGCCTTAATCGGCTCGATACGGCGATAAAATTTCATGCTTTGGCTCACTCCCCGTTCTTTTTGCGGGCGCGTGGGTGGGCTTGGTCATACGCTTGCGCTAGATGCTGGAAATCCAAGTGTGTGTAAATTTGGGTCGTCGATATGTTCTCGTGACCTAAAAGCTCTTGCACCGCACGTAAGTTGTTGCTCGACTCCAGCATGTG
>NZ_JAWOVP010000230.1:0-652 GCF_033339995.1 Vibrio sp. 1641
CATCGTACCCAACGTTGTTACCGCGTCTTCCTCACTGATTTGATTGGCTTCTAACCAAGCACGGTAAGCTGGCGTTCTAATCATGCTTAAATCAGCGAACGGATACTGTTTAACAAAGTCAGCAACAAAGAGCTTCGTTTTATCGTAAACCTCTTTTTTCAACAGTGATTGAGCGAGCTGGTCTACCTCGTTGGCTAAGTGTGCCGAAACTTGTTTGGCTTCATCCGTAGCAAAAATGTCACGGCCAGCGCCCGTTGCATAAAACTGGTTCATTTGATGAGTGAACACCCACGTATCAATCAATGCAGCCATTGGTGATACTTGATATGCTGCTGCTTGCAAGCCTACTTCTGCATTGATCTTCCACAGCAGGACGTAAGACGGGATCACTTTATCATTGGGGTCATACTGCTCTTGAAGCACATCGGCGGCTTGCTCAACTTGAGCAAAAAATTGAAGTGCATATTCGCGCGTTAAAATGCGCATATTAAGCTCTTGCTTGGTGAGAGGAACGGTCTGGCTGTCAATTTTCACTTCTAACAGGGAACACCCTGAAAGAGTGGTAACCAACCACAAAACCATTAGTGACGATATTCGACGAATGGACATGAAGCTACCTTTATCAAATTGTATAGAACAGGAATTAAGCGGA
>NZ_JAWOVP010000231.1:0-651 GCF_033339995.1 Vibrio sp. 1641
ATGAGACGCGGAATGCCATGGCTATACTTCGCAATCAACTTACTGGAACTGCGATGAAACAGTTGCTGATCGCCACCAGCCGTGTGCAAACGAAACGCGATGTAATCCGCAGTCTCTTTCTCATCAAGAGGTAACAGATGATAACGGCCAGTGATACGCTGTGCGAGCTGACGCAACTGCGTAGTCTGTAACAAACGTTGCAACTCTGGCTGCCCTACCAACAGCACCTTAAGCAGCTTTCTGGTATCGGTTTCTAAGTTCGTTAACAAGCGCAGTTGCTCAAGTACATCGGCAGCAAGATGCTGAGCCTCATCAATGACGAGCAACGTCTGCCAACCCACCTTGTGGTTACGCAGCAAATAATGATGTATGACTTGGTTTAGCTGTTTTAACGTCGCATCCTGCGGATAAGAGATCTTAAATGCATCGCAAATAGCTTCTAGCAGATCTCGGCTCGAAAAAGTCGGATTGAGAATCAGCCCCGCTTTGGTGCTTTCATCTAAATTCGCGAGCATGGCTTTGGCCACTGTCGTTTTGCCTGTTCCTACCTCACCGGTCAGCATGGCAAAACCACCGCCGTCGCCCAATCCCGCATTGAGGTGCGTGATCGCTTCTTTATGACGTTGGCTTAAATACAAATAACGTGAGTTT
>NZ_JAWOVP010000232.1:0-651 GCF_033339995.1 Vibrio sp. 1641
AAAACCCTCTCTTCACTAGCTCAGCAATATCGCATTAAGGAAAGCTGTCAGGACTACCGACAGCTTCCTGCGTTTGGTGTAGATGCGGTGATGATTCATGCCGCAACTCATGTTCACTTTCAAATCGCTGAATATTTTCTAAAACAAAGCATTCCTACTTTTGTCGACAAACCTCTGGCGGACAGTGCACAACAGGTAGAGCAACTCTATGAGATTGCAGCTATCGCCAATCAACCACTTTATGTTGGCTTTAATCGCCGACACATTCCGCTCTACAACGACTATTTGCCAAACGTACAAAAAGGCGATGTCGCTAATTTGAAGTCACTGCGTTGGGAGAAAAATCGCCACAATCTGCTGGGAGAACTCCGTACGTTCATCTTTGACGATTTTATTCACCCGCTAGACAGCGTAAATGTTGTAGCAAAAGCCGATTTGCAAAACGTCTACATCACTCACCAATTTGACGGCCAACAACTCGCACGTCTGGATGTGCAATGGCAACACGGTGATACCCTACTACACGCTTCAATGAATCGTCATTTTGGCATCACAAACGAACGCGTTCAGGCATGTTATGCCAACCAAGCATTTGAGTTTGAATCGTTCGTGGAAGGTAAATTGTGGCAGGACAATCAAGAACGTAAGTTG
>NZ_JAWOVP010000233.1:0-650 GCF_033339995.1 Vibrio sp. 1641
GTTAAGTCTGAACCAATTGTTTGAAGACCCCGATGGTGACCTGCTCACCACTCGGATCTGGTTAGAAAACGCCAATGGTCTTCAGGTGCTCAACCAAGGCCAAATCGTTGTACAAGGTGCGCCAGAAGAAATCGACCAAACCACTTACTTAGCCGTGGCAGCTCGTGACAACCATCATGGTGAAGAAGATTACGCCTGGGTCACGACCCGTTTTGAATTGCCAGTCGTTAAAGAAGAGCAAAACAACACCGACCATCCTTTGGTCGGTGACATTGTGTATCGCCTCGAAACCACACAAAACCTTGGCGGTATCGCGTACGCGTATGAAGTGGTGTATTGCGAAGCGTTTCAGTTTGAAAACGAAGAAGTGTACTTTGCCGCCTCCAACAACAAGCGGTTATGCCCAGAAAAGGGAGCACTAAAAAAAGTGGGCCATTATAAAATCAGTGATGACTCGTTGATTGTTAGCGCAAATGGTGCTCGTCAAATCTGGACCACCAAAAAGGTGTACCCATCTCAGGTTCATAAAGAGACTCAGAACTATTTCACCACCGTGTTTGATGGTAAACAATTCGAAAGCTATACCATGCAAAAGAACAAGCAATCGATGGAAAAACGCATCAACGCACCGACAGGACGATATTTATACC
>NZ_JAWOVP010000234.1:0-650 GCF_033339995.1 Vibrio sp. 1641
ACCGCATCGATGGCGGCAGTACTCAGAACCGTGGTGTAGCGCCAGACATTGCGTACCCAACACCAATTGATCCGAGTGAAACCGGTGAAAGTGTTGAAGACAATGCTCTGCCTTGGGATAGCATCGATAAGGCGACTTATCAGACATTCCCAGATAACGACAAGTTGATTGCAAACTTGACAGAACTTCACAATAAGCGAATCGCTGATGAGATGGAATTCCGTTTCATAAACGAAGACATTGAGAAGTATCGTAAAGAAAAAGACGACAACATGTTGTCTCTAAACGAGAAAGTCCGCAAAGACGAGTCAGATAAAGCAGAAGCATTACGTTTGAAACGTATTAATGAACGTCAAACGGCTTTGGGTAAGAAAACATTCAAATCTTTGGATGATGTGCCGAAAGACTACGAAGCACCTGATGTTTATTTAGATGAATCTGTTGCGATTATGGTTGATATGCTTAAAGCACCAAAACAGTCATAAGCACTGGCAATTCAGTACAAAAAGGGCGAGTCCTAAGGGTTCGCTCTTTTTTTATGCCTTTTAACCTACAAAGTTGACGGCACAAAGTCGGTTGTGCGCTTATTTTACTGCAATAATTTACGTGATATAGATCAAATATTTCGCGAAATAGAGCACCAATGCCTA
>NZ_JAWOVP010000235.1:0-650 GCF_033339995.1 Vibrio sp. 1641
AAGTGACTCCTGTAACTTTTACATATTTCAGTGGTTCTAAAGCGATTATATTGTCGAATTCTAAGATTGTGTTACCGATTACTGAGCGATTTTGATTACAATATCATCAGAACTTATTGGGGGAATTATGGGGCAGTTTTCTATTTTAGGCTTTATCGCACTCGGTGGGGCAATCGGTGCGTGTTCTCGATATTTAGTGTCTGAGTTTTGTGTCTTACTTTTCGGACGGGGTTTCCCTTACGGTACGTTGACTGTTAACGTTGTTGGCTCTTTCATTATGGGGTTGCTCATTGCTGCATTTGAAAGTGAAATATTAGCAACTGAACCATGGAGACAAGTGATTGGCCTAGGCTTCCTCGGTGCGCTTACCACCTTTTCAACATTTTCTATGGATAACGTACTGCTTATGCAGCAAGGTGCGTTCTTTAAAATGGGTTTAAACATCTTATTAAATGTTGTACTGAGTGTCTCGGCGGCTTGGATCGGTTTCCAATTATTGATGCGTAGCTAGCAAAAGTAACGAAAATGTAATCAGGTCGGCTTGGTTTAACCAAGCCGTTTTTATATACTGGCTTCACTTGTCGGAGTGCCATAAGGCTGAGACCGTTAATTCGGGATCCGTTGAACCTGATCAGATTAATATCTGCGAA
>NZ_JAWOVP010000236.1:0-649 GCF_033339995.1 Vibrio sp. 1641
AAGACGCACATACGCCCCAAGCGCTGAATACTCAGTAATACCATGTGATACTAAAATACCGCCGATGATAGTAATGATGTAAGCACCCCAACTAGAAGCTGGCATGATGACACACATAGGTGCAGCGGTTGAATCTAGGATGTAAGCCAGTTTCGCACGAGATACATAGAAGCGATCCGTTACTGGGCGCGAAAGCGCACCTACAGCAAGACTGTTAAAGTAATCGTCGACAAAAATGAATACGCCTAAAAAGGCTGCAAGAAGTTTAGAGCCGCGTTTACTTTTCACACGAGACTGTGCCCATTCAGCGAATGCGCGAGTACCGCCAGAAAGTGTCAATAGAGCCGTTGTCATGCCTAATAGAATTAGGAAACCAACAATGCTCATGTTCCAAGTGTTAATTCCACCATCTTCAATGAAGACAGAAGACACTTGAGTACCTACATAGCTTGCAGTACCACCAATTGACCAGCTGTTAAGTAGAACCGCACCAAGCGCGATACCTACACCAAGAGAAACTAATACACGTCGAGTCAGAATCGCCAATGTCAGAGCAACAATAGGAGGCAATAATGAAACAGGAGAATGAGAAAAATCTATTAAATTCATGATCTTCAAAAACCAAAGTTTGGCTAGAGATCTACTGCAG
>NZ_JAWOVP010000237.1:0-649 GCF_033339995.1 Vibrio sp. 1641
ACCCGATTCGTTAAATACTTTCACGATGTGCAAGTTCACATTCTGGTTTGGCATTAACGCGGTTATCAACATCGCTGGTTGTATGTTGGCACCGAAGTTCATGGAACGTTTTGGCACACACAACACGCTTGTGGTTGGTATCTCGACGTTGGCTCTGGCTGGTGTGGTGATGCTGGTGATGAATGGCCAAAACACGGCGCTGTCGTTCATGCTGCCAATCTTTATGTCGTCCGTTGGTTTTGCTTTGATTCTTGGCGGCGCCGCGGGCAAGGCGTTGGAACCATTCGGTGATAAAGCGGGCACAGCCGCGGCGCTACTTGGTTTGTTCCAAATGAGCGGTTCTGGTTTGTTAGTGGGTACCTTACAGCGTTTGCCGTTTGATCCACAAACATTGATTGCTATTCATATGTGGGTATTGCTACCAGCATTGGTGATTCTATTTTCAAAGGCCGGTAAGAGCTGGCACGCTCGCTTCGCTAATGCGTAAATCAGTGTAATTTAGTATTTTCCAATGTATGTAACGCGTGTATATTTGTCGTTCACACTTTTCCTGACACCATAATGGAATTCAAAAAGTAATGTCGTTAACCACGTATGAAATGGCTCGTATTCTAGAGCAAATGGAAGAATCACCAGAAAAGGTGATGTT
>NZ_JAWOVP010000238.1:0-649 GCF_033339995.1 Vibrio sp. 1641
AGCGTTACGTCACTGCAAAGATTTTCTTGGCCGTAAAGGGGTCAATGTTGTTGCAAGTGCGCGTAAAAACACGCTGTTTCGTAGCTTAGTAGGGCAGAGTCGCGGCATTCAAGAAGTTCGTCATCTTATTGAGCAAGTATCGGGTACAGAAGCCAATGTCTTGATCCTTGGTGAATCGGGTACGGGTAAAGAAGTGGTAGCGCGTAACATTCACTACCATTCGTCATACCGCAATGGTGCGTTTGTGCCAATTAACTGTGGTGCAATCCCACCGGAGCTACTCGAAAGCGAATTGTTTGGCCACGAAAAAGGCGCGTTTACTGGTGCGTTAACGGCGCGTAAAGGTCGATTTGAATTAGCAGACGGTGGCACGATCTTCCTTGATGAGATTGGTGACATGCCAATGTCGATGCAAGTGAAGTTATTGCGTGTACTTCAAGAACGTTGTTTTGAGCGAGTTGGCGGAAACTCGACAATCAAAGTCAACGTGCGTGTGGTCGCTGCGACACACCGTAATCTGGAAAGCATGATCGAAGAGGGCACGTTCCGTGAAGATTTGTTCTATCGTTTGAACGTTTTCCCAATCGAAATGCCAGCGCTAAAAGAGCGTAAGCAAGATATCCCATTGTTATTACAAGAGCTGATGACA
>NZ_JAWOVP010000239.1:0-649 GCF_033339995.1 Vibrio sp. 1641
CGGCGTTAACACTGCAGTTTTCCCATCTTTCTCGGGAGCAAGCCAATATCAGCCCATTGCTTGCTAGTGGCATACTCCTGAGTTGCGGCACCATGTTTCCTCGGCTGTTGATTATTCTGTTTGTGATTAATCCTCAACTTGTCTCGTTACTATGGCCGATTGTGATGGCCATGATGGCGGCGCTGTATTTGCCTGCTTGGTGGATATGGCGGCGGAGTGAAGTGGAACAGATCGAACAATCGAACAAACAGAGCAACCCACTCGCACTGCAATCGGCGCTGTTTTTTGGGATGATGCTGGCGGTGATTATACTGCTGTCACATGCGCTTGCTGAGTGGTTCGGTAATGCGGGTGTCTTAATTTTATCGGCCCTTTCAGGGATTACGGATGTAGACGCGATTTCCTTGGCGCTCGGTCGTCAGAGCATCCAAATATTGAGCGTAACCACCGCCGCGCTGGGTATCTTAATTGCCGCATCGGTCAATACCATTGTTAAGATGAGTATGGTTGTCGCGATAGGAGACAAAAAATTATGGCTTAGGGTCGCGCCTGTGATGGTGGGATGTGTTGCCGTTGGGGCACTGATGTTCTTTGTCTTGTATTGAGTATCTGTTTTCTAAACCGTGTGTCTTGAACAACAAAAAAGCCC
>NZ_JAWOVP010000240.1:0-648 GCF_033339995.1 Vibrio sp. 1641
TTTGGCTCGCGGGCATGACGCCGTTTGATGCCATCAGCCACAGCTTCTCTACCATTGCGATTGGTGGCTTCTCAACTCACGATGCCAGCATGGGCTACTTCGACAGTTATGCGATTAACCTGATTACCGTGGTGTTCTTGCTGATCTCTGCTTGTAACTTCACTCTGCACTTTGCGGCATTTGCCTCTGGTGGGGTTCATCCTAAGTATTACTGGAAAGACCCAGAGTTCCGCGCGTTCATCTTTATTCAGGTGTTACTGTTTTTGGTTTGCTTCTTACTACTATTGAAGCACCACTCTTACACATCACCTTATGATGCGTTTGACCAAGCATTGTTCCAAACTGTCTCCATCTCGACAACCGCAGGTTTCACCACAACCGGTTTTGCAGATTGGCCATTGTTCTTGCCAGTGCTGTTGCTGTTCTCCTCTTTTATAGGAGGATGCGCAGGTTCGACCGGTGGTGGTATGAAAGTGATCCGCATTCTGCTTCTTACCTTACAAGGTGCGCGTGAACTTAAACGTCTGGTTCATCCTCGTGCGGTTTACACTATCAAAGTCGGAGGTAGTGCATTACCGCAACGTGTGGTCGATGCTGTATGGGGATTCTTCTCAGCATACGCGTTAGTGTTTGTGGTATGTATGTTGG
>NZ_JAWOVP010000241.1:0-648 GCF_033339995.1 Vibrio sp. 1641
AGCCTTGGTACAACGACTACTACAACAAAACGGTTGCTGATGTTATCAAATTTGACGATCACACCTTCGCCGTGAAGGCCGCGAAAGAGCTCAATCCAGAAGAGTTGTTGTTGAGAATGGGGGCGCTACGTCCTCGTCCTGCTCATTTCTATGCGAATCCGAAGAAAGACGAGAACGGTGACGGCATTCATGATGATTTTGTGCGCTACTACAACTTTAAAAGTGAACCAACCACCAGCGCTTATTACTTAGCCGACGTCAAAAAAGGTAAAAGCGTTACCTTTAAGCACGTAGGTGAGGACTGGTGGGGTTATACCAATAAGTACTACGAGCATCGCTATAACGTCGACAAAATTCGTATCACGGTTATCCGCGATAGTGATATTGCGATGAAGCACTTCGAAAAAGGTAAGTTGGACGCATTTGGATTGGTTTTGCCAAGTTTATGGCATGACAAATCCAATACTGCCCCTTATCAAAAGGGTTACATTGAGAAGTTCTGGGGTTACAACCAATATCCAGTTGGTGCTGGTGGCGTGTGGATAAACACGGCCATGCCTCTACTTGATGACTTAAACATTCGCAAAGGGATTACTTACGCGACAGATTTCGACGGCATGATCGAGAATGTTATGCGTGGAGACTACA
>NZ_JAWOVP010000242.1:0-647 GCF_033339995.1 Vibrio sp. 1641
CGATAGCTTGCATGCGTATGCTGGTACATAAAGGATCGGCCAGCGTCAGAATGTGATGATTTGTAGAAGTGGCTAGCCACGTTAAACAAGCATCGACCTCTTTATCTGCCGAAGCCCAAGCTTGCAACTGTTTGTTCGTCAAACCCAATTGATAAAGCTGTTCAGAAGAGGAATTGATGATATTGCGAGGCGTATCTTTGGCGAGCAGCTTATTCATTTTGACCCCACCGATGCCTGGCAAGCAACTCAGCTTAAGCCAGGCAGCAAGGTCACTGTCGTTATTGCGTGGTTTCATTGGTGGTCGACTCTTGCGTCAGAGGCGAAACCACAGAGACCTCTTTATTGATGGGTTTAGTGCTGGTTGTGATCAACGCCAAACTAAAGTACTCATAAGGACGAATGACCAGCAACTCGCCAACTTTGCTTTGAGGTAAGGTTATTTTCTTATCGAGGACACCAAACTCTTTCTTGAATTCATCGCCATCTTTGTAAACCGGATGCGCGTCTTCTTTTAAATCAAACACACTGCCTTGTTTCACACTGTCAGACGTACCTTTATCAATCACCACAACTTGGTTGGTTGAGCTAAAGCGAATACCTTCGATATTACCTAGCAACTTTGCAGAACTGCCTTGTGGCGACGGCAT
>NZ_JAWOVP010000243.1:0-647 GCF_033339995.1 Vibrio sp. 1641
TAGCCTAACTCCGAAATCGGTGATCGGAATAGCGAAAACCGCGATCGGAATGCCCGAAATCCTTCCTTTTTCTCTTTTAAATCAATAACTCGCTCTTCTTTGCTTCTTAAACAAGAACGTAAGGAAGCGCCAATGGCCAAAAAGAGAACTCCAATGAACAAAATCAAAGAGGTATTACGCCTTAAGTACGACTGCGGTCTCTCCAATCGTGGTATCGCTTCTTGCTTGAAACTCGGCCCGTCCACCATATCGGAACTCCTGACTCGCTTTAAACAAAGCCAACTTGGCTGGCCTCTACCCGAAAGTTGCAGCGATGCTGATCTCACGCAAGCGCTGTATCACAGCAAGAAAGCCAGTCGCGATAAAGTCATGCCAGACTTCACTCAATACGCAGTCGAACTCAGACGTAAAGGCATGACGAAGATGCTGCTCTGGCAGGAATATCATGAGCAATATCAAGAGCAAGCTTACGCTTACACTCAGTTCTGTGAGCACTTCACTCGCTGGTTCAAAACCCAAAAGCGCAGCATGCGCCAGCTTCATGTTGCGGGTGATAAGCTGTTTATCGACTACTGTGGGCCGAGGCTTCAGGTGGTCAACCCTGACACAGGAGAAGTGCGTGAAGCGGAAGTGTTCGTCGCGACCTT
>NZ_JAWOVP010000244.1:0-647 GCF_033339995.1 Vibrio sp. 1641
AGGCGATGAAGTCGCTACTATCGTTGACGCAGAGCGTCGCGCAGCTATCTCTCTAAACCACTCAGCAACGCACTTGCTACACGCCGCACTTCGTCAAGTTCTTGGTGAGCACGTGACGCAAAAAGGCTCTTTGGTTAAAGCAGAAAACCTACGTTTTGACTTCTCTCATCTAGAAGCGGTAACGGCGGCAGAGCTAAAAGAAGTTGAACGTCTAGTGAACGCGCAAATTCGTCGCAACCACGTTATTGAAACCAACGTGATGGACATTGAGTCTGCGAAGAAGAAAGGCGCAATGGCACTATTTGGCGAGAAGTACGATGATGAAGTACGCGTACTGTCTATGGGCGATTTCTCTACAGAGCTTTGTGGTGGTATCCACGCTTCTAACACTGGCGATATCGGCTTATTTAAGATCACCTCTGAGAGCGGCATCGCGGCGGGCATCCGTCGTATTGAAGCAGTAACAGGTGAAGCTGCTCTAGATGCGATCGAAGCTCAAGCAGCAAAATACGAAGAGAAACTAGCAGAATCTGCACAAAAAGCGAAAACGCTAGAAAAAGAACTTCAGAAGCTTAAAGACAAGATGGCTGCTGCTGAAAGCGCAAACATCATGGGTAAAGCAGTGGAAGTAAACGGCACGAAAGTAC
>NZ_JAWOVP010000245.1:0-645 GCF_033339995.1 Vibrio sp. 1641
TAGTTCCTGGCACCTTCGACACCCAAGAGCAACTTGCTGCTCTGGCAAAAGTTATCGAAGAGATGACCGCGCAGATCAACGCGCAAGGAAACGTCAACGTTACTGTGACACCACAAGGCTTGCGTATCGTGTTGCAAGACGATTACAAACAGCACATGTTCAGTCGTGGTGGAGCCGAGCTTACGCCATTTTTTGAAGATTTACTGTTGGCACTTGCCCCTCTTTTCGAGCAAGTAACCAACCCATTGATCATCAGTGGTCATACCGATGCGATTCCGTTTAAGAAACGTTTTGGTCGTCAGTCGAACTGGGCGCTATCGGCATCGCGTGCTGATGTGGCGAGAAAAACGCTGGTTGAAGGTGGAATGCCTGATGATCGCGTCATGCAAGTTACTGGCATGTCAGATCGAGCGTTGCTGAACCCAGATGAGCCAGATTCAAGCGAAAACCGTCGAATCGAACTGTTTGTTCTGACAACACCAGCAGCAAAAGTTCTTGAGACCCTATTTGGCAATCAAGATGACAGCGAGCTGAAAAAAGCGAAACAAAAAGCGGAATTTAACCAACCCGTTATTCGACAAGAAGTGATCCGTTACTCGGCGGACGCAGAAAAACAAGAAGCGAAAATCCAAGCACTATAACGCT
>NZ_JAWOVP010000246.1:0-645 GCF_033339995.1 Vibrio sp. 1641
GCCGCTGGCGGCATCCCGTATGCCGATGTCGTACCGGTCGCAGCCCATGGCCTTGAGCTGCCGGGCGATGGCTTGCGCGGTGCGGTCACCCTTTACTTGAGCTTGAAAACCAGCCATATACCCCCCTGTTGTTCGAGGATTTGCGGCTCCAGCCAAAGCCATGATGCGATCAGCAGCGCCAGAATAGGCGTCACGGAAGCGATCAAGACCCCGGCCCACAACTTCCATGTCCAGCCACGGGCGGCGCTCCGGGCGCTCTGCGCGGCGCTGCTCACCTCGGCGGCTACCTCCCGCAACTCCTTGGCCAGCTCCACCCATGCCGCCCCTGTCTGGCGTTGGGCTTTCAGCCACTCCGCTGCCTGCGCCTCGCTGGCCTGCTGAGTCTGGCTCATGACCTGCCGGGCCTCGCCGGCCAGTGTCGCCATGCTCTGGGCCAGCGGTTCGATCTGCTCCGCTAACTCGTTGATGCATCTGGATTTCTTCACTCTGTCGATTGCGTTCATGGTCTATTGCCTCCCGGTATTCCTGTAAGTCGATGATCTGGGCGTTGGCGGTGTCGATGTTCAGGGCCACGTCTGCCCGGTCGGTGCGGATGCCCCGGCCTTCCATCTCCACCACGTTCGGCCCCAGGTGAACACCGGGCAG
>NZ_JAWOVP010000247.1:0-645 GCF_033339995.1 Vibrio sp. 1641
ATGAATTAACTATAAAGATTCTCGACTATCCTGAAGTAAAGTGGGATGGGGAAGGTATTTTAAAAACGGGGTGCATAAATCCTAATAGATGGATTGATATTTATTTTATATCGACAATTGTGCGTGATAAACCAAGTTTAGACGCATTGGCAAGCTTTCCCATTTCTCTAATGAAGCAGAGCTCTACCAAAGCGGGTGAGCTGTCTTATATGCTAGTAGACGTCATTCAGTCGTTCCACAATCGCACATCGGATTATCCTGATAAGCTGGTTGCAGCAATGGACGCAGCGGTAGCTCAAGGGGATAACTGGGCGTTGGAAATTGCGATGGGGATCCTAGAAACCTTCGCAGCGCTCACTACTAATATTGGTTATGATTTTGAGGAAGTGCTCGTTAAAAACCTACATTTCCAAGAGAAATACCAAATGAGGCTCGATAAGCCAGAGGACTTGATTTCTATAGAAACTTTCATCTCTTTCCCTCTACTTGGTATGGCTTGTATGTGGTACGACAAAGGTAACTGTTTATCTGTTGAAGCCGGTTGGCTTCCTCCTTATCTTGTTGAAGGGTGTTGGCTAGAAGATGTAAAAGTAGGGAAGATCACACGATAAATTATCATTTATATAGAAATTCAGTATATAAGCC
>NZ_JAWOVP010000248.1:0-645 GCF_033339995.1 Vibrio sp. 1641
TTTAATTGAGTAACCGGTCGCATCCATGACTCGGCGAATTCCTGTTTTACCTGGCTTCAAAATTGGGCCTTAATTCTTATTATTGGTTGATTGATGTGTGTTAGTACCGAAATGCACCAAATTGCGATCTGAGACTAATCGGTTAGACGTGAAACATTTGTGAATATGGGTGCAAGCAAAAAACGTCACGTTTGATTTGATGAGTAAGTACTTTGGTTGTGTGGTTTAGACTAATGATTAATCAAGGTCGTATACGGTGTAACCTTTATTTTGTAGGCATTTGCGTAGCACGAGAGCTTGTGTTTTGGTGGAATCATTCGCGCCACCTAAAGCGCCTGCACCAGCACCGACTGCGCTACCAGCTACTGCGCCAACAGCTGCACCGCCAATACCATCTTCAAGAGCACCTGCCGCGGCACCGATTAATGCGCCAGTCATTGCACCATTGGTTGCGTCAGATTTAGCGGCTTCTGTTTTGTCGACTTTCTCTGCGTAACCTTGGCAGTAGGCAAAATCTTGTTCGTATTGCGCTTGGTCAACATTCGTCATGTGTCAAACAGGCATCTGGTTGTATGCACATGCTGCAAGTGAGGAAGAAAGGCCAACGAGTAAAAGTGGTTTATACATGGGGTGAATCCATTAAGT
>NZ_JAWOVP010000249.1:0-644 GCF_033339995.1 Vibrio sp. 1641
TAAAGAGTTGCATTGTTGCCTCCATGCCAAATGGTGTTGTTATTAATTAAAGCGTGAAATCACAATATCTGATTGTTTTATTTCAAACTAACGGATAGTTTTGATGGAACACTTCAACAAAAACGATGGATAGAAAAGAATATGGATATTGACGCGCTGCGCAGCTTTCTTGCGTTTGTTGAAACAGGTAGCTTCACTCGTGCTGCAAAACAAATCAATCGCACCCAATCCGCGTTTAGTGCTCAAATGCGAAAGCTTGAAGATGAACTCCATGTCAGCTTATTCGAAAAGGAAGGTCGCAACCTTGTACTGAGCGAAGCGGGTATGTCACTTCGTGCGCATGCAGAGCAACTCGTAAGTTTGCACAATCAAGCCGTCAAGCAAGTAAAACGCTACGAAAACAAACGCCCACTGCGTTTAGGATGTCCAGAAGACTATAACGATAGCCTGCTGCCGAAACTCATCCGCGTATTGCAGCAAACCGAACCGACCTGCTCTATCCAGGTGTACAGTGAGCCAAGCGTGACGCTCCGTAAATGGCTAGATGAAGGCAAATTAGACGCCGCCATCGTGACTCGTGCACCCGATAGCGAAGAAGGATACTGGCTCGCAAGTGATAGAGGCGTGTGGATCAGTCACCCCGA
>NZ_JAWOVP010000250.1:0-643 GCF_033339995.1 Vibrio sp. 1641
AATGCGCTTAAAGTGGTCAATATCAAACAAAGCCAAACACGTCGTCGGTGTATCAGGATAACGTTCTACAATATTCGCGTAGTGGGTTAATTGTTCTTCAAACTTTCTGCGGTTCCACAGTCCAGTCAAACCGTCTTTCTCACTTAAGTTGCGCAACTGCTCTTCCAACGCTTTACGTTCAGAAATATCCACCAGCGAAGTGATGTAATAGCTGATTTTACCGGACTTTGTTAAGTTCGCTTGGATACGCATGATCGCCGTAAACACATGATTCAATTGGGTACGGCAGCGTACTTCGCCTTCCCAAACATTCTCGCGCCCTAACTTATTCCAAATGTTTAGCGTCTCTTCGAGGTCTTCAGGAAGCAAAATCAGGCTGTGGGCATTCGAGCCTTTCACTTGTTCGGTAGAATAACCCATCATGTTTTCAAACTCTTGGTTGACCATGATGATGCGGAGCGACGCGTCAGAAATCATGACGGCGGTCATACCATCGAGTGCGGCACGGGCTAACTTCGATTCCACACTATGACGACGGTAATGCAGCGCCAACGCGGTAATTGGCAAAGTGAAAACCAGTACAAGACTTAATACAAACAAGGATTCTTGAATAAGGTCATTGATGTCGCGCGTCGCTCTTTTT
>NZ_JAWOVP010000251.1:0-643 GCF_033339995.1 Vibrio sp. 1641
GACCTGGAAAAACATGCCGACAAATTTAAAAACCGCATTTACGGCATCGAACCAGGTAACGATGGTAACCGCCTGATTCAATCCATGATCGACAGCAACGCATTTGGTTTAAAAGACTTCAGCCTGGTTGAATCAAGTGAAGCGGGCATGGTGTCACAAGTATCACGTGCGGTACGTCGCAATCAGTGGATCGTTTACTTGGGTTGGGCGCCGCACCCAATGAACAGTAATGTTGAAATGGAATACCTATCGGGTGGCGATGATTTCTTCGGTCCAAATTACGGCGGTGCAAACGTTTATACAAACGTACGTCAAAACTACCTTGCTGAGTGCACAAATGTGGGCCAATTGGTGAAAAACCTAGAGTTCAGCCTAGAAATGGAAAACGAGCTGATGGAAGCGATTCTCAACCAGAAGCAAAAACCATCTAAAGCCGCACAAGCTTGGTTAAACGCGAACGCAGACAAAATCGAAGCGTGGCTGAAAGACGTGAAGACCGTCGATGGTCAAGACGCACAGTCGACAATTGCTCGTTACCTTAAAGACAACGCTTAATTGATTTTCTTAGTGGGCAGCAATGCCCACATCATCAACACAAAGGTTTTATTGTGAATTTTATTACGGACAACAAACTACCGTTGGG
>NZ_JAWOVP010000252.1:0-643 GCF_033339995.1 Vibrio sp. 1641
TTTGATAAACGCGATGCAGCCTTGCAAAATCACTAAGTTAACGATGTCGATGAAGAATGCACCGACAATCGGCACCACCATAAACGCCTGTGGTGACGGACCGAAACGGTTCACGATAGACCCCATGTTCATCACGGCTGTTGGTGTCGCCCCCAAACCAAAACCGCAGTGTCCACTAGAAATTACCGCCGCGTCGTAGTTGCTACCCATGACGCGGAATGTCACGTAGTAAGCGAACACCGCGAGAATTACCGACTGCACGGCAAGGATGATCAAGAACGGAATGGCTAGATCAAAAATGTTCCACAGTTTTAGGCTCATTAGCGCCATTGCTAGGAACAGCGACAATGAAACCGTACCGAGAATATCCACGGTTTCTAAGTCGACTTTGCGAACTTTCGTCACTTCCATGATGTTGGTGATCACCACACCAATAAACAACGCGTAGACAAAGTCTGGAATCATCAACCATTTGATGCCAAAGCTGCTCACCCAGTTTTCTAGATAACCCGCCCCTGTCACACACAACAAAATAATCGACAAGCTTTCGACCACTTTCTTTGCAGTAACTCGGTCTTCTTCGTGCTCGTTATAAGTCACGAGTTCAGGAAAACGTTGGTGACTTTGATTTGTACGGCCGTAT
>NZ_JAWOVP010000253.1:0-643 GCF_033339995.1 Vibrio sp. 1641
GTAGCATAGAACTCATCACCAACAATAGGGTGACCCAACGCTTGCATGTGCACACGCAATTGATGTGAGCGGCCAGTAATAGGCAGTAAACGTACGATGGTCGTCTTTGTGCCGTCTTCATGTTCTTCTCGCTTCGCGACTTGGAAGAGAGTTTTTGATGGCTTACCGTCTTCAAAACACACTTTTTGCAGCGGACGGTTTGGCCAGTCACAGATCAATGGCAGATCGATTTCGCCCTCTTCCTGCTCGACATGACCCCAAACGCGTGCGTAGTAAATTTTATGCGTTAAGCGGAACTGGAACTGCTTTTTCAACGCACTTTCTGCTCGCTTGTTTTTAGCCAGTACCATCAATCCCGACGTCGACATATCTAAGCGATGCACGACTTGGATATCTGGGTACTCTTCCTGTAAACGACTCCACATGCTGTCATGGTGTTCTGCAAGACGTCCCGGAACTGACAACAAACCAGACGGCTTATTCACAGCCAAGATATGGTCGTCCTCAAAAACGATGTCGATCCAAGGATCAGTCGGTGGGTTGTACTCAAGCATTGCCATGGGTGGGATCTCTAGAAAATAAAAACGCCGCGATTATAACGAGGGCTCAGTCAAAACGCATTTTAATTTCGCGACCAATGAAA
>NZ_JAWOVP010000254.1:0-643 GCF_033339995.1 Vibrio sp. 1641
TAGAAAGCACGATAAGCGTTTTTGGCGTAAAGTGCAAAAGCAGTTCGTTTTGGATAAACGAACCACTTACATGAACATTGGTACAACAGGCTCAATGCCGAAACATGTTCTTGAAGGCTATGAAGACAACAACAAATTAGTGGCGAAGTTCCCATGGGACATGAAAGGTAAGTTTGGTAAGTTCCCTTACGTTTCAGACATGATCGCAGAGATTGCACCAGGTTTTGGCGCAAATGCTGACGAAATCATCCTAAGCCGCAACACGACTGACGGTCTATGTTCGATCATTAATGGTCTGCATTTCGAGCCGGGAGACGTGATTCTTACTACACACCACGAACACATTGCAGCGACATCTCCGCTGAATGTTGTAAAACACCGCTTTGGTGTAGAAGTCGTGGAAATTCAGTTACCAGTGTTTACAGGTACTGAAGACGTTTCTGAAGCAGACTACATTCAAGCATTCCGTGACGCTATTGAAGCGCACCACAATGTTCGCCTGATTGTGTTCTCTCACATCACATACAAAACCGGTACTGCGCTGCCAGCAAAGGCAATTTGTTCTCTTGCAAAAGAGCATCAAATTCCAACGTTAGTGGATGGTGCTCACACGGTGGGTATGTTCGATCTTGACCTACATGAT
>NZ_JAWOVP010000255.1:0-641 GCF_033339995.1 Vibrio sp. 1641
CAGGTTGTTCAGATAACGCTTGGTTGAGTAGTAGTTGCTGAGAATCAGAGTCTTGCTCGTACGTTTTAATCGCCAGTTTCTCTATTGCGAGTTGGCGTAGTCGATTTTCTTCATCAAATAGTTGGGAAATTTGTTGATCGTTAAAGTATTCAAGTTGCAAATTTAGAATGGCTTCATTCAGCCGTTGCAGTTGGCTTAATGACAACGTCGTATCTTCAAGTGGTTCTAATTTAGAAAGCGCCCGTTTGTACGCGAGATAGGTTTGAAACAACTCAACATCAATGCCTAGTGAGTTTTGCTGCGAGATACTTTCTTCAATATTTTCTTGGATTTCTTCAAGGCTATGTTCCCCCAAACCACTTAATGAGTACTCAAAAAAGTCTTTCTGAGAGGAGAGGTCGATAGTAGTGTCATGTTGCGATTGAGCCATCTTGGATTGTGGTGAGTCCGATACGTAGAGGGAAGCCGCTCCCACACCGAGAAGCGAAAGAATGGGCACAGCGATAAGAGCGACTTTCTTCATGGGGAACTCCTGTTACAGACCTTGCAGTTTCAAACGATTCGCATGCTGGCGATACAGCGTGACGGGGTCGGTTTCAAAAAGATGGTGGATACCGAGTAAACCGTTTATTTCGTCCAAG
>NZ_JAWOVP010000256.1:0-641 GCF_033339995.1 Vibrio sp. 1641
AAGGCGCAAGTGCCACGCCACCTACAGCGAATTTCACTGGGACAAAAAACAGTGCCAGAGTAATAGCTGCAAGGAGTGGAACGGTATTACTTATCGGTACAGAGCTGTTGGTAGATTCCATAATAGCCCTCTCGAAATTTGTCGATGGTGTAGAGTTTCGCTCGGTTGACGGAATAATGACTTGCCGAATTGTAAAGAGCCGCGTCTTCGCATAGCTCTGCAACCTTTTGCGCAAGCAGATTGCTATCACCGACTTCGAACAAATATTCTGAGCTGCCGGTAACCTCATCTAATCCCGGAACATCGGACGCGAGTACGGGCAAACCTGCTGCCATCGCTTCTACGGCGGCGAGCCCGAATCCTTCAACGTGGGAAGATTGCACGTAGATATCCATATCGCTGAGAAAGAGAGGGATATCGGATACGACTCCGTGAAAATGCACGCGAGGTGAAACGTTTAACGATTGAGCGAGTAGTTGAAGCGAGGCTTTTCTTTCTCCATCTCCGGCAAGGTGTAAGTGGTAACACTCAGGCAGTTTTGCGATGGCGTGAATTAACGTTTCGTGATCTTTGTGTTCATGTAGTCGGCCGACCATGCCAATGTTGATGGTTGCTTTCTCGCTGAGATCGTGGGCTTGTTC
>NZ_JAWOVP010000257.1:0-640 GCF_033339995.1 Vibrio sp. 1641
GGGATATCGGAGTTTTTGCGCAGTTTCTGGCACAGGGTAAAGCCATCTTCACCGGGCATCATAATATCGAGGATGATCAAATCAGGATGGTGATCGTTGAGCAGTTGCCACATCACGCCGCCGTTTTCCGCGCAAAGCACTTCAAACCCTGCGCGGCCAAGGTAATCTGACAACGCTTCGCGAAGGTCAAGGTTGTCATCGACGACCAGTATCTGCTTGTTTTCCATCCTACTTTCCCTGTGTCTGTCCCTGTGCCTGCCCCTGAGTTTGGCGCTGGCCAATATGATGCATTCTTAAACGCCCATGCACAATCGAGCCGATTACAATTTTCACTTCTCGGTGTAAGAGATTTGTAAGCGGCCACTTACAAACTGATTGCCTTTTGTAACCTTAGGCGCCGCCTTGCTCGCTATGATCATCCTGACCTTACGTGAAACAACATGACCTGAAGGAATCAGGTCCTACAACACTGGCATTCGTCAGGAGGAAACCATGTTTGCAAGTATATTTGGACAACTACAAAAAATAGGGCGGTCGTTGATGCTGCCTGTGGCGGTGTTACCGGTGGCTGGCTTGATGCTGGGTATTGGTAACGCGGGGTTTGCGTTTATTCCAGACGCGGTCAACAAAGTGATGCTCG
>NZ_JAWOVP010000258.1:0-639 GCF_033339995.1 Vibrio sp. 1641
CCGAAGTATTTGTTTACCCACGCCAGTGTTTGCTCGACATCTAAGTCACCACCGATCGTGATCGTCGCATTATTTGGACCGTACCAACGCAAGAAAAACGCTTTAAGATCATTCACGTCAACACGATCAAGATCTTCAACGTAACCGATGGTTTGCCATGAGTAAGGATGACCTTCTGGGTATAACGCTTCAGACATACGTTCCCAAATCAAACCGTACGGACGGTTGTCATAACGTTGCGCACGCTCATTTTTCACCGTAGATCGTTGAATTTCAAATTTGCGCTGTGAAACCGCATCAAGCAAAAAGCCCATACGATCCGATTCAAGCCACAGCATTTTTTCCAGCTGATTCGCAGGAACGGTTTCAAAGTAATTGGTGCGATCGCGATTGGTCGTACCGTTTAACGTACCACCCGCCTCTGTGATGATTTTGAAGTGCTCTTGATCGCCAACGTTCTCTGAACCTTGGAACATCATATGTTCAAAGAAGTGCGCAAAGCCCGACTTACCGATTTCTTCACGAGCTGAACCGACGTGATACGTGACATCAACGTGTACCAATGGATCAGAGCCCTCTGGCGCTAGAATTACGGTCAAGCCGTTATCGAGTTTGTATTTTTGATATGGGATCTTAACT
>NZ_JAWOVP010000259.1:0-638 GCF_033339995.1 Vibrio sp. 1641
TAGCCATCTCAGAGCAGGATCATTGAGACTCGCTTTGTTCCACACCAAGCTGTAAGCCACTTGCCCGTAATCAAACGGTAAAGAGCGCTGCACTAAACCTTTCGCTTGATGCGCGACTCCCGCCCAAAGTTTTGAACACGTAAATAGATAATCGGAATGATGGCACATGACGGCAGCCGAACCGAAATCTGCCACACGCATCGCCATATTACGTTTTGAATGCTGCTGAGTGAGGTTTTGCTCGAAGTAAGGCTGAGAAAGATCTTTATCGTGAATCCCGATGTGGCGAGCGCAAAGATAGCCTTCAATCGACAGGGGCGCTTTAGCTAACGGGTTTGATTCGCCCATTAAACACACCATTTCATCTTTCAAGATTGTTTGCCAAACCAAGTCTTTATTTTGAGTTGGTGGTTGGCTGATGTCATGCGGCAGCAGCAAAAAGTCGACTTGTCCTCTCACCAGCGAATCAAAACTCATCTCTTCTTTTGCATGGACGCTTAAGTGAGCATTGTTCCCCAACTGTTGAGAAATGCGCGTTAACACGGGATCAAACAGCTCAAAAGAACTGCCTCTCATCGACAGAGAAAACGTACCTTGATAATAAGCTGGGTTGAATGAACCTTGGTGCAATAGGCCGT
>NZ_JAWOVP010000260.1:0-637 GCF_033339995.1 Vibrio sp. 1641
CGCCGCAAGGGGTTGGCGAAGTCCATCAAGGCGACATCTTCCTTGGGCGTTTAAAATGTGGCGACGTCACCTTGTTAGAAATTGAGTGGGTGGCTGATTAAAGCCAAACGCGCAAAAGAAGAAACGCCACCATACTGACAACCGTCGTTAAGAGAACGTTTTTTGTCAAATAGGCGATCAACGCAGCCAATGTCGCAGCCAATAAAAACGGGTTTTGTACGCTGACACTGAGTTCCCCTTCGGGGATGAAGACAATCGGCGCCCAGATCGCGGTTAAAACGGCCGGGCTTGCGTAGTTGAGAATCTTTTGTGTGCGCGTGCCGAGCTTTAATGGCAACTTCGGCTCGAGAAACAAGTATCGGCTTGTGAACACCAACAGCGTCATGAGTAAAATTGACAGCATAATCATTAGCGTTTCTCCTGTACTTGTTCGACAAAATAGCCTGTTAACATGGCTAAAATGCTCGAAATCATCAAACTTCCTTCCACTTGGTAATAGCTTAACGCGACTGAGCCTACCAAAGCCACTACGACGCTAGAAAGTACCGCTGCATTTTTAATCGTGGGTACGACAATCGCGATAAAGGTTGCGGCTACCGCAAATTCCAATCCCATTTCATTCAGTTCTGGGATTAGG
>NZ_JAWOVP010000261.1:0-637 GCF_033339995.1 Vibrio sp. 1641
TGATCGGTCAGCAAACGCTGCCATTGGTAAACGAAGGCGATGCCATTTTCCACCTCGCATACTTCAGCCAAAGCGACGATGAAGTAGAACAAGCGGTAGAAAGCTACATTGAAGGATTAACTGAGTTTGACGTCGAACAGGTAACGACGGGACAAATCCCACTCGACTCTCAGTCATAATTGCATGCTCTATGATCTCAAAGCCCAGTACCTAGTGCCGGGCTTTTTTTGTTATGTTTACTCACCAATATTATTTATTACAAACACTTAAACACGAAAACTTAACGTTTGTGCTTCGTGTTTAGCTTATTTCAATTCATCTTGTTCACCGCACAATTGCACAGCGTTTTATTTATTCGTATTATGTTTTCTTTTTGCTTGCACACATCTATGAATAAAACACAACTCATTAGCTGTTTGTTGGGACTTGGACTTTCTGCAAATCTCCTCGCTCAAGAATCTGAAAACATCGCTCAATACTTACAAGAACAAAGTCAACAACATTCACTAGAAGATCATTATGCTTCATCTGTTCCAGATGAACTCAACTTGGACGCGCAACGCTCAGAACTCAAATGGCGAGAGGAAAGCAAGCCAGATCATTGTTACCACACAAAAAATAACGCTGAGGTCACAAC
>NZ_JAWOVP010000262.1:0-635 GCF_033339995.1 Vibrio sp. 1641
TGGTACATGCGTACCATGACTTACAAAGAATCTGCACGCGAATACGTAATGGCAGCTCGTGCGTTGGGTGCCTCGACAGGCCGAATCCTGTTTAACCATATTCTGCCAAATACCATGGTCATGATTGTCACCTTAGCGCCATTTACTATTGCCGCCAATATCACCGCACTGACAGCGCTTGATTATCTTGGTTTAGGCTTGATGCCACCAACACCAAGCTGGGGCGAGTTACTGCAGCAAGGTAAGTCCAACTTGGACTCTCCATGGATTGTGGCGTCTGTTGTGACGTCCATTGTACTGGTACTGGTGATGGTCACCTTTATCGGTGAAGCGATTCGAGCGGCATTCGACCCGAAAAAATTCACACGCTATGTTTAAGCATGCATTGTGAGCAAAACATAAAAAAGGGAAGTTTTATGAAAAGAATAATTTTAGCGTCCACGCTAAGCGCCCTAAGTTTTGGTGCGATGTCAGCGACGCTACCGACTGACTTAAACTGGCAAACAAACTGGGATGAGCCTCAATATGGCTCTCCTGAAGCAAAGCGTGGCGGGACTTACCGCACTTTCATGTCGAGCTTTCCTCAGACTCTACGCAGTGTTGGTCCTGATGCAAACTCTGGTTTACGTTCTTTC
>NZ_JAWOVP010000263.1:0-635 GCF_033339995.1 Vibrio sp. 1641
AGCAACAATTGTATTCTTTGGTAATTGTCCTTTTAATCGGTTACTTCCTGTTGTTGTTTCTCTCATAATTTTCCAAATAAAATCATAACTTTTTTTAGAAAGTAATTGGTTCTTATTATTATAAGTATCTATTAACAGTTTGTTCATCGCTGTTGGGGTTGCCCAATTTTGATATTGGGTATTCCAATCCTTGTGCATTTGTTCTTCGTTTGCTTTGATTGAAATATCAGTGAAATGATTAGCATTCAAGAATTTTTGAACAGAATCAGTTCCTCCGATTAATTTTAGCAAAATATCACAACCAATATTGTCGCTCTCTGATACTGTATAATTTAGTATTTGTTCAATCGTCAAAGTTGTTCCATTAGGGAATTCCTCTTTAATCGGACTCCACATTTTAGGCAAAAGGTCTTGAGGGGTAATCTCTATTTTTTGTTCAAAAGAAAGATTCCCTTTATCTATCTCAGACAAAACGGCTAAAGCAATCGGAAATTTCATAACGCTTTGCATCGGGAAATGGAAGTCGTTATTAATCTTCAAAGTATCCTTCTCATTGCTGTTGAATATTGCTACTCCTATTCTGGCATTTTTTGCCTTTAAAACATTCTCAATTTTCAAAGTTAAGTTGTCAGTTT
>NZ_JAWOVP010000264.1:0-634 GCF_033339995.1 Vibrio sp. 1641
GAATTAGCGGATATCTCCTGGTCTGGTGATCTAGAAGCGATTCCTCGAGTAAACATCGTTAAAGAAGCACAGTTAGTGCAAAACAAAATCTTTACTGCCAGAAAGCGTTTTTTTGAGAGCAAGCTTAGTATTATTGAACAAAGTATTTCTGGCGCGAGCTTAGAGCTCGAAAATCTTAAGCAAACCAAAGTCATCGAAAGAGAGCGCCTCAACTTTATTGAAGAAGAAATTGCAAGTAACCAAGCTTTGGTCCAGAAGGGGTTTTCTGGCAAATCCACTTTGTTGTAACTCATACGGCTTGCCGCAGAGGTTCGCAGTACTCTAAGTCAGCTTGATCGGCATTCTTTAACCGTTGGGAAAAGGTTAGACGAGAACCAAGCCAAGATAGAAGAGTTAAAGCTCGAAAGATTGAATGAAATCGTCGAAGAGTTGCGGAATACCAAAAAAGAAGTCGTTGCCATTCGTGAAGAGTATCGATCTGCTCAAGATGTGGTGGCTAGAACTTCAATCAATGCGCCAATCTCAGGCCGCGTAGTGAACATGCAAGTGTTCACTGAAAAGGGGGTTATTGGTTCAGGACAAACGTTGTTAGAGTTAGTGCCTCAAGATGATAAGTTGCTTGTTGAAGCAAGAG
>NZ_JAWOVP010000265.1:0-633 GCF_033339995.1 Vibrio sp. 1641
ATCCACATCGTCGCCAATCGGGTTAACGACTAACGTAAAGTTGCTGTTTCGCTCGGTAGGCACTTTCAACAACTCTTCTTGAATGAAGACAGAGATACCGATTTCAACTTCACCACTAAAGTGTTTTGGCGGCTTAATTTGAATATCGCTCAAGTCGATAGAAGTTTGCGTCAAGTCTTTAACTTGAATGCTCCACTCGCCATTGCCTGCGTTTTTCACAATGTAATCGGATGAATTAGACTCAACAACAAAGTCATTCGGAATGCCAGTCAGCTTAAGTGAAACAAAGCTTTCAGAGCCATCATCGTCGGTCAGACTGATCGTAACGCCAGTACCTGACTGGTTGAGTGAAATCAACGTATCTTCATCACCCGTCACGACGATAGGCTGACTTGGATCGGTTCCCGTAATTACAATGTCATCCACGACAGGCGTGACTTCAAATGTCACGTCGTCGGTAAAGATGCGCACATCTACGTTATCGCCCGGATTGATCAATGTCGATTGGTCAAACACGGCAACGTCTGTGATTTCGCCTTCGATGTTAATTTTCACCGTATTTTGACCACCACCAACCGGGTAGTTTTCACTCGGTTTGAACAGAACGTTATCCAACGCTCCCGCTAAAATATC
>NZ_JAWOVP010000266.1:0-633 GCF_033339995.1 Vibrio sp. 1641
CGCTTGCTGTTACATGCTTCGGAGCTGCGTTTTGTGCATCCGTTTACAAATGAAGAGCTGGTGATGAAAGCGAGTATCGACGATACGTGGCAGCAATTGTTTACTCGATTTGAGTGGGACGAAGAGCTCGTTAAGTAAAGAGGCTGTGCTCTAGCGAAGAGAAATAGAAAAGGGTTGGCATGTTTGCCAACCCTTTTTGTTGTTTACCGATTCTCAAAGGCTATTTGAGTTTTTCTAGATCCGCTTCGATCTCGGCGATCTTGCTAGAAACGACTTTTTCTAAATGGCGAAGATCAGAAAGAATCTTTTGTTTTACATCCAATTCAGACACTTTCGCTGGTTTTGTGATCTTGTTGAGTTCGTCGATAACCAAAGTAAGGTTACGGTTGATTTCCGTTACTTCCTTGTATTTATGACTACCGCTATCAACTAAGACATTTTTTACTTGGCGTGGGTATTTGAATTTGACGCTTTTGGCAAAGAACTCGCCTTTTTGCTTATGGAAGTAGATTTTGAGCACGTCTTTATGTGCTTCTTGACGTAGGGAATAACGTTCAATCTGCTTGGGATCATGAATACCCAAACCAGTGAGGTGGGGATACATAGGCTACCTCTATTACATCTAATTGATAT
>NZ_JAWOVP010000267.1:0-632 GCF_033339995.1 Vibrio sp. 1641
TCAACGCCATGCGTGCCATCGCGATCCCGACTGCAGCTTCCGCCGCAGACATCGCCATGTCTGTTCGATTGAAAAAGTGACCAACATCGGTTTTAAAATCCAATCCCATTGCCGAAGCCCAATACAACCACTCATAATCACGTGTCGCTTTTTCCCACGGCATCGCGTCGTGCAACAACGTAGCCGCTTGCCATTGATTCGCAGACATCGACGATGTTTGATCACCAAAAGGAGTTTTTAGCCACCGATGATCCTCAAGGTATTTAGGGCTCATCACTGGCAGCAATTTTTCATCGAGAATCAACTCGGCATCATGGTCTCGATAAGGGTGAAGACCGTAGTCAATGGCGACGTCATAGTCTTTCAAATCGCTGTTGACTAGCGCTCCTTCCGCAAAGATCTGCACTTGAATTTCTGGGTTCTCTAGTTGAAAGCTTTCGAGTTTAGGCACTAGCCACTTAAAGGCGAATGAGGGAGTGAGCTTCAAGCGAACCTCATTGATATGCTTTTCTACTCTCAGATCATCAAGCAACTTGCCTAACTCAGAGAAATGCAACTGCGTGGCTTGTTGCAGTTGTATTCCCTTTTCGGTGAGGCGGATCCCTCGAGAGTGGCGTTCAAAAAGAGTAAAA
>NZ_JAWOVP010000268.1:0-632 GCF_033339995.1 Vibrio sp. 1641
CTCACTAAAGGCTTCCAGCAACGAGAAGGCGATTTCTGGAGCGGCATTGATGAAGTTGAAAGCTACGCGTTGGGTGGCAGAACTTATCACAAACTCAGTCGTGAGCCTTTTGACCCAACGTTCATCAACCAATACGTCATTGATGAAGACAGCGATTTTGCAGGCCGCGTTGAAACCATCAATGAAGACAAGCTAACCCTACTCGACCTAAGCCGAGAACGCATGATGCACCGCCGAGCTTGGGACATCACACCAAAAAACATTTATCAGGCCATGGCACTCGATGCCCTGCTCGACCCTGATATTGATTTGGTGATCCTCACTGGTGCGGCCGGTAGCGGTAAAACGCTATTGGCCATGGCTGCTGCGCTCGAGCAAACCATTGAAAAAGGCATGTTTGATAAAATCATCGTCACGCGTAACACGCCAGACATTGGTGAATCGATTGGCTTCTTACCAGGCTCAGAAGAGGAAAAAATGATGCCTTGGTTGGCGGCGGTAACCGATACTTTGGAGGCGCTGCATAAGCACGATCACTGCACCGAAGGCTCGTTGAAATACATCTGCGATAAAGCCAACATTCAGTTTAAGTCGATCAACTTTATGCGTGGCCGTTCGATTCAAAATGCGTT
>NZ_JAWOVP010000269.1:0-631 GCF_033339995.1 Vibrio sp. 1641
CCTCATCAAAGCGCCAAAGATGTTGCCAACTTGGCCTCACAATGTATTCGTCAACTAGAGAAACTTACGCCGCCAGATCCGCTCGACCCCGACAACTGGTGCCATATTGGTATCACTATGTACAAAGAGGGAGAGCGACACAGCCAAATTATTGATGAGGCGGAAACGGCACTCAGAAGTGCGCAGCTACAAAACAACAATAACTGGAGCCGTTTTAAGAAATGGAACCACGATGAAGAAGCGCGCGGAAGTGTGCGATGGCGTACGTTATTTGATACGGCACTTACATCAGAAAATGTGATACTCTACGCACAATCGGTTCACTCAATAAGTGATGCGACGCATAAAAAAGCCTTACACGAAGAGTTAACATGTCGAATTCGGGATCCTGAAAATGGCATTGTTAAAGCGTCCCGGTTTATCTCTGCTATCAGACAAGTGGGCTATGAAGCTCAAATGGATAGAGCTGTACTTCATAAATTCTTAAAAGACTTTAAAGAGAATTTTGACAGCTCTAAAAATTATGCTCTAAATCTAAATGTGACGCCTTTTTCGAGTCGCGAATACTTCAAGTGGTTTCGTGATGAACTCTTACAGTTGTCACGTGAGCAGAGAAAGTGTCTCAATTTTG
>NZ_JAWOVP010000270.1:0-631 GCF_033339995.1 Vibrio sp. 1641
CGCTAATGCACGATGAGAAACGGTTTGATCGTTAAATAGAGAAGAAATATGCTCGATCGCTGCTTCCATCTTATCGCCGTAATTCAAAGAGCGGTCTTTTAGCGCAACCCCCTGAACTATGGCTTTGTGGAGCTTTTCTTTAAACTCAGCAACTTGTGCTTTATTAGTGGCAGACAAACTGATCACTGGGCAACCTAGCGTCTTTTCTAACTCAGCAATGTTGATCATCTGACGTTCACGCTTTAACGCATCCATTTTGTTGAGAACAACAACCATCGGACGACCAAGCTCACGAAGGTGCAGCGTCAAATATAGACTGCGCTCTAAGCTGGTGGCAGCAAGCAGGTTGATGATCAAATCAGCTGGGTGCGTCAACACCGCACGAGAAGCGATGGATTCATCGATACTGTTACTATCGTTACCGCTATCCAGAGAGTAAATGCCCGGCAAGTCCGTCAGTAAAAACTCATCACCCGCGTGCTTAAATTGACCCGTTTTTTTCTCAACAGTCACGCCAGCCCAGTTACCGACTTGCTGTTTGGCACCACTCAAACCATTAAAAAGAGTAGTTTTACCGCTGTTTGGGTTACCTACAGTAAGAACTTGATACTGCATTACACTCGCTCCACTA
>NZ_JAWOVP010000271.1:0-630 GCF_033339995.1 Vibrio sp. 1641
TAAAACGCTTCAACGTCAACACGCCGGATGAACTCTACGTCGGTGTAGGCAGTGGCGACCTGCGTATCAATCAGATCATCAACCACATTAATGCACTGGTGAATAAACCAACGGCGGAAGAAGAGGATCAGCAAGCGCTAGAAAAACTTCAAGAAGCCGAGCACAAAGCACCAGCGCAAAGTCGCCCGAAAAAAGACGCGGTAGTTGTAGAAGGTGTTGATAACCTAATGACGCACCTAGCTCGCTGTTGTCAGCCAATTCCAGGTGATGACATTTGTGGTTACATCACCCAAGGCCGAGGCATCTCAGTGCACCGCAGTGACTGTGAACAGCTCGAAGAACTGCGTCATCACGCTCCAGAACGTATCATTGATACCGTATGGGGCAGCGGATTTGTAGGGTCATACATCCTCACCGTGCGTGTCGAAGCGATGGAGCGAGGCGGTCTATTGAAAGACATCACCACACTATTTGCCAACGAGAAAATCAAAGTGACCAGCATGAAGAGCCGTGTCGATTACCGTCGTCAGCTCGCCATCATGGATTTTGATCTTGAAGTGACCAATATTGAGGTGCTCTCTCGCGTTTCGAAACGTGTCGAGCAGATCAAGGATGTTATGTCGGTAAAAC
>NZ_JAWOVP010000272.1:0-629 GCF_033339995.1 Vibrio sp. 1641
CGTATCACATGCATAGCCAGGCTCCCAAGGTTTAAGATCATCGGACGTGGCACATAAGCCGTCCGCTTTGAAGTCTTTCGTAACGCGCCAACCATTGGTATACGGCAAACGAGCAAACTCATTCGCTTTATAGTTTGGGTAGCTCGTAATGTTCGGCAAATATTTTTCTAGTACTGACAAGTTTTCTGCAAACATCGAGGCATCGTAGGCAGGATCTTGATAAGAGTTGATCTGGTGATCACCCGTTGCATTACATTCTGCCGCACTGTTTGGGCCAAATTCTTCAACACAGTTGTGAACCATATGGTCATAACTGTGGTTTGCGACGATGTGGCCGCTATCCAACGCCAGTTTTAGTGCCTCTAACGCTCTGTCTTCGTTTTCATCACCAATACCATCTAGGTGCCACGCATTAAAGTAAAACGTCGCTTTTACTTCTTCTTGATTTAGCACATTAATGACGTCAATTGAGGCGTTGATTGGGCCATCATCAAACGTCAGATAAATGGTTCCTTTGGTGTCAGTTTGGGCAAATGCATATTGAGATAGAGCGGCACTTACAAGCGTTGCAATAGCCAGTTTATTTAATTTCATTTTCGATTCCTTTTCGAAATTAATAATGACGTTGT
>NZ_JAWOVP010000273.1:0-628 GCF_033339995.1 Vibrio sp. 1641
GAGTAAATTTATTGCATATCTTGGGTAAATATTTTTACCTTGTCAAGATACTGTATGAAAAAACACTCCTTATAATGAGAAAAAACATGGACTCAATAAGGGGTTTAACATGCTAAATGAGAACATTAAGAGACTCCGAGAGGAAAAAGGAGTCACTCAGCTTGAAATGGCTAAATCTGTCGGAGCATCGGCAAAAACCGTTATGAACTGGGAATCAGGCAAGACTGAACCAAAAGCATCAGAGCTAGTTTTAATAGCTAAAAGACTTGGGGTATCAGTTAATGAAGTGCTTGGAAGAGAACAGAATCCACACGAAAGACTGATAGAGAAAATTAGTTCAGCGATTGGGGATTTCAACGACGCGGAGATCGAATCACTCTCGATAATGGTCGAAGGTTTGTATTTGAGGAATCAAAGCAACAGGGCTAGAAATAATTTCTCCTCAGATAAGACTCGCTAACGCTCAAACACTGGCGCGCTACGCTTGCGAATACACGGAGAACACTGATGGTTCAGTGGAATTTACCCCCGTAATACTAGACGGGGGTTTGGCTCCGCTTTTAGGTCCCTCCCGCAAAGCGGGCCCCTCCCAAAATGCTCGCTAACCGACGAAGTTATGACGATGAAG
>NZ_JAWOVP010000274.1:0-628 GCF_033339995.1 Vibrio sp. 1641
GGGAGGACAAACAGTAGCACAATTCGCCTTGCGCCACGTTTTAATTCGACATGCTCGTGGATGGTATTGGGTTTGGTGTTCGGTACAAAAAGGGACATTAAAAACGCTGGCACGACATAGTTGATTAGAGAAGGGACAAACAAAGGCATGAATTCAGAGAACCGCACGTGCCCGGCTTGCCAAACCATCAAGGTTGTAATGTCACCAAATGGGCTGAATGCCCCGCCCGCGTTGGCTGCGATAACGATGTTGATGCAAGCAAGATTGACGAACCTAGGATTGTCGCCAGACACTTTCATTACCACCGCGCACATCAAAAGGGCCGTGGTTAAGTTATCGGCGATTGGAGAGATAACAAACGCCAGAAAGCCTGTCAGCCAAAACAGTTTTTTGAACCCGAACCCTTTCCCGACCATCCACGCTTGTAGAGCATCAAAGAGTTTGCGCTCTTCCATCGCGTTTATGTAGGTCATCGCGACGAGCAAAAACAGCAACAGCTCGGCGTACTCAAGTAGGTTATGTTCCAACGCCGCTTTTGCCACGTCTTGCTGGTGGTGCTGGGCGAAGGTGTAACCAATCAAAATCCAAATCAGACCTGCCGCGAGAAGTACAGGTTTGGATTTTCTCA
>NZ_JAWOVP010000275.1:0-626 GCF_033339995.1 Vibrio sp. 1641
ATTTCCGCAGGGGTAGACCACATTTCATCGTTGACCGACTCTAACATCTTGTCACGCTTTGAGTGCACTTCAAACCCAGGGGTGATCAGCTCGGCCCAATCAAACAAATTGGCTTCTAGCTGCTGAATAAAGGTGTCGTTGTCCTTCTCACTTCTCCATACAGGATGCTGTGCCACATGGTTAAATCTCAGTTCAACCGGAATATCATTTTTGTCAAAGTGAACCTGTACTGGGCCGCCATAAGGAGAAGTCAGCGTGATGGTTTCACCCGCTTTGACTTCGTAAGCAAATGAAGTCAGCAGTTTAGGTCGAGTATAACCGTCTTTACTGAACTCATGGGTCGCTCCACTTCTTAAGCTATTGATGACAATTTTTGTGGTCACATCATTGTTGTCTTTACGCGTTACCGTGAAAGTCTCACCTGGCAGCGCATACACTCCTGCCGAACGGAAGTTGCGTTTAGACTCCATATTCACCGTAGTATCAATTCTCTTTACATCGGCCCCAAATTCACTGCGGCTGAAGTTTCCCATATTTGGTTGTTTTGGGTTGATGCGACGACTGTTGTATTGAACGTAGTCCGCGAAGTACGATTTCAAAAACTCAGTCGTCCCCGTAGACTGCTT
>NZ_JAWOVP010000276.1:0-624 GCF_033339995.1 Vibrio sp. 1641
CTTTGAAAATAAACCCATGTATCGTGTGTTACAGATAAAAGTCAGTAAGTTGCTAGAACAATGGCAGGAAAACAGCATCGCGAGAAATCAAATGGAGCACGGAAAGCTGATTCGACATTGTTTGTTTTTAATGGATGAAGTCACTATTGCGTGGCTAGCAGTTGAGCAACGAGATGAATTGCATGATGAGTACCACATGAATTGGCAAACCATTATCGATAGCCTCGAAACCTTGACTCAACTTCGTATTAGCATTCAAGACTTAAACGAACAAGGAGGAAGCGTTCGAGTAAAGAACTACGCATCTGTAATGACACGTAAACTGAATCAGTTAGCGGTAATAGCACCATTGACTATCGCAGCGCCGATCTCCGTACGTTCGACACAAGCGTTAAACGACTATGTCGAAGGAAAACACACCGGACTAACAGAAGAAGAACTTTATGGCATCACCTCAGATCTGTCACTGACGATTTTCAATACCTATGATCACGTGCTATCAGATATTGTCGAAACACTGTATTTGCCTTTGCCCAGACTCTCATTAGCCTGAAAGACTCATTTTTCGACATAATTGCATGAGGAACTAGATCAAAAGCCGTAAGTAACGAGCAATAAAAAACC
>NZ_JAWOVP010000277.1:0-623 GCF_033339995.1 Vibrio sp. 1641
AAATGGCACAAGTCCCGCCGTAGTAGGGATTACTGGCAGACCAAACTGCTCAGCCACTTTGTAACCAAATGGCGTCGCGCCCAGTTTTGGCATGGAAAGGCCACCGGTCGCAATCACCAAAGATTCGCACTCAACAGGCTCAGTACCCGCGTGCAGACGAAAGCCTTCTTCGGTTTTCTCAATGGTGTGCACATCGCATTGGTAACGCTGTTGAATGTTTGGCATGTCACACTCGGCCAGCAGCATCTTCACGATGTCTTTGGCGGTAAAGGCATCGACACAAAACAATTGGCCGTGGTCGCGCTCTTCAAACTCGATGCCGTGTTTGCTGACCATGGAGATGAAATCCCAGTTGGTGTATTGCGACAGCGCCGATTTTACGAAGTGTGGGTTTTGGCATAGGTAGTTGCTGGCTGATACGTCGTAGTTGGTCAAGTTGCAGCGGCCAACACCAGAGATAAGGAATTTACGTCCTGGATTTTTGGCATGATCCAGCACAAGCACACTGCGTCCGCGCTTGCCTGCTTCTGCAGCACACATCAAACCCGCGGCTCCCGCGCCAATTACAACAACATCAAATTTCTTACTCATCGGTCGCTCTTAGGCTCTATCCAAAATCCAAA
>NZ_JAWOVP010000278.1:0-622 GCF_033339995.1 Vibrio sp. 1641
TAAGCCATTGATCGACTTGTTGAGTGATCGCATTAATATCTGTATTCGGTGTTTCTTGTGTTGAGCGCGTTGGCATACGACTTTCTTGCTTTTATGAATTTGGCGCAAGCATAGCAGAGAAGTCGATTAACTTCTTCCCAAGCTTGCTACATCAGTGTTGCTGTCGGTATCTACGCTTTCACAAATGTGTTTTAAGTAGGCAATGGCAGCAAACATCACGGCATACAAAACGCTTCCGCCAAGCAGTACGGTTGACCAACCGCCATGTTGCCAACAGTAGAGCAATAAAAAACCACCTAAACTTCCGCCAACATAGTAGTGCACCAAGTACAAAGCTGTTGCGGTTGCTTTTGCTTGTGTTGCGTTTTGGCCTACCCAGCCGTAAGCCAAAGTATGGGTAAAAAACGCGCCAAAACTAATCAGCAGAAGACCGATAAGCATAGCGGCGAGGCTCTCAAAAGCCGCAATCCACATGCCTGCCATGCTAACCACAGCGCCTATGAACATACCTAGAATAGAAGAGTAACGTTGGCTCCAATGCCCTGCGCATCGAGAAGAAAAAGTTCCTCCCAGATAACAGATGAATATCAACGATGCTAGACCGACCGGAACGTTGTGCGGC
>NZ_JAWOVP010000279.1:0-622 GCF_033339995.1 Vibrio sp. 1641
ATTTAGTGCATGTGCGCTGCTTGTGGTGACGCAAGCTAACTCCGCATGTAACTATCTTTCTGATCGCTCCGTGGTGTTTGAAGACAACACCATGCCCATCTGTGAAGAAATTTTTGATACTGTTGGTGTGCTTAGTACCGATACCTTAGATTGGTATGCTGCTGAAGCGACAGCAGAAGGACCAACAGAAAACTACTGGGAAGAGTGGGCAATCAAATCGCAAGACATTCCGTTTCTTACTCAAAACGTAGACAAAAACTATTTTGGTCTTGGTATTTGGATGCCAGAAGAGCTACGTGAAGAAGAAAACAAAATGACCACAGAAGAGTGGCTTCGCAGCCATGGTCTCATGTTCAGCATCGGTTTTGGTAATAAAGCTGATGGTGAGCCAAGAATGCGCTTCGACTATCGTTGGCACGAGTATTACGACGCCGACTGGATGATGCAAATTGAAGTGCCATTTTAGTTCATCGTTTTTCACCGAGCGTTCGATGTGTGTTGTGCTTGGGATTACTTGGGGAAATATGTGACCCTACGTGAGGCAAAGAATCAGAAAGGGGCGTACCGCAAAGTACGCCCTTTTTGATCTTGTGTGAGTCTCGTGTGAGAAAACGCTATACAC
>NZ_JAWOVP010000280.1:0-621 GCF_033339995.1 Vibrio sp. 1641
GAACGCGCTAGCCAGAAACTCTTTATTAAAAATCTCCTGCGCTTTTTCAAAATCTTTCGTCCAGCCCTGCGTCATCGATTCAAAGCTATCTGCAGGCAAAATAAAATCACCATCTTTGTAATAACGAGATTGCACATCAGCAAAGAAGTCTTTAACTGCAACTTTTACGTTATCAAACGCGCCCGGCGCATCCAAACTCGCTGCCACATCATCAATGATGTCATTGGCGAGTTCCAAGCCATCACTCGCTAGCTGCTTAGCTTGAGGGATATAGGCATTCATTTTTTCGCGATATGCTTCAATCGCGGCTTTCTGCTCCGCATCGAGTTCAATCAACTCACCTTTGATGAACAAGTTGTTGTCTTCGTCCACGACGGCTTTAGCACCAGATGGGTGGGGAATTTCCAAACTCTGTCGATCCATACGAACTTCATTATGGATGTCCACACGACATTGCGCTGCATATCCTGTTGCAGTAACCATCAGCAATGAAAGTGTAAGAAGTTTCTTCATGTCATTCTC
This sequence comes from Vibrio sp. 1641, assembly GCF_033339995.1. NCBI lineage: Bacteria > Pseudomonadati > Pseudomonadota > Gammaproteobacteria > Vibrionales > Vibrionaceae > Vibrio > Vibrio sp. 1641. The sequence goes on from NZ_JAWOVP010000280.1 coordinate 523, forward strand.
TTATCTTCAAAATAACTTCTGTTAAACATAACACTCAGTTATACATTTGATGTCAGAACACCGTCACGACTTCGTAACAAGTTGTTTTATCGCCAATTT
>NZ_JAWOVP010000281.1:0-374 GCF_033339995.1 Vibrio sp. 1641
GCGGAGCTATCCGTGGGTGGTTACATCACTTACACCATCAAAGCGACCGTTGCGAATGATCTGGTTTCTGACATTACAACTAAGGCGTCGGCGTTAACGCGCGATGGCCCTGTAGAAAGCAATGTTCTTGTCACGCCTCCAGCGACGCCGAACGTTACGCTTACCCATACACTTTTGTCTTCGACACCTTATTTAATCAACGGTAAGCTTAATTTCGAAATCAAAGTCAGTAACAACGGTGGTGCGATTGCACATGGTTACCACGTTACGCAGAACATCAACACGTTACTTACCAACAATGGCTTGGCGAACGATCTCTCGTCTGCTTTTAACAACACCGATGTGACCGGAAATCCATTCTCAACGTGGACTGT
>NZ_JAWOVP010000281.1:384-621 GCF_033339995.1 Vibrio sp. 1641
ACTCCTTATCTGCCTATCAAGCAAGTGGAGTTCAAACTGATGTCGATTTTGACGATACGGTGTCGATCTACCCCGGTGAGTCAATCACTTACCTAGTTGAAGCTACACTGACGCCAATCACCATTGGTACGCTTCAAGGCTTTTCTGCTGCCGTCAAAGATGAATCAGGTTCATTAGTTCAGAGTGCAAACGTCACAGATACAGTCAATGCAGAAAAAGTGCTGAACGTTTCTGACT
>NZ_JAWOVP010000282.1:0-620 GCF_033339995.1 Vibrio sp. 1641
TGATTCGGTATAACAATCAAGCTCGCTTATCTCAAGAGCAAACTTAGCACCATTGAAGCTTAAAAGCTCACGGACAAAATCTTCGTCAGCTAAACAAGAGAGTTTAATATTAAAAGAGTGTAGTTGGTGAGGGTATTTTTCAAGAGAAAATCGAATTTGTTGTAAAGCAAGAGTTTGAATAAACGTGTTGTCTATAATGGAAAAGAATACGTCGTTGTTTATGTTGCTTTTATCAAAAGTGCTTATCTTAGACAAAGTTTCGTAATATTGAATTTCTTGGCTTCTCGGACAGAGGATAGGTTGTACTAACGTTTTTATATCAAAGTCAGTCAATTTGAAGCTAGGTAGGTAAGGCATATTCCTTTTCATATTATCCACTTTATCCGTTTACTATTACTATGTTTGACTCACACTTAAACATCGTTTCATATTCTATATCTAAAGTTCTCACGTCAGGAAATTAAGAATTATAATACCTCTATAAATAATATTTAATGTTCATTAAGCACCATCGAGAAAACAGGTGCCTAATGAACGATGATAGAAATTTATTTCGCAACAACAGACAGTTCTACGTCGAATTCTTCACGACCACTGATGCTGAAATAGTATTGTCCCAT
>NZ_JAWOVP010000283.1:0-620 GCF_033339995.1 Vibrio sp. 1641
GCTCGGGTTAGCTGTTTTACTTGGTCGGTATCCCAGCCGTAGTCTTGCTGGATTTGATCCAATAAGGCTTGTTTATTTAAATCATCGGCGGGCTTTTGATAGTCCTTGATCGTGGTGTCTTCAGATGAGCTAAACGTAAGGTAGCCGTCATTTCTAATTAGAGACACGCGATTGTGTTCATTAGCATGAATGTCGTTACGAAACACTGACGACGTATTCATGTTAAAGCCAGCGGTCATTACCGCTTGTACTACGCCATTTTTATCTGGAATCGCTTTACGAATGGGAATAACTAACGAATCTTGCGCTTCCATAAAGTAGGTTCTGCCGATCACCATGCGATCGGAGTTCAACGCTTCAAAGAAGGTCTCTCTGGTCAGCGGATCTTGCTTGAGATTGTGTAGCTTTTCCAAAATCAAGTTCGAGCTAACGGAAATGTAGTCACCGTTGGGATTGGTCAAGCCAAAACCGATGATCGCCGGATGAATGTTGAGAAGTTTATCTAACATTGGGCGAGTTTGAATGGCCGCGGTACGAGTGAAGCTATTTTGCTCCACCAGTTGATGACCAACGACTTCTAGCAGCGATTCTTGCCCTTTTAAAAGTGACTCAACGGAGGA
>NZ_JAWOVP010000284.1:0-620 GCF_033339995.1 Vibrio sp. 1641
GCTTTCATTACGGTGAAAACAAAGGCGTCATCAACCATCTGAATCTCGACATCAAACCTGGCGAAAAAGTCGGCTTGGTTGGGCGCTCTGGCGCTGGCAAATCCACGTTGGTGAACTTGCTGTTACGCTTCCATGATGTGGAAGAAGGCAGCATTAAGATTGACGGTCAAAACATTGCTGACGTCACGCAAGATTCGTTGCGATCGAAAATTGGTATGGTGACACAGGATACGTCTCTTTTGCACCGTTCAATAAGAGATAACATCTTGTACGGCAACCCAACCGCCTCAGAAGAGGAACTGCTTAAAGCGACGAAACAAGCGCACGCTCACGAGTTCATCGAAACACTGACAGACCCATTTGGCAATGTCGGCTACGATGCGCAAGTTGGCGAACGAGGCGTGAAGTTGTCTGGTGGTCAGCGTCAGCGTATCGCTATTTCTCGTGTGTTATTGAAAGACGCGCCGCTGTTGGTACTGGATGAAGCAACTTCAGCTCTGGACTCAGAAGTCGAAGCGGCTATCCAAGAAAGCTTGAACGAGCTCATGCAAGGCAAAACCGTGATTGCAATAGCACACCGATTGTCGACCATCGCCCAGATGGATCGCTTAATCGTTCTC
>NZ_JAWOVP010000285.1:0-620 GCF_033339995.1 Vibrio sp. 1641
AGCAACCGCTCAAATTGGTCAGAAAAAGCTGCTGCTTGGTGTACAAGTGTGAAGGAAGAAAGCTCTGCGAGGACTGCCCTAGAGCAGCAAAAAACCGTCAGTTAATCATGCAAAAGAGCAATGGTTAACAACTTATTAACCTATGTAACAGTGCTCGATTTGTTATTGATAATAAGTATCATTGTCGATTCTTTCGCTACAACAAAAAGATAAATACAATGACAAATAGGAAGTTCTCTTTAAACCTCATCGTATTAGCGATGAGCAGTGGATATGCAGCGCACGCATTGGCTGCGGAACAAGCTCAGCAACTAGCGTCTCAAAACGCTGCAGATGAACAATTAGTCGTGGTTGGCAGCGTCATGCCAAAATCCATCTCTGATATTCCCGGTACGGTTTGGTTTGTAGGGCAAGAAGAAATTGCTCAACAATACCGAGCAGGTAAAACTCTGGGTGATATTCTTTCTACCACGATCCCTTCTTTAGATGTTGGTACTGGCGGCCGGACAAACTACGGCCAAAATCTGCGTGGCAGAGCCATGCTGGTCATGATTGATGGCGTTTCTCTGCAATCTTCTCGTCCTATCAGTCGTCAATTGGATGCGATTGACCCGTTCAAC
>NZ_JAWOVP010000286.1:0-619 GCF_033339995.1 Vibrio sp. 1641
CAGATGAGTCTGCTGCTGCTTTCATCAGTGCTTTTTGCTGCTCAGGTGTTAGCTTGTCGTACGTTTTAGTCGAAATAACCAATACGTCTGGCACCATGGTGTGCTCGTCTAGGCTGAAGTATTTCGATACCTCACTGTGACGGCTCAAGCTAAATGATGGGATGTTGTTTTCCGCAGCATCCACCACGCCTTGTTGTAATGCTGTGTATAGCTCACCGTATGCCAATGGTGTCGGGTTACCACCTAACGCTTTTACCATCGCAATAGCAGATGGGCTCGGCTGTACACGTACTTTCAGACCTTTTAGATCTTCCGGCGTATTGATTGGTTTGTTGGTGTAAAAGCTACGTGCGCCCGCATCGTAGTAAGTCACACCAATAAAGCCGCTGTCCGCTGAAGAATTCAGGATTTCGCGACCCACTTCCCCGTCTGTCACTTTGTAGTAGTGGTCTTTATCGCGGACCAAGTAAGGCATGTTGAATGCTGCGTAAGCAGGGGAGAAAGCTTCCAATTCTGCCGCGTTGCTCTTCACCATATCCAGAGCACCGTTTTGCATCAGCTCCATCGATTCACGCTGAGTGCCTAACTGCGCATCAGGGTAGATACGGATACGAACTTC
>NZ_JAWOVP010000287.1:0-619 GCF_033339995.1 Vibrio sp. 1641
TTTAATTAGCTTTAGGTATATGGTAGGTCAAATACTGTTAAAGCTGCTCATGCGGGAAAAAGCAAAGGCCGTGAACGGAATTCACGGCCTAATGATACAAGTTGAGTTACGCAAGTATAAGTACTTAATCTTTGCGTTGCAGGATGTCATCCCAAGGCAAATCCGTATCGCCCAGCACGATAAAGTTCGGGTTCTCTAGCGTTTCCCGTTCGTTGTAAGACAAAGGTTCGAGGTGAGTGCTGAGAATACGTCCGCCTGCTTCTTCCACGATGCATTGCGTTGCTGCTGTATCCCATTCGCCAGTAGGGCCCAAACGTAAATAGCAATCGACCGCTCCTTCCGCCACCAAACACGCTTTTAGTGCTGCAGAACCGAGAGGAATTAAGTCGTAGTTCCAAGCGCTGCTCATGCGGCTGGTGATAAGATTAATGTCTTGGCGACGGCTAATAGCAATGGCAATGTTTTGTCCTGCTTGTTCATGTTTGTGCGTGTGGATTTTCACGCTTTCAGACATGTCTGGGATTTTCCACGCACCTTTGCCGCTGTATGCGTACTACGTGACGCCAGACACAGGCCCATACACCACGCCCATCGCTGGTTTGCTGTTGTCAATTAACGC
>NZ_JAWOVP010000288.1:0-618 GCF_033339995.1 Vibrio sp. 1641
GCAACATGCCAACGTGTGTGAACGCTACATGGAATTGCTTGAACACGAGCGTGTTAATCACACCATCAGTCATCATGTGTGGTTACCGTAATGCGAACTCTCATGCCAAAAATAGGGCGCATTGCCGCCAAAATGACATTGTGCGCGCTGTGTGTCGTTCCGATGTTTTCTGTACAAGCGACAGAGCTCAATTGGCCAGAACAACCGTTTCGTTACTATGCCGATAACGATTCGCTGAAAGATCTGCTTAACAACTTTGGTGCCAACTATCGAGTATCCGTGTCTGTGAGCGACAAAGTGAATGACCGAGTGAGTGGTCGATTCACGCCAGAAGATCCAGCGGAGTTTCTCGACTACCTAGCGCAAGTTTATAACTTGATGTGGTACTTCGATGGCGCAGTACTGCACGTTTACAAAGCGACAGAAACGCGCTCCCGATTGCTGCAATTGGAACTGCTTACCGCGCGCGAGCTTCGCAGTACCTTGATTTCAACCGGTGTTTGGGATGCTCGTTATGGTTGGCGCGCTGCCGAAAATAAAGGGCTGGTTTATCTAGCTGGGCCGCCGCGTTACGTTGAGTTAGTAGTGCAAACCGCAGAAGCGTTAGAGAGCCGATTG
>NZ_JAWOVP010000289.1:0-618 GCF_033339995.1 Vibrio sp. 1641
GCGTTGGATCAAAGAGTTTTCTCGCCTTAATGTGCCATTTGCAGTGTGTTACGTCACCGCGCGAAAAGAAGATGAAATGCGGATTGACTAGCTTTTAGGCTTTGCAGAAGTCAGCGCTCTTTTCTGTTTTAGCTGGTCAATCACATAGCTTGGTGCGACTTTTTCTAGTTCCGCCAAGCATTCATCCGTTTTCGGATTATCGTAACGAATATAGATATCACAAACCGCGTACAGCTGCTCTGGCGCGCCTGAAATCAAGTAAGCCTGTTCAAAAGATTTCACAGCCTTATCGACACTGAACTCTTCTTGTAGCACACCATTCAAATACCAAAAATAACTATTGTTTTTCGCCATGTTAGCCGCTTTTTCGATTTCATTTGCGGCTTGCTCTTTGTCGTTTAAACGAACGAGCGTCAAAGATTTCGAATAATGCAGGGCGGCATTGTCTGGAAGGCGTTCAATCGCTTTATCCAATGTATCAATCGCTTCTTGCTCACGTTGCTGCGCGCGGTAATTGTCGGCTAAGTTCAGCCAAACATCTGGGTTTTCCGGCATTTTGGATAACAATGCTTGATAGATATCGTCCGCTTGTTTCCAGTTTTCATGCCAGCGATACAC
>NZ_JAWOVP010000290.1:0-617 GCF_033339995.1 Vibrio sp. 1641
CTGAAAATATCCTGATTGACCCAAATAAAAGACCGAAATGGCTCGAGTTCAACCTGACGCAAGAAATGCAAAACAGCGGTGGCGAATCCCCACCCGCATTAATTGCGTTTAGCCAAAACTTTGCCAGTCCAGAACAACAGACTGGTCAGTTTCTGACGGCACAAAGCGATGTGTACTCTCTGGGTAAAATTCTCGCGATGATGTTTCCGTCACCGCGCGTTTGGTCTGATGTTTACTGGGTCATTAGACGCGCGACACGCTCTGCCGCAAAACTGCGCTATTCAGACGTTCGAGCACTAAGAATTGATATTGAGCGCATGCTTGAGCGGCGCCCAATCGAACAAAAAAAACATTGGCCGTTGTACAGCGCATTGCGTTTAGTACAGCGCCGTCCGCTGGCTGCAGCATTATCTGCCATTCTGGTTTTATCCGGCGTGCTATTTGGTAATGCATTGATTCAAAAGAATATCCAACTGCAACAAGAGAAGAAGATTGCAGAAGATATGATGTACGAACTGACTCGCCTCATCTTTCATGCGAAGGGGCAGAACGTCGAACATCTTTCGGTGAACTCCATGATGGAGCTAACACGAAGGCGGATACTCTCTAACCCAGAT
>NZ_JAWOVP010000291.1:0-616 GCF_033339995.1 Vibrio sp. 1641
TTCGTGGCGCTTCTGGGCTATTTTAAATCTAAGCCAGTGATCATTGCTCCGAGTTTCCGTGATATCAGTATCGACATGCAGTTTATTGCCTCCCAAATTCAAAGAGGTAAAGGGATCAGGCCTTTCAGTGTCAGTAAAATGCAGCGTGACCGTATTTACTCAAGGATACTGCGTCTACTAAATTACAATAAGTGGAATGAAAAACAGCACCTCAATGCTCTGTGCCACCACCTGGTTTACATTGGTCATGCCTGGCTGGAGCCTCGACACCTCTTTGATGCGGCCATTGAATACCTTGCCAGCCATAACATTGCCATTCCTAAGTACTCCGTGCTTCAAAGACTGATAAGCCGCACAATGCAACAGGTCAGAAAAGACCTGACGCTCCAACTGAATCAACTTACCAGTAATGAACTTAACGTCTTTCTGGACAACATAATCACTACTAAAGACGACGGGCTGAGTCTGAGCCATCTCAGGGGTGGTGCCAAAAGTCTGACCGTGCCTGAGCTTAAAAAAGAGCTCGCCATTTACCACCGGTTAGCACCATGGCACACGCAAATAAATGACGTTGTGGACAGGCTCAATCTGTCGCTAAAAAATCGACAACGCTTCA
>NZ_JAWOVP010000292.1:0-616 GCF_033339995.1 Vibrio sp. 1641
ATGTATGTCGATGCAGAGATCGTTCGTGCTGAATACGATGCGAACAAAGCACAATTAAGTTTGCAATTTAGTGGCCGTTACCGTGATGCTGCAGAAGGTGTAGAGGAAGATATTGAAGATATCTGGCACCTAGAGCGTGACCTAACGGTACTTAATGCACCTTGGTTGATTGTTGGTATTCAAGGTTAATCACCAAGCTCGTTCAATTTAGTCTTAATTAAATCCCGCTATTTAGCGGGATTTTTTGTATCTGTTAATTGTTGGATGAGCGGAGATAGCTCTACAGGTAAAAGCGAAAGGAAATGCTCCGTAGCTAAGCACAATACAACTCAGTCGTTTTATGATTTAGCAGCCTAATGACTTAGCCATTTGGTATCTGGGATAGCTCAGTTAGTATTTTGTTGTGTCTATTCTTGAGAGATTTAGAAAGTTAATACTATTCAGTGTCTTGTCGAAGAACTCTTACCTGTTAAAAGATCGGTTCTAACGTTGAGTTTGGCCTAAAGCAATGTGGTTGTCGGTATTGGTTGAAGATCTTAGCTACAGTAGGAGTTCGTAGAACATGAATGCGACACCGTGGGGTGAGCGAGAGATTGTTAGAATGGGTGTTGATCTT
>NZ_JAWOVP010000293.1:0-616 GCF_033339995.1 Vibrio sp. 1641
TGGTGTTCACTTCTGCGCGCCAATTGGTCACCGTCAAGAAGATGGTGATTACCGTGAATCATGGCAGCCACAAGCAATGTCGGAAAATGCAATCAAAGCAGCAGAGTACACGGCAGAGAAAGTCGTAAACGCTTTAGGTGGGTACGGTATTTTCGGCGTAGAGCTCTTTGTTAAAGGTGATAAGGTTATTTTCAATGAAGTGTCTCCTCGTCCACATGACACTGGCATGGTTACGATGATTTCTCAAGAAATGTCCGAGTTTGCTCTTCATGTTCGCGCATTTACTGGAATGCCGATTAACAAAATCGTTCAGTATGGCCCTTCTGCATCAGCGGTGATCCTAGGTCAAGGCACATCAACGGACATTCGTTTCGACAACCTTGCGAAGGCTTTAGCGCAACCTCAAACTCAAGTGCGCTTATTTGGCAAACCAGAAATCGATGGTCGTCGTCGTTTGGGTGTCGTGTTAACTCGCCGTAAAACTATTGAAGAGTCTGTTCAAGACGCGGTCGAAAACGCAAAGAAAGTAAAAATCGTTTACTAATCTTTGAGTTCTCAACAATCCAAAAAAGCGCAGCTTTATATCGCTGCGCTTTTCTTTTATTTGCGAGTTCTA
>NZ_JAWOVP010000294.1:0-615 GCF_033339995.1 Vibrio sp. 1641
AAAAATATTTGACCAAAACTGAAGTCACTGACTTTGGTCAGAAAGATGGCCAAGCCAGCAGTGCCGCCAGTCAGTAATCCTACTTTGCTGAAAAATATCACCCCAAGTGACACCAACGCGCTACCGAGCGTCAGAGCCAAGAGGTTTTCTCTTAAGCTATGATCTTTATCCATAAAACAATTTCCTTGGTTTAAAAACCGCGGCGGAGACAATCTGCCTATCGAACGCGGTAAACAGTCACCAAAATAGCGACTAATAAATCGACCGATAAAATGTCGCGAAAAGTGACCAATGTCGAGTTTTTGGACAAGATTATGATTATGTTAAGCTGTTTAACATAATGTACACATGAATAAAAACAACAAGGAAAAGCGATGATTAAGCAAGTTGGCAACACTCAAATTAACCCCCTGCATCGACTGACCTGTCACTGCGGAAAAGTCGAACTGGAACTGACGTTACCCAACGGAATTGAAAAGCCGAGACGCTGTGATTGCTCTATGTGTCGTCGTCGAGGTGCGATTGTGGCTTCAGTACCTTTGAGTGGTATTCGTATCGTTCAAGGTGACGATGTTTTAAAGCTCTACCAATTTAATACGCATACCGCGAAGCATT
>NZ_JAWOVP010000295.1:0-614 GCF_033339995.1 Vibrio sp. 1641
GTGATGTGGTCATTATTGCCCTCGGTGGTGGTGTAATCGGAGATCTCGTCGGTTTTGCTTCAGCCTGCTATCAGCGAGGTGTGGACTTTATCCAAATTCCAACGACGTTGTTGTCCCAAGTGGATTCTTCCGTTGGCGGCAAAACAGCAGTCAATCATCCGCTAGGTAAAAACATGGTTGGCGCATTTTACCAACCGAAAGCGGTGATCATCGATACCAACTGTTTATCGACGCTACCTGAGCGTGAATTTGCTGCTGGTATAGCTGAAGTGATCAAATACGGCATTATTTATGATGGTGCATTCTTTGATTGGCTGGAAGAAAATTTAGACCGTTTGTACACGTTGGATGAAGACGCGCTTACCTATGCCATTGCACGTTGCTGCCAAATTAAAGCTGAAGTGGTTGCACAAGACGAAAAAGAGTCTGGAATTCGAGCGTTGCTCAATTTGGGTCACACTTTCGGTCATGCGATAGAAGCTGAATTAGGCTACGGCAATTGGTTACATGGTGAGGCGGTGTCTTCTGGTACGGTGATGGCGGCCAAAACGTCACTTCTGCGTGGACTGATTTCTGAAGAGCAGTTTGAGCGTATTGTGGCATTGTTGCGCAGA
>NZ_JAWOVP010000296.1:0-614 GCF_033339995.1 Vibrio sp. 1641
ACAAGCGCTTTTGAGTGATTTTGGCTGGCAAGGCGCACTTCAAGCATTCGCTGTACTGTGTAGCTTTATGGTGATGTTTGCATTGTTCATGAGAACTGCGAAGCCACAAGCAAGTAACCATGCAAATGTTCAGGAAGACACACAAACCCTAAAAGAAGCATTAAAAGAAGCTTTCTCTCACAGAGGTTATTGGCTGATTCATGCAGGTTTCTTTGTGTGCGGCTTTCACGTGATGTTCATTGCAACTCACTTACCAAGTTATCTGGCAGATAAAGATTTACCAGCCTCAACCGCCGCAATGGCACTGGCGTATGTTGGCATCTTCAACATTTTTGGTTCGTACTTCTGGGGTGTTATGGCGGACCGCTTCAATAAACGCCATGTTATGTCTGCGCTGTATTTAATCCGCACGGTAGTGATTGGTGCTTTTGTGACTCTACCTGTCACCGAGCACACCGCAGTCATCTTTGGTGGTGCAATCGGCTTCTGTTGGTTAGGCACCGTGCCTCTCACATCTGGATTAGTCCGCCAGATTTTTGGGGCTCGTTACCTATCAACACTTTATGGCTTGGTATTTTTTACTCACCAAGTAGGAAGCTTCTTGGGGGCTTGGG
>NZ_JAWOVP010000297.1:0-613 GCF_033339995.1 Vibrio sp. 1641
CCTAGTGGATTATTCTTAGATAATCATGGATGGATTTTTTCAGCACCCCGCCAGCCCCCGCCCCTGCTGGGTTTGCAGGTTTGGGGGCGTGACAGTTAACGGGGGGGTTCGTGACAGTTAACGGGGGGGGGCGTGACAGTTAACGGGGGGGGCGTGACAGTTAACGGGGGGGGCGTGACAGTTATTGCAGGGGTCAGCCTGCCGCCTTGGGCCGTGCGATGTCGTACTTACCCGCCGCATACTCGTTCACCGTCCAGCCCAGCGCGATCAGCTCCGGCAGCGCCTCGCGCACCCGCTGGCGGCGCTTGCGCATGGTCGAACCACTGGCCTCTGACGGCCAGACATAGCCGCACAAGGTATCTATGGAAGCCTTGCCGGTTTTGCCGGGGTCGATCCAGCCACACAGCCGCTGGTGCAGCAGGCGGGCGGTTTCGCTGTCCAGCGCCCGCACCTCGTCCATGCTGATGCGCACATGCTGGCCGCCACCCATGACGGCCTGCGCGATCAAGGGGTTCAGGGCCACATACAGGCGCCCGTCTGCCTCGTCGCTGGCGTACTCGGCAAGCAGCCGGAAGCCCTGCCGCTTGCGGCCATTCTGGGCGATGATGGACAC
>NZ_JAWOVP010000298.1:0-613 GCF_033339995.1 Vibrio sp. 1641
TCGATGATGCCTGAATCCGCCACCATCAGCGCCAAGTTGAGTCCGTCTGCACCTAACATGTCGTCTCCTTAAGAGAAAAACTGATGTAAGTTTTTAAAGCGTTGAATGATCTTCTCGCTTTCACCTTGGATAGACTCAAGTCGTTGGCTCACCTGTTGCAGACTCGACTCCATAAGACGTGGTAATTCAGGATCCACAAAACTGTGTGGCAGTGCATCATGAAAGTTCGCTTTGACTTTACGCATGTGGTGCTCTGCTTCACTCAGTTGGTTTACGGCTTTTTCGCTTTGCGACAACCATTTTTGGTACAGCTCAATGTCCAAACCTTGTTGCGTTACCAAGCTCACCAAAATACCGCGGTTAGCAATATCGCGGATCACCAAGTTGTTAGCCGCATCCACATCAAAACGCAGACGACACATATTGGTGTTTTGGTTTACGTAACCGTACACATCACCTTGGCCATCTTTGATCACACGGTCCAGTTCATCTTTCGGTACATAAACCCAGCGGCTATCCCCTTTTTCCGATTCCGATACCGACATGTTGCTTTGCAAGATAACCAACTTCACTAGGTTAACAGCCGCACCCACTTTGTAGGTTTTCGCCTTCG
>NZ_JAWOVP010000299.1:0-612 GCF_033339995.1 Vibrio sp. 1641
AACATGATCATAGAGATGATGTTGATTGGCAAACGGCGTAAGCTGCTTTGCTTCTTCCAGCGAACACCAGCGATACTCCGTGTGCTCTTCATTAAGCACCACAGGTTGGTTTGGCGGACAAAATAACACAAAGCATGGGATGACCAAGATTCGGTTCTCCTTCGCTTCGTAGAACTGTTCTAAAAAGTCCGCCTTATGTAACTCAACATGGTCAATCTGCGTCTCTTCTTTTAGCTCTCTCAGAATGGTTTGCCATCCTGTTTCACCAGCCTCTACACCACCAGCCACATGGCACCAATACCCGCCTTTAACGCGTTTGAGTAACAGAATTTTATCTACGCCATCAATTCGAGAGATGACAACGCCAGAGACATGCGTCGCTTGTATTGGGATCATGTGTGCTCCTTAAATATCTAGATATTTCCTAGATGCGCTCCATGCGCGAAAGAAAGATAAGTTGATTGAGAACCCACAGTCTACCGCTTATTCTTTCTCTCGGCAGAGATGTTTGAATGCCGCCGATCATTTTGTCTGTTGAGTATGCTAAAGTGCGATCTGTCGCAACAAATGAGCAGTAAAATGTCTAATTCACTCAACACTATGGTTCCCATT
>NZ_JAWOVP010000300.1:0-611 GCF_033339995.1 Vibrio sp. 1641
GGGCCATCATCCGTGATGAATTCCACTTCGAGATCTTTTACACTCAAAATTACATCGTTTTCCATAACACATCCTTACAGCTTATACGTGTCATCAACGACAACAACCGGTTCAAAGGTTTTACCCGACTTCATCGCTTTCTGGGTTTCTTTCTTCACGTCTTTGTCGATCCAATACGTGCCATCACCGATAATTCCGCCACTGAACAACGCTTCTGTCATTCGATTCATTGGTTTCTCTGGCAATTTCAACCAACGCCAGTGTCCATAACGAACGTAAGGCACCATGTAGCCAGTGACAATCACGTGCGCATCAATAATGTCTCGCTGAATCTCATGACCTAGTTGGATCTTCTTATCCATGTCCATGTTAAAGCGATACGCAATGATCTTTTCATCTAGCTCTGGCGTGCTGTAGTTAGTGAATGAGTTCGTTTGTGGTTTGTTCGCGTTCACGGAATGGAAGTATTCCCAATAAGTTGGGATTTCCGAAGTCCCCATATCAAAGAAAGTAAGTTCGTGTTTTTTCTCACGCACATACTTGAACATCGATGAACCATCAATCAGCTTCAGCTCAATGTCCAACCCTGCCAATTTTGCCTGTTCACGCAA
>NZ_JAWOVP010000301.1:0-611 GCF_033339995.1 Vibrio sp. 1641
TCCTCTGTTAAGGAATAGAACTCATGAAAAAAGCCGCTCTGATGCTCATCACTTTTCTCGGCTTAACCGCATGCAGCCAAGGAGTCACTTCGATGCCAGATAGAACTCAAACCCCATGTGGAAACAAACCTAACTGCGTTTCAACACAAGACCAGCGAGAAGAACACCACCTCGAACCTTTTACTCTCACCGAATCCGCCACATTGGATGCAATTGAGCAAGCAGCACTGCAACTATCGGGGGCTAAAACAGCAGAGAAAGATGGCAATTATCTGCGCATTGAATGCACATCTAAAATCATGCGCTTCGTGGATGATCTCGAATTAAAGATCGACGGGAATACTCTGATCGTGCGTTCAGAATCGCGCGTAGGGTATTCCGACTTTGGCGTCAATCGAAAACGGGCCGAGCAATTACGAACCGAACTTTCTAAAGCAGAACTCATCAAATAGAAAACTGCTGACAGGGAGTGCTATACTCTCGCCGATTAAATATTTTACCTAAAGAGAGTGCTATGAAAGTTGGTATCATCGGGGCGATGGAACAAGAAGTGACCATCCTGAAAGAAGCTATGACAAACTGCCAAACCGTAAACAAAGCAGGTTGTACGT
>NZ_JAWOVP010000302.1:0-611 GCF_033339995.1 Vibrio sp. 1641
ATATCTTGGAGAATCGGCTTCATTTCTTTTTCCGTTGCTCCTGCTTTCCATGCTTCTCCAGCTTCAAAATGCGCCGCGACAATTTGCTTCTCGGCGGTTAATTTCATGTTCAACACCTGCGCTTTGCGTGACGACACGATGTTACGTAGCTGCTCTTTGGTTTGAGTATGGCACTGCGCACATGTGTCTTCGAAGCGGTCGAAAGGATTGCCTACTTTATGATCGGTATAAACGGTACCATCTTCTTTTGTCACCTTCGGCATATGGCAATCGACGCAAACCACTTTGTTTTTGCCGTGAATCCCTTCACGCCAAGTCTCGAAGCCAGGGTGCTGTGCTTTTAGCATCGGTGCTTTAGAAACGGCGTGAGTCCAATCTTTAAAGTCCAACGCATCGTAATACTTCTCCATGTCACCGACCGTCGTACCCATATCCCAAGGGAATTTCACCGCTTTCGTTGGTTCTGTAAAGTAGTATTCGACATGGCACTGAGCACACACAGACGCTTGTTTATCAAGGCGCGACTGCTCATCAAAGTTTTTTCCAATTACATCGAATGCTCGCTCAACATAAGGTCTGGTTAGTGCTAGTTCTGGCTCGCCTTGGTTAAA
>NZ_JAWOVP010000303.1:0-610 GCF_033339995.1 Vibrio sp. 1641
TTGAGCGTGCGCTGAATGATTTCCGCCGGATGCGGAAAAAGTTCGACAGCGAAATCAATAAAGATGCGTTAGCGATATTCGATTTGTTTACCCACTTGCTCAATGATCCAATGTTGCGCGGTGATCTTAAGAAACAGATTGAAAAAGGCGATCGAGCGGATTGGGCGCTGCGTCAGGTAGTCGAAACTTATTCAAACCGCTTTGCTCGTATGTCAGATGTCTATTTGCGTGAACGAGCACAAGATATCCGAGAGTTGGGGCAAAGGTTGCTGTATTTTCTGCACAACAGTGAGCAAGAGAATGCGGCCATCGATCGTCCTATCATCTTAGTGGCCAATGAGCTTACTGCGACTTTGTTAGCATCGGTGCCGAAAGAACATTTATTAGCGGTCGTTTCGCTTGAAGGGGGCGCAAACTCACACGCTGCAATTCTTTCGCGCGCATTGGGTGTGCCGGCCGTTATGGGCGCTAACATCAATACGGATGTGGTTAACGGCAAATTAGGCATCGTTGATGGCTATACGGGCGAGATTTTTCTAGAGCCCAACCGTCAGCTGTTGCGTGAGTATCGCAGTTTAGTTAGTGAAGAGTCAGAGCTCTTCGCGATGGT
>NZ_JAWOVP010000304.1:0-610 GCF_033339995.1 Vibrio sp. 1641
AGATCAATAACACACTTAAAGCCATTAAATGTAGTAAAGATCGCGTATCTACCCACTCTGTAGAGCCTGGGTATAAGCTTACAGCTGAAGAAGCTAGCTACTACGATTTATATATACTGTAGAAAAATTTGACTGGTCATTATGGCCAGTCAAGCGCTCTCCACTAACAGGGGTCCCCCCTAGTCGCCACCGAGGCCCACCCGCCGGACTTACCCCTGCATCCCTAAGGCTCGTTCCTCACCAAGTGCTGCCGCTCAAGGCTGTTGTCCACCAGCGCTAGTACGATGCCAACAAACCCCCGTTGTCACCGTCCTAGCAGAATGCTGGTGGCCATATGAATCGCCTTCGGCGAGCAAAAAGCATTTGTATCGCTTTTCTTAACGGCTTCGCCTAAAAAGCTGACCCTCTATCGAGCCCTATTGTGTCGCCTTTGTCCGGCCAAAAGTCAATAAATAAAGTTAAATATATTTAACTAAATTTAGTGTTGTTATGTGGTATTTAATAGTCTATTTGGTATAATGGCTATTATGGATTGGGGCAGAAATGCTTTAATCGTTGATTGATATTCAGGGCTTGGGGGCTTTATGAAAATTATCGTAACTGAAGGTGC
>NZ_JAWOVP010000305.1:0-608 GCF_033339995.1 Vibrio sp. 1641
ACAGTTAAGAACAAAATAGTAAGGCCAGGCACAAACGAATTCGGCAAGCCATTCTCTTGTAATTCGTAAGAAACAGGGATGGCATCACGCGTCAGAGAGCTGATATCAAGTTCATTCAGTAAACCGACATCCATCACTTTATGCGCTTTCACATCAAGATCTTTGGCGATCTTTTGTGCAACTTCGATCTCCAGTTTATGACGTTGGCCATAATCAAAAGTGATTGCATGCACTTCATCAAACTCTTTAAGGGCTTGTACGAGACAGGTTGTCGAGTCTTGCCCACCACTGAAAACAACAACAGCTTTTTTCATTTTACTCTCCGAGCTTAAGCAATACTTAGGTATTTATGAGTTTGAATAGATAGACGCCAATTGCGCGCGATGCACGTTTCGATACACAACTGAGTTGCGCGAGGCTTCTGGCTGATTGGTTGTAAAGCGATCACCGTTTCTGTCTTTATATCAGCGTTTGCAAGTAGTCCATCAAGATGATCGATGTCTTTTTGCGTACCGACTGGGTGCTTGATTTCATTAGCACGCTCTAAAGCACTTTTCAGTACGGGCAATTTACCTTTCATCGCCACTTTTGGTGACACTGTCACCCAC
>NZ_JAWOVP010000306.1:0-607 GCF_033339995.1 Vibrio sp. 1641
TGAGCGCACTACACGCCGCAACTTTCTCACTCCTTCACATTGAAGTCATGGGGGATAATTATTCAAATGAGTATGATTGCATTTTACGCCAAATGTCTATGAATAATTGTTCTTATTGGTAAGCAAGTGAAGCAATAAGAACCGCACAGCAACAAGGGGAAACAAAAAGCCTGCAACGAGGCAGGCTTTGTCATAGGTGAGGGGGGGGAGGAGCTTTCTAGCTAACCTGAGAAAGGTTGACCACTTTTTGTTGCAACTTTTCTTTCAGGTAGTCGGCAAGTGCCTGTTTTTCTTCGTCGTTCATGTAAAGGCCAAGTTTAGTACGACGCCATAAAATGTCTTCGTCGGTTAGCGCCATTTCATGATTCATCAAGTAATCGATCTCGCGTTGGTACACGCCGCCTGCTTGCTCTGAGAACGCTTGGCCAAGATCGGCTTCACTGGATGCGCCTTCCATCAAATCCCACGTTTGCGTACCAAACTGAGTCACATAGCGCAGAATCAGCGCTTGCGGTGCCCATGAGTATTTCGCGTGAATTTGTTTCGCTAACTGTTCACGGGTGCAGCTAAAGTTACCACCTGGTAGCGTTTGATTTGCTGTCCAGTT
>NZ_JAWOVP010000307.1:0-607 GCF_033339995.1 Vibrio sp. 1641
GCGATTTCTCTTTATTTTTTACTCGCACCAAGTACTCGAAAAATCGATGGAGAACCAAAACTTGCCGAAGCGATGTTTGCATTGTGTATCGGTGGTGGAGTTGGTTTCTACGATGGTTTCTTTGGCCCCGGTACGGGCTCGATTTTTACTGTGTGCTTTGTTGCTCTTGGCCACTTTTCTCTCGTGGATGCAACAGCACGAACTAAGATTTTGAATTTCACTTCAAACATTGCCGCATTGTTGTTTTTCGTTATCGCAGGGTTACCTGTATGGGAAATTGGTTTGACGATGGCGGTCGGTGGCTTTATTGGCGCTCAACTTGGCGCAAAAGTGGTGGTTACCAAAGGTCAAAAGTGGATTCGACCTCTAGTGATTACCATGTCTATGCTGATGGCAACAAAACTTCTTTGGCAACAACATCAGCAATGGCTTCTAACACTGTTTTAATTCGCTGATTGCGGTATGTGTTGTGGCGAAGACAGATGTGTATTGGGCGAATTAGAGGCTCTAGTTCTTCGAATTCAAAACAGAAATTTGATGCGATGTTGAGTGTTTTGATGATGGATTTAGGTATCAGTGCTGGTGCCATTCCTTTTAAAGCTAATTG
>NZ_JAWOVP010000308.1:0-606 GCF_033339995.1 Vibrio sp. 1641
TAACGCCGCATTAAGGTGTGAGCGACGCTTGGCTATACTTGAGCGAAGCGAAACCGCCAAGCGTTGCGAATCACTCTTAAATGCTTTGTTAAGTGTAATTTTCACTCCGCAAGTAACTTATGTAGTTCTTGCTCCTTAGCTTTCAAGCTAGGCTGAATTTCTTGTAACTTAGAAAGGATAAAGCTTTGCAAATGATGTGATATCTGGCTTCCTTTGGTCGCAAAAGCTTGCCCAGCAGGTGATTCAAAAAATTCTACTAACCCTTTTAGCTCTTCATCTGAATACATTTCTTGATAAGCGCTAGCAATATGATCTTTAATTTTTGGGTCAGAATAAATGCTCATTTGAAGATTAATGATGTCATTAAATATTATTTGAGCATCATCTTTTTTTGCTATCAGGGATGTTCTTGTTAGCTTCGACCTGCTTCTCTAGCATATTTCGCATTGAATCAGGCATCTGCTTCACCGATGCATCGACTTCCATCAAATCGTACAGTCTCAACGACAGCTCTTTTGGGCTTGATTCCGCAAATACAGATGTTGAAATTACCAATAATAGAAATAAGATTTTTTTCATAACTCCCTCATTACACTTAACGCCCTG
>NZ_JAWOVP010000309.1:0-606 GCF_033339995.1 Vibrio sp. 1641
ATCTCGTTCACTATGGGCATCATCTTTATGGTGACGTGTTTGTTCGCTGGCGGCGATTTTGTCCGTGAAGTCAGTGGCGGTAAACATTGGTCTATGTTTGCGCTAATGCAATCCATCACATTTGCAGGTGGTGTGTACGTCATCCTACAAGGTGTACGTATGGTTATCGCAGAAATCGTTCCTGCATTTAAAGGCATCTCAGACAAACTGGTTCCAAACGCAAAACCTGCACTGGATTGTCCGGTTGTGTTCCCATACGCGCCAAACGCGGTATTGGTGGGCTTCCTATCGAGCTTTGCAGCCGGTCTAGTGGGCATGTTCCTGCTGTACGTGATGGGTCTTACTGTGATTATCCCAGGTGTCGTTCCACACTTCTTTGTGGGTGCTGCGGCAGGTGTATTTGGTAATGCTACAGGCGGTCGCCGCGGCGCAATTCTAGGCGCGTTTGCACAAGGTCTACTGATTACTTTCCTACCTGTATTCCTAATGCCAGTACTGGGTGATCTTGGCTTTGCAAACACAACATTCAGTGATGCTGACTTCGGCGCGGTAGGTATCCTACTTGGTTTGATTGTTCGCTAAGTTTTCTCTCTGATGAATGCGGAA
>NZ_JAWOVP010000310.1:0-606 GCF_033339995.1 Vibrio sp. 1641
CTTTTTTGTACCTATCGGATCGCTTATGGAATCGCTTTACCAGCAGTTTTCTCATGTATTGAACACCTATTATCAACCTCAAACAAAGGTCGTTGTCGCGTTTAGTGGTGGTGTGGACTCGCGCTTGTTACTTGAGTTACTTCGCCGTTATCGAGAAGAAAACTCCCTCTCTTGCCACGCGGTTTATGTTCATCATGGTTTGAGTGAAAATGCGGACATTTGGGCCGATAAGTGTCAAGTATGGGCGAAACAAGCAGGTATTTCGTGCTCGGTAGAGCGTGTGAACCTAGATACCAATAGTGGTGAGAGCATTGAATCGCTGGCACGTGAAGCGCGCTATGAAGCTCTGGCTCGTCATATCAATCGTGGCGACTTATTGCTAACAGGTCAGCATGCCGACGACCAAGTCGAAACCTTTTTACTCGCGTTGAAACGTGGAAGTGGACCTAAGGGTTTATCTTCGATGGCAGAAACTATGCCGTTTGCTGGTGGCACATTAGTTCGTCCGCTACTTAACATCAAGCGCGAGCAGATAGAAGCGACGGCGAAGAACATTGGTTTGGAATGGGTAGAAGACGAAAGTAACCAAGACACGCGCTACGATCG
>NZ_JAWOVP010000311.1:0-605 GCF_033339995.1 Vibrio sp. 1641
GACCTGTATGAACGCGCCAATGGGCGGCTGTTCAAAGAGGTTGAGTTTGCCCTGCCGGTCGAACTGACCCTAGATCAGCAGCGGGAGCTGGTGGACGAATTCGCCCGGCATCTGACCGAGGGCGAGCGCCTGCCGTATACGCTGGCCATTCATGCCGGTAAAGGTGAGAACCCCCATTGCCACTTGATGATCTCTGAGCGGAAGAACGACGGTATCGAGCGCCCGGCTGACCAGTGGTTCAAGCGGTACAACGCCAAACAGCCAGAGCGGGGCGGGGCGCAGAAGTCCGAGAGCCTGAAGCCCAAGGCATGGCTTGAGCAGACCCGCGAGGCATGGGCCGACCATGCCAACCGGGCATTAGAGCGGGCTGGTCACGACGCCCGCATTGACCATAGAACACTTGAGGCGCAGGGCATCGAGCGCCTGCCGGGCATCCATCTTGGCCCCAACGTGGTGGAGATGGAGGGCCGGGGCATCCGCACCGAGCGGGCCGACACCGCCCTAGCCATCGACACGGCCAACGGCCAGATCATCGACTTACAAGAATACCGGGAGGTTATCGAGCATGAGCGCGATAGACAGAGTGAAGAAGTCCAGAGGCATCA
>NZ_JAWOVP010000312.1:0-605 GCF_033339995.1 Vibrio sp. 1641
CTGCAATGGCAGGCTTTTAGCTATTGAGAGGAGTTTATAAAGGGCTTGGCGGTTAGCTGAGCTTATCGAGCACTTTCTCGCAGAGCGTTTTTAGCGTCCCCAATTCTTCTAGATCCAACGTGAACTTACAGGCAATGGCATCAGGGACGGATTTCGCCTGATCTTTAAGTGCTCTGCCTGCTTCAGTAAGGTTCAATACGCGTACGCGCTCGTCGGTTTCACTTCTTCCTCTGCTCACAAAGCCTTTTGCTTCTAAGCGTTTTAGCAACGGGGTGAGCGTTCCTGAATCGAGGTGAAGCTGTGATCCCAGCTGTTTTACGCTCGTGCCATCTTTTTCCCACAATACCATCATTACCAAGTACTGCGAGTAAGTGAGATCAAGTGCGTCCAACAACGGTCGGTACGCGCGAATCACAGCGTTAGCAGCGCTGTATAGCGGAAAGCAGACTTGATTCTCTAGTAACAATTTTTCTTCTGCATTCAATGTACTTGGGGAGTAACACTGGCTCATGGGCTTAATCTCGATAAAGGCGATAAAAATAAATTGTGCACAATATAGTTGCAAACTATCGTTGTTTCGATATAAGGTTGCAAGCAATTAAATT
>NZ_JAWOVP010000313.1:0-605 GCF_033339995.1 Vibrio sp. 1641
CAATGCAGTGCGTAAAATTGAAGCGGATTTTCAACGCTCTGCTGATACTCATTTATTTAAACTAGAACTGCCTTCTCTTGATGGTATCGATATCTACCTAAAAGATGAGAGCACGCATCCAACAGGCTCTCTCAAACACCGGTTGGCACGTTCGTTGTTTCTTTATGCGATTTGTAATGGGTGGATTGGTCCTGAAACCACAGTAATTGAAGCATCCTCAGGCAGCACTGCCGTTTCAGAAGCGTATTTTGCTCGCTTACTTGGCTTACCTTTCATTGCCGTTATGCCAAAAACCACCGCGCGTAAAAAGATTGAACAAATTGAGGTTTACGGTGGCAAAGCACACCTTGTTGAACGCTCAGATCAGATTTATGACGAGTCTCGACGTTTGGCTCAAGAGTTAAATGGTCACTACATGGATCAGTTTCCTTATGCTGAACGTGCAACTGAGTGGCGCGGCAACACCAACATCGCTAACTCGATCTTCAGCCAAATGCAGTTAGAAGATCACCCAATTCCGAGTTGGGTAGTGATGAGCCCAGGAACTGGTGGCACTTCAGCAACCATTGGCCGCTTTATTCGTTACCAAAAATACGACACCAAAC
>NZ_JAWOVP010000314.1:0-604 GCF_033339995.1 Vibrio sp. 1641
TTAAAACTGTCCAACCTTATACTCTAGTGAGCGAGTGTGAAGAACACGTGAACATCAGCAGAATGTTTTACCGGTTCAATCCTCGTGGTTAACGGTAAATCTCTAACGTCGAAGCGTCATTGATAAATGAATCAAAACTTTTTAGACGAAGTAAGGTAGATTGCCGAGATTGCTCATGAGCCTGTTTTATTTCCATAATCAGAGATTTGAGTACTTGGCGATCTGGTTTGTTGTAGCGTTTGTCTTTGCGGAGCTGGGTGAAAAACGCAATTTGAGTCGAAGTGTCATTGAAGTCGCCGAGCTTGTCTTGAAGCAGCTTAAGTTGCGTCACGTTTTCTTTGTGTTGTTGCGCGGGATAGAGAGCAGAGAAGCACTCCAGCAGGTAGCGCAGAGCTTTGCATTTAATGCGTAATGTGTGAATGACATCGTCTTTACTCGCGGGCGAGATTTTTCTTTGTGACTTATTTACTTTTCTAAACTGGTCGGCAATCTTTTGATTTGAGAACGTCCCTAATTCAATGTCGTTTTTTAGCAAGTCGTATTGTTTAGTGCGCTCAAGGCTGTTTCGAACCACAGCGCAATGCGCTTGGTAAGAAAGTGATGC
>NZ_JAWOVP010000315.1:0-604 GCF_033339995.1 Vibrio sp. 1641
CGACCCGGGGTTAAGGCTAAAGACCAACTGCCTTTCTTTGTTTGGGTAGGTCTGATAAACCTCATTTTCGACAAAGGTCCAGAATGACCCTTGATGATACGCAAGCTGCTTTGCAGTCGTTTGCAAAAAACTGCCTGATTTTGGCAGAACATTCTGGCCGTCATAAAAAAGAACGCGGCCATGTACATCATGAATCCATAGCCCACCTTGCTCGCCCAAGAACAATTTTTTCGCAGCAATAAAAGTGCCCTTAACCTGAGTAGGCAAAGGGTAAAAGATGGCATTTGCGTTGTTCAGCGCAAATGCTTGAGATGATATGAAGAGTCCCCAGAAAATCAGGACAAGTTGGCGAAGCAAGACGAAAACCTTATATATCAATTTATATCGACTCAACTCCCTATAGGCCTTCCGTAGCTCTTGTGAGTAGGGTTATTTTGAGCCGCTAATTATTGATAATGATATCTCAATTCCTTTTATAGAAAAGGTTCGTCTTGCCAAAGGTTGTAATTCTTACTGCTAGATCACGTAAAAGAGACATTTCATCCGCAAAACTACAACTAATTACCCTTATTTAGCCAAACATTGCTCAAAGCTGTCAGCCATG
>NZ_JAWOVP010000316.1:0-603 GCF_033339995.1 Vibrio sp. 1641
TTCGATTAGCATTTTGAAGAGCCATATCTAGAGCGACGGAGACACACTCATTTTCTTCACAATTAGAAATACCGGTTCCATAAGCATGTGGGCCTGAGTCATAGATAGCCATAGCCGCTATGACTGGCCCAACGTGAAAACCCTGATCGGTCATAATGGCTTGGCATGAACTTGAACCGTGGAATGGAACACCAGGGAAATATCTAAGAAAGGCAGAGCGAATGGCTCTGAAGTCATACTCTTCTGTGTAATAACAGATGATATAAGACAAGTGTTCTTGCCTCAGCTCTGAACGAAGCCTCTCTACTGCTAAATATTCGTCGGTAATATGGGTAAATACTGATTGGCACTGCATACGCTTTTATTATTGTTTGTCACGTTACTGTTATACCATTACGACAAATTATCGTTAGGCTAGAAGGTTCGAATTTCACAAAGAAGATGCCATTATCTCGTGTCAGATCTAATTTATAAATGCACTAAGACAATATTTTGGTTTATTTTGAGCTTAATCGTTTTGGTTGCAGATATAGCATTCCATTCAGCTCTATAATGATTGTCGCTTATACTATCAAACACACCAGATTGATTCAGATCAATTTT
>NZ_JAWOVP010000317.1:0-602 GCF_033339995.1 Vibrio sp. 1641
CGCTCTTGATTCCAAATTACGTTGATAACGGGGTGAGCTGAAAAGGCCAAGCAGTTTATCGACATGCGCATAAGATGCCCCCAAATGCAAAAATGCATCTAGATTTTGCTGCTGACGATCAATGGTTTGAAAAAAAACGCTTTGGTTCAGCTTCGCATCTGGATCCATCACTAAACGGTAGGTCAGCCAAGCCTCTTTTTGCGTCCAATAAGATAATTGAGCAAGGTAAGCAATAAAGTTCTGCATGGCGTGCCCATCGCTATTTCCATACAGCTGATAGTTTTGTAGCAAGGAAAGCGACATTTCTTGCAACAACTGAAACGCCCAATCACCCACTTCATCCGTGTTGGTAAGATCCCCAG
Organism: Vibrio sp. 1641; assembly: GCF_033339995.1. Taxonomy (NCBI): domain Bacteria; kingdom Pseudomonadati; phylum Pseudomonadota; class Gammaproteobacteria; order Vibrionales; family Vibrionaceae; genus Vibrio; species Vibrio sp. 1641. Next base: position 363 of record NZ_JAWOVP010000317.1, read on the forward strand.
ACACCATACCAAGCATCGCTTCTTTTAAATCATCGGCGTACTCGGAAGTGTGTGGATTAGTGGAAAATTTATGATGCATGGAGAGCACCACATTGTTTTGGACATCCACTTCGATGCTTAAAGGCGTTTCCTGACCGTATTGGCGTCTGTCTTTTTCCATGCTGTAGATAAAGTGCGAAGCCTGAGATATCAGCTGGAATCCCTGTATGTTGCTTACGGTTTGATTAAGGTGATCGACTC
>NZ_JAWOVP010000318.1:0-602 GCF_033339995.1 Vibrio sp. 1641
AAGCGGCGGAACTAGAAATTACGGTTACCAACGCAACCAAAGGCATTTACTTTACACCGCTTATCGTCGCGGCGCATGGCTCAGATCTACATATGTTTAAAGTCGGAGAATCCGCCACAGCAGAGCTTGAAGCGATGGCTGAAGGTGGGGATATTTCTGGATTATCGACCGTGATTGGCAACGCAGGCGGCGCAGTCGTAGAAAACCCTGCGGGCGGTATTCTCAATCCGGGCGCTGCGACCACGTTGACTTTGGATAGTGGCGATTACGGTTACCTCTCACTTAGCGCGATGTTATTGCCAACCAATGATGGTTTTGTCGGTTTAGACAGTTGGAAAATTCCAACCGAAGCGGGCACTTACAAAGCGACCTTGAACAGTTACGACGCGGGCACTGAAGCGAACGATGAGTTAGCGTCCAGCATTCCTAATCCTCCTTTTATTACCTTCGGTAGCGGTGGTACTGGCGTAGAAACGGCGGTGAGCAACGACAAGGTTCACATTCATCCGGGTAATTTGGGTGACAGCGATCCGGCTGGTGGCAAGAGTGATCTCGATAGCAGTCATCATCGTTGGTTAAACACAGTCGCAACCATCACAATT
>NZ_JAWOVP010000319.1:0-602 GCF_033339995.1 Vibrio sp. 1641
TGAATATTTACAATGGATGCACTTTGCAGAAAGCTCCGCTATTTTGCCGATGCTATTGAAAATATTCATCAGTAAAGAGCCGAACTCGATGCAGTTTTTGCCTGCATACGCCGACAAAGAAGCAATGAATGTATTGAGCTACTTCGAACAAGCGTTAGAAGGAAAAACCTACCTCGTAGAAGAGCGATTGACGGGTGCAGACATCATGATGTCTTTCATCGTTGAGTTAGTACAGATGTTTGGCCTAGCAGAACAATTCCCGAATATGGTTCGTTACGGTAAACAACTTGCGACGCACCCTGCTTTCGAGAAAGCCGAACAAATTGAAGTGAACTACGCTTAATTTAATCGTCCCTTTGAGGCTTGGATTGAAGACAAATAACGTTGTCTCAATCGCATCAAAGGGACGTTTTTTATCGAAATAGAGCGCAAGTATTCATTTATAAATTCAATCATTCATACCTCTTCTATCCATACCAATTATTCTTGATTGTTACTAATAAATCCTAAGATAAATCAACAACTAAAATGTAGTCCAATTCTGATTTCTGTGACTTTTCGGCCATAGTCACCACCTATTGAATTGATAAGCATTATCAGCT
>NZ_JAWOVP010000320.1:0-602 GCF_033339995.1 Vibrio sp. 1641
GTTGTAGGCATGGTACTCACCGCCATGTACGTATTTGAGTAATCCACCATGTTCAATCGATTTACGTTTTGCCCACGCCTTGCGGGACAAGTTGGTTAAATCTTGTTGGAAATCATCAAAGTTTGCGCCTTCGATGCGAGTGGTTACGCCTTTAAAGCACAAGTCGACCACTTGCCGGCTCAATCCAACGGCTTCGAACAATTGTGAGCAACGGTAGGAGGCGATGGTCGAAATACCCATCTTCGACATGATTTTGTACAAGCCTTTGTTGATGCCATACTGATAGTTCTGCATAACATCGCGGTAGTCTTTATCTAGGGCACCATCGTCAATCAACTTGCCTAACGCTTCATAAGCTAGATACGGATAAACCGCCGTAGCGCCAAAGCCTAGCAATACGGCAAATTGAGGAGGGTCACGTGCGGTTGCGGTTTCCGCGACGCTGTTGGCATCACAACGAAGGTTGGCTGTAACTAAGCGAGTTTGCACGGCGCCGACAGCCATGGCGGCTGGAATTGGCAATTTGCCTTTGACTAATGCGCGGTCAGAAATAACCGCTAAAACGGTACCATCACGCACCACTTGTTCAGCTAGATCACTAA
>NZ_JAWOVP010000321.1:0-601 GCF_033339995.1 Vibrio sp. 1641
CATCATATTCTTCGTTTCAGGTGTTTCTGGTACGTGCAGCGAAATAACATCACATTTGTTTAGCAGCTCGCTCATCGTGTGGATTTGCGTTGCGTTGCCAAGTGATAGTTTGTTTTCGATATCGTAGTAGTACACGCGCATACCTAAGTTTTCAGCAATAATGCCCAGCTGAGTACCGATATGGCCGTAACCAATGATGCCAAGGCGTTTACCACGCGCTTCGTAAGAGTTGTCTGCGCTCTTCTTCCAAATACCACGGTGTGCCAAGGCGTTCTTTTCAGGAATCCCACGAAGGAGCAGAAGAATCTGACCAAGCACGAGCTCAGCTACACTTCGCGTATTTGAAAACGGTGCATTGAATACAGGAATGCCACGTTTTGCCGCCGCACCAAGATCGACTTGGTTAGTTCCGATACAAAAACAGTCAATCGCAACCAGTTTGTTTGCCGCATTGATCACTTCCTCGGATAGATTCGTTCGGGAGCGGATACCGATGAAGTGCGTATCTTTAACTGCTTCAATCAGTTCTTCCTCTGAAAGCGAACCTTTGTGATATTCAATGTTGGTGTAACCAGCTGCTTGAAGAACTTCAACTGAAGAA
>NZ_JAWOVP010000322.1:0-601 GCF_033339995.1 Vibrio sp. 1641
GATTTTTGTGTCCATGTCGTCGATCTTCCTGGATACGGCTTTAGCGCTGAGCATCATGGTGAAGATCTCGCACAAATCGCTGCCATGGTACTAAAAGACGCGCCAGAGAAAGCAGTGTGGCTAGGTTGGTCGTTGGGTGGTTTGGTGGCCACGCACATTGCGCTCAATGCTCCTCAGCGAGTGAGTAAGCTGATCACCGTCGCCAGCTCACCAAAATTTGCCGCAGAAAAACCGTGGCGTGGCATTCAACCGAATGTACTGAGCGCGTTCACCTCTCAGTTACTAGAAGACTTCTCACTGACCATTGAGCGTTTTATGGCGCTGCAAGCCATGGGAAGTCCGTCTGCACGTAAAGATGTTAAACAACTCAAACAAGCGGTGCTATCGCGTCCTCAGCCGAACCCAGAGTCACTATTGGTTGGTTTAAATATTTTGGCGGATGTTGACCTGCGTGATGCTTTGATTTCCCTGACCATGCCGATGCTACGTCTTTACGGTCGTTTGGATGGTTTGGTGCCGATTAAAGTGGCGACCGATCTCAGCCAGCAACTGCCTCACACGCAACAGTTTGTCTTTTCTCAATCTTCTCATGCACCGTTCA
>NZ_JAWOVP010000323.1:0-601 GCF_033339995.1 Vibrio sp. 1641
GTTGTAACAAGGAATGTTAATGAATCCATTATTCAAGTTAATTGGCCTAGCTCTGCTACTTTTCAGTACTTTTGTTAGCGCGAATTCAAACGAACAAGATTACCTACTCGATACTGGTGACACTATTTCAGTGCAAGTTTCCGGGTAGGAAGATCTTTCTATTAAAAACATCCTCATCACGTCAGATGGTTACTTTGATTACCCTTACCTTGGACGAATCAAAGCGATCAATAAAACGCCCAAACAGCTCAAGTACGAAATCGAAACGGGCTTAAAAGGTGATTATCTGATCAACCCGAAAGTCATGGTGACAATCAATTACTTTCGTTTGTTTTACGTCAATGGCGAAGTTCGTAAACCCGGAGGATTTGAGTATCGACCAGGACTGACGATAGAAAAAGCCATCGCACTAGCTGGCGGGCTCACCGATAGAGCTTCACGTAAAAGCATTAACTTAACCAAACATAAAACTGGCAAAACCGTAGAAGGCGTGAGTATGCAGCGCACGGTTGAACCAGGTGACATTGTCTTTATTGATCAGAGCTTCTTCTAGTGACAGGTAATCAAATGAACGGAACTCATCCCAACAATTTCCAGATGA
>NZ_JAWOVP010000324.1:0-600 GCF_033339995.1 Vibrio sp. 1641
CCCCATGAAGAAAAAGAAGAGTTGGTGGACATGGGCGAGTCGTTAGAGGAATACGAAAAGCGAAAAGTTGCAGGTGCGATTCGAACCGATTTTATTCTCTCAGCGGAAATTATTGTGATTGCGTTGGGTACCGTGACTGGGGCGAGTCTTGTGACGCAAATCTTAGTGGTGAGCTTAATTGCGGTCATCATGACCATTGGTGTTTATGGCTTAGTAGCAGGCATCGTGAAATTGGATGACTTGGGCTTCTACCTTGAAATTCGCTCAAAAGGTAAGGGCTGGATGGCGAAAGTTGGCAGTGCTTTAGTTGCTTTCGCACCAAAGCTGATGAAGTTGTTAACGATTGTGGGAACTGCTGCGATGTTTTTAGTCGGTGGCGGGATTGTAGTGCACAACGTGCCCGCCATTCACCACTTTGTAGAACCGATTATTATGAACTTTAGTGGTCATTCGGTTGCTACAGCGATTCTGCCTATTTTGCTTAACGGCATTATCGGTTTTGTAGCGGGTTTGATTGTGGTTGCTGTATGGACGGTGGTAGAAAAGCTTCGCGGTAAATAATCCACATATAAAATGAAAAAGGGCCATGCTGTCTCTAAT
>NZ_JAWOVP010000325.1:0-600 GCF_033339995.1 Vibrio sp. 1641
ACTGATGTTGTCACTCACGCAAACGAAGAACTATCAAGACGTTCAGAAGATGTTCCAGTACTACTAAGGAACAACCATAAAAGCTGATAATTGATAACCAGTAATATGCAAAGAGGAGGTTGATAGCAACCTCCTCTCATCCAAGTGACTAGCCGAACAAACGACGCTTCATTCCGGCTCTCTCAAGAATGCGCGTTGAAATTTCTTCTACCGATAATGACGACGTGTTGATGTAAGGAATCGCTTCTCTTCTGAATAAAGCTTCAACCGTGTCCAACTCCAACTTGCATTGCTCTTCACTGGCATAGTCGCTGCCCGACAGGCGATTCTCACGAATCTCATTCAAACGTTCAGGCGTGATGGTTAAGCCAAACAGTTTGTGGCGATGCACCTCGAACTCTGGCAACAAACGCATCATCTTGACGTCTTCGGCAATAAACGGGTAGTTCACCACGCGCAAGCCAAACTGCATCGCCATATACAAACTGGTTGGTGTTTTGCCGCTGCGCGATACACCAAGCAGAATGATATCCGCCTGTTCCAAGCCTTTCAGTGTAATGCCATCGTCGTGAGCCAAGGTGTATTCGATCGCCGCAATAC
>NZ_JAWOVP010000326.1:0-599 GCF_033339995.1 Vibrio sp. 1641
AGCATGTTTCTCAGCGTTATCAAGAAGCATTCTTTGCCGAGCTAAAACAATTTATGCCGGCGTATTTAACCCTCATTGAAGGCGGCCAAATTGTTTCCGTATGCGGCTTTCGCATCGCCGAAGATGAGCCCTTGTTCCTTGAACAGTATTTAGAAGACGACGCCCAAAAGCTGGTTTCTAACGTATTTAACTGCGACGTAAAACGTTCGAACTTAGTGGAATTCGGTCACTTGGCATCTTTCGCTAAGGGCATGTCGTCTCTGCACTTCTACCTCATCGCAGAAATGCTGGTCAACCTCGGTTTTGAATGGTGCATCTTCACCGCGACAGACCCACTTCACGCCATGATGGCGCGCTTAGGATTGGAGCCTCATATCATCGCGCAGGCCGATCAAAACAAAGTCCCCGATGCCGAGTCCACTTGGGGGTCGTACTACGAACATCAACCGCGTGTGTTAGCTGGCAATTTGCAAAAAGGACTAGAGCGTCTTCGATTAGTCCAAGAAAGAAAACGCAAACAAGCCTAGATAGAAAAGTAAACGTCGTTAAAACCGCAAACACAACCACAACAACTTGGTTAAACACAACGCAGAATATAG
>NZ_JAWOVP010000327.1:0-599 GCF_033339995.1 Vibrio sp. 1641
ACCGTGAGAAGAGTCGATAAGTAGCACGTCAACGCCTGCTTCTACAAGTGCAGCAACACGTTCTTCGTTACCCGCACCAGCACCAACAGCAGCGCCAACACGTAGACGACCGCGCTCATCTTTACATGCGTTTGGTTTACGTTCTGCTTTGTGGAAGTCTTTAGCAGTGATCATACCGGTTAGTTTGAACTCATCGTTCACTACCAGTACTTTTTCAACGCGTGCTTCATGCATTTTCTCTTGAACTTCTTCACGAGTTGCACCTTCTTTTACAGAAGCTAGACGCTCTTTAGGCGTCATTACCGCAGACACTTTCTTAGATAGGTCAGTCACAAAGCGTACGTCACGACCAGTGATGATACCCACTAGCTCGTTGTGCTCTGTTACTACAGGGAACCCTGCAAAACCGTGCTTTTCAGTCAGAGCGACTACGTCAGCGATGGTTGCGTCTGGGTTCACTGTCACAGGGTCTGATACAACACCCGCTTCGAAACTCTTTACTTTACGAACTTCGGCAGCCTGTTGCTCAATAGACATGTTCTTGTGGATAAAGCCAATGCCACCCTCTTGCGCTAGCGCGATAGCTAGACGAGCTTCAG
>NZ_JAWOVP010000328.1:0-599 GCF_033339995.1 Vibrio sp. 1641
CGATGGTGGATGGTATCAATAAAGTTCCACCGATAGTCAAGAAAGTCGCCGAGCTTGGTATGCCTGCCATGGCTTTAACTGACTTCACCAACTTATGTGGTTTGGTGAAGTTTTATGGCACAGCGCATGGCTCCGGCGTTAAACCGATCATCGGTGCAGATTTCAAAATGCAATCTGATGAATTTGGTGAAGAACTGACCCAGCTGACAGTACTTGCTGCCGACAATGCAGGTTACAAGAACCTCACGTTACTGATTTCCAAAGCGTACTTACGTGGCCACGTTCAGCACCAACCTGTGATTGATAGGACGTGGCTGGCCGAGATGTCAGAAGGCTTAATCGTCCTCTCTGGCGCTAAAAATGGCGATATCGGCAAAGCGCTGCTTAAAGGTAACCGTAAACTGGTTGAAAGCTGTGTAGAGTTTTACAAACAGCATTTCCCGGACCGTTTCTATCTAGAATTGATTCGTACAGGCCGTCCGGATGAAGAGACGTACTTGCACTTTGCCATCGATCTCGCTGAGCAACATGACTTGCCCGTGGTCGCGACAAACGAAGTGGTTTTCCTAAGTGCAGACCTTTTCGATGCGCATGAGATT
>NZ_JAWOVP010000329.1:0-597 GCF_033339995.1 Vibrio sp. 1641
TACGCACAAAACCGCTACGAACAACTGGCTAACCACTTTGAGCGTATCGATGTCATGACGATTATTTCTCAAGAGCTAGGGCATTTCCGCCCCGATATTACAGAGGTATACCTACGATGATTTGGGGATTTTTGACGGTAATTGTTGTGGGATTGGTATTGCTTTTTGCAGCACCATTTCTTGATTTTCTAACTCCCGATAGCACGATTTGGTTAGTAGACTTATCCAACTCAAATGGTCCTATTTTACTAGCACAAGGCGCAAAAACGCTCTGGTACCAATGGCAATCATGGGTTTACATATTCTTGTTTAGCCTCATGACAGCGTTCATTTTAGGTTTAATTTACAACGGCATTCGCACATTCGCAGATGAGTCGTTACTCAAAGCTAAGAAAGAATTAGCTAAAAAAACGAAAGAGATCGAAAACATAAAACGAGAATACCAAGGTCAAGTTGAGAAGGATATCGTAAACAAACACGCCAAAGAAGCGAAACGACTCAACAAGAAAGAAAACGAGATCTACGCTATCAAGCAGCAAACAGAGAACAAGGAAGTGGCGTTACAAAAGCAAATAAGAATAGTCAATCACGCACACC
>NZ_JAWOVP010000330.1:0-597 GCF_033339995.1 Vibrio sp. 1641
GCTGATGGTGAAGCGTTCCTAAAAGACAACGCTCTACGTCCAGAAGTTAATGTTCTTGAATCTGGCCTACAGTACGAAATCATCACTGAAGGTACTGGCGAAATCCCAACAGCTGATAAATCTGTACGTGTTCACTACCACGGTGAACTAACAGACGGCACAGTATTCGACAGCTCTGTATCTCGCGGCCAACCAGCTGAGTTCCCAGTAACTGGCGTAATTAAAGGTTGGGTTGAAGCTCTACAACTAATGCCTGTAGGTTCTAAGTGGAAACTATACATCCCACAAGACCTTGCGTACGGTGAACGTGGCGCAGGCGCTGCAATCCCTCCATTCGCAGCACTAGTATTCGAAGTTGAGCTACTAGACATTCTATAATTGAGACTTTTCTCAATGACCTACATAAAGCGGCGCATTAGCGCCGCTTTTTTTATAAAATAATAGAAGTTATCAGTCAGATGACCTAAAAAAATAAATACAACAAATAAGTTAAAACGCTCAACCGTCGGAGGTACTATGCGTAAAACTCTCCTAACTTTAGCTCTCCTATCAGTGAATATTGGCAGCGCACATGCGTTTTTGGACACTGTCGTAGAT
>NZ_JAWOVP010000331.1:0-597 GCF_033339995.1 Vibrio sp. 1641
AATTTTGTTTTAGATGCCAACGTCTGATAGATTGAATCTATATATTTTTCTAATTAAGGACGGAATAATGAAAAAACGTTTGCTTGCTTTAGGTTTGGTTACCATTCTTGCTGGCTGTGGCAACGATGAGGTTGGTGATGTCTCTTTGGGTATGTTTACTATTAAAGACATAAAACTGAATACGCTCGTAGACCCTGAAGTTCCAGGCGTTACTTGTCATGTAGCGAGCATCGAAGCGGACTTCAGTTTAGCGGACCCAAGCGACAGTTCAATTTCTTGCCGTCAAACTGGTGAAATTACACCTGAGATGATTACTAAAATTGATAAGAGCAAATCAGGTGAAGTGGTATTTAAAAAGTCCAAGAGCGTTTTCTTCAAATCGATGAAGATTCGCCGTATTTATGATCCAGAAAATCAAACCTTGATGTACCTTTCTTACTCAACTAAAGAGACATCAGGCAGCTTCAAACACAGTCTATCAACTGTACCTCTTTGGGGTACGAAAGCTTACATCCAACCGACTGAAGCTAAGATAAATTAAGCTCAATTCGCTTACGAATTCGTCAGCCCGCTGCATTTTTCAGCGGGCAAATTTCT
>NZ_JAWOVP010000332.1:0-596 GCF_033339995.1 Vibrio sp. 1641
AACCCCTATCAGATGTGCGAAACGCATTATCGGCATAGGCTTTTTTTGCATACTCACGACCAAACAGGCCGTGGAAGTCATCGACTGCAAGGTCGATTCGAGATAGACGGTTACAGTCGAGAAGATCTAACCACCAATGCAAACGGAATGCACTTGTGTGCTCAAAAACGTGTTTGCACCCTAGCCCCTCAATTTGGAAATAACAGGTTCCACGGTTGCCACCCAAAGCAACAAATCCAACGTGCTTATTAGAGTGTTTGGTCATCAAGTGACATGAATCCTCGTAACCGTATAAACCCTTACCACGCCAAGGCGACATGCGAAGGCCAAGAACGTGCAAGCAAAAAACCTCCAAACGTTCCATCATTGCAACGTTCCATTGTTGTTTGTATCGCTCGATTAACTTTTCTTTTTGCTCAGGAGTTTTAGCCATGCGGTAATTTGGCTTAGGGATTGGAGCCCAAATAGCAGAAGAAAGATCTGACTTGTGAGCGTGACGCAAAGATGAGTAAGGGATTGTACAAGACAAGTAATCAACAAACACAAATGGACTTGCATCAGTGTCGATTTGCAATTCTTCTGGAGTGAATACTTGT
>NZ_JAWOVP010000333.1:0-596 GCF_033339995.1 Vibrio sp. 1641
CGAAAATGCGGCGGTGAACGCTCTCTTACTCAGCCTAGAAATGGAAAAAGTGCGTCTCGATATTTAGTGCTATTGCGAGTCCGTTTCCTCACAAATACTTTTAATCAATGGCAACGCTTTTTCCCACCCATTGTTGAACATCGATACAAAGTCACTGTGAGTGTGAATGGTGATGTTGAGCAACAAGCGTTCGTCTTCTGTGTCGATCTGATAGATCTCACGAGATCCAATCCACTTGGCGGCAATATCGGCGTCCAACTGTTGCCTATTGTCGGGGTTAAAGATGGCAACATGATGAAACTCTAGCCGATGCAGTGGCTGCACAGAATCAATCACTGCGCGAGTGCCGCCCATATCCGGATCAAAAAAGGTGATGTCGCTGCCCTCTTCCCACTCCCCTTCGAATTGAGATTGAGGTGAAAAAGCCTGCGCCCAACGCTTGTAAAGCTCAGCATCCGTCAGCACTCTCCATACGCGCTGCGGAGTCGCGGTTATTTCTACGTAATAGTTTAATGTAAGCATGTTTTCTCTCCCTGAACCTTCATTGACGCTAGTTTATTCTCAGGAAAAATCAAATTTGCTTGCGTTTTAAATGC
>NZ_JAWOVP010000334.1:0-595 GCF_033339995.1 Vibrio sp. 1641
TCAGCTAGCCAAATCTTCTTCATCGTCTGCTGCATCCTCAAAAGAAGCAGGTGAAGAAGCGGCTCAACCATCCGATTTACCACCTCATCAGTAGAGGACGCGCATGAATGGAAAATTAAACCTTCCCATCAATACCGTGATTGGTGTGTCTCTGCTGGTGTTATTGCTTGTTCCAGCACTCTACTTCGCCAAACCGGTGCTGTTACCTATGGTGATAAGTACGTTCGTGGCACTGCTGTTTAGCCCGCTGATCAATTATTTTGAAGATAAAGGCCTGCCACGCACGATAACCGTGGTGGTGACGTTGACGTTATTGGTGAGTGTTTCAATACTCGGTTTAGCGGCGATATCAGAACCCGCGAAACAATGGTGGGCTGAGTTGCCAAGCATCGTCCAAAACGTTTCGCAGGAAGTGAATGAAGTGACCAAAGCGTCGTCAGAGCACATGAACGCGCCGCTTGAGATCGCCAGTGACATGAACATTGACGAGATGGGTAACAACACGGTGTTTTCTCTGCTGAAAGCGCTCGCGACCACCACACCAACGCTGTTAACTCAGGCGATGATTGTGCTGTTTATGGTGTATTTCATGCTT
>NZ_JAWOVP010000335.1:0-595 GCF_033339995.1 Vibrio sp. 1641
GTGTGTGCGACACCTAAATAAATTAGGCGCGCTTCTTCCTCTCCCGGAATAATCTCTATCGGGAACGGCATGACTGCTTTTGCTCGTTGGATAAACAAATGCGCGTTTTTCGCTCTTCTTAGCGTGTGTGTAGCAGCGATGCGCACATTGGATTCCTCAAAGCCTTGCAGCCTCTCTGCGAACATCGCAAGACACTCCAACGCTCGCTCCATGGAGGCGTGACTTAAATTCAATTCACTGTCTAGGCCAGAGGCTAAACGAACCCTCTGTTTATGGCGACTGATGAGCTGTAGGTCGCTGCCGACCACTTTCGCCACCACCATGTGGAAGCTATTAGAGCCGAGATCGATCGCGGCAATGTAGCGTTCATCTTGTTCAAGTATCTGAGACATCTGACTTTTGTCTTCTTGTTTGCTTTTCTATATTTTTAAGATAGTCGTAGATGGCAACTTGTGAGCGAACTTTTTTACGGTTTCCGCGCGGTACATAGCTATTGCTCATCTCTTTGTCTATCAAACGTGCCTTTACTGTATCGGTAAAGTGGATGTTAGTTATATCAATAATTCTCTGTTTCAAACGTGGATCACGAACAGGA
>NZ_JAWOVP010000336.1:0-595 GCF_033339995.1 Vibrio sp. 1641
TTCTGTTCTTCATCGGATTAACGGTAGCGGCGCTTACCTCTTCGGTTTCATTGTTAGAAGTAGTGGTTTCTTACCTTATCGATGAGAAAGGCATGAAACGTTCTAACGCAGTAGTTTCAGCAAGTGTCGTGATGGCATCACTTTGTGTCTTTGCATCGCTTTCGCTAGGCGGTATGGGACCAACGCTATTTGGTACCGGCGCATTCGATATCTTCGACCTACTGACAGACAAAATCTTCCTAGCGGTTGGGGGTATGTTGGTATGTATCTTTGCTGGCTGGCGCTTAAACCGTGCAGAGCTTGAAAAAGAAATCACGAATGATGGCGAAGTATCATTCCCACTATTTGGCTTATGGTACAACCTCGTTAAATACGTCATTCCGGTAGCGATTGCTATTGTTGCCTTCATGGGCATTAAGTCTGGCTTCGATAGCGGCAAAGGCGAAATCATGGTTTTAGGTATCGCGATTATTGGTTTTGCAGGATTACTTTCGAAGAAACTGTAAACAGCTTAAAAAGATAAAGAAAAGCGGGGGCTTAGTAAGGCTCCCGCTTTTTTTGTGTCTGTAGGATAAGACTGACATTTTTAGATTAA
>NZ_JAWOVP010000337.1:0-594 GCF_033339995.1 Vibrio sp. 1641
TACGCTGATACGGCCAGAACCAACGATGTAAATTGCGAACTCATCTTTCAGACGGTTAACTTGCTCTTTAGATAGACCAGAGAACGAGAACATGCCGTTTTGACGTTCGATAAAGCTGAAATCTGCATCCACACCTTCTTCTTTCAGAGTTGCTACGAACAGCTCGCGCATCTCTTGAATACGGTCACGCATTTCTTGTACTTCCGCTTCCCATTCAGCACGTAGTTCTTCGTTGTTTAGAATATGAGTAACAACAGCACTACCGTGAGCTGGTGGGTTAGAGTAGATAGAGCGGATGATCGCTTTTACTTGAGAGAATGCTGTTGTTGCCACTTCTTCAGATTCAGCAACAAGCGTGAATGCGCCTACACGTTCATTGTATAGGCCGAAGTTTTTCGAGAACGAGCTCGCAACGAGAATTTCTTTGTTGTATTTCGCGAAAGTACGTAGGCCAGCTGCGTCTTCTTCTACACCCTTAGCAAAGCCCTGGTATGCAAAGTCGAACAGAGGAAGCAGTTTCTTCTCAGCAATCAGCTTCGCTAGTGTTTCCCATTCTTCAGCAGTTGGATCGATGCCAGTTGGGTTGTGGCAGCA
>NZ_JAWOVP010000338.1:0-593 GCF_033339995.1 Vibrio sp. 1641
GTCTTTTGATCAAGCGTTAGCGATGAAAGGTAAGGCTATCCACGCGAAAAGTTGCGAGAACTGTCATTCGGATGGTGGCAGTAACGCTCTGGATGAAGCTTCGATTTTAGCTGGTCAGCAGAAGGGCTATCTCGCCACTACGTTGCAACAGTTTAAGCAAGGCAAACGCTCCGTTGATAAAAAAAAGGATGAGGCGTTCAAAGGGCTTAGTTCCGATGATTTAAACGCGCTCGTAGAATACTATGCGAGTTATCGCTAGCGCTGCTATGGGATGAACACCAATGCGTTTATGGCGTAAACCAAACAGAAAATGGATGCTCGGCATACCAATTGGTGGCTTATTGGCGTTTATCCTTGGTGGGGCGGCACTCAGTGTTTTTCACTTTGGTATGGATTACACCAATCGCAACGAGTTTTGTTACAGTTGCCATATTGGGATGGATACGATAGTTGAGGAGTACCAAGCATCCCCACACTTCAAAAATGCTCAGGGTGTGATTGCCGCTACGTGCAGTGATTGCCATGTCCCTCGGGAGTTTTTTGCTAAAATCGCATTGAAAATCGGCGCTACAGCCGACATCTATCACAAACTG
>NZ_JAWOVP010000339.1:0-593 GCF_033339995.1 Vibrio sp. 1641
TATTGGCGCAAAGTGCTTTTCAATACAGTTGGCATAATCGTTATCGCGTTCACCGTTCATTAGGTGTTGAGCGGTTTTATAATCGACGGTATAGCATGAGCTCACCATACGACGAAGAAACCTGACAACCTTCTCGTCTGTATAGCGTGGGTCACGTGATACAAAGGCCCTTGTGTAACCACCATTACCATCAGAATAAAGAAAAACTCTATCCGGGTTCCCTAATAGTTCTTCATTGAATTCGGAAAGTTTAAAAATAGCTAAAACAGATAAAACGATAGCAAGCACAAATGGCCAGTCGAATTTAAGTATGCGAATAAGTCGTGGAATATTCATAACCAATCAACATCCCAATTAGAAGAACTTATGATCTTAACTGCACTTGCCCCCTTACCCTTTGGCACACGTTGTAAATCAAGCCAGAAAGTTACATTAGCGGCCTGGTGCCTTTGATTCTGAATAGCCTCGAGCTCAGTTTCAGTTGCGTCTTTAACCTTCAAAGATTTTTTCATAATCTTGCCCTGAACTTTAACTCGCCATACCCAGTAGGCATCTTTTGTGAATCTTCCCTCAATTTTCCCGTCAACTGTGCC
>NZ_JAWOVP010000340.1:0-593 GCF_033339995.1 Vibrio sp. 1641
GACTTTCACGATGGTCGGAGACTCCGCTAAGGAGCAAACTGTCAACTTCATGTTTACGCCGTTTATGTTCGAAGCGTATTCAAATGAAAGACGGACACTGAATGAAATTCGCGTCATCGCTGGTAAACCAGAAAATGTTCATACACGTCTGCTCGCTTGTGCCTCCACAGGAGAACCCGTCGTTGCCAGCAATTACAATGGTAAACCCAAAGTAGTCCACCCTTTGATTAAACCTCTCGGTGGAAGCGAAGGTGATTTTAGTTATTCTGCTGAGTTCAAAGACGGATTATCGGAACATGGCTTAATTACTAACGAATCCGGACTGTTCGAGGTGACGTTATCCGACCAATTCGAATGTGAAGGATTTTCAGAGTGTCCGGACGACGGCACAGTTGAAGTAACAGGCAAGTTTAATGTGTACTCGCGACCATGGACCTTGGCAATCTGTGAGAACCAAAACACCTTGCCTTCAGGCACATCCGAACAAGGTGATAAGTTCATTGCCGCTGGCGAACATTTCTCGTTAACGGTGAAACCCGTCATCTGGCAAAAAGGGGGTTCTATCAGTGATCCTATCGACTCATCAGCTTATT
>NZ_JAWOVP010000341.1:0-592 GCF_033339995.1 Vibrio sp. 1641
ATTCCGCGTATTAGCCGTCAAGTGATCACCTACGGCTTTTCTGACGATGCGGACGTACGTATCGAAAATTATCATCAAGAAGGTCAGCAAGGTAAATTTACAGTAGTACGTAAAGGTCGAGCTAACCTCGATATCACGCTAAACATTCCAGGCCGTCACAATGCGTTGAACGCATCAGCAGCAATAGCGGTCGCAACGGAAGACGACATTGAAGATGACGCGATTCTAAAAGCGATGGCGGGCACTCAAGGTACTGGCCGTCGTTTTGATCACCTTGGTGAGTTTGATACAGGTAACGGTCATGCGATGTTAGTCGATGATTACGGTCATCACCCAACGGAAGTTGATGTAACCATTAATGCTGCACGCAGCGGTTGGCAAGATAAGCGATTGGTTATGATTTTCCAACCCCATCGTTACAGTCGCACTCGTGATCTTTACGATGATTTTGCAAACGTGCTTGAGCAGGTTGATGTATTGATCATGCTTGACGTGTATGCCGCGGGTGAAAAACCGATTGCTGGCGCGGATGGACGCTCTTTGTGCCGTACGATTCGCAGCCGAGGTAAAGTAGATCCGATTTTTGTTCCAG
>NZ_JAWOVP010000342.1:0-592 GCF_033339995.1 Vibrio sp. 1641
TGGTTTGAGGGATGAAGCTCAGACCAATGTCTTTGGCTTCATAGCCTAGTTGCGCCATGATTTCTGGCATACCAGTAAGGTAAGCAAAGAACGCTGCCGAAGCGGTTGCAAACATAAACACGTTACCTAGGTAAGTTTTTGAACCTAGTAACGCTTTAATATCCGCAGACATGCTGGTTTGTTTGATTTCGGCTTGTTCGTTCTTTTGTGCCATGGTGGCAGCAACGAGCACTACACCAACAAGCGTTAATGCGATAAAAATACTGTGCCAACCAAAGCTATCCGCTAAAACCACACCCAGTTGAGGTGCAAGTGCTGGTGATAGTGCCACCAACGGCATGATGGTTGCAAAAATTTGCTGGCTACTGCTGGAGTAACGCTTGATTACCATCGCTTGCCAGATAACAGCAGGAGCACACACGCCGATTGCTTGCACAAAGCGCAGTGTCAGTAGGTGCCAAACTTCATCGCAGAATGCTAAGCCGAATGAGGCAATGGTAAAGAGTACCAGACCTGCGGCCAGCGTATTGCGGTGACCAAATTTATCCGATGCCAATCCCCACATCAACTGACCAAAAGCCATACCCACAAG
>NZ_JAWOVP010000343.1:0-592 GCF_033339995.1 Vibrio sp. 1641
GCCGTGAGCGCCAAGTGGTACGTTCGTCTTCTGACCGAACTGATCCTTCACAACTAAAGTCACTTGGTTTGAACCGTGACTCAGTTCGATTTTGCCGTTTTGCGCACCATCACCCAGTTCGAATTCTTTTGAATTCACGTAAACCGTTTGACCAACCAAACCGGCGGTCGATAGCACTTGCATGTTGTCGAGTAGCACCATGCTGTTTTGCATGACCTTAGACATGTTCTCGGTACTTTGAACTTGAGAGAACTGCGCCAACTGCCCGACGTACTCTGTGCCGTCTAACGGGTTTAACGGATCTTGGTTTTGAATTTGCGCCACCATCAAAGAGATGAACTCATTTTGAAGTGAAGACGCGCTGTTCTTATCCGTTGGGTTTGGCGCAATGCCACTGTTTTCTTTTGCTGCCGCTTTAACTGGAGCGTCCGACGATAATGCCGTGTACTGTGCAAGACTCATTAGCTACCCTGCCCTAAACGAAGCAAGCCTTGCTGCATGCTTTTCACATTTGCCAACACTTCCACGTTCGTTTCGAAGCTGCGAGTCGCTGACATCATGTCCGCCATTTCCGCAACCACGTCGATGTCTG
>NZ_JAWOVP010000344.1:0-592 GCF_033339995.1 Vibrio sp. 1641
GCTCCCCAGCCATGATCAATAATGCGCCGTGGCCGAGCTCATATTCTATTTGAGTTTTACAATGTAAATTTCGTAGCACAAATCGGCGCGTATCACCTAAGTTCAACGAGGCGATCACCGGATTTCTGCCCAGCTCTGGTTCATTATCTTGGTGCCATCCCATCGAATCCTGACCGTCGCGATACAGATTCGCCAATACAGAGTTGAACGGGGTGTTGGCAAGGCTTTCACAGCGAGCCTTGAGTGATAAAAGCTCAGACGTCCAAGGGTGAGGTGCCATGGTTAAACCCGAATAGGTGTAAGGCGCATCGCCATGCCAAGTCTGCAAACGAGGTTGAAGTACCGATTTCCCGAAAATGGTTATGCGTTCTTGTTGCCAAGGTAAGGTACTCATAAGCGTTGAAAAGTACGTATCCGCTTCTTGCTGAGAAAGAAAGTTTGGCTGATAAAAGAGCTTACCTTGGCGTACCTCTTGCCAATCCGTACTTTCAAATAAATCGCCTTGTCCTTGCATCCCGTTGCCTATTTAAACCATAAAAATTTCAGATAATTATTACCTTTGCAAAGGCTATTGGTTATTCTTGTAGATAAT
>NZ_JAWOVP010000345.1:0-592 GCF_033339995.1 Vibrio sp. 1641
ATCGGCCCTATTGGCTTTCTTGGTTTGCAAATCAGCTACGCGCTGAACTCATTATTTAGTTTCCCAGATAACTTCATTACCCAAAGCATGGTGATTGTCGCTGCCATCGTGATGTACACGCTTTCGGCGCTAAGTGGCGTAAGCAAAGGCATCCAACTTGTGAGCCGTTACAACATCATCCTGTCGGTACTGCTGATCGGTTACATCCTGTTCTTTGGCCCAACGAGCTTTATTATTGATGGCTATGTGCAAGGCGTAGGCCGCATGGTGGATAACTTCTTCCCGATGGCGCTTTATCGCGGTGACACTGGCTGGTTGAGCTGGTGGACAGTGTTCTTCTGGGGTTGGTTTATTGGTTACGGGCCAATGATGGCAATCTTCATCGCGCGTATTTCGCGTGGCCGTACAATTCGCCAATTGATTTTGTCCATCAGTATTGCTGCGCCGCTGATCACCTGTTTTTGGTTCAGCACCGTGGGCGGTAGCCGTTTAGCATTCGAGCTCGCGAATCCTGGATTGATCGCTTCGGCTTTTGAAGGCTTCAACCTTCCAGCCGTATTGCTTGTAATCACTGGTTAACTGCCATTTCCAA
>NZ_JAWOVP010000346.1:0-591 GCF_033339995.1 Vibrio sp. 1641
CTCGTTATCAATCACCTTCTGGCCATCAAAACGCGCTTGTTCCACAACACGTTGAATGTTCGCTTTAGAGCGCACAAGCGTATCTTGCAACCCCGGCACATTTTGTGTGCCTTGCGTAACGGCTTGAGTTAACCCACGTTTAATGTGCGTTAGCTCTTTACCAATGGATTGCAGTGATTTTGAAGCAATTTGTACCGCTGTTGCTTGTTGCTGTCCCTGAGTCAGTTGAATGCCTGAAACAGAATAGGCTGACGCGGTGTCAGCCTGAACTTGAATTGGACGCGGTTTGATCGTACTGCTTGAATCCGCAGAGCGGGTTGGCATGATAGAGGCTTGTTCTTGGCCACCCAAGCGTATGCTATGGGCTCTAACCTCTACTGTACTCATTACCATAAAAGAACTGCCTAACCTTAAATACGGTCAAACAATGAAAGATCGTTGATCTTCACGTAGCTCGCCTGCGTAGCTTGCAGAGCAGCCATGTAGTTGCTTAAACGTACCGAAGCTTCACCGTAGTCCAATGCAGATAAGTCACCAGAGACTTTGTCGACAAACAACTTGTTTTCGCTGTGTGCGCCATCCATCAAATCT
>NZ_JAWOVP010000347.1:0-591 GCF_033339995.1 Vibrio sp. 1641
GCGTTCTCAAACTCACGAGCATAGAAACAAGCTCAATACGATCAGTGGCTTAGTACAAATGGGTGAGCTTGAGGCTGTGCAAAAGCTCATCGGACAAGAAACCGCCCATTATCAAGCCATGATTGAGTTTTTGCGAGATACCATAAAAGATCCGCTTATTGCGGGTATGTTGTTGGGAAAAACAGAGCGAGCACGAGAACTGGGTTTGCAGCTGGTGGTCGAGGAGGGCAGTCGCTTGGAGCCGCTTTCTGAATGGTTAAATTCGGAAGATCTGGTCACCATTTTAGGCAACTTAATCGACAATGCGTTTGATGCGACTTTGAGCGTTATTCGCAATGAAACCAACGTAGCATCAGAGCGTCGAAACATCGAAGTCTCGGTTAGCGATTACGGCAACGAAGTGATTTTAGAAGTCAGCGATCACGGATGTGGGTTGCCAGAGAACATTGAACCTCAAACCCTTTTCAAAAAAGGCATTTCGACAAAATCTCGACAAAATAGAGGGGTAGGTTTGCACCTAGTGAACCAATTAGCGACCCGCTATCACGGGCATGTTGAAATGCTACCAAACACAGAATATGGAACGCGAAT
>NZ_JAWOVP010000348.1:0-591 GCF_033339995.1 Vibrio sp. 1641
GGTTATTTGAAGTACCAAGTATCGATTCCTTCAGTTCAAGTCGATTTTGAAAATGGTGACGAGTTACACCTGAATGATCTGAGTGGACAGGGTAAGGGTAAGCAAGCGAAAGGTTATTGGCTTGGTGAACAAACCTTTTCTCTAGAAAAGTTAGATGTGGTTGATTCATCGCTTAAACAGGTATTTTTGATTGAAAAGGCGAGCTACAGCGGCAACACGTCGAATGACGAAACCGGTGAGAAGCTAAACAGCCAATTGAACATTAATGCTCAAAAAATGCGCCTAACGGATGGCACTGATGTTGATAACTTTAAGTTGAATTTTGCTATTGCAGATGTCGATAGTAACTCGTTCGATCAAATTATGTCGATCTATCAAAGCTCACCAGTACTTGATGAACAACAGGTGTCCGAATTAATGCCTCACATCGACACGCTATTTAGTAAGGGCTTTAAGCTTTCAGTTAATGAGCTTTCTTTGGCGTTTGGTGAAGGTAAATTCCGCAACGAGTGGCAATTATCTGTCCCTCAAGGTACAGACCATATCACGCAAGACCCAATGAAGTTGATGACCGCAACAAACGGCGAATTG
>NZ_JAWOVP010000349.1:0-591 GCF_033339995.1 Vibrio sp. 1641
CGTTAATCCTGCTACAGGGTTCATCGAACCATCGAGTTGATAGCTCACCACTCGGTCAGAACCTTCAGTTGTGGTGAACTTGCCATCAATAGAAACAACGCCATCTTGAGCAGAGCCAATACTCGTTAAATCGTCTTCATCCACTGTAATGGCATCGACGTTTGTGATGGTCGGTTGGTCATCGACGATAGTCACTGGGATCACCGCAGAGCTGGTGTCACCATCAAAGTCCGTTGCGATGATTGGGAAGTTCAGCGTTAGCTCGTCGCTATTAATAGCGTGATCGATTGGGCCTTCCAACGTGAAGTTGTAAGAGCCATCAGCGTTCACTATCAACGTAAATACTGGATTGCCATCTGCCGTCGCACTGTAAGTGAAGCTGCCGTCAGCATTTGCCGTTTCTACGAGTACAACCGCTTCGCCGTGCGATGTTAATCCTGCTACAGGGTTCGTCGAGCCGTCGAGTTGATAACTCACCACTCGATCAGAGCCTTCTGTTGTGGTGAATTTACCGTCAATAGAAACGACACCATCTTGAGCAGAACCAACGCCCGATAAATCGTCTTCATCAACCATAATGGCATCGACGTT
>NZ_JAWOVP010000350.1:0-588 GCF_033339995.1 Vibrio sp. 1641
GTGTAGTGCCAGAACGTTGCCCATCCTTCATTCATAACCTGAGTTTGCTTTTGTGGATAAAAGTACTGGCTGATTTTTCGGACGATTCGAACAACCTCGCGTTGCCATGGTTCCAAGAGCGGCGCATGTTTCTCAAAGAAGTAGAGTAGGTTTTCTTGAGGTTCACTAGGGAAGCGCTCTTTAATGTCTTCTTCTTTAGTTTTGGCTCTTGGTACGGTTCGCCACAGTTCATTGACTTGAGATTGCAGATAAGCCTCGCGCTCCTCTTTGCGGGCCTTCTCTTCGGTAATCGAGATTTTCTCTGGTCGTTTGTAGCGGTCGACACCAAAGTTCATTAACGCATGGCAGGAGTCGAGAAGCTTTTCAACCTCTTGAACGCCGTAGCGCTCCTCACATTCGGCAAGGTACTTTTTAGCAAAGAGTAAGTAGTCGATGATAGAACTGGCGTCCGTCCACGTTTGGAACAGATAATTCCCCTTGAAGAAAGAGTTGTGGCCGTAGCACGCGTGTGCAATGACAAGCGCTTGCATGGTGACTGTGTTCTCTTCCATCAAATACGCAATACAAGGGTCGGAGTTAATCACAATC
>NZ_JAWOVP010000351.1:0-587 GCF_033339995.1 Vibrio sp. 1641
TGGCGTTCTTGAGCACATGCCAAGCGCTCGTATCAGTGTTGTTGGTATTTACCGTGATGAAGAAACACTTGAGCCAGTACCTTATTTCAACAAGCTAGCGTCTAACATTGATGAGCGTATTGCTCTAGTTGTTGACCCAATGCTAGCAACTGGCGGTTCGATGATCGCGACTATCGACCTACTAAAAGAGAAAGGCTGTCAGTCAATTAAAGTTCTTGTTCTAGTTGCGGCTCCAGAAGGTATTGAAGCACTAGAAAAAGCGCACCCAGACGTTGAGCTTTACACTGCGGCAATCGATGAGAAGCTAAACGACAAAGGCTACATCGTTCCTGGTCTTGGTGATGCAGGTGATAAGATTTTCGGTACTAAGTAATTAGTTACTCCGAATAAAACAAAGGCTTGGTTTTCACCAAGCCTTTTTTGTTGCTGTTTATTTATTTAGAAAGGTTAAAGTGCGCCACTTAAAAGTCGCGCAGTCGAATTACTTCGCGCTTTCTTCTTCCATTTGAGCGTTATCAACCACGTGGTTTTCACCAAGGTCGTGTGGCAGCACTAGGTTAAGAAGGATTGCCACGATACCACATAGG
>NZ_JAWOVP010000352.1:0-586 GCF_033339995.1 Vibrio sp. 1641
ATTGGAAAGTGACGCCAGCCAAATTCACTTACTGCGTAAGTACGGCTACAAAGTTTTTTATGGCGATGCCACGCAAATCGATTTGTTGCGCGCCGCTGGCGCAGACAAAGCGGAAGCGTTAGTGATTTGTACAGACTCGCCGGATGAAGTGATGGCGATTGTCGATATCTGCCGTACGCATTTTCCGAATCTCAAATTGCTCGCTCGTGCTCGAAGCCGAGTGGAAGCCTATCAGTTGATGAGCCATGGTGTGCAAAACTATTCGCGTGAGACTTTTTTAGGCGCACTGGATCTTGGTCGTCAAACTCTGGTTGAGTTAGGCATGCACCCATATCAAGCAAAGCGGGCAGAAGCACATTTTCGTAAGCTCGATAATGCTATGCTTAAAGACTTGCTGCCTCAGCATAATGAAGATAAGAAGCTCGCCCAAAGAGCCAAAGAAGCTCGTAAAGAGCTAGAAGAAATTTTTGGTCGTGAGATGGAAAGCGATCACCAGTCGCCTAATCATTGGAAGTAGTACCCGCAGACCTAAGCGGGAAAAGGAACAAAAGTGAAAGCCAAGAAACGTTTTATTGCGGGGGCAACT
>NZ_JAWOVP010000353.1:0-586 GCF_033339995.1 Vibrio sp. 1641
CGCCTGAATCCAGCTTTCTGCATCTCGACTTTGTTCAAAGCTGATCAACAGACATTTCCCCTTAGTAGATGCTTTGTTTTCAGAATCGATCACCAATGCCAAACGCGTGATTAAACAGGTTTGGAACAATCCCATCTGCAAAGAGCGCAGCGAGCCCTTAACCAAATCCAATGCCTCAAACACAGGATTGATAAACTGATCTACGACTAAGTTGAGCGGGTACTCTTTCAATACCGATGAAAGGACGCTTTCCGTTTTGCCACGATTAAGTTGCGACAACGCAGACAGTACGGTTTCCACTTCTTCAAGCGAATGGTTTTCTGCACTGATTTCTACATCCGATTGGCCGAGCAATCCTTTCACTTTGCCGATCGCAATGCCTTTGGATAACCAACCTTGAATTTCACGAATCGTATCGAGATCTTGCTGGCAATATAAGCGATGCCCTTTTTCCGTTCTTTGCGGTTGGATTAGGTTATAGCGTCTTTGCCACGCTCTCAGCGTCACAGGCTTAACGCCCGTAATCTCTGCAACATCTCGAATTGCGTATAGTTTTTCTTCTGAACTACAAACCATAGCGTAATCT
>NZ_JAWOVP010000354.1:0-586 GCF_033339995.1 Vibrio sp. 1641
TTTTCTTGGGTAGCAGTAGGCTCTAGCCAAAACGTTGAATACAACGTCGCTCCAGTCAACATGGCAAAAACGACAACGATCAGCATCGAAGCAAAAACGCGCTTTTTAGAGTTTTGTTTTTCCACTACAACGCATCCCTCAACGACTTCATTGGCGTACTCTTAATCATTCGAATTACGGGTAACGCCCCGGCGATCATAATCGCGAGCATTGCCCAAGCGATAGTTTGTGCATATTCCCAAGGAATGGTTTGCAGTTCGAGTGACCAACCAAAAGATTGTTTAATGATGATATCAACAATTAGGTGGGCCAAGGCCAATCCTAACGGTACTGCTATAATCGCAGAAATGGCACCAAAGGCGAACAGTTGTAAGCCCCCTAGGGCAACCAACTCTTTGCCAGAAACACCCATGCATCTCAGCAGCGAGAAGTGTCTTTGACGAGAGAGTTCTCCTGCTAGGGTTGCAAAGAAAAGACCAAATACAGCAATGATAAGAGTAATGTTGCCTAGCGTGCCAGCGATGGCGAACGTGTGATCAAATACTCTCATGGCTTGATTGTAGATATTGCTGTTGTCGAATACGCG
>NZ_JAWOVP010000355.1:0-585 GCF_033339995.1 Vibrio sp. 1641
TCTACCTCAGGGACCGCATTAGAGTTTTCACCATTACCCGCATTACTGGAAAGCTCAGTCACGAAGTACTGATCGGTACCAACTTTGATCACTGATTTTTGGTTGTTCGCCTCCGTAATACGTGGGCTTGAGAGTACATTGAGGTCGCCTTGCGTCGACATAAAGTTTAATACAGCCTCGAAGTTACCATCAGAGATCGTAACGTTGGTTTGACCGCCAAGAAGCGTACCAATCGCATCTAATGGAGGCAGAGCAGAAGCGGGGCGATTAACAATGATACTGCCTGAGTTACCAATTGACGCCGATAAGTTCGACCAGTTAATACCTTGCTGGTAACCATCGCTGAGCGTGACTTCTAAGATTTTCGCTTCAAGAATCACTTGGCGTTGCATTCGTTCTTGAGACACACCCAAAAACTCGCGCACTTCACGAATATCATCAGGGAAAGCTCGCACGGTGATCACGCCAGCTTGTGGCGTAACTACCACACTTTGGCCTTTACCCGAACCAATTAAGTTCGCCACCGCTTGTTGCAACATTGGCCAAAAATCACTTTCGGTGATGGTTTCAATGCGCGTTCCGCCT
>NZ_JAWOVP010000356.1:0-585 GCF_033339995.1 Vibrio sp. 1641
CGTCTACTTTATTGCATAGCGGCGATAAGATGCTTTTCAGTTCATCCAAAGGAACACTTTCACCCCGTAGCTTTTCTTCTGCCATATCAACCAAACGCGTCGAACCTAGCAATTCAACTGGCTTACCTTGTGCAAAATCGCGGATCAGTTCATGAGTGTATTGACGAGTGACGGTCGCAGGCGTTGCGATTAATCCTACTCCCTGAGTCGCTAGTAAGGAGGCCGGTTTGATGGCAGGCACGACGCCAACAACTGGCACTGATAAGTTGTCACGCAATGACGGCAATACGATTGTACTGGCAGTATTGCACGCAATGACGACGATATCGATGTGATGCTCTGCTACCAATGCGGAAACCAGCTGATTGACGCGCGAGATAAGCACATTCTGATCGAGTTCGCCGTAAGGATAAGCTTCGTTATCGAACAGATAGAAGTAGTCTAAGTGTGGAAGGAGTTGGTGAATTTCTTGGAAAACTGACAGTCCGCCGACACCGGAATCAAACACTAGAACTTTTTTCTTACTTGATGCTCGCACGAGTCTTACCTGATGAATAGAGACTCGGCGATCATACTGGTTAGATT
>NZ_JAWOVP010000357.1:0-585 GCF_033339995.1 Vibrio sp. 1641
TTGCTGGCCTCCAATAATCGCGGTTGAAATGCCTTGCTCGTCAAGCTCCGCCCCGTCACTGGCATTACCCACTGCTGGTACAACGAGACAAGCCCCAATCACTACTCTATGAAACAATCGCATAGCCTCATCCTTGAGTTTTTTCGCACTCTATTTACTTTAGCCGAGAGTTCACCAAGCTCAAGTTAACGTATTGAGTAACAGGCTCAGTTACGCAAATTCTTGTTTTAACCACGAGCGCAATAAGTGAAAGCTTTCTTGCTTGAGCTTATGCGGTGGGCACACAAAATAAAGCTGCTGATTAGGATTGATCACAGGCTCACCAAGTTCGATCAGCTGACCGTACTTGATGTCGTCTTTCACAAACAAACGGTGAGTCACCAACACACCCAAACGACGCGTGGTTGCCTGTACCGCTTGAATCGACATATTAAAAGTGATCGGCTTTTTGTTTTTTGGACGAGCGACTCCTATCGCGTCTGACCAGACTTGCCAATCGTGTTTTCTGCGCTCATTCGTGACCTCAATGAGCGGATACGTCTTTAAGATGTCAGAAAGGTTAACTTGATTGCTGTAGTCGATTAG
>NZ_JAWOVP010000358.1:0-585 GCF_033339995.1 Vibrio sp. 1641
CTTTTATGCACAAAATATTGTGGGTGAAGTTACGTTACTCAATATTGCGGTTGCCCCTGCTCTACAAGGAAAAGGCTACGGTCAAAAGTTATTGGATGCCTTTCTGAATCACTGTGAGCAAGCCAAAGCAGACAGCGCGTGGCTAGAAGTAAGAGAAAGTAACCATCCTGCGATTCATATTTATGAGCAAGCTGGTTTTAACGAAGTGGATCGTCGTTATGATTATTATCCAGCCAAAACAGGCAATGGAAAAGAAGACGCGATCATCATGAGTTATCTCTTCTTTAACTAGACGTACTACTCGGGAAGTTGCCCCTAAAGCAATAATAAGCGAGAATACCGCGCAAAATTGAATCTACAAAAAGCGTGCTTGCTTTTCAGCAGGCATTCAGACATCAAAGAAGACCAGTTTCATGTCAAATACACCTTTTCTAAGCGAAGTTTCTAAACGTAGAACGTTCGCTATTATTTCTCACCCTGATGCCGCCCAGCCTTTCAACGCTTAAAACCACCTTTCATTGCACACCACAATCACATCTCTACGTACTGAATTTAAAGGCTTTTTGTCTTTTTCTCGTTTCTTTG
>NZ_JAWOVP010000359.1:0-584 GCF_033339995.1 Vibrio sp. 1641
TGCTGCAATTGTTCAACAAGGCTCTGTTTTTTCTCAGAATACGTACAAATGGGTCACCAATGGTGGCATTCAAGACATCTTCCAACATCCTTGGGTTATCAAAGGTCTATCCATTGTTAATGAGTACTTACCTTTCGATAAAATCGAGCCAAAAGCCATCGCCGAAAAAATCGGGCAATTTGCTACCACTTTTGGTTCAAACCTTGTCGCGATCAGTGCGAAAATTCTGGGTGATGCAACAAACTTCTTGATGGATTTTTTCCTAATGCTGTTTGTGCTTTTCTTCCTATTACGTGACCACGACAAAATCATTTCGGCAATTCGACATATTCTGCCACTCTCTCGTAGCCAAGAAGATAGAATCTTGACCGAGATAGAACAAGTTTCGAAGTCCGCAGTCATGGGCTCGTTTTTAACAGCTATCGCGCAAGGCTTAGCGGGCGGTATCGGTATGTGGCTAGCTGGCTTCCCTGGTTTATTCTGGGGCACCATGATGGGCTTTGCTTCCTTCATTCCAGTTGTCGGTACGGCGTTGATCTGGATACCAGCCGCCGCGTACTTGTTCCTCACCGGTGATATGACGT
>NZ_JAWOVP010000360.1:0-584 GCF_033339995.1 Vibrio sp. 1641
GCTATCTTGGTTGGAACCTTATGCTCGTATCACTAAACGCCTACGAAGCTATATAGAACAGTTGTTACCTCTGCTACCAATTAAACATATAGCCCAAGTGACAGGCGTTCATTGGCACACAATCAAAGAGATAGATAAGCGTCGGCTTCAACAAGTAGTGCCGCAAGTTAAATGGGGTGAATTAAGGCAACTCGTCATGGACGAGTTCGCTATTTTTAAAGGGCACCGCTATGCGACGGTCATTGCTGACGCGAAAAGCCATCAAGTTATCTGGGTAGGACTAGGTCGTAGCCGCAAGGATATTCGACCGTTCTTTGAACAGCTAGGTGAGCATGGTAAAAATATCGAAGCTGTAGCAATGGATATGAATACGGCTTTTGACCTTGAAGTCCAAGAGCATTGCCCAAATGCTCGCATCGTTTACGACTTGTTCCACGTCGTTGCTAAGTTTGGTCGTGAAGTGATGGATAGAGTCAGAGTCGACCAAGCCAATAAGCTAAAACAAGATAAAAAAGCAAGGCAATGGGTCAAGCGTTCGCGCTGGGTGTTATTGAAAAATAGGGATAATTTAAATACACAACAGG
>NZ_JAWOVP010000361.1:0-583 GCF_033339995.1 Vibrio sp. 1641
TAGAAAACCACGATACGCAGCCACTGCAGGCGTTAGAGTCGACAGTAGATTGGTGGGTCAAGCCTCTTGCTTACGCATTCATTTTATTGCGTGAAGAAGGTTATCCATCGGTGTTCTACGCAGATTACTACGGCGCGCAGTACAGCGACAAAGGCTACAACATTAATATGGCCAAAGTGCCTTACATTGAAGAACTTGTAACACTGCGTAAAGAGTATGCGTATGGCAAACAGAATTCTTATCTCGACCATTGGGATGTGATTGGCTGGACCCGAGAGGGCGATGCTGAACATCCAAACTCAATGGCGGTGATCATGAGTGATGGACCAGGTGGCAAAAAATGGATGTATACCGGTAAGCCAAGCACGCGCTATGTCGACAAGCTGGGTATCCGAACTGAAGAAGTTTGGACCGATGCCAATGGCTGGGCAGAATTTCCTGTCAATGGTGGTTCAGTCTCGGTTTGGGTGGGCGTTAAGTAACGTCGTCCTGTGATTTTGATACAGAACATGCAAATTTCAATGAAACATTACATTTAATCAAGGTGTTATTTGATATTCATGTAACAAATGCGTAACTTATA
>NZ_JAWOVP010000362.1:0-583 GCF_033339995.1 Vibrio sp. 1641
TCTTCTGATTACTTTGCGTTGATGTTGCTCGGCTTGTCTGCCGTTGCGGCTTTTGCTGGTAAAGGTCAGGTCATTAAAGCGTGGATGATGACCATTCTTGGCTTGATGCTGTCGACAGTCGGTATCGATAAAGGCGTTGGTGTCGAGCGTTTCACCTTTGGTTTAACCGATTTGATGGACGGCTTTAGCTTCCTTCTTCTTGCAATGGCGACGTTTGCTTTGGGCGAAACCTTAATGGGGATTCTCAAACCTTCAAACGATACTCGTGATGAAGAGCAAGACAAATTGAGCAACATAGGCTCGATGAAAGTCACCAAAGAGGAAATTAAAGAAGTCGCTCCGGTATCGATCCGCTCTTCTATCCTAGGTTTCTTTACTGGCGTACTTCCGGGCGCAGGCGCAACAATCGCGGCATTCCTAAGTTACGGCTTAGAGCGCAACTTGGCTCCAAAAGAGAAAAAAGAAGAGTTCGGAAAAGGCAGCATTCGTGGTCTAGTTGCGCCAGAATCAGCGAACAATGCCGCATCAAGTGGCTCATTCGTTCCATTGTTAACGCTGGGTATTCCAGGCTCAGGCACCACCG
>NZ_JAWOVP010000363.1:0-583 GCF_033339995.1 Vibrio sp. 1641
TGGTTTGCACTCGCTTCACTTTCTAGGCCAGCAAAAATATCATCCAGTGCAGCTTCTTGCTCTTTACGCTCACGTTCTAAACGCTCAAGGCGCTCTTTTTCTTTACGTGCTTTTTCCGCAGCTTCTTTTGCCGCTTTTTCTTTCGCAATGCGTTCTTGTTCAGCTTTTTGAGCCGCCTCGCGTTCACGTTTTGCCTTTTCTTCCGCTTCTTTTGCCGCCTTCTCGCGAGCTACTCGCTCTTGTTCCGCTTTGGCAATAGCCGCTTCTTTGGCTAAACGTTCCTGCTCTGCTTTACGTACAGCTTCTTCTTTCGCTTTACGCTCTTTCTCAAGTTTAGCTGCACGCTCTTTTTCTTGGCGAACTCGTTCTTCTTCTGCTTTGCGTTCCTGCTCTTTTTGCTTGCGAGCAGCTTCAGCTTCTCTGGCCGCTTTTGCATCTTTCGCTTGCTGTTCTTTCAACTTACGAATTTGTTCTTCTTCAGCCTTACGGTTTTTCTCAAGCTGCTCCGCCTCACGTCTTAATTTATCAAGACGATCTTGCTCTTTTTTGGCCGCTTTTTCACGCTGCTGACGAATTTCTTTCG
>NZ_JAWOVP010000364.1:0-581 GCF_033339995.1 Vibrio sp. 1641
TCATAACGAATGTGTCGTTTACCGAAATACACAAAATTTCATCAACACCGTGTTCTTTGAACACAGGGAATAGCTCGTTGTAACGAGGTAAGTGGCTAGAAGAACAAGTCGGTGTAAACGCTCCAGGCAAACTGAATACGATCACGGTTTTGCCTTTGAATAGATCATCCGAGGTAACGTTCACCCAAGTATCACCTTGGCGAGTCGGGAAAGTAACCTGTGGTACGTTTTGACCTTCTTTAGATACAAACATATTGATTCCTTTAAAATATTCGAGTGAAGCGTTTAGAGCGTGACTTGTCGTTTGGCTCTGTTTCGTTTTGTTGAGCCCATTATTGTAAAAATCCTTTGATAGCTCTAATCGTTTGATGCTATGGTTTTGATAGACATTGACTATCATAAAATAGAAGCGAATCGTGTGTTATGAATATTCGGGATTTTGAGTACTTAGTCGCACTGGCGGAGCACAAGCATTTTCGCAAAGCGGCAGAGGCGTGTTTTGTCAGTCAGCCAACGCTTAGTGGTCAAATACGTAAGCTGGAAGACGAACTCGGCACGGCATTGTTAGAAAGAAGCAGCCG
>NZ_JAWOVP010000365.1:0-581 GCF_033339995.1 Vibrio sp. 1641
GTTGAATGATCAATTGGATCAATCAGCCGAAGCCATCGAACAAGTCAACCGTGACAGTGAAAGGATCCAAACCGTCACAAGAATGATCGACGAAATTGCCGAGCAAACCAACCTACTCGCTCTCAACGCAGCAATTGAAGCGGCACGTGCCGGTGAGCAAGGCCGTGGGTTTGCTGTGGTCGCGGATGAAGTTCGCACATTAGCGCACCGTACGCAAAGCTCAGTGCAAGACGTAGTTGGGATTATCGAGAAACTAAAAGGCTCAACACAAAATGCCGTAACTATGATGACTGACAGCCAACGCAGTGCGAATCAGGTGCTAGACAAAGCGCAAGACGCAGGCACCGCGCTCGAAGCGATTGCCGTACAGGTACAATCTATCGCCTCTCAAGCTGATGCCATTGCCGCGACCTCGGAAGAACAAGCTCAAGTTTCACAAGAAATTGCAGCCAACGCGCATTCAATCAGTGAGCTAAACCGAGAGAGCCGTAACACCAGCGCGAAAACATCACAAAGTGCGATCGAGTTACAGCAACAAGCGAGAAATTTAAAAGAGCAAGTGGACTGCTTCCATTAATCCC
>NZ_JAWOVP010000366.1:0-581 GCF_033339995.1 Vibrio sp. 1641
GGTTTGTATCGACTACCTATACCGTCATCGTGATGCGTGGGGTAAAGATGTTGCTGTTGGTAAGACGCTGGTTTCAAGTGCACTTATTGACCGAGTAGTAGCCGACTTAGGTCGCGAACTGTGTGAAGTGCCTGTCGGCTTCAAGTGGTTTGTCGATGGCCTTTACACTGGCAAGTTTGGTTTTGGTGGTGAAGAGAGCGCAGGTGCCTCTTTCCTACGTAAAGATGGAACACCATGGTCAACAGACAAAGACGGCATCTTACTATGTTTGTTAGCGGCTGAGATTACTGCGGT
This sequence comes from Vibrio sp. 1641, assembly GCF_033339995.1. Taxonomy (NCBI): domain Bacteria; kingdom Pseudomonadati; phylum Pseudomonadota; class Gammaproteobacteria; order Vibrionales; family Vibrionaceae; genus Vibrio; species Vibrio sp. 1641. The sequence continues at coordinate 295 of NZ_JAWOVP010000366.1, forward strand.
AACGGGTAAAAACCCACAAGAGTACTACGAAGAGCTTGCCGCTAAACACGGTGAGTCTAAGTACAATCGTATTCAAGCGGTAGCGAATGGGCCTCAAAAAGATGTGTTGAAGAAACTGTCGCCAGAAATGGTTGCAGCAGAAACACTGGCAGGTGATCCGATTACGGCGCGTCTAACACACGCTCCTGGTAACGGTGCGGCGATTGGTGGATTGAAAGTGACGACTGAAAATGGTTGGTTTGCTGCTCGTCCATCGGGTACGGAAGACATCTACAAAATCTATTGTG
>NZ_JAWOVP010000367.1:0-580 GCF_033339995.1 Vibrio sp. 1641
GCCAAACCGAAGTGGCCTGCGTTGTCCGCGTTGTACACCGCTTGCTTCATGGAGCGCAACAGCATGGTTTGGATCAGCTCTTGGTCTTGACGACCTGCAATTTGACGCGCGAGATCGGCGTAATCTGTCGGAGAAGGCTCTAAACCACCTTTCAACTCTAAACCTAGCTCACTTAGGAAATCGCGGAAGCCTTGCAAGCGCAGCTCACCCGGAGATTCGTGAATACGATACAGTGCAGGCTCTTTGGCTTTTTCTACCAACGATGCCGAGGCAATGTTAGCTAAGATCATACATTCTTCGATGATCTTATGCGCATCATTACGAATCACTGGCTCAATGCTTTCAATCTTGCGCTCAGCATTAAAAATGAATTTGGTTTCGACGGTCTCAAACTCAATCGCACCACGTTGATCACGCGCTTCTTTCAACACTTTGTACATCGCGTGCAACTCTTCAAGATGCGACACGAGTGGCTGGTAGCGTTCACGCAGTTCTTCATCACCTTCAAGAATCGCGCTCACTTTGCTATATGTGAGACGAGCGTGGGAATTCATTACCGCTTCGTAGTGCTTGTCGCTTG
>NZ_JAWOVP010000368.1:0-580 GCF_033339995.1 Vibrio sp. 1641
CTAAAAATCCCCAAAGTGACATGGTTTCTGATCCTTTTAAGTCCCACTTCTTTCTGGTGTGATGGAAGGGGATATGTAGTCCTAGTTCAGTGCCGTGATTTGCTCGATGCAGGTTTTACTCTCATTGATATTACGTTTCGACAAAAAAGGATGATGTCATTATGCAATAGAGTATTAGGCACGACGTGTGGCGAGAATTTACCATCATCCATTGCTTTCAGATATGTGTTTTGATGCTTATTTGGTTCATGTCTCATAATGAAAACTCGTTTTCAATGGTTCTCAGTTGAGCTAATAACTAACTTTTTGGTCTGGCGCGATAAATTTCATTTTATGAGTCACTTTTGACTCATATTGACTTATTTAGAAAAAGGTAAATTAATGTTTTTATTAATAATTATTGAGTTTTCCTGTGCGGGATTGGTCCCATTAAATTAGAGTAATAAGTCTATTTTTGGGATCGGTTTCATAAATTTTATGATACTGATTTCACTGTTTGAGCTGTAAGGAATATAAACCCCACTCAATTTATTTTTATAATCAATGAGTGTTGTTATGTCTCATATCCGTTTTTTCCCGC
>NZ_JAWOVP010000369.1:0-580 GCF_033339995.1 Vibrio sp. 1641
AGACGTTACGTACCCGGGCAACCCAATCGGTTGAAGCGGCAAGCGTGGTTTGTGACGTAGAATTGTTCACAACCACCAACAGCAACGACTTGATCAGCGCGATAAAAACTCAAGGTGCAAGTTGCATCAACGAGCTGTTCTCTGCTCAAAGCCGAGTGCAAGAAGCGGCGTTTGATTCTGACCACATGTACAACGTGGCAAAGCATACGGTGACTTTGGCGAAAGCCTATACTGGTGGCGGTAGTGATGAGCTTGAAGCCTTGTACTTGTATTTGCGCGCTGGCTATTACGCCGAGTTTTACAACAACAATATCTCGTTTGTTTCTTGGGTCACGCCCGCAGTGCAAGAGGCGGGAGATGCGTTTGTAAACAACGCTAATTTTTACGAAAACAGCGACCCGCACGGCAAGGTATTAAGTGAAGTGATCATCACGATGGACAGTGCGGGGCTGCAACACGCTTATTTACCGCAAGTGACGGAGTGGCTGACGCGCTGGAATGACCAATACGCTCAAAACTGGTACATGCGCAACGCGGTGAATGGGGTGTTCACCATCCTATTTGGTGGTCAGTGGAACGA
>NZ_JAWOVP010000370.1:0-578 GCF_033339995.1 Vibrio sp. 1641
TGGTATATTCGAAACCCGTCACCACGCCGACATGATGGTCATAACTATCTCGATATACACTTTCAAGCTTCCATAACCAATCTCCGACAATGCCTTGAACATCAATACCGACATGACTCATCAGCGCATAATATGGTTTGAGTTCACCTTGCTCGAATCGAAAATAAGGATCTCGATTGGTCCCATACAAATAGCTCAAACCAATATCCCAATCACCCAGCATTTTGGAATATCGAAATGCCACATCAATGTGTTTCTCTTCCCTACTCGATTCATAAATAGCGTTGTCAGAAATAACAGGCTCCGTACGTAAACGTCCGTCTTGACCAGCAAAAGTACGCTCCCGAAAATAAGGAAGTACCATGGCATGAAAAGCGCCCCAATCTTTAATCGCCGTAAAATGTACCATTGGCTGACCCAGTTTATCTTCGCCATCAACCGCTTCCACGGCATCTGTTTGGTTCACAACATCAACCAGATGCGCGGACTCGGTGACGCCCCAAAACACTTTACTGATCCCAACTCTAAGCTCGTAATCATCCCAATACGTGAGAAAAAGCGCTTCTCTAATGTCACCG
>NZ_JAWOVP010000371.1:0-577 GCF_033339995.1 Vibrio sp. 1641
TACGGACGTTTTCTCACCGACGTATTTCATCTTTGGGTTTCTCAAGATGTGGGCAAAGTCTTCATTTCGAACTTTGAACAGGCATTAACACAATACCTTGGCAACCCCTCTCCAAACTGTATTCATGCAAAAAAATGCGGCTCGTCTTATGCCGTTGAAGCAAATGGTGACGTTTATTTCTGTGACCATGTCGCCTACCCGGAGTCGAAACTCGGCAATGTATTCGAAACATCGTTACACGAGATGTCGTTGAATCACGAACTTCAGTTCAATAAAGAATCCCGCTTATCTATGCGATGTAAACAATGCCAGTTCTTGTCTCTCTGCAACGGCGGCTGCCCAAAACATCGCTATCTCTCCGACACTGGAGAGCATGAAAACGTCCTTTGTGATGGTTATTTCTATTTTTTCAGCTCAGTACAAAAGTATTTGCAAGCAATGACGACGCTCTTAGCTCATGGCTATCCAGCAAGCTATGTCATGCAAGCATTAGACGGCCCTTTAATCCTAACACCCTCTAATAAAAGGTAATCAATAAATGGATATTTTGAAAACAACGGTGACCATCACCGGAGCG
>NZ_JAWOVP010000372.1:0-577 GCF_033339995.1 Vibrio sp. 1641
GAAACGGTCGAAAATGTCGCGACTGAGATCGACAGCTACTCTCTCATCCAGCCTTTGGGTGTGTGCTGCGGCATTACTCCGTTCAACTTTCCTGCCATGATCCCGTTGTGGATGTTTCCCATCGCAATCGCGAGCGGTAACACTTTCGTTCTTAAGCCTTCCGAGCAAGTGCCTTTGACCTCGATTCGCTTAGCTGAGCTTTTTGAAGAGGCGGGAGCGCCAAAAGGTGTGTTGCAGATCGTTCATGGCCGCAAAGATCAAGTCGATTTCTTGCTTGCTCATCCCGATATTCGCGCGGTGTCTTTCGTCGGGTCAGTGCCTGTCGCGCAGTATATTTACACCACGGGAACTCAATACTTTAAACGCGTACAAGCCTTTGCTGGCGCTAAAAATCACATGGTTGTCATGCCTGATTCTAACAAAGATCACGTCATAAACAACTTGGTGGGATCATCGGTTGGTGCTGCAGGGCAACGTTGCATGGCGATTTCAGTCGCGGTGTTTGTTGGTGAGTCAAAAGCCTGGATTGCCGATCTCAAACAAGAAATGGCGAAAATCCATCCCGGCGCTTGGGATG
>NZ_JAWOVP010000373.1:0-576 GCF_033339995.1 Vibrio sp. 1641
TTGAATGGGTTCATGTGCAGCTCCATCAGCAAAAGGGGATGATAAGTTTATCACCACCGACTATTTGCAACAGTGCCCGAAAAACCACGTTAAGAAAGCAACCTTCTGAAAAGGCGACGTTTATCAGTTTTTTTTCCGGCCATAAAGGGGGCGGAAATTATTCCCTGCACGGGTATTCGCAAGGATTTCGGTAGTGCTCTGGCTCTGCCCCCCATAACCTGGCGGACAGAGCATGATTGGGAAAGCGGTACCCTCACGGCAGAAACGATTGACGCAGGCTATATTTCTATTATTCTGGAAATATAGATAAAGGAGGTATTATGGATTTAAACACTGCTGCAAACGCACTTCGAGAACTGGGCCACCCGACACGTCTCAGCATATACCGGGAGCTGGTCAGGGCGGGTCATGAAGGCCTGCCGGTTGGCGAACTGCAGAAGCACCTTGAGATTCCTGCCTCCACGCTCAGCCATCATCTTTCAGCGCTGATATCCGCTGGACGGCACTGTTGCAAATAGTCGGTGGTGATAAACTTATCATCCCCTTTTGCTGATGGAGCTGCACATGAACCCATTC
>NZ_JAWOVP010000374.1:0-576 GCF_033339995.1 Vibrio sp. 1641
GCGTATCGGACAAAATGGTGATCGGCCTTATCGCTGGTGGCCCAGAAGCGATACTAAAAGCCAAAGAAGGTGCAGAAGACTCACCTCAACTTGGTGAGCAAGATTTAAAGGATATCGACTTCAGCAGCAATGATGTACTGGTAGGAATCGCAGCAAGTGGTCGTACACCTTATGTGATTGGCGGTTTGGAATACGCGAATACGATTGGTGCAACTACCGTTGCGTTGTCGTGCAATCCGGATTCTCCTATCGCAGATATTGCTGATATCGCAATAAGTCCCGTTGTTGGCCCAGAAGCCTTGACGGGGTCCACTCGCTTAAAATCAGGCACCGCTCAAAAGTTGGTGCTCAACATGCTCACTACAGCAAGTATGATCCGTTTAGGAAAGAGCTACCAAAACTTGATGGTGGACGTGAAAGCGACCAACAACAAATTGGTCGCGCGTGCTGCTCGCATTGTTATGCAGGCGACGGAGTGCACTAAAGAAGAGGCAACCGAGGTACTTAAGCAGACCAATTATGAGGTGAAACTGGCAATCTTAATGATCTTGACCGATCTTGATATCGAGTCCGCAC
>NZ_JAWOVP010000375.1:0-575 GCF_033339995.1 Vibrio sp. 1641
GGGCGGTTACTCGGCAAACCTTCTAATTGGTACGGTTGACCCACTGCTTTCAGGTATTACTGAGACAGCAGCTCAAATGATTGACCCGACTTACACTGTTGGACCAGAAGTAAACTGGTACTTCATGTTTGTGTCGACGTTCTTCATCGCGGGTATGGGTGCATTCGTTACAGAGAAAATCGTTGAGCCGAAACTTGGCAAGTACAACGAGGAAGAAGCGGCTGAAGATTTGTCTAACGACAAAATGGGCAACCTAACTGACCTTGAGAAGAAAGGTCTGAAAGTTGCTGGTCTTGCTGTGTTGGTTGTGTCTGCTTTGTTGGCTTGGACGATTGTTCCAGAAGACGGCATTCTACGTTCAGACGCTGGCACTGTTGCAGGATCCCCATTCCTGAAAAGTATCGTCGCTTTCATCTTCGTATTCTTTGCTATCCCTGGCTTTGTATACGGTAAAGTCGTTGGCACGATGAAAACCGACCGTGATGTTATCGATGCGATGTCTAAATCAATGTCTTCGATGGGCATGTACATCGTGTTGGTGTTCTTCGCTGCGCAGTTTGTTGCTTGGGTTAAGT
>NZ_JAWOVP010000376.1:0-575 GCF_033339995.1 Vibrio sp. 1641
ACACTAACGCGACAAATACATAACTTTCGGTAGCAAAGCCGAGCCATTCGGGGTCGGTGTTTGCTGCTTGTCCAATACCGAGTACATCGAACATACCGATGATCAGTACCAGACTGGTGTCTTTAAATAGGCCAATGAATGTGTTTACGATGGAAGGAATGGTGATCTTGAGTGCCTGTGGCAAAATGATCAGGCCTGTTTTCTTCCAGTAACTCAAACCTAACGCATCGGCAGCTTCATATTGTCCTTTTGGAATGGCTTGCAAACCACCACGTACCACTTCTGCCATGTAAGCCGCGCTGAACATGACCACACCAATTAAGGCACGAATAAGTTTATCCGTTTCGGAACCTTCAGCTAAGAACAGCGGTAACATAACGGACGCCATGAATAGTACGGTAATCAGTGGAACGCCACGCCATACTTCAATGTAAATCGTACAGATGCTGCGTATGATGGGCATATCAGAGCGTCGACCTAGAGCCAGTGCGACACCGATCGGTAATGAAACTACAATACCAACAAGTGCGATGATCAATGTGACCAACAATCCGCCCCATTTGTGCGTTTCAACC
>NZ_JAWOVP010000377.1:0-574 GCF_033339995.1 Vibrio sp. 1641
ACAGCGCCGCTTCCTGGGACGTTGCCGATACTCGTAAGAGCCAATTTCATTACGCTAGCCCAAGTATCATGGGAATGATCAAAGCCAAAGCCGGTCCAGTGACCTTATTGATCATGACCGTATGCGCCGTGATTTATGGTTTGCAGATGTTAGGCTTTGGAAATGGGGTATTTGCTCTGTTGCACTTTCCCGCGTTTGAAGGCCAGCAATGGCAATTGTGGCGTTGGGTGAGTCATGCATTGCTGCATTTCTCGGTAACACACATCATCTTTAACTTGTTGTGGTGGTGGCAACTTGGTGGCGATATTGAACGTCGACTTGGTTCTGGCAAGTTACTGCAAATCTTTGTGGTATCTGCGGCACTCTCTGGTGCTGGCCAGTTCTATGTTGAAGGTGCGAACTTCGGCGGGTTATCTGGTGTTGTGTACGCGCTACTCGGCTATTTGTGGGTTTTGGGTTACCGTTTACCTCATTTAGGTTTAACGCTGCCGAAATCCATCATTGGTTTTATGTTGGTGTGGTTGGTACTTGGTTTTGTGCAACCGTTTATGGCCATTGCCAATACGGCTCACTT
>NZ_JAWOVP010000378.1:0-573 GCF_033339995.1 Vibrio sp. 1641
AAAGCCACCAAATTTGGTCACCCCTACGAACAGAATCTCGTTTTTCAATTCTACCGTGACAACAAGTTGATCTGGAGTTCCACTCCGAATCTGCGCTCTCTTTCTTCTTCTTTTGATAACAACGGCTACGCCGACATTACCAAAGACGGCGTGCAGTGGCGCACTTTCCAACTCTCATTACCACAGACCGAGCATGAGAACGAATACGTAGTCGTTGCTGAAAAGCAGAAGATACGTAAAGAGATCATCCATGAAATCGCTCTGTCGACGTCCATCGAACAGTTACTACTATTGCCGACTTTGCTGCTGTTGCTGTTCTGGCTGATAGACAGGTATTTCAGACCGATTAACGATCTACGCACGGCTATCACGCAACGAAACGTGCACCGCTTAGACCGCATTCATGTTACCGACAACACAACCGAGCTTGCTCCGTTGGTGGAAGCACTCAATTCATTGCTTTCTGAACTTGAACAAGCGTGGCAGAGAGAGAAGCGCTTTACGCGAGCCGCCGCACACGAGCTCAAAACGCCGCTGACAATCCTGCGCCTAAACGTAGAAAACGCTCTTGAA
>NZ_JAWOVP010000379.1:0-573 GCF_033339995.1 Vibrio sp. 1641
TTTCACACCGTGGCCGATACGCGTTGCACCAAGCTCTTGAATGGCTTGCCACATGCTTTCAGCGCCCGCCGCTTCACCAGCGTGAACTGTCACGTTTAGGCCTGCATCACGCACCTGTTTGAAGTGAGAGACAAAGCGATCGCCTGGTTGGCCAAGCTCATCACCTGCAAGGTCTACTGCTACGATGTGGTCTTTCTGGCTTAGAATGGCATCCAGTTCTTGCTGACATGCATCTGTGCCAAATGTGCGGCTCATGATACCGATAAGGTTCGCTTTGATGCCAAAGTCTCGCATGCCTGCTTGTACGCCATCGACAACCGCTTCAACCACGCCAGCGACTGGCAGTTTGTGTTTCATCGCCATGTAGTATGGTGAGAAACGCAGTTCGGCGTAATCAATTTGTGCGTTTAGCGCATCTTCAACGTTTTCATAAGCAACGCGACGACAAGCGTCAAGATCGCCCAGTACTGCTACGCCCCAGTCAAGCTTGGAAAGGAAAGCAACAAGAGATGGTTCCGCTTCGACAATTTGAACGTGTGGAGTGAGAGACTCAATATCGTACGCTGGCAGAGC
>NZ_JAWOVP010000380.1:0-572 GCF_033339995.1 Vibrio sp. 1641
TTGAACCAGTTCATTTTTCTTCCTTATATAAAAACGCCCTTGACTAAGTCTATAGCCAAGGGCGATTTAAAATCTAGTTGCTTTAACGCGGCGGTTGATTAGTGCTCGCGAGTCGCACGGAATTCAACGTCTGGGAAGCGTTCTTTTGCAAGGTTCAAGTTAACCATAGTTGGGGCAATGTACGTTAGGTTGTCACCACCATCCAATGCTAAGTTCGCTTGGTTCTTACGCTGGAACTCATCCAGTTTCTTCGCATCGCCACACTCAACCCAACGAGCAGTCGCTACGTTAACGCCTTCGTAGATTGCTTCAACGTTGTATTCTGACTTCAAGCGAGCCACAACCACGTCAAACTGAAGCACACCTACCGCACCAACGATCAGATCGTTGTTTTGCAGTGGACGGAATACCTGTACCGCACCTTCTTCAGAAAGCTGAACCAAGCCTTTTAGTAGCTGCTTCTGCTTCAATGGATCTTTCAAACGAATACGACGGAACAATTCAGGCGCAAAGTTTGGAATACCAGAGAACTTCAGTGATTCACCTTGCGTGAAAGTATCACCAATTTGAAT
>NZ_JAWOVP010000381.1:0-572 GCF_033339995.1 Vibrio sp. 1641
ATCTCAATGTAACGGCCGTGATTGTTCAGATGTTGAAGGTCAATCCGATAGCGTACGTTGGATGTCTAGCGTCTGGGGAAACTCGTCGCCTTCTTCTTATCTTTGCTCTTCTATTGGTGGCGGTTGTGGTGCCGCCATTGATCGTTCTAGCTCTTGGTGCGGTGAGTCTGGTTGGTGCTACGCGAGTTACACGGTTATCGGCCCTGAGTGCAACGTGCCTAGCGGTCCATCTTTCTGTTCGGACCCCGAGTGTAAAAACTATAAAGACCCAGATTCAGATGAAAAACCAGATACAGACCCAACCCATGACCCAGACGACCCAACAGGCGGCGACATCGAAGACCCTAGCGTTTTACCAGATTCAGACAATGATGTTGTCGTTCCTGACCCTCCAACAGATGAACCTGATGTTGAAGACCCTCCAACAGATGAATCAACAGATACGGCAGTTGTTAACGCAATAACGGGAATGAATAAGGATGTTAATAAGGCACTGAATGATATGAACATTGATATCAATCAGGCTAGTGCTGACGTTCAAAACCAAATTATCGCGCTCAATGCTTCGGTCG
>NZ_JAWOVP010000382.1:0-572 GCF_033339995.1 Vibrio sp. 1641
AATGTTACTTTTTCTCAGAGATTCCCATATCAAAAGCCCCTCGATCGAGGAGGAACGGGACTTTCGATAATTTTATGCTTAACTTTCAAATGAAAGTTTGTTGCCAAATGCGGATTTCCAGTCTTTATCAAATTGATCGACAGCCGGCTGAACTGATGGATGAGAAAACATCTGCGCGGCCACATCGACAGGTAAGGTGATCGCTTCAATACCTAACTTCATCACTTCCATCGCTTGTTGGGTATTCTTAAAACTCGCTGCCAAAATTTTTGCAGGCAGTTGGTTTTGATCCAGTAGCAATTGCAGGTCTGCGACCACTTCTACACCGTTTCCGTTCATCGCATCAATACGGTTCACATAAGGCGCAAGATAGTCAGCGCCGCACAATGCCGCAAGGAAACCTTGCTGAGCAGAGTAAATAGCAGTGGCGAGTACTTGAATTCCCTCTTTTTTCATTAACTTAATTGCCGATAAGCCTGTTTCGGTTGCTGGCACTTTGACGACCATATCATAAGGTAATTCATGGATTTGGCGCGCTTCTTCCACCATGCCTTCTACAGTTGTGCTCACCA
>NZ_JAWOVP010000383.1:0-572 GCF_033339995.1 Vibrio sp. 1641
TTGGAGAAGCCGGTATGACGACCGCTTTTTCTCAGCCGCTGATCAGGAAAATGGAGCTGTAAATGAACCTAGTTAATATCGCCCTTTCAGGTTTAAACGCAAACCGCGTTGCACTTGACGTGACGGCGCAAAACGTTGCGAACGTCAACACGCCAGGATACAGCCGTCAACAAGCGTTGATGGCGACAGTTGGTGATGGTAAGTCCAACCGCTTAAGTTCTGGCATGGGTGTGGAAGTGACCAGCATCCGCCGTGTAACTGATCAGTTCTTGGTTAAACAAACTTGGTCTACCAATAGTTTGGCGGCTTACGCGGCTGGTTACACCAGCAACATGAGCCAACTAGAAAACACCTTGGGTGCAGACGGATTTAGTATCTCTGCTGGCTTAGATTCGCTTAACGCCGCGCTTAACGACGCGACAGTGAAGCCAGAATCGATGCCTTACCGCCAGCAAATCATCAATGAATCAGAAGCATTGGCTCGACGCTTCAACACACTAACTCAGTCTTTGCACAACCAACATAAAGACATGAATGATCAGCGCACCGCTGCGCTGACTCATGCAAACAGT
>NZ_JAWOVP010000384.1:0-572 GCF_033339995.1 Vibrio sp. 1641
TATGAGTGCTGTCAGCCACCGAACCATCTTTCATTTTGATCGTAAAGTGCAGGGTTACTACCGAATCATTCGTTATTGTTGTCACGTTACTGCTTCCTTGTTCTTGGGTCATTACGTCTATCCGCTTTGTCTTTTTATACACTGATGTGCGGATTTGCGCTCCAACATAATAAAAAGCGTCGTACGAATCAACGGACGACGCTTAGGGTTATTCGACTTTTCCAATATACATGGCCACGATTTAGGCTTTTGCTGTGTCTTTCTTGCGAAAACCGTCTAGGATAATCATCGCCGCACCAAGACAAATCGCCATATCAGCAAGGTTAAATGCCGGCCAGTGATAATTTCCCCAGTAGAAGTCTAAGTAATCGACCACAAAACCATGGATCACGCGGTCAAATACGTTACCAACTGCACCGCCAATAATCATGGCGTAAGCAATGTTGTTCCACTTTTCTTTTGCAGGAAGCTTACTCATCCAATAAGTCAAAAGACCTGTGACTATAAATGCGATACCGGTAAACAACCAACGTTGCCAACCCGCTTGATCGCTCAAAAAGCTGAAAGCTGCG
>NZ_JAWOVP010000385.1:0-572 GCF_033339995.1 Vibrio sp. 1641
GATCACTTGCCCGTATTCGTGAAAATAGCCTTCTTCTTGCAGTGTGTAACCATCGAATCTTTCACCGACAAGTTCGTTTGCTTTGCCGTGAATGTTGCCGGAGACGATGATCGCATCAACGCCCACTTCTTCGAGTTTCTTACATACGATGCGTGTTTCATCGAATGTTAAACCGCCGTCAAAGAATTCAGTCGCGGTTAGCTTCACAAGAATTGGAAACGCATCCCCCACCAACGTTCTGGTCTCAGAATAAATTTCCAAAAGCAAACGCATACGATTTTCTAAGCTGCCTCCGTATTCGTCTTCGCGTCGGTTGTAGTACGGGCTTAAAAACTGGTTGATTAGGTAAGTGTGCGCGGCATGAATCTCGACACCGTCAAAACCGGCTTCTTGAGCTCGTTTACTCGCTAATGCAAATGCTTTTACGATGTAGTCGATTTCATCCTTCGTCATCGCTTTGCCTTGAGTATTCGTGCCGCGCTCAGGCACATCACTCGGTGCAAAAATCACGCGCTCACCGACGTTGTAGGTGGTTTTAGTGCCGCCATAAGCAATTTGCATCACAATTTTAG
>NZ_JAWOVP010000386.1:0-571 GCF_033339995.1 Vibrio sp. 1641
GTCATACCTCGCACTCGGCGACGGTTTAAGTTTGGTTGAGTTTGCTTAAAATTGCGCATTCGCATCCTCTTCCATTTCTTCACCTGGCGCTACCAACAGAATTTGCCCACTCTCTTTTCCGATCACTCGCCAACCATCGTTAAACGCATCGCCTTTTTGTGGAAAAAAAGACAAGGTAAACGGCGTGACTTCTGCGCTCGAGAAAATGAAGACTTGCGGTGGTTTCACTTTCTTTTCTTCAGTTTCGTCGGCAAACATGTCTTCAAACAGCGAACCCGGCTCGAACAAACGATCGTCTTTATCCCAAGCACCGCCACCTAGATCCAATTGCAATGCAATGTCATCTTCTAATTTGGTTTTGCTTGGAATTTGCTTCATTTCTAGCGGCTTCCAGCCTTCAGCGGTCAAGCTAAGCAGGGTGTAAGTCTTTTTCGTATCGTCGACACGCACACCAAAATCTTTACCGCTGAGTACGGCTTCTTCGTTAAGCAACTGCAAACGCTGAAAGAAACTTTGCGCGTATTGTTTAGAGAGGTCTTTTTGACTGGTAGGCAACGTAGTGATCACCGCC
>NZ_JAWOVP010000387.1:0-571 GCF_033339995.1 Vibrio sp. 1641
TAATCTGGATTGATTTTGCTGATAAGTGACACGTTGTTGTTTCCAGTACCAAAGTCATCAATGCTGATTTTGCAGCTCAGTAATTTTAGTTTCGCGACGTTGTCGTAGATCTCGGAGGTGTAGTACATGGACGCGTTCTCCGTGATTTCGATGGTCAGTAACCGGCAGTCTCTGCTCGCGAGTTCTTGATAAAGAGTCGAGAAGTTTCTTCCTCGTAGAAGAGAAGGGCACACATTGATGCTGATGGGTACCAACAAAGTCGGCTGTTTGGCGTAAATTGCTCGGATCACCAAGATCGTGTGGATCAAAAGCAGTCCATTGCTGATGAGTGTTTCGATGAACCTTTGGGTGTTCTTCACTTTGAATCGAGAAAGGGCTTCGTAGTGAATATTTTGCTGCGTTGAGGTGTTGTAGATCGGTTCGAGCTTGATATGAAATTCTCGAATAGCAAACAGATACGTGATGAACGCTTGTAGCGACCGATGCCTTAGTATCACTAAAAAGAACAGGCTCAACAAAATGATGCTCTTAAAAGGTCCTGAGATGTAATACACCTCTTTATAGCCTGTAT
>NZ_JAWOVP010000388.1:0-570 GCF_033339995.1 Vibrio sp. 1641
TCGCCAACCGCGTCGTCACGCACATGCCCTACCACCTCAATGAGAACCTCGGTATAGGTGTCATCTGGCGCTTTGCCACCCATCTGAATGGTGGTGTCGATGTCGGTATTATCCGCAATGAGATTTAAGTTGTTGATGTCGGTGTACGCCGGGTTACCGTCAGAGATAACGCTCGCGCTTACACTCCAATCTTTCAGTGCTACTTTTTCAGTGCCGTCTGCGGTCTCCACCAAATAGCTACTAATGGTATCGCGCACATCCACCAGCTCATTATTGGTGGTCACGTTGCGAATTCGCATCTGATAGCGCACTTCCGAGCCCGGCGTGTACGTCGGAGTGTCCGTCGACTTTTGCGCCAGCAGATTCGAAGTTCCCGGATCAAGCACGACAGCATTACTGTCCACGCCTGCAACGTTTGCGACGTTAGTTATTGCGCCCGTTGCATCCGCCGCAACCGTGCCATCAATTTCAAAGACAACGGTATCGCCTGGCATCAGATCGAATGCTGCGTTTAAGGGTACATTGCCTTGATATTGACCATTGATGGAGAAGCGCTCTGACGTCGGTGCG
>NZ_JAWOVP010000389.1:0-569 GCF_033339995.1 Vibrio sp. 1641
GTCAGTGCTTGGCCTTGCTAGTCTTGATTTATCAGTGTGTGATATTGTTGAAAACGATATCTGACAAATCTATCCAAATATCACAGCTGGGATTCACATCACACAAAGGGAGTTATCGTGCAGAGCCCTATCACTTTAGAAGCGCTCCATATCTTGGATGCGATAGATCGCAGAGGCAGCTTTGCGGCAGCGGCAAATGAGCTCGATAGAGCACCATCTTCACTGAGTTACCAAATCCAAAAGCTCGAACAAGATCTCGACATCAATATTTTTGACCGTTCAGGACACAAAGCGCTCTTTACGGAGGCGGGTAAGCTCATTTTGGAAAGAGGGCGTGCAATTCTGCAAGCGAGTGAAAAGTTAGTGAATGATGCGACTTTACTTGCTAACGGTTGGGAGTTGGATATTACTGTTGCGTTTGATGGCATCATTCCAATTTCAAACTTCTTCCCGATGGTGGATGCGCTGGCGGAAGTAAGCTCAACACGCATTAGGCTACAAGAAGAAATTCTTGCAGGAAGCTGGGAATCTCTGAATACAGGAAGAGCTGATCTGCTTGTGTGCCCTTC
>NZ_JAWOVP010000390.1:0-569 GCF_033339995.1 Vibrio sp. 1641
GGTAATCCATTCTGCAAACACCCATCTTCGCTAGACAGTGTGCCGAAAGTGACCACAAACAGTTACTCGCTTAACCATGTTCTCGGCCAAGGGGCAAGTGGCGTGATTTCTCACGCTAACTGGACTGACGCTCAATACAACTTCCCGAGTGAAGTTGCGGTAAAAGTGTTCAAGGGCGAGGTCACCAGTGATGGTTACCCTCATGATGAACTTGAAGCGTGTTTGCAAGCTGGACATCACAACAACTTAGTGAAATCCATCGCGTAAGTGGATGACGGTAAAGAGCTTGCGTTGGTGATGGAGCTGATTCCAAACAGTTACTACAACTTGGGTTTACCGCCAACGTTGGAAACCTGCACCCGGGATACGTTCCCACAAGGGTTTACGCTGACAGTCGAGCAAGTGAACTCTATTGTTGAGCAGATGGTGGACGTATTTAATCACCTACACGACAACAAGGTGTGTCATGGTGATTTGTATGCGCACAATACGTTGGTGAACGAGCAAGGGGAGATGATCTTCGGTGACTTTGGCGCGGCGAGCATTTACGGCTATTTATTGGACGAGCA
>NZ_JAWOVP010000391.1:0-569 GCF_033339995.1 Vibrio sp. 1641
AAGTGGTTTAATGCCTTTCGAAACAGCAATGCTGGTTAAGATGCTGGTAATAATCAGGCCAATCACCGAGATTGTCACCGCAGATAAAGTGTGTTGATTTAACTCTTGCGTGCGCAATTCACGCTGCATGGCAACTTGTTGGTCGATGTCATCAATGTAGATCCCAGTACCAAGCACCCAGTCCCATTTTTGTAGATACTCAGCGTAACCCAATTTCGGTGCCTGAGCGTTGATGGTTGGTTTGTGCCAAGAGAAATACAAAAAGCCATCGCCTTTTTGCGACGCATCAATCAAGCCAGCAATCACCGCTACGCCATTTTCATCTTTAAGGTCATACAGATTTTTACCTTCCAGCGACGGTTTGATGGCATGTAAGGTATTGATGCCTTGAGAATCATACGCGAAAAAGTACCCATCACTTTCAAAGCGCATCGCTTTTAAGATTTCTTTCGCCGCTTGTTTATTACTGCCATTAACGTCAGAGTCATACAGCGGCTTAATCGCCGTTACACCCATCATCATGTAGGCTTTTAGCTCTTTCTTACGCGCATCAATAAGCTCCTGTCTGT
>NZ_JAWOVP010000392.1:0-568 GCF_033339995.1 Vibrio sp. 1641
CTCAGCAACGTTATATCGAAGGCAGCGGTGACCAAATCAAAACATCGATTTTGCCGGAGTCCTCAAATTATGTCGGCAGTGAACGTTATCGCTTACTCCACAAACGTTATCACTGGGCATATCTGGAGCTACTCAAACGCTCAGATTTTAATGATATTTTGCTGGTCGATATTAACGGCAACGTGACCTATTCCATCAACAAAGACGACAACTACGGTACTAACCTACTAACGGGGCGCTACAAAGACTCGGCATTAGGTAAAACCTTTAAACGTCTAGCTGATGACGTCAACGAACGCCGCAAAGTGAATGAAGATTATACGCCCGTCATTATTTCTGATTTTGAACTGGAACATGGTCGACAAGTCGCTTGGCTTGGTGCACCTATCGTTCAGCAAGGCTATTTGCACAGCTATGCTATGTTCCGTTTACCAAACAACGGCATTACCAAGCTGATCGCAGATAAGAACCGTGAATCGTCCATCAACACTCTACTGGTCGGCAGCGATCAGCAACCACGTACGATTAATACCAAGCAAGACAGTATTCAAAACAGTCTTGAAGTCAT
>NZ_JAWOVP010000393.1:0-566 GCF_033339995.1 Vibrio sp. 1641
CCAAAGCGAGCGACGGTTTCGGTATCAGACACACGCTTATTGATAGCACGAGCGATGATCTTCAGCGCTTTATCACCAGCGGTATAACCATAGCTGTCGTTTACGGCTTTGAAGTTATCGACATCAAACAGTACCACTCGTAGATTTTGTTGAGAGCGAATCCAACGACGGTATTCGAGCTCAAGACGATCGTTAAATGCTGTTCGGTTGTAAACCTTCGTGAGTGGATCAAGCAACATTCGCTGTGTCTGGTCGTCTAAGCGGCGGCGGTAATCTTGTGTGGTTTCAAACACCGCTTCAAGCTGATTTTTGCTGTAGCTTAAACGCTCTTGCAGGGCCTGTTCTCTCTCTTCCGTCATCTTGAGGCGCTCGGTTAACGAGGCCATTTTGGCTAGCAATGGAGCGACTTCTTGTTTGAGTTCTGCTAAATCCTGAGCTTGGTCGAGAGATTGTTGGCTGAGTTCAACCAAACCATTCATTTCCGCATTCAGCTCTTGGCGATGCTCAAAATAAGTATGGTGTTGATCGACGTTTTGATGGACGGTTTTGAGGTTACTAGATCGGAA
>NZ_JAWOVP010000394.1:0-566 GCF_033339995.1 Vibrio sp. 1641
TGAATTTATCTTTTGGCCCAAATTCGAAGTTAATCGAGAGTTTCATCCCTGGTTTGAGGAATTTATGCAGTACATCTTTCGTATGAGTTGCTGGCATAAGATCTGAGGTTCCAATTTCTGATTGAAAAGAGGCTACCAAAACGCCGTTTTACTCATCAAGTGTGGTTTATAAAAGTTTTTGCCAATTAATCGCTATCTGTGAAGTGGTGGGCGATAAGTTTGAGTAAGTTCATGCTTCATAAAGATTTGGCTGGCGACTACGCTACCGCAAGTGACCAGAATTAACGCGATCCAAGTTAGCGAATCCGGTTGTTCGCCAAAGATTGGAACGGCAAGCAACGTTGCGACAACGGGAGTGAGAGACCCAAATGCGGCGCTGGCTTCGGCGCCAATGATTTTTATGGCATAGATAAACGTAAACGATGCGATAAGCCCTGCGCCGACACCTTGTAACATTGCATGGCTAAACAGCTCCTCCCAAGGCCAACTGGAGATAGGCGTTACCGCTAAATAACTGTCTATCCAACCGAACCCGACTGCGATGATAAGCATAAGTAACGAGACGA
>NZ_JAWOVP010000395.1:0-565 GCF_033339995.1 Vibrio sp. 1641
TTCTTCATCATGCAACTTGTCGGACAGGTGCCGGCCGCGCTTTGGGTCATTTTCGGCGAGGATCGCTTTCACTGGGACGCGACCACGATCGGCATTTCGCTTGCCGCATTTGGCATTCTGCATTCACTCGCCCAGGCAATGATCACCGGCCCTGTAGCCGCCCGGCTCGGCGAAAGGCGGGCACTCATGCTCGGAATGATTGCCGACGGCACAGGCTACATCCTGCTTGCCTTCGCGACACGGGGATGGATGGCGTTCCCGATCATGGTCCTGCTTGCTTCGGGTGGCATCGGAATGCCGGCGCTGCAAGCAATGTTGTCCAGGCAGGTGGATGAGGAACGTCAGGGGCAGCTGCAAGGCTCACTGGCGGCGCTCACCAGCCTGACCTCGATCGTCGGACCCCTCCTCTTCACGGCGATCTATGCGGCTTCTATAACAACGTGGAACGGGTGGGCATGGATTGCAGGCGCTGCCCTCTACTTGCTCTGCCTGCCGGCGCTGCGTCGCGGGCTTTGGAGAAATTCTTCAAATTCCCGTTGCACATAGCCCGGCAATTCCTTTCCCT
>NZ_JAWOVP010000396.1:0-564 GCF_033339995.1 Vibrio sp. 1641
AATCCCCTTCGCGCAGGGCGAGAAGGGGATGAAAGCCTGAAGTTAATCTAAATATTTGAGTGAGACTACTTCACCAAAAAATGCTTAACGAACTCAGATATTTTTACCATATCGTCAACGGCGATGAACTCTTCAGTGGTGTGCACTTTAGCCATACCCGTAGATAGATTCACGGTTGTCAGACCTTTCTTGTTGAAGTTGTTCGCATCGCTGCCGCCGCCAGTGCCTTTCGTGAACGCTTCGATACCCATATCTGCAAACGCCGCTTTGATTGCGGTTACGTGCGCGTTGTCTTCTTCGATAACAAAGGCGTCGTACGCGCGGCTAGATTCGATTTCGACTTCTGCGCCATGTTTTTCACATACCGACTCAAATGTTGAAATCATGTGGTTGACTTGGGCTTCTAGCTTCTCTCCATTTAGAGAGCTAGCTTCAGCAACGATTTTAAGCTCTGGCATCACAATGTTGGTCGCCTGACCACCGTTGACCATACCGATGTTCGCTGTGGTTTCTTCGTCGATGCGAAGCAGTTTCATTTGGTTGATTGCGTCTGCCGCAACCATG
>NZ_JAWOVP010000397.1:0-564 GCF_033339995.1 Vibrio sp. 1641
TGATCAACGATTTGATGCCGCTATTGGTTGAAGCGATGAAAGACAACGAATCCCTACGCCGTAAACTATTCCAAGTCGATTTCCTATCGACGCTAAGTGGTGAGATTCTGGTTTCTCTGCTTTACCATCGTCAATTAGATGAGGAATGGATTGAAAACGCGAAAGCGCTGAAACAGCGCCTCAACGACGAAGGTTTCAACCTCAACATCATTGGCCGCGCACGTAAGATGAAAATTATCCTAGACCGTGACTACGTGATCGAAAAACTGGATGTAAATGGCCAAAGCTACATCTATCAGCAAGTTGAAAACAGCTTCACCCAACCGAATGGCAAAGTAGCAGAGAAGATGTTGGAATGGGCGGTTGATTGTACTCAAGAAAGCACTGGCGACCTACTAGAGCTTTACTGTGGTAACGGCAACTTCTCGTTAGCATTAGCGCAAAACTTCGACCGTGTACTTGCTACTGAGCTTGCTAAGCCTTCGGTAGAATCAGCACAATACAACATTGCAGCGAACAAGATCGACAACGTACAAATCATCCGTATGTCGGCAGAAGAATTTA
>NZ_JAWOVP010000398.1:0-564 GCF_033339995.1 Vibrio sp. 1641
GATTTCAGCTTGGTAGGTTTCTTTGGCTAGTGAGTCCAAAAACATTTCGACACAAAGACGTGTTTTCACAATATTTTTAGGCGATGCGACCGCGTGAGAACTGTCGATCGCAACGTACACTACGCCTTTCGGCACTCGGAACTCATCATCTTGCAAATGCCACAGGCGAAAACCTTCGAGATCTTCAATCAACTCCGGTAGTGAGCCCCCGTTTTCAAAGGGCATTGGGTCGAGGTCGTAACAAATGTACGGGTTCTTCTCTGGCAGAACAAACTGCCAACGCGGATCAATTTGTTGGAAGAAGCGTTTTTGCTCGTTACTGAATGGAGTGACGGAGTAGGGGGTGAAATACCACTCCGCAGTGCGATTGTACTCAAGTCCTTTGGCGATCAGCGTAACGCGGACATTGTCGACAGATAAATATTGCAGCAGAGAACGTTGTAGATCTTCATCATATCCCGACATTTTGTAGTCGCCATAGATAATATCGTGCGGCTGATAATGCTGCATATTGATGACTAAATGGCTAACTAAATCGAGAGGGCGTGAAGGTTCTTGAAAGCG
>NZ_JAWOVP010000399.1:0-563 GCF_033339995.1 Vibrio sp. 1641
CTATCTCTGATACTTATATGATTTCTCTACTAAAACCGCTTCTCGATGAAGGTTTTGGTAATGCGGATTCTGATTTTCTACGTACACTTCCTTTAATTATATTTGTCATGATGTTCATTCGTGGCACGAGTGGTTTTGTCTCCACGTATTGTTTGAGTTGGGTCTCTGGCAATGTGGTGATGCTAGTACGACGCATGGTGTTTAATCACTTTATGCACATGCCTGTATCGTACTTTGACAAAGAAAAAACGGGTAACTTGCTTTCTCGAATCACTTACGATTCAGAGCAAGTCTCTGCGGCGACGAGCCAAGCGTTAGTGAGCATCGTACGTGAAGGCGCAAGCATTATTGGTTTGCTTGTTCTGATGTTTTACAACAGCTGGCAGTTGTCATTAGTGCTGTTTGCTGTAGCGCCTGTGGTTGCTTGGGGTATTGGTGTCGTTTCTAAGCGATTCAGAAAAATCTCTAAGAACATGCAAACGATGATGGGTAATGTGACCGCATCGGCTGAGCAAATGTTAAAAGGGCACAAAGTCGTATTGAGCTACGGTGGTCAAGACATT
>NZ_JAWOVP010000400.1:0-562 GCF_033339995.1 Vibrio sp. 1641
ACGATAAATTGATGGGATATTCCATTGGCTGGATGTTTCCTAAATATAAAGAACGTTTAGAGGGTGAAAACCCTTGTGACTATTCACATGATTACAATTTCGAAAATCGCTCTGACTATGAAAACCGATACGCTATGGGTGTATCTCCTTACGAAATGCTCACAGCAAATCCTCCTTTGGGTGTCACATTAGATGAAATAGAACGTGACAAAGAAATGCAAAAAGAAACGGGGTTTGTTAGCAATTTTAGGCCTATTTGTTACTTCTATTACTGCGAGAACCCGAAAGACTCAACAATAGAGTTTTGCTCTCGAACAGCGACTATCAGCTTAGAGAGGCTTCTCCTCTGTCCTTTACCGCAACAACTACATTCGGAAGATAAACTAGCACGGTTGTTTGATGATAATGGGAAAACCATTCCAATTGAATATGTAGATAAACAGGGTAATGAAGCGGATAAGTTTAAGAGAGGAGGAGCGATAATAGGTGGCTTTCGTCCAACAACTTTATTGAATGATGGCGTCCCTTACGCTGGCAGTATCGAAGACACAATACTTTTATT
>NZ_JAWOVP010000401.1:0-562 GCF_033339995.1 Vibrio sp. 1641
TGCCAAGAGTGACAAAGCCAACCTGTATGGAGTACCGAGTTGAACTGGATTTATCTCAACAGAGAGTCGAACTCGCCAGCAAAGCGCACTTTGAATCTTTAGGTTGGAGTGTATTTTACGCCGAAAATGCACTGCTGAATGCATTACTTGGGCTCACTTTTTGGGATGCGATTTTCGCTCCCATTGAAGGGGCATTCATCAATGCCTATCAACACCGTCCTCTGGATTTGTACCATTCCGATTTTGTAGCAAAGCGCCAAGCACTGATTGATGAAGCTTTCGCACAGTTAAAATTGGGTAATACACAAGCGATTTTAGCGAAATACGATGAAAAGTTTGGTATCAGCAATCCGTTTGTTCAATGGAGCTTAATAGGCAAGGAATTGCTTGAACAGTCACTTAACACCATTCCTACCCGCACATTACTCGAACTATTTAAGGTTCAGTTAAGCGATCTTAAGCTTTACCGCAATGGGATGCCGGATCTGATTGCGGTAAAGCTTAAGATCGCTTAACTGAACCTTAAATAGTTCGAGTAATGTGCGGGTAGGAATGGTGTTGA
>NZ_JAWOVP010000402.1:0-562 GCF_033339995.1 Vibrio sp. 1641
AAGGCTTGGGGACGGGTTGCTGCGCGGTGCTGGCTCGAGCTTCTACTCGCGACCAATTTAGTGGGAATGAGCTTCCCGTCGCGATGTCTTACATTGCTATGGCAGCGTCCATCACGCCGTTGATTGCTCCTGTGATTGGTGGGTTCATTAACTTCCACTTTGGCTGGAGTATGGTGTTCATTTCATTGTTGGGTTACGTGTCGCTCGCTTGGATCATCATCGCGTTTCGATTCAAAGAGACCATCACACGGCGCTCTGCGATCCCTTCTCCAGCCAAAATGTTGGTGCAGTATCGTGATTTGCTCTCGTCTCGATATTTTATGAGCTTTGCGAGCATCAGTTGGCTCAACTTCAGCTTGATGATCACGACCGTCTCCGTGATGCCTTTTATCATGCAAGACCAAATCGGGATGACATCGGACGAATACGCCATGTGGGCACTGATCCCCGCGTTAGGTATGCTCGGCGGCACAACCATTTGTAACCGCATACGCCCCGTCATCGGAAATAAGAAAATGCTGCTTTGCACGCCTGTTTTGCATATCAGTGCGGCACTGTGGTT
>NZ_JAWOVP010000403.1:0-562 GCF_033339995.1 Vibrio sp. 1641
TTTACAGAGGAGTAATTTAATTGCTCCTCTTGTTATTTTTTACAACCAAAAATGATGGCCATTATTTAGTCTATGTAACGATAATGATTAGGTCATAAAATGAAAATCTTCGCTATTTCTCCAGTTCGTGAATCCTGCCGTTACTAAATCGGATGATTCCGTACTACAAGGTATGCTGGAGCTACTTGTCGCTTACACTCTGCAGGCTATTTGTTCTTATATTTATGCAGCAGGTCTAGAGGGATGTGACAGTAATCGTTTGGGAAACGAGTGAGCCTATCTTGATGCTCTTCGTCGCTTGGAACGTAGTTTTTTAGTGGTAAGACTTCAACCGCAATCTTATCGGCATCGTCTCTTGTTGCTATAGACGATTTGGCGATTTCAAGGTGCTTGGTATCACGGCTGTATACGCCGGTACGGTACTTTTCACCAACATCGTCCCCTTGCTTGTTGATGCTATATGGGTCGATGATTTCAAAGAAATAGCCCATTAAGGTTTCAAGCGACACTTGGCTTGGATCAAACTCGGTGCGAACGCATTCTGCGTAGCCATCGTATTCAG
>NZ_JAWOVP010000404.1:0-561 GCF_033339995.1 Vibrio sp. 1641
AAGACGTTCTGTCGTCGTTGCTTTTACGTTGATGTTGCTAATATCGGTTTCTAGATCTTCGGCAATGGCTGCACACATTGCATCAATGTAAGGCGCCATTTTCGGCGCTTGCGCCATGATGGTGACGTCTGCATTACCAAGGCGGTAGCCTTGTTCTTTTACTCGACGGTAAACGTCTTTCAATAATTCGCGGCTGTTTGCACCTTTCCATTTATCGTCGGTATCTGGAAAATGACGGCCAATATCACCCGCAGCAATCGCACCTAACAAAGCGTCGGTGAGAGCATGCAGAGCAACGTCGCCATCTGAGTGCGCAATCAGGCCTTGTTCGTAAGGAATTGCAACACCACCAATAATCACAGGGCCTTCACCGCCAAATTTGTGTACGTCGAAACCATGACCAATTCGAATCATTTTTTATCCTTTATTTTCTAACCGCGCTCGCGGCTAAGATAAAACTCGGCTAAGGCGAGATCTTCTGGCTGAGTAATTTTAATGTTATTCGCACTACCTTGGACTAAAGCTGGCGTTTCTCCCAACCACTCTAAAGCCGATGCGTCT
>NZ_JAWOVP010000405.1:0-561 GCF_033339995.1 Vibrio sp. 1641
GTTGAAATGGCAAAACAGCACGCTGATCTAGGCGCGATGTACCATGTTCCGCAAATGTTGATTGATATGGCGGCGAAAGGCGAAAGCTTCTACGGCGCGCAACAGCAAGGTTCTATCTAAGGAGGGATTCCAAAAATGACTAATCAAACCAGAAACGTTGTCGTAGTCGATTGTCTACGTACCCCAATGGGTCGCTCTAAAGGTGGTGCTTTCCGTCATACTCGTGCAGAAGACCTTTCTGCGCACCTAATGAAAGGCATTCTGGCACGCAACCCACAAGTGAACCCAAGCGAGATTGAAGACATCTACTGGGGCTGTGTGCAACAAACGCTTGAGCAAGGCTTTAACATCGCGCGTAATGCAGCGCTGCTTGCTGGCCTACCAATTGAGATTGGCGCAGTAACCGTGAACCGTCTGTGTGGCTCATCTATGCAAGCCCTGCATGATGGTACTCGTGCAATCATGACAGGTGACGCGGAAATTTGCCTGATCGGTGGTGTCGAGCACATGGGTCACGTACCAATGAACCACGGTGTGGACTTCCACCCTGGCATGTCGAAA
>NZ_JAWOVP010000406.1:0-561 GCF_033339995.1 Vibrio sp. 1641
AAAAAGTCAGCCAACCGAATGCGTTTGCTGATGGTGAGACAAAAGTCGTGAATCAAACGGATATTGATGTAAACGAAGAGCTCGCTCAAATGGTGATTTGGCCTCCGGGCACAGAGCTCAATACCATTGTCGATGCAGTTAACAGCTTAGGCGCAACCCCAACCGATTTGATGTCGATTCTTCAGGCACTAAATGAAGCGGGCGCGTTGAATGCTGAACTGGTCGTGATTTAAGGAGTGAAGGATGAAACTAGACGGTAGCAGCGATCAAGCTCAATTGAACTCAATGCTTTATCATGACAACAGTGCGTTGGCGAACATCAAGCACAGTCGTGATCAAGAAGGCGCGCTCGAAATGGTGGCGGGTCAGTTTGAAGCTATGTTCTTACAACTGGTGCTGCGTCAAATGCGCAGCAGCAGCGACGTGTTAGCGGACAAAGACAGCCCATTTTCAAGCAAGCAACAAGGCGTTTTTCGCGACATGTACGATGGTCAGTTGGCGATGGAGTTGGCGAAAAAACAAAGCTCTGGCATCGCCAATATGCTGATTCAGCAGTTGAGC
>NZ_JAWOVP010000407.1:0-560 GCF_033339995.1 Vibrio sp. 1641
TCTGTGATAAATAAAGGTATTAAAATCTGATTCTTCGGACTCAGGCGAAATACTGAGGGATCCCCTCATAATTTCCCCAAAGCACAACCATGTTTGAATAGATTTTGAGCAAGCAGGGTTGCAGCCGCGAGCAAGTCTTCCCTCGTTATTGTGTAGCCAGAATGCCGCAAAACTTCCATCCCTAAGCGCACTGTTGAGAGTACATTTCGATTTTTGACAGTGTTAGCTTGGAAGTGCTTATCCCAACCTTGTTTCTGACCATGAACTCCAGCAAGCCAAAATGTCAGTTGAAGCATTAGGGCGATTAGCAGCATGATATCAAAGCGCTCTGAGCTGCTAGTTCGGCTATGACGGAGGCCTAAACCGTAGGCTGGGCTTTTCAAGTCTCGGAAGGTTTCTTCAATTTGCATACGCTTCGAGTAGAGCCTAACAAGTTGCTTTGGTGTTCGGATTTCAACGGGCAAGTTAGTCGCTAAAACCCATGGTTCTTTTGTCGAAGCGGAGTAGATTTTAGGTGACGGATGATGACAATTAGTCCGTGTCGAACGCTGATTTTTTCG
>NZ_JAWOVP010000408.1:0-560 GCF_033339995.1 Vibrio sp. 1641
CCATCGACTTCCTCTCATGGATGATGATGGGCTTACCTTTTGTCTTAGTGCAATTGACCATCGCTTGGTTCTTACTGCAAAAGCTGTTCCCATCGAGCGAGCCAGAAATGAAACTCAAGTTGGATGGCACTTTCAAAAAGAGCTGGCGCGCAATGGTGGTTTACGTGACCTTCGCCCTCACCATCGTCTTGTGGATGACCACCAAAGCTCATGGCATGAATACGTACGTCGTCGCGATTATTCCTCTGGCAGTCTTTACCTTAACGGGCATCATGGGCAAAGAAGAGCTCAAACTGATCAACTGGGACGTATTGTGGTTGGTTGCCGGTGGTATTGCGATTGGTATTGCACTCGATAAAACGGGCTTGGCAGAAGCGCTGGCCCACGCAATTGATTATGAGGCACTGTCTCCATTTGCGGTGGTGGTTGCACTCTCCATCGTGTGTTGGTTGATGGCCAATTTTATGTCGAACACCGCGACCGCGAACTTGTTGATGCCAATTGCCGCAGCTATCGGGGTTTCCATGCCGAGTTTGGCCGCTGTCGGTGGCTTACAAGGC
>NZ_JAWOVP010000409.1:0-559 GCF_033339995.1 Vibrio sp. 1641
GAGGTCGAGCTGGATACAGGTTAACCCTTCTGATTGGAGTCGTTGAACGTCATCGAGCTTTCTACAAGAGGCGATGACGTGAAAGCCTTGTTTATGGAGTGCATGAGCACAAACGTACCCGATGCCCGTTGAGCAACCCGTAATGAGGATGAATTTATTCATGTGTTAGCTTAATGCGAGAGAGATAAGCCTTATCATTCAACAGCTTCTATCTTGAAGCAAGTGCTTCAGTGCTGGTTCTATTCTTGAATAACTAAATTTAAAGCCGAGCTCGGTGAGTTTCTTAGGTTTGGCTCGCATACTGTCAAACAGCAAACATGCCGATTCTCCCATCGCCAATGCCATGACCCATTTAGGTGTGAATAGAATATGAGGACGTTTGAGTGTTTTCGCTAACGTGCGGCTAAATATCCGGTTAGTCACAGGGTGAGGGGCGCACATGTTGAAGGCACCATGCGCGTGAGGGGTTTCAAGCAGGTACATAATGGCACGAACCATATCGAGGATATGAATCCAAGGCATGTATTGATTGCCATTGCCAAGCGGTCCGCCTAACCCC
>NZ_JAWOVP010000410.1:0-559 GCF_033339995.1 Vibrio sp. 1641
AGCGAAGACGACCCTGTATTTGGTGACACGATTGCGGATCGCTACAAACAGCTTGCCGAGCGCGTTCGTCAAAGCGATATGGAGTTTGTTTAACTCACTCAAAGCCCGAGTATCTATAAATCTTGCTCGGGTTTATTTGTGGTAATTCTTATTCTTTGAGAATTGAATGGAAATTCAACATAACCAATTCTCGATAAAAAGAACGGCTAATTCTCATTGAATAAGAATTCCGTCCACGTAAACATTTAGACGTAGAGAATCAGAACATGTAACCCTGCTCTATACAAAAACAAAAGGCACCGTTAGGGTGCCTTTTGTTCAAATTAGAGTTTGATGTCGTCTAAGCTGTAGTCGTTGCAAACATCAAGTTCACGTAGTTCTTTAAGTAAGTTACGTCTGTCGTTCATCTCTTCTATTTCACGCCACTTTCTTTTTACTGGTTTAGCGCGAGATCTTGTTGTTGAGGTAGTATCCAGATTGAAAATCTCATCTAGTTGAAAGCCTTCCATAAGCCACCTTTACCCTTCTTTATCTAAACTGTTGTAACCAGTCCTTGTGG
>NZ_JAWOVP010000411.1:0-559 GCF_033339995.1 Vibrio sp. 1641
ATTCTATGAGATGGGTTTTGACATTAGCACTAGTAGTATTCTCTGATAAAACAAGTAGGTCATTAAACTTATCATCCAGTTTTAAGATTGTTGATATCGCTTGTCCATCAGCATCGCAACCTGGTAGGTCGTTTTGAGGGTTACCGTAATCGCTCACTGCTAGTACAATACCTAGGTTCATACTTTTTCCTAACTATATAATCCAATATTTTCGATATTCTATCAGATTCTTATTGCAGAGGAAGCCTAACGCCGCGTTAAGGGGTGAATGCCGCATAAACCAAGCTTCCGCAGACCACTTTCACCACCAAAACCAACCGCATACCAAAAATGCCACGCGGCATGAATCCCTCTTAAACGCCTTGTTATGTTTAAGACTCAAAGGGTTAAGTTTGCGATACCAAGAGCTTAACTCGACTTACCTTTGCAAACCAAAACCAGACGCTAAAAAGCTGAATTAACTCATAATTTTGAACATTCTAACTTTGAGTTTTAACGTGAGAAACCGAAAAGCCGGGCTTTAACTTTGAAATCAAAATCACTTCACTCACCTACACTC
>NZ_JAWOVP010000412.1:0-558 GCF_033339995.1 Vibrio sp. 1641
ACGGGCGAACTCTATCCTAGAGCTTAACTACATCCTTGCTGATAACTCATCCTAAGCTACCAAATCTTCATCCTGAAGATACCTAGTCCATTAGGCTTTTTTCCTGTTCCCGCCAACATCCTGTCGACACAATCAGTATTGATGTTTTGCTGATTACTCTCAATCAGCTAGGTAAAAAAACTTTGGCAGCGAATATTATGAAAAATACTATAAGTTTTAATTTTCAATTGGTTATATACATTTTTTGATTTTATCTTAGTCAAAAATGGTCGTTTTGCTTACATCGCTTGTGAGAGATCTCGCACAAGGTGTCGAGCAAATGTCCGAATTGGCGTCGTTTTTATCCTGTTTAAGAATTTGCTCAAGATCACAACTCGATTTGTAACCATAAAATTTGGCGATGGTGTTAGGTGGGATTTCCATTTCTCTGATAGCGAATTTTGCCCATTCATCGCGTGTCTTGTGCAAGATTTGGCGTAGCTTGATAGTGAAGTGGCTCATAAAAGCTTCCTTAGTTAGCTTGTCTTTACAAGGCAAGAATAAGGAGAGGGGCAACAC
>NZ_JAWOVP010000413.1:0-558 GCF_033339995.1 Vibrio sp. 1641
GTCTCTTGTTGCTGACTATTTGTATGAACAGCTGAATAGCCTGAGTCTGCAACTCGCCGATCATTTTGAACTGACCAATATTGATGTCACCATCAGTCCATTTGGTCACGGTGATGCGCCGCAAAGTGGCATTGGTGGTTACTGCTTGAGCCCTTATCGAGTTGAAGTTTTGCTAGACACCCAGCGCACGGATATAAAAACCGTCATTGAAAACGAACTGGCTGCAGTGCTCGCGCATGAATTGCATCATCTGTTTCGGATGCGAGCGGGAGAAAATGGACTCACTCTGGGAGAGGTGATGATCATGGAAGGCTTGGCTTGCCATTTTGAACGTCAGGTCAACGGCGGCATCATTCCGAGTTTGTTTGAGTTGATAACAGACCGCGACTGGCGGCCGTTTTACACAGAGATGAAAGATAAGTTAACGAGCTTGGATTACAACTTTGATGCTTACTTTTTGGGAAGCGATGAAAGCCGCTGGCCGAAGTACATGGGGTATTGGGTGGGGTATAACCTAGTCGCGGAATACCTAGCTAATTTTCATGGTTCTGAACTCGA
>NZ_JAWOVP010000414.1:0-557 GCF_033339995.1 Vibrio sp. 1641
CAAGAATATGGCTAAGGGTTTGATCTTGCAGTGCATCGCCCAAATTCAAACCTTACATCATCGCCACGTCGGCCAGTTTCACTTCGATATCTAAGAAGAAATCACCAAAGAAACGAGTCAGAGAGGCTTTCTCCGGCGCTTCACTGAACAACAAGCTCAGTGCAGCTAAGTCTTTCTCTTGAGCCAATACACATAGGGTATCGTCTTCTTCCAACCTGGTACTGCCCGATGGGTGAAGCAGTTCTTGATTACGGAAAACAGCCGCAATGCGCGTACCTTCAGGCATCGACAAACTACGCAGCGGTTCGCCAATGCACCATTTATCCGCTTTCAATCGGTAAATAAACAGTTCCCACTCACTGGTTGGGTAAATCTCCACACCAGTGCGAGAGATTGGCTCGGGCTTTGGTGGCAACTCAACCTTGGCAAGCGACATCGCTTTGGTCAGCGTACCGCCCTGAACGATCAGCGATACCATAACCACGAAGAAGGCCAAGTTGAAGTACAGCTGCGCGTCTGGCAAACCAGCCATCATAGGGAATACCGCAAGAATGATT
>NZ_JAWOVP010000415.1:0-557 GCF_033339995.1 Vibrio sp. 1641
AATTGTTAGCACAAATTTTTATTATCTTTCAAATGTGATTAAAATCATAAAACAAAACTTCATAACTGAGTCGCCAGAATGTTCGGCAGGCGGATTGATTTTGATCATCTCTCTAGCACATTATTCGGGTGAACATATGTGTCCTGTCCCACATGTGTAGGTAATGTTATGAAAAATCCTGTTCAAACCGAGCGCAAGGTTACGCTGGGGTGCTACGTTGCACTGGCGTTTGCGGTCGTCTTCTTTTCTGGTCTCATGCAATCGAACGAATGGTATGGCGTATTTGATTTCACCACGTTGAATGGCTCTTTTGGCAAGGTGGCTTATGGTGTCACCGAAACGGCTGACGGTGTGCAAGTTGCAACAACGTCGCTTCGCGGTACTGGTGGTAGCGGTGCACGTGACGGTTTCATTTTTGCACTTACTTTGATTCCTACCGTTATGTTCGCACTGGGTATGATCAATGTACTTGAGCACTATGGCGCACTAGAAGCAGCACGCAAACTGTTAACGCCGCTTCTTCGTCCAATTATGGGTATTCCGGGTAACTCTGGTTT
>NZ_JAWOVP010000416.1:0-557 GCF_033339995.1 Vibrio sp. 1641
CCCCTAGCCGTACTCCCATGTTGACTTGCGATACATGACGAGACTTCAGCGATGCCTCCTCCCCTTTATTAAGCTTCTCGTAATTTGGCAAATGTGACAGGGTATAGAAATCAGCTTGCTCCACTTGCGTTCTAGCAGCGAAGCTAAACAACCTAGATTGGTAACTGTACCTCAGAGCGTATGAGCTGGATTGGTCTTTAAAATTACTGACTCGAAATGAGGCATCTACCGTACCTAAGTTGAACGCATTACTAACAAAACCCAGCCCTGCAACAATTAGGTCATCTTTTGCTTCAGCTTGTGTTTCCAAGGTTAACCAATCCGTCATGCCATGACGCATCGCTACAACAACGCCACCAGCACCATATTCATTCGATGCGTTTCCAAAATCTTCTCTGAGCGCACCAATACTGGCACTGTAAGAAGTAAATCCTGTTTTCAACAAATCGGAAGAGAGGAAAAACGGGCTGGTCATGACCGTTTGTCGGCCTTGAGCATCAGTCGCAATGACGGTTGCTTCACCCGCGCCAGAGATCATGGGAATGTCGTTAATAACG
>NZ_JAWOVP010000417.1:0-557 GCF_033339995.1 Vibrio sp. 1641
TTAATGCCGCTGGCCGTTTAGACGACATGTCTTTTGGTGTTGAGCTACTGATGTGTAACAACATCCATGCCGCACGTCGCATGGCCAGTGAGCTTGATGGACTCAATCAGACTCGTAAAGAGATTGAAGAAGGCATGAAGCAAGAAGCGATGGCGTTTTGTGAACGTTTGCAGTTTGGCGAAAACAGCGAGCTGCCATACGGCTTATCGCTGTTCCAGCGCGATTGGCACCAAGGTGTGATTGGTATTCTCGCTTCGCGTATCAAAGAGAAATTCCATCGTCCAGTTATTGCCTTTGCTGACGGTGGTGAAGGGACGATCAAGGGTTCTTGTCGTTCGATTCCTGGATTACACATGCGTGATGCGTTGGATCTTATCGACACGCAAAACCCAGGTTTGATCCTCAAGTTCGGCGGGCACGCCATGGCGGCGGGGTTGACCATCAAAGAGGCCGATTTTACGCGCTTTAGCCATCTGTTTGATCTGGTTGTGAAACAAGAACTGGATGAAGCGGCGCTCAAGGGGATCATTCTTTCCGATGGCGAGCTCCAACCGGAG
>NZ_JAWOVP010000418.1:0-557 GCF_033339995.1 Vibrio sp. 1641
TATTCTTGCAACACAACCAAGCTTTGGATACCCACCAATGGTTTGGTGGTCATTGAGTAATACAATCGGATTACCATCATGGGGAATTTGAATGGCGCCTAGCGCGATCCCTTCAGATAAGATGCCATCATAAGGTGGCTTTACCGTATTTCCTTCAAGGCGATAGCCCATTCGATTAGAGTCTGGCGAGATCGCAAAGCTTCCCGAATAGAATTTTTCTTTAGCTTCAACACTGAAATCATCACATTGATAACCTTCAATAACCCGCAGTGTAATTGGCAAGTTGTAATCTGGCTTGAAACGAAATGTCATGATTCTTGGTTTATGGTTAGGTAATGAATGAGCGTCAAAAGGGAGAACATCTCCAGCTTTTAGAGCGTTACCATTGGCTTCTAGTCCACCTAATGCTTCACGAAGCACGGTCGATGAGCTCCCAAGGTGCTCAGGCACATTGAAGCCACCTTTTACAGCGAGATAGGCGCGAAGGCCATTTTTCGCCATTCCGAACTGAAGCTTTTGACCTTTTTTTATCGAAAAATCCGACCAATTGGCAATAG
>NZ_JAWOVP010000419.1:0-554 GCF_033339995.1 Vibrio sp. 1641
AAAAAGAATGGCTCGTGAATGACTTTAGAGCAGCATTTTCTGTTGTTGCTGTTGCACTACCTGTTGCTATTGCTTATGCACAGCTAACTGGCGTTTCTGCTATCGTCGGCCTCTACTCATGCGTGCTGCCGATGCTGGTTTACGCTTTAATGGGCACTTCCCGACAACTCATTGTTGGCCCGGACGCCGCAACCTGTGCCGTCATCGCCGCCGTCGTTACCCCAATTGCCGCTGGCGACCCAACCAAACACTGGCAGCTCGTCATGACCATGACAGCTATGACAGGTATTTGGTGTGTACTGGCCAGCCGTTTCAAACTGGGAATTTTTGCTGACTTCCTTTCCCGCCCAATCCTCTTAGGGCTACTCAACGGCGTGGCGTTGACCATCATTGTCGGTCAGTTTGCGAAAGTCGTGGGTTTGAAATACGAACAACGCTATCTACTTGAACGATTATGGGAAGCTCCACAACGCTTGGCAGAACTTCATTGGCCAACAGTTGCGTTAAGTGTAGCGACTGTGGTGGTCTATTTGGTAACCAAACGCTACCGTCCT
>NZ_JAWOVP010000420.1:0-554 GCF_033339995.1 Vibrio sp. 1641
TGATGGTGTAATCATCAAGGTTGGTAAACCACAATTTGTTCTCTACGGTGAAGGTGTTTGTCTTGCCTTCTACTGCTTGAATTTTCACTGGTGCAATGACTTGTTTGTATTCTTTCAGGCCAGGGCCCGGGGTTTGATCTGGGTAAATCAGACCATCCATGCAGAAGTTGTAGTTGTTTGGGTAGTCGCCATAATCGCCGCCGTATTTGTAGAACTCTTGGCCGTGTTCATCACGCGCTAGAATGCCGTGATCACACCATTCCCAAACGTAGTGACCTTGAATGTGGTCGTGCGCATAGAACACGTTTTGGTATTCGGTTAAACCACCCGGCCCGTTACCCATCGCGTGTGCGTATTCGCAGATAATGCGTGGCTTCTCGTGTGGGTGTTCGCCAAAGTAATTCATCAGTTGAGCGCGTGAGTACATAGTGGAAATCACATCCACCACTTCAGCATCGCGGTCTTCTTCGTAGTGAACCAAACGGGTGTCATCAAGGGCTTTGGTTGCTGCATACCTCGCACGGATGTTACAGCGATAACCCGATTCGTTACCG
>NZ_JAWOVP010000421.1:0-554 GCF_033339995.1 Vibrio sp. 1641
TTGAAGGCGATGAAACCGCGTTGCTAGCGAAGTTCGCAAACGATCCTCACGTTCGCCAAACACCAGACATGGAATACAAGTTTGTTGCGAAAGCACCTGAGAACCTAACAGAGCGCCCAATCGTCATCGGTTTTGGTCCATGTGGTCTGTTTGCTGGTTTGGTGTTGGCTCAAATGGGTTTCAACCCAATCATTGTTGAACGTGGTAAAGAAGTACGTGAACGTACTAAAGATACTTTCGGTTTCTGGCGTAAACGCACGCTAAACCCAGAATCAAACGTACAGTTTGGTGAGGGCGGTGCGGGTACGTTCTCTGACGGTAAGCTGTACAGCCAAGTGAAAGATCCAAACTTCTACGGTCGCAAAGTGATCACTGAATTTGTTGAGGCTGGCGCACCAGAAGAAATTCTATACGTAAGTAAACCGCACATCGGTACTTTCAAGCTGGTAACGATGATCGAGAAACTGCGTGCGACTATCATCGAGCTAGGTGGTGAAATTCGCTTTAGTACACGTGTTGATGATCTTCATATGGAAGACGGTCAAATCACTGGC
>NZ_JAWOVP010000422.1:0-554 GCF_033339995.1 Vibrio sp. 1641
ACCACTGAGCATGATTCGAGTGCCATAAATGCGCGAATCAAACCTAATCGCAGTCATCGGGTTAGGATCACTCAGCACCTGATCGAGGTTCTTTTGGCCGATGTCGATACCAATCAAGGTGCACTCTTTGATGTAGTTAAACCACGATTGCTCGATGTCCGAGCCGCCGACACGATTTGCATCACCCAACCCAGAGCGATCCATCACCTGTTTTCTCACTTTAATCAGTGACTGTAAACTGGATGCAAAGCCGTATTCCGTCATCGCGGGAGTTGAGAAGGCGGTTTCAAACAATCGCGTGATTTGAAAGCCAACAGTCGAAATCGTACTACCTGCGGCAGCAACACCGATGGGCACATTATCAACCACTCGAACTTGTCCCGTGTACGCATCCTCAATGCTCACTCGGGTACTGGGCCCAAACATGGTTGCAAAGACTAGCCATGAGACTAAAACGTGTTGAAAGTTAATCCCACGACCACCTTGCATTAAGGCCTGAACAGAGACCATCAATACCCCAATGAGCAAGCCAATGCGAACCATTGAAGTAAAGT
>NZ_JAWOVP010000423.1:0-553 GCF_033339995.1 Vibrio sp. 1641
CGGTGCCAGCCACTCGTATGCGGTCATCAAATCGAGTCATAGCGACTTTGTAAGTCTCATCCATGACAGTAGAGCGCGGTGCGTATTCTTCATTTTCTATCGGTAGCGTCAGTGAATATCCTTTAACCGGATACACTGGGATATCAATATCGAGCTGCTTTAAAAGCGCAGTGGAAAAGCTACCAGAAGCAACGACAAATTGGTCGGCCTTAAACAAACCGTGGTTCGTTTGGGCACCTATGATCTTTTTGCCTACAGTAACCCAATTACTCACTTCGGTATTGAATTTAAACGTGACACCATGCGCTTTCGCAAGTTCTGTCAGCTGTTGGCAAAACTGAAAGCAGTCACCTGTTTCATCATCAGGCAAATACAACCCGCCTACGATTTTATCTTTGACCAGCGCTAAACCGGGTTCTTGTCGAAGGCACTGTTCAACGTCCATCAACTCAAATCGAGTACCACTTTGCTCAAGCAGCTTGAGGTCTTTTTCGATTGCGGTTAACTGTTGAGTTGTGCGGAACACTTGCAAGGTACCAAACTGGCGTCCTTG
>NZ_JAWOVP010000424.1:0-552 GCF_033339995.1 Vibrio sp. 1641
GATCCAAACCAGCCGATTGAAGAAGTCTATGGCAAGGAACGCATAGACAGAATCAGAAACGGCGATGATACATGCATGTATGAATACAAAACCGATGAAGATGGAAATATCAAAAGTATACGACTTGAGGGAAAACCTATTCACTGCAAAGATCTTCTAACGTTTTTCATCATGCAAAACAAAGACAAACTAAAATGACATACTCAGCGTTTGGTATGTCATTTCATTAGTGCAGCATTATGTGTGTTATGTTACGGGCTCTCACTTCAAAGCGATTCTCTTTCCTGGCATGTACGGCAAGCCGACAATGAGCAAGTCTCTCGCCCACCCTTTGCGCGTTCTAGGCCAAAGGCGAACCACTCAACATAACACTCACCCATAATGCGCACTAAGGATAAGGGTTAAGGTGCTCGAAAAGCCTATCCCAAAGCACATACCAAACAAAGCTCAAAAAGAACCAAAACGGTGAATGCCACCATGAAAACTCATAGGCATCTATCCAAGCGATAATAGAATCAATCATAAATAAGTCCTGTGTGAACGTGCCAAAGA
>NZ_JAWOVP010000425.1:0-552 GCF_033339995.1 Vibrio sp. 1641
TCGACGGCGTTCTGCGCGAAGTCTTGACGCCAAGTCGTAAGCTTGCGCCGTTATTGGTGTCTCGTGTGAAAGTTATGGCGAAGCTCGATATTGCTGAAAAGCGTGTGCCTCAAGATGGTCGTATCTCACTACGTATTGGTGGCCGAGCGGTCGACGTGCGTGTTTCTACCATGCCATCCTCTCACGGTGAACGAGTGGTAATGCGTCTGTTAGATAAAAACGCAACGCGCCTTGACCTGCATAGTTTGGGCATGACTCCTTCGGTACACGACAACTTCCGTCACCTTATTGGTCGCCCACACGGTATCATTTTGGTGACCGGCCCTACGGGTTCTGGTAAATCGACCACTTTGTACGCCGGCTTGCAAGAAATCAATAGCAACGAGCGCAACATTCTGACGGTGGAAGACCCAATCGAATTTGATATCGATGGCATTGGCCAGACCCAAGTTAACCCGAAAGTCGACATGACATTTGCGCGTGGTCTACGTGCGATCTTACGTCAGGACCCGGATGTGGTGATGGTTGGTGAGATCCGTGACTTAGAAACCG
>NZ_JAWOVP010000426.1:0-552 GCF_033339995.1 Vibrio sp. 1641
ACATGCTTAAGCACTGATTGATTGAATGCTTGCTTGATAAGCTTGGTGGCTTTCTTTTGCTGTAGTTCCTTTAGAACACGGTGACCAACCACTTTACCGATAATTAAATGCACATGATCGCCACTGCCTTTGGTGCCGTCTTGGCTTTGTTGGTGTAGTACTGCTCGAATTTGTTGTCTATATTGAGCGAACTCAGATTTATTCAGCTTGCAGAGTTTTGCGAGTGCTAAACAGCAATCTTTGACAATGGATTGCCACTGCTCAGCGGTGGGCCTGTAGCCTTTTGGTAACGTAAGACAATATTCCATGGGGTAGCTAGAGAGCGGCCGCCCGCCTTTGCGTTTGAGTTGTTGTTCAAGCCTAAATTTTTCGCCTGCTAGCGCAATTCGGTGGGATGTTTCTCCGCAACCAAAGATCGAAATGAGTGCTTCGGTGCATTTGTGGTTGGCGTGTTTGGCGTTTAGCAGGTAACGTTCGCGCATCATTATGCCGTCAGAAGCGAGGCGAACGGGTTGTGTTGTTACAGTCCAGTTTTTAAGCATGAATCTCTAT
>NZ_JAWOVP010000427.1:0-551 GCF_033339995.1 Vibrio sp. 1641
ATTCCTGCTAAAGGCGAAACGCGCGGCAACCTAGCTGCTGGTGGTACTGGTGAAGCTCGTCCGCTAAGCGAAACAGATATGAAGATTGCTCAAGCTGTTGCTCCGACTCTAAAAGAAAAAGGGCTTATCTTTGTTGGTCTTGATGTGATTGGCGATAAGCTAACTGAAATCAACGTGACTAGCCCAACTTGTATTCGTGAAATCGAAGCGGCATTCGACATTTCTATCACTGGCAAACTGATGGATGCCATTGAACGTCGTGTGAAAGGCGAATAACTGAATATATAGTACAGTTATAGTAGAGAACCAGACATTATCTTAAGCAAACTCATGCACATAGTCGCGAGTTTGCTTAAGTGCATTTACGAGTCTTAAAGGTCGGTATGAGAATGAACCTCACAAACCATTTTTTAGTAGCCATGCCTGGAATGAAAGATCCGTATTTCCAGAATAGCGTTATCTACGTTTGTGAACATAACGAAGAAGGCGCAATGGGTCTGATGATCAACGCGCCTGTTGATATCACTGTAGGTAACATGCTCAAGCAAGTT
>NZ_JAWOVP010000428.1:0-550 GCF_033339995.1 Vibrio sp. 1641
CTGGTATTTTTAATACCGGTTCGGATGTCGATGGCCAGCTTATGATCGTCAATATGGCGGATGCAGCTAAGTTAATGCGCCTGCCCAAAGATACCGTATCTGGCTGGCGAGTGTTTTTCTCTGACCCATTTATGGTGACGGATTTCGCTGATAAACCGATGCCAGAAGGGTGGCAGTGGAGTGATTGGCGTGCACAACGTGGCGAGCTTTTCCAAGCTGTGAAAATGGAAAAGAACATGATGGGCTTAATGCTGGGTCTCATTGTCGGCGTTGCAGCGTTTAACATCATTTCTGCTTTGATCATGGTGGTGATGGAAAAACAATCTGAAGTCGCGATTTTGAAAACGCAGGGTATGACGCAATCGCAAGTCATGACGATTTTCATGGTGCAAGGCGCAAGTAGTGGTGTGATTGGGGCTATTGTCGGCGGAGCGGTTGGCGTGGCGTTGTCACTCAACCTCAACGCCATTTTGGAATCGGCTGGCGTGGCTCTGTTCAGCTTTGGCGGGCATTTGCCAATTGTGATTGATTCTTTCCAAATTCTATTAGT
>NZ_JAWOVP010000429.1:0-549 GCF_033339995.1 Vibrio sp. 1641
GACCTTTTTCCACAACGCCACCTTCAACAAAGTTACGTTCTGAAATAATACCCGTTACCTGTGGGCGGACTTCCGCCTCTTTAAATGCACGGCTGCGGCCCGGCAACTCAACCGTCAAAGCTTGTCGAACAGGTTCAACCGTCAACACATTCACTTCGGTTGCGGGAGCGGCGCCACCACCTTGCTCAGTTCCTTCTTGGCTTGGTTGACATCCCGCCATAAACAGGCTCGATGCAATCAGCAGCGATAGCGTGGTTCTACGTCTCATGAAACATCTCTCTTATTTTGCAAGCCCTACAAATATCCAATTCAATGCGTTCTGAATGGCTCGATTATGATTAGTGGATATGCATCTATCCCAAACAAATTAGTTAGAATGATAATTACCCAGTGTTGTACATACAACAAAATTTACGTTTCTATACGCTTGTCGAATGCGTTTGTTGTAAAGGTGCAATAGAACTCTCAGATTTGAAGATATTGTGTTGGAAATCACAATTTTCTGTGTACAAGTGGACGGGTCAAAAAGTGTGTAAATTGATGATAAAA
>NZ_JAWOVP010000430.1:0-549 GCF_033339995.1 Vibrio sp. 1641
GAAAGTTCTCGTCAAGAAATTCTAAAAAAACATAAAAAGCTTGTAGAAACAAACAAAACCAGCGTTCTCTTTGGTACCGGAAGCTTTTCGGAAGGACTCGATTTGCCAGGAGAGTTACTGGAAAACTTAGTGATCACCAAAATTCCATTTGGTGTTCCTACCTCTCCAGTAGAACAAGCGCATTCAGAATACATAGAAAAGAAAGGCGGCAACCCGTTTATGCAAATCACTGTACCTGATGCGAGCAAAAAGCTGATCCAGAGCGTGGGCCGCCTACTGCGTAAAGAACGAGATTCTGGTAGAGTGACCATTCTGGATCGACGCCTCGTAACCAAACGCTACGGGCAAGCACTTATCGACTCACTGCCGCCATTTAAACGAAAAATAGAATATTAGAAGAATAAGAATTTATGGAAATGATAGAGCCGACAATGCTGTTGGTGTTGGCGCTAGTCGCTTTTGTTGCTGGATTTATTGACGCAGTCGCAGGTGGTGGAGGGATGCTAACCGTCCCTGCTTTGCTGTCTTTGGGGCTTCCTCCTCACATTG
>NZ_JAWOVP010000431.1:0-549 GCF_033339995.1 Vibrio sp. 1641
CGTACTACGATTGGATGCTTGATCGCGCCTACATGTTGGTGCCAGCACAAACGTATGTTGGTCGATTCCTAGAAACCTTCAAAGAGTTCCCGCCAAGGCAAAAAGCCGCAAGTTTCTCGCTTGATCAAGTGATGGAGAAGCTGCAAGAGAACCCGAATAAGTAGGTTTGCTGCACGATCAAAACTCCAAATCGAGAGGCTCTGAGGAGCCTCTTTTTTTGCGCACCGTTTAAGTTTTTCTTAAAACTCATGTAATTACTTGTCCAAAAAGAAAAAGTCATCCTACAGTTGATGAAGAACAAAATTAGAATAACAAGGATCGTTATGACTCAGTGGGCAAGTCGGAAGCAGGCAATAGTGAGCCTTGCTATGCTCGTCAGTTTTTCTCTGTTTGGACAGCAAAACGCCCAAACTCCACCAGAAGTTGTTCAAGCTCAGTTTATTGGGAATGAAACGTGCATCGACTGTCACCAAGTCGAAGTGGAAGCGTGGCAAGGCTCGCACCATGATATGGCGAAGCGACATGCTGATTCAGAATCAGTACTGGGTA
>NZ_JAWOVP010000432.1:0-548 GCF_033339995.1 Vibrio sp. 1641
TACTCAAAGAGATGCTAGGTATCAGCCACTAAGTGCCGAATATGAGCGAAACATACGATCAAAAAAGGCGACCTTGAGGTCGCCTTTTGAATATTCGATAAATGGATATCAGTCCACTTGCTTGATTTGCAGCTCTTTTGGTACTTCGAAGAACATGTTTTCTTCTCGACCTAAGACTTCATCGACTGAGCGAGCACCCACTAGTTCTTTGATACGCTCAAGAATCTGATTCACCAACTCTTCTGGCGCAGAAGCCCCCGCTGTCACACCTACTTTTGTTTTGCCTTCAAACCACTCTGGCTTGATATCTTCAGGACAATCCGTCAAGTAACCAGGCGTGCCAAGTTTCTCAGCCAACTCTTTAAGACGAGTAGAGTTTGAAGAATTCTTAGAACCCACAACCACCATTACATCCACATCACCAGCCAGCTCTCGCACGGCATCTTGGCGGTTTTGTGTTGCGTAACAAATATCGTCTTTACGTGGGCCTTGGATGTCAGGAAATACGCGGCGTAGCTCTTCAATCACATCAGCGGTTTCATCGACAG
>NZ_JAWOVP010000433.1:0-547 GCF_033339995.1 Vibrio sp. 1641
AGTGTTGGGACGACGCTATACGTTTAAGTAATCAAGAATGCCTTCTGCTGCATTTCGTCCTTCACCAATGGCGGTTACCACTAAATCAGAACCGCGAACTGCGTCTCCCCCAGCGAAGATCTTTTCATTGCTGGTTTGATATTGAAACTCTTGGTTGTTGGGTGCTTTGATTCGTCCCCATTGATCAAGTTCAACATTGAACGGAGTAAGCCAGTTCATTTGATGAGGTTGGAAACCAAATGCCATGATGACAGCATCGGCAGGCAGTACGTGTTCACTTCCTTCCACAGGTTCTGGGCGACGGCGACCTGCGTCATCAGGCTCGCCTAAAGCAGTTTTGACCACTTTCACGCCTGAAACTTTGCCATACGCATCAACCTCAATACCTAAAGGCTGAAGGTTAAACATGAACTTCACGCCCTCTTCTTTGGCATTTTTCACTTCTCGACGGGAGCCTGGCATGTTTTCTTCATCACGACGGTAGGCACAAATCACGTTAGATGCGCCTTGACGGATCGAAGTTCGCACGCAGTCCATCGCGGTATCA
>NZ_JAWOVP010000434.1:0-547 GCF_033339995.1 Vibrio sp. 1641
GTTGGTCAGCCCGAAATTGCCACAACGCTTACCGAAAGACATCAGCGAAGAGCAAGTGGACGCACTTTTGGACGCGCCAGATCCTAATGATCCGGTAGAACTGCGCGATAAAGCCATGCTTGAGTTGTTGTACGCGACTGGGTTGCGTGTGACAGAACTCGTCAGCCTGACGATGGAAAACATCAGTTTACGTCAAGGCGTCGTGCGTGTGACGGGTAAAGGTGGCAAGGAACGTTTGGTGCCGATGGGGGAGAATGCGATCGATTGGATTGAAACATTCATCCAGCAAGGTCGCCCTGCATTATTGGGAGAAACGTCTTCCGATGTGGTATTCCCAAGTAAACGAGCACGCCAAATGACTCGTCAGACGTTTTGGCATCGTATCAAATACTATGCTGTCATTGCTGGCATCGATACCGACCAGCTGTCGCCGCACGTTTTACGCCACGCGTTTGCAACGCATTTATTGAACTATGGCGCAGATCTCAGGGTCGTACAGATGCTGCTAGGGCATAGTGACTTATCGACCACGCAAATTTATACTCAC
>NZ_JAWOVP010000435.1:0-547 GCF_033339995.1 Vibrio sp. 1641
TAACGCTCGCCATGCCGCTTCTTTACCTGCTCGGTCGCCATCGTAACAACACACCACGGTATTGGTTTGGCGGAACAACATTTGAATATGATCGCCCGTTGTCGAGGTACCTAGCGACGCGACGGAATAATCTACGCCGTATTGAGCCAGAGCGACAACGTCCATATAGCCTTCAACCACCAAAATTTGTGCTGGTTCACGATGCGCTTGTAACACTTCATACAGGCCATAAAGCTCTTTGCCTTTATGGAATATTGGCGTTTCCGGTGAGTTGAGATATTTTGGTGTACCTTCACCAAGTACTCGACCACCAAAGCCAATTACTCGACCACGACGATCACGAATTGGAAACATAATACGACCACGAAAGCGGTCATAACGGTTGCCTTTGTCGTTTTCAATCAGCATGCCACCAGTGACAAGCATGTCTTGATTGTCTTTATTCTGGCCGAAGTTTTTGCGGACTAAATCCCATTCGTCAGCCACGTAACCAATGCCAAATTTCTGAACGATTTCACCAGATAGACCACGGTCTTTTAGGTATTCA
>NZ_JAWOVP010000436.1:0-547 GCF_033339995.1 Vibrio sp. 1641
CACTACTTACAGCGGCAGCTTGAGTCGCGACGGTTAAGCTAACAGTCACGATGTCACCTGCAACCGCGTTTGGTGGCAAACGTACATCTACCGCTAAATTTTCACCCGCTTTCGGTAAATCGATATCCGTATCAGGTAAATCAATCGCGATGATCACAGGATCGTGGTCAGATGCCGAGAACGCATCTTTGTATTTCGGCATGTCACCTGTGTATTTGCTGCCGTACTCAAACAAATTACTTTCTAGTGAGTTAATGTGCCAATCTTCAATCGCTACCACTTTTTGCGCCAAACTGTTGCTTGCCAAGGCGTGGTCTAAATTGCCCAACTCACCAGAATAGGTGTACGAGAACGTGTCTGTGCCATGCAGCAAGGTATTAAGGTTGTTCAGGCCGTAACCTTGTTTGATTTGCGTTTGCTCAACTTGCAACTCACCACCGTTGATTGTGGTGTAACCCGCTGTGTAGATATCACGTCCGTATTTCTCTTTCGAGTAGTCAGTCAGTGTCAGTAGTGGATCTTCCATACCATACGCATTGAGGTCCCC
>NZ_JAWOVP010000437.1:0-547 GCF_033339995.1 Vibrio sp. 1641
TAGCTTGCGCTGGGCTTGTTGTTTTTGCTTCACCTTTTACTTCCAACGGATTGACTTTGTTGAATGACGCAACCGATTTCTCAGCCATGTTTAGCATGCCTTGCGTCAAGGTTTGCGCTTGCGCTGCAAGGTCTGGTGTTTCAGTTGGTGTTGTTGCACTCAGAAGAACATTCATTCCTGTGGTGTCAACAGCAGCATTTTCTTCCGTTGTTGCAGTTGTCGCCTCTTTGCGCTCTTCGCTTGAGAAAGTTTGTGCAGCAAGGCGAAAGCTTGGTACTGCTTGCTCTGATAATGCTGCGGATTGATTCAGAGGTGCTTGCCCTGAAGCATTGCGCTGCGAAAAGCCTTGAACGTCTTTTGCTTGCGTGATTCGGCCTTCTGAAGCCGGAGCGGCATTTGACGATGGCAGTGAAGAAGAAATCATCATTGTGTCATCTCCATTGTCATCGCTAGTTGATATGCCATGGCACGCTCTTGTTGATCGTTCGCCATGTTCATCTCTTTTTTGAGCTCACCAGTGGCTTTCTCTAATGCAGCAAAAGCATCC
>NZ_JAWOVP010000438.1:0-547 GCF_033339995.1 Vibrio sp. 1641
ACGCCGTTACGGATCATTGCGCCGCCAAGCATCTGTTTGCTCAAAATAGGCAGAAAGATAAAGCACGCCATGAGCCTTGGCAGCGTCAAGCTATAAAGAAACAAAGCTTGGTGTAAATCGTCGTAACTCATCGTATTTGTGGAATTTTATCCAGAGCGAGTGAGGCAAAAGCGTGCAGCTCTGCACCTAGCCACTGCGTTGTGATGAACAGGGTGATGATCACGGCAATGAGCTTCACGACAAACCCTAACGTTTGCTCTTGTACCTGAGTCAGTGCTTGGATCAGCGACACTAAGGTGCCGACTAATGCTGCGACCAAAATTGGTGGTAGCGACAAGAACAGAACCAAAGTGAGTGCTTGCGTTGTGAAATGGATGATTTCTGCAGGATTCATTCTCTCTCCTTCATCAACCGTAACTCAGCACTAAGCCGTGCGTGAGTTTTGTCCAGCCATCAAGCAAAACGAAAAGCAGTAACTTGAAGGGCAGAGAAATGGTCATCGGTGACACCATCATCATCCCCATTGCGAGCAGAATATTGGAAACAA
>NZ_JAWOVP010000439.1:0-546 GCF_033339995.1 Vibrio sp. 1641
ACTCTCCGGATTTAACTGACAAATCGGTATCGCACGTCCGTATTCAATCTGCGCTGCATGAAGCGATAGAAAAAGAACAACTGCATTTGGTGTATCAGCCGCAATACAACCTCGCGCAAAACGCAATTATTGGTGTGGAAGCCTTGGTGCGTTGGGAACACCCAGAATTTGGCTTAGTGCCACCTGCGGATTTTATTCCTATCGCAGAGAAGACGGGCTTGATTCAAAGCATCGGCGAATGGGTACTCAAAGACGCCTGTTTACAAGGGACAGACTGGCTGGCGAGAGGCGTTCAATTTGGCAAAATTGCAGTCAATGTATCAGCCCTTCAACTGCAGCAGTCGCGCTTCATCAACAAGCTCAAAACCATCCTTCGTGAAACGGGATTCCCGGCGCATCGCTTGGAGCTGGAAATTACCGAAAGCTTTTTGCTTATCGATCCAAAACTGGCCATCGCATCGCTAAATCAGCTGTGTGAACTCGGAATCGAGATTTCGTTGGATGACTTCGGCACAGGCTATTCTTCGCTGTCGTACCTCAAAGGTT
>NZ_JAWOVP010000440.1:0-544 GCF_033339995.1 Vibrio sp. 1641
TCTCTTGAACTTTACCCGCGTAGATGTGGGCGCGGAACGCGCCCCAGTGTGAGCCTGTTACTTTCCAAGTACCAGTCGACTCAGCTGCGTTTGCAGAAGCTGACGCCAATAAGCTTGGACCGATAACTGACGCTGCACTTGTGGTTGCTACACCTTTAAGAAAACTTCTTCGTGTAATAGCCATTTAAATTACTCCAATCCGCGCTTATTAGTGGTGGCCTTCAGCATAATCTGAAGAGTGCTTCTGTAGATATTTCAAGATCAGTGCTTCACTGTCTGTATCTAGGTTAACGAACGCAAGCATGCCGTCGAACATACCTGGCCAGGTGTTCGCATCGAAGTGCGCTTCAGCTGGTTGTGTATGACATACAGAACAGTTTGTTTTGTATGCTTCTTTCGATTTTTCCCATACAGGGTTGATGTCGTTCAGCATAGACTCT
This sequence comes from Vibrio sp. 1641, assembly GCF_033339995.1. NCBI lineage: Bacteria > Pseudomonadati > Pseudomonadota > Gammaproteobacteria > Vibrionales > Vibrionaceae > Vibrio > Vibrio sp. 1641. The sequence continues at coordinate 441 of NZ_JAWOVP010000440.1, forward strand.
TTCTTGATCCATACTTTCGCTGCCACTTTCTCCCAAGGAAGACCAGTCAGCTCGTCCACTCGTTTTTCACCAGTCGTAACGATGTTGCTGTCTGTAGACGCTTC
>NZ_JAWOVP010000441.1:0-544 GCF_033339995.1 Vibrio sp. 1641
AACAAACGGCGTAAACGCCCCACTTGATAACTGTGTTTTACAGAAGTCCCGATCAGAGGCAAGTTGGCAGATTTACATACGTGCATCAGCAACTTCTGACGCTCCACCTTACCTTTATTCAATTGCTGCCCGTTATCAAACTCGATAATCACGCGCGGTTCTAACGTTCTGGGATCACAAATTACGTAGTCGAAATAACTGCGCGAGATGCGATTATTGGCCACGAAAAACTGCTTTTTATTCTTGATGTCTTTCGGAGCAACCAAAGTAGACATGTTCGCCTTGGCAAACACGTCAGCATGCTCTCCGACTGCGGCTCTTAGCGCATTGAAAAAAGCACCTTCTTGCCCTCTTAGTAACGGGCCTTTCGCACGATATGGATAGTCACGCGTGTCGTCGTGCTTAATCACGTACTTTTGAATAATAAAGAAGAATACAACCAGAAGAACAACAATGATAAAGATGTTGGTCATAGATAAAGTGCGCCCAAAACAACTAGTTGCTCAAAGCGTAAATGGAAATGCTATACAGAGCAACAAAACCT
>NZ_JAWOVP010000442.1:0-544 GCF_033339995.1 Vibrio sp. 1641
ATCTCAAGATGTTGTGAAATGGCAAGAGGTTACGTCTAACTTGCCAGAGCTTTCTAAGAAGCTGATGTCGTCGTCTTCTGAACCTCTGAGCGATGATGAAATGGCTGATTTAACGTTGGCACTGCGCACGCGCCTGCATTATCAACCAGAAGATTCAACCGGTTGGTTGCTACTCGGTCGTATTGCATTAGCGAACCGCGATGTGACGACAGCCATCGATTCTATGAAAAAGTCGTATGCTCTTGAGCCAAAAGATCTTGACGTCATGTTAGGTTACGCTCAGGCGCTAATGCTTTCTCAAGACGAGATGGACCAAGCAACGGCTCGTTCTTTACTTGGTAAGCTCATGCAACAAGATTACGTGGATTTACGCGTGTTCTCATTGCTCGCATTTGATGCATTTGAACGTAAAGACTACCCAGCAGCAATTAAATACTGGGGCATCATGCAGCAGATGATCGGTCCTGACGATAGCCGATACGAAAGCCTTTCACGCAGTATCGACCATGCACGCAAACAAATGGGTGAAGTGGTTTCTCCGGAT
>NZ_JAWOVP010000443.1:0-544 GCF_033339995.1 Vibrio sp. 1641
GTGGATTCTGGTTTGGAGCGTGTTGCGCGTTTTGACTTGAAAAATGGCCTTACACGATTGAAACAAACGCGTATAGCTCAATCGTCAGCCATCCAGCGAGCTGGTCGTGCTGGGCGAATTGAAGAGGGGATTTGCGTTCGCCTCTATTCAGAAAGCCAACTCAAGCAACAGCCACAAGTGCCACAACCTGAGATTTTGCATTCCGATCTTGCGAGCTTGGTAATGGAGCTGGCGTTTTGGGGGACGACCGATATTCATGAGCTAAAATGGCTCGATATTCCTTCTGCTGCCGCGCTGCAACAAGCTAAGCAGTTGTTGTTTTCATTAGGGCTTATTACCGAGCAAGGACAACTGACTGCGGAAGGAAAGCAGGCTCATGACTTGGGCGTAGAACCTCGCGCGGCAGCGATGTTAATTAAATCGCAATCCCACAGCGATAAGATGGTAAATGTCGCTTTGGCGGCGGTCGCCCTAATTGAAGAGCCAGAGCGTAATATAACGAATATCGCACATAGCTTGCATCGTTGGTTGTCCGGTTCTCATC
>NZ_JAWOVP010000444.1:0-544 GCF_033339995.1 Vibrio sp. 1641
CAGGTTTCACGAGCGACGATGTTGTACTGCCCGTGCCAACCTTTGGGGTGGTTAAAGAAGGTTCGAATCAGCATTGAAAGCTTGAGCTTATCCCCTTCTGAAGCGACAGCCGCTGGGCTTAACTTCTGATTAAGCAGCACGCCACCTAGGATTTTATTGGCTTGAATTTTACCGACTGAGTTGTACACCGCAGTTGGTCCCAAACGGTCAGAGCCCGATGCTGGACTTGCGCCTTCCGCCAGTGGCGTTTTCGCTTTTCGACCATCTGGTGTTGCCATCGTGGATGCACCAAATGGCACGTTGGCAGAGATGCTCGATGTTCCCGCGTAGTAGCTACCACCAATTGGTCCGCGCCCATAACGTGTGTTGACAAATTGCGCCAACTCATCGATATAAACTTGATAAGCATCAGCCAGCAGTTGGTCGACATAATCGTCGTCATTGCCGTATTTTGGCGCGAAGTTGATTAAGCGTTGGCGAAGTTGTTCGTTCTCAATACCATCGAAGTCTTCTTCTAATGCTTTTGCCAATTCCGTTTGGCTGA
>NZ_JAWOVP010000445.1:0-543 GCF_033339995.1 Vibrio sp. 1641
GGATCTGCATGTTTGGAAGGTGAGCGGACATCATTACTCGGCTGCGATTGTGTTACATAATCGCAGTGATAAAACGTTGAGTGAATTTAAGCAATTACTGAGTAAGTTTGATAAGATTCATCACCTTACTCTAGAGTTACAAAATAGCTGACGATGAGCGAACTAGAAAAGTTGAATCAAATGCTGACCGAGTTCTATGACAAGATGTCTTCTTGGGAACAGTCAGTCGTAAAAGAAACCGGCTACTCTTTGGCCCAAGTCCATACTATTGAAGTGCTGGGCGGCCATGGTGCGCTGCGCATGAAAGAACTGGCGGAAAAGTTAGGCATCACGACCGGAACGTTAACGGTACAAATCGAAAAGTTAGTGAATGCGAACTTGATAGAACGTTGCCCTCATCCGGAAGATCGCCGTGCTATCGTTGTGAGGCTCACACCAGAAGGTGAGAAAATTCATCGCCATCATAACCAGTTGCACCTTGATCTTGTGCGTGATCTTACTCGTCATATTGAGCCAGAGCAGCAATCAACCTTTCTATCGTGT
>NZ_JAWOVP010000446.1:0-542 GCF_033339995.1 Vibrio sp. 1641
CGCTGCCGCCGTTTATCTTCTGTTTATTGCCAGTTCACCAACGGCAAACATGATTGAAAACCCATGGCAGCTCAATACGTTGTTGATTGCAGCAGGTGTGGTGACGACCTTGCCATTGCTGTGCTTCACTGGTGCCGCGACTCGCCTCAAATTATCAACGCTCGGCTTTTTCCAGTACATCGGCCCTAGCCTGATGTTCTTGCTTGCAGTGTTAATTTACGGCGAGACCTTCACGATGGATAAAGCGATTACGTTCGCCTTTATTTGGGGAGCTCTTGTGGTATTTAGCTTCGATGGGCTGCGCAACAATCGCCGTTCACGCCGAGCCATTCAGTCACAGTGATCGTTTTTTACAAGACAAGCTAACAATTGATGGATAAGCTTGGTCATTATGTGACCAAGCTTTTTTTGTATGTAATGGAACAGATTCAATACTACGCGACCGACCATGACCAACTGAGTCTGATCGAGGCGAAATACCACAAGTTTGCTTTTCAAAGGCACTATCATTTGGATTTTCACCTCGGCTTGATCACGCATGG
>NZ_JAWOVP010000447.1:0-542 GCF_033339995.1 Vibrio sp. 1641
GGAGACGACCTCGCTGACCCGGACAAATATCGCCCTTGATCAAAAGCAAAGTCAGCAGCGCTTGTGCGCCAAATAACATTGGAGGGAAAGTAACCAGCAATTGTTGAATCATGTTGAATGCAAGCTCAAAAGTCGTTTTGGGGTGGCGATAATAGCAAATCACCTATCGCCAAACCACCTAAACTCTCCGCCTAACTTGCGATCCAAATAGCATCAAACAGGCTTAATGCTCATGCGTTCAATATAAAGCCTGTGCAGCAATACTTGACCTAGCCATTAGCATGAAGCCAGATACTGCAAGGCATCATCTTGAGTGAGTAGCCCACGATATTCTTCTTTGGCGTCGCACAAGATCCAAGGGAAGCCTATACCAGCTTTGATCAAGTCTCGAATGGCCGCGACTGGCAAACAGGCATCAACTTGCTCAAATGCGGTGCTCATCACCTGATAGACTGGCCGCTTCCAACGTCGATGTTCGCGCTCGGTTTCTAAATCTGTCCCCATCGCTGGCGTCATGTGCAAGTTGACTTGCCCTTTGGTGA
>NZ_JAWOVP010000448.1:0-542 GCF_033339995.1 Vibrio sp. 1641
GTTTCTAAATGCTTAATGTCGTTGTGCTTAAAACGCTTCATTTTCGCCGTTGACAGTGACCCTGCTTCCATCAAAGATGCGTGGTTTAATCGGTCTTGAATCAATACGTCTGATTTTTCTAGCAGGGTAAAAAGCAACGCTTGATTAGCGCTGAAACCAGAACCAAATAATACCGCCCTCTCGAAGCCCAACCATTCAGTTAACGCCGCTTCTAAGTTGCTGTGCGCAGCACTGAAGCCAGTGACCATGGGTGATGCCCCACTGCCACTGCCATAAACGCTCAGACCTTGCTGCCAAGCACGTACAAGCGCTTGGTCATTGGCTAAGCCCAAATAATCGTTGCTTGAGAAGTTGATGTAGCGTCTACCTTCATGTTCTAAAATCGATTGGTTCCCGGCGAGTACCACATTCATTGAACGATTCAACCCTTGCGCTTTACGAGCAGAAAGAGCAGATTCGATTCGAGATTTAAACGCTGGCATTGTAGAAAAGATCGTCTTTAGTTGGACGTGCAGCAACGCGCTCTACCACGCGATCCAGCA
>NZ_JAWOVP010000449.1:0-542 GCF_033339995.1 Vibrio sp. 1641
CACTTCAAAGCGGCGAGCAGAGTAGCAGTGGAGTGGGAAAATACGAAAGAATAATCCTCTGATTGATTAATAGATGTGAACCTTGTCACTATAAAAAATAGAACTTTAACTAAATTGTAACGAAATGGCTGGTTGAAAACTTCAAGTTTTAACACTTTTATCGAACATACAACCGATAGAAATGAATTCTTACATTTCGGTTAAATAAGGAATGATGTGCATATCTTCGAGGCGGAAACTGATTTTTGCATAAATAGTTACGGTTTATGCAGTGTGAAATAGGGTGATAGGTCGTAATAGGATTTGGATCCAGACGGCGATGCTAATGCTCACTACAGTCAATAGCATCGCAGCTCAAGGGTGTGTAATTACGATTTTTTGTAGTGAGATAGTGAGGAGATCCGTTGGTGATCCCAACGCCAATGATTATGTTCGCTTATTCGCATTCCGCCCACCCAGTAACATTGCTTTGCTCGCTTTTGGCCTGTTAAACACGCTTTGCCAAATTCGGTCAAAGTAACTTTTTGTTCCCACCAATTTTT
>NZ_JAWOVP010000450.1:0-541 GCF_033339995.1 Vibrio sp. 1641
AATATTATTAGCTGCTACACGACGAAACTTGGCAAAAACAGGACTTTACCACGTTCAATCCATCTCCATTGTAAAACAGAGGCTAAAGACGTTAATGTAAACTATACCTAGTGAGAAAGCTGCTCTAGAATAGTCATATCTCAACAAAATTAGATTTTACCTATGCGTGATCATCGACCAACCTCGACAGAGGATGTAATTGCTGAGTCTCAATTTAAGCAAATTCAAGAACATGCCGGAGAAATCTTGCAGCTTAACCAAGCTCTACAAACAATTTTACCAAAAGGGACGGCAGATCATTGCCGAGTTGCAAATATTCGCAATGGCCACCTTCTGATAGACGTATCTAGCGCGGCCATCAAAATGAAGATCGACTACGATCGTCTAATGATCTTAAACAAACTGCGCACACTAGGTTATGCAAAATTGATAAGTGTCGACGTTCGGATCAACCCTTCACTTTATCGTAATCGATACGAGAAAGACGATAGGCCAAAACGCCCGCCACTCACTGAGTCAGCAGCTCAATCACTGATGACCA
>NZ_JAWOVP010000451.1:0-541 GCF_033339995.1 Vibrio sp. 1641
ATGAGATGGTTGTCTAGTTTCTCATTGAAAGAGTGGTTGTTCGCTGCTGTTTTACTAAGCGGAATCTCTGCTTATGCACTCCACCATTCGAACCAGCGCACGTCCGACGCCCGCTCTGCTGCCATTCAAGTTTTGTTTGCCGACATGCAGTACTACGTCTCCATTCTCAACGCCAATGCGAAAGCGTTCAACCAAGAGAATGGCGCAAACCAATGTGTCCTGACGGCTGTGGGCTATCAAGAGTTTTACAACGGCTACCCAGAAACGCAAAGCGAATGTGGCGAACACCTTGGCTTTTTCGACAACATGACGTTTTCAGACGAAATGAAGCAAGCGAACTTGGTGTTCATTGAAAACAACACTTATTCGATAGTCGGCTACGGCCCTAGTGACTCACCAGAAGCCTTGATGCAAGGCAAATGCTACGCCTATTACCGGTTGGAAGGCGCAGGAAAAGACGGACACAGTTTTAAAGTCGATACGTCCCAATGTTAGCGATCAAAAAAGGAGCCGCCGGGCTCCTTTTTTGTGTTCGAAAATA
>NZ_JAWOVP010000452.1:0-540 GCF_033339995.1 Vibrio sp. 1641
CTTTTGCGTACAATGGATCAAGTAAGCGAAGGTAGTTGTCGAAAGTAAAAGTCAGTTCAATTAAGTTCGCTTCATCACGCGTTAAAAAACTTGTACCGATAATCATTAGGTTTGGAACCAACACGAAAAGTGTTAGCCAACCAACAATTAGGGTAATGATTGCGTTCTGAAGATTAATCTTCTTGCTTATCATTGAGGACTACCTCCCAGCTCTCAACCCAAGTGATAGCGACTTTTTGGCCGAGAGAGTGGTCCACATCTGGATCATCTTCGTTAAAGAACTCGCTAACCATCACGCGCATGCCTGAGTCCAGTTGGACAACAGAGTCTAGCGTCATACCTTTATAGGTACGTTCAGTGACGTGACCAACAATGCCTTTTTCTTCAGACTCTTTGATCTCTTCGATACGTAAGTCTTCAGGGCGAAGCAGCACTTGTAGTTTGTCACCTGCTTGTGCTTCTTTGTCGTAGTAAACGACAGACTCAACACCTTCGATTTACGCACGGATGCGTTTTTCATCAATGCGTTCAAGCATTGTT
>NZ_JAWOVP010000453.1:0-540 GCF_033339995.1 Vibrio sp. 1641
GCCTTGCTTTGATGATGCTTGACCAATACATCCCAGCACCCATTCAATACCGTCGCGAGTACAATTAAGCCCATGCCCGCGATTTGAGTGCGGCTCATTACATCAGCGAAAAAAAGTGATTGCCAAACGGCCGTAAACAACAAGTTGGTAAAAATCAGTGGTGCGAGTTGAGAGCCGCTACTGGCCAGTTGATAGGCTTTTGCACGAAACACTTGAGTATTGATGATCAACATCGACATGACTAATAGCCACAGCACACTAGACTCAACGGATAGTGAGAATGAATGAGCCCCCAACAGTCCAGAGCCATCGTTGATAAGCGCCAAAGGCAGAATAAATAACGCGGCAAAGCTAAACGCCCAGAAGTTGATCTCTAGCGGCGACATATTGCTTTTGCTGACTTTATACAGCGTCAATTGTGAGCCGGAGTTAAACAGGCCACCGGCCAAACCAAGCAGTAAGTCGTATCGCAAAGTAAATTCGCCTTCCGTTCCAGCCAACAACACCACACCACTAAACGCCATCACAATACCAAAAACG
>NZ_JAWOVP010000454.1:0-540 GCF_033339995.1 Vibrio sp. 1641
TCCCCTGCGGAGACTGAAGCTGGGAGTAATAGCGCCACTCCTAATGTGACTAATAGTATATTTTTATTGAACACCCTTAATTCCCCCTCAGCTGTCGAACGCCAAATCGATGCTCAATTAAATCGCTACTTTTCACAGATAAGTATTTATGAACCATCTTTGCAGGAACCAACGTAATAGCTCCGATCTTTTGTGCCATTTCAAGCTTAAGTACTTGTTTAACGGTCAACGCGATGATCAAGCCATAGTCTTCGTTTGACGAATCATCATCTTCAGACACATTCATCGCCTGTAAAACTAATGCACCATCAATAATGACGTTGCTTGTTAAGCTATCGATATCGGAATAACCGCTTTCTAATAAATTCGATTGAGATGAGGTTGTAGCGACAAAACTGACGCGGTCGCCAGGTTGTATTGGTAACGCCTCAACAATGCTACTGCCTTGAGAAAGGTAGTAATAAGGGACCTGATCTTTTTTAAGCGAAAGATACATGTAATCTTTTTCGCCTGGGTTAGAAACCAAGTTTGACGTTAGTT
>NZ_JAWOVP010000455.1:0-539 GCF_033339995.1 Vibrio sp. 1641
CTTGCTCTTGGAATACCGTGCGAATGTTGTCCATCGCAACATCTGGGTTGAAATGCGCCATCGCGTACGCTTGTTTCCACGAATCCCACGGCCACGTTAAGTTACCAGAGAACCAACGCGCAGTGACCGATGGCGTGACTGTCGCTTGTTCAATATCGCCCGCCGCAGAGCGCCAGTTACCGTTTAGGGTCTCCATCGCTTTTACCGCTACGCGAGCTTGGTCTGCTGTCGCTTCTTTGTTGATAAGACCATTCGCTAAATAGCCGTCCCAACGCGCTTTCGACGCTTCCATGTATTGAGTTGGATTCGCTAATACATCTTGCAATTTCAACGATTCTGACTGCACTTCTTTCGCATTGTGCAGGTTAGAATACGCCGTATAAACCGCCGATGTTTGCTCAGCTGGTAGGCTCATCTCCGCGGTAGAACTGAATGAGGTTTCGTTGGTGAACGTCTTCGTTGGTAGAGAACGAGTAATGCGGAACTCGGCATCGCGGTCATTACGGATCGCCCAGTTGTCTTTCATCTCGCTAAAGTTA
>NZ_JAWOVP010000456.1:0-538 GCF_033339995.1 Vibrio sp. 1641
CAAGCAATGGGACAAAAATAAAGTAGTTGTGTTGAATGGTTTCCCAATCGTAGTGGCCAACCAACAAGTGATAAAACGAGTTAAATACTAAGTGTAAACTGCCTGTGAGTGCGCCATTAAAAAAGCCAGCGACAAAAATAAACACAAAGATGTTGCGGGGTAAATAATGGTAACTAAGCAAAAAGACTAAGTAGCTGATTAATATTGGAACGAGCGCCGATAGCACAAGAGAGCTCGGGAGCAAGATAAACGAAATATCGTGTATCCAGTGGTAGGCGATCATCGCAGGAATGCTGAGCAAAAAAGCCATTCGCCAACCGTACATCATGGTTAGTGTCGTTAACGCGAGAAAGTGTATGTGTAACCCTTCTTTTACTCCTGCTTGAGCAGACCAAAGAACCGTAATGAGGAAGAAAGAGGCAAGCACGATATGTTGAAATGCTTTCTCTTGTTCAAGTTTAGGCCAAACTACTTTTCTCCAATCGGGTATGCAAAAAGCAACGACAACCCAAGTGACGATGATGAGTGAGCCTACGTT
>NZ_JAWOVP010000457.1:0-537 GCF_033339995.1 Vibrio sp. 1641
CTCTGACTGAAGGCTTAAATCGAACCACGATATTCCGTCGGCGTTCTGCCTGTACGGCTCTTAAATACTCGGCAGAAATAGTTCACGTCTTTAAATCCACAGCGCACTGACACGTCATTGAGTTTGAAGTTGTATTTCTTGAGCATAAACTTCGCACGATCCACGCGTACCCAAGTAATGTAGTCTGCCAAAGTCATGTGCCCCTGCTGACGGAACAAGCGCGACAAATGGTTCGAGGAAATACTGAATCTCGACGCAATGCTGTCACGTGTGATTGGGCGATGGAAGTTCTCTTGAATGTAGATACAAATCCCTTGATAGAGATCTTGCACACGGCTATGTGACTGCTGCTCGACTGGTGCATCCAACATCGTCTTCGCGTATTGCAGTAATGCTTGCAGCAAAAGCTCATCCATTGGTTTTTTAGTATTCTCACGAGCCAGTGAGCTCAACGCTTCTAAGATGTTATCTATCGCAAATCCTGAGCGTGTTTGGATGCTATGCTTTTGAATATCGTAAAAGTTTGCCTCACCTTTG
>NZ_JAWOVP010000458.1:0-537 GCF_033339995.1 Vibrio sp. 1641
TGGTAACTGGTTGTGGTACTGGCCAAGGTGCATTGATGTCTTGCAACCTACACCCAGGCGTTGTTTGTGGTTACTGCCTTGAGCCATCAGACGCGTTCCTGTTCAACCAAATCAATAACGGCAATGCGATTTCTTTGGCATTTGCGAAAGGTTTTGGTTGGGCGGGTGAATTGAACGTTCGTTACATCTTCGAAAAAGCGTTCACAGGCAAACGCGGCGAAGGTTACCCAATTGAGCGTGCAGCACCTCAGCAAGCGAACGCGGCTATCCTAAACAACGTGAAATCAGCGGTAGCAAAAGACGTGGTTGAAGGTCTACGTACTATCGACCAAGAGCTAGTGAAAACTGCAGTAGGCAGCACGCAATTCCAAGAGTGTTTCTTTGCGCACTGCCAAGTGCCTGAAATTGCAGAATATGTGAAGTCGCTACTAGACTAAGCACTCATTTTATCGGGAAATAGGTTAAGGCCAGCCATTGTGCTGGCTTTTTTTGTTTTTAAGCCGGAGAGAATGCCATGCACGTTGCGCAGATTACTTC
>NZ_JAWOVP010000459.1:0-536 GCF_033339995.1 Vibrio sp. 1641
TGCGGTTTTTAACCACAGACATCATACGTTTACGCTTACGCTCTTGAGACAAGGTTAGCTTGTTCGCACGATTCTCAAACGGGTTTTCGCTATTCTGGAAGTTGATACGAATTGGCGTACCCATAATTTCCAGTGACTTGCGGAAGTAGTTCATCAAGTAACGCTTGTATGAATCCGGAAGTTCACGAACCATGTTACCGTGAATCACGACGATTGGTGGGTTGTAACCACCTGCGTGCGCGTATTTTAGCTTGATACGACGGCCACGAACCATTGGCGGTTGGTGATCATCAGTCGCCATCTTCATGATACGAGTCAAAACAGAGGTACCAACACGTGTCGTTGCCGACTTGTACGCTTCTTGGATAGACTCAAATAAGTGACCAACACCAGTACCGTGCAGTGCAGAAATAAAGTGAATACGAGCAAAGTCTACGAAACCTAGGCGGCGGTCTAGCTCTTTCTTCACGTTCTCTTTTACTTCGTTATCTAGACCATCCCACTTGTTTACCGCTAATACGATTGAACGACCAGCG
>NZ_JAWOVP010000460.1:0-536 GCF_033339995.1 Vibrio sp. 1641
GGTTGAAAAAACACATTATCGCCTTTGGTTGGGGCGATATTCGTGCCAGCTTAGTGTTGGACAAAATCACTCGTTTTCTTAGCTTATCTTTACCCACGACGTTCAACTTTCTCGCTTGGGCTGGAGGGCTGTTTGCTTACCACGCGATCATGGGACAAGCAGGCGTGCAAGGTTTGGCAGCGTTGTCGGTGATGACACCCGTTGAGTCGATTGCTCTCGCTATGATGATTGGCCTATCGAACGCGGCTGCGGTTTTAGTGGGTAACCAACTCGGCGCGAAAAACTTTGAACCTGTGTATTACCAAGCTTGGGCGACGGTAATCTTGAATGTCCTTATTGCTTTTGGTGGTGCGGTACTTCTCTTTTTCACCAATCAGCTCATACTCGATGCGTTCAGTGCATTGAGCGCCGAGACTCGTCATTTGGCAGAGCAGTTCATGGTGATTCTGGCACTTGGCGTCGTATTGCGCTCAGTGCCTATGATGGTCATTGTGTGGGTTCTTCGTGCTGGTGGAGATGTGAAATTCTGCCTGTAT
>NZ_JAWOVP010000461.1:0-535 GCF_033339995.1 Vibrio sp. 1641
TGTAACATTCAACACCAAGTCAACGTAGATATCCAGAACCCGTTGCACAATGTTATCGCAGATGGTTACGAATTGCCCTTTTTGGAAAAAAGCTTTGATGTCGTGATACTTGCCCATCAGCTTGATTATGCAAGTGATCCACACCGTCTGCTGCGAGAAGTAGACAGAGTGATGATGGATGATGGCTGCTTGATCATTACGGGTTTTAACCCAATTAGCTTTACTGGTTTAGCGAGTTTATTCCCATGGCGTAAAAATAACTTGCCGTGGAGTGGGCGAATGTTTACTTCGAGCCGAATCAATGACTGGTTGGGGTTACTCAACTACCAAGTAATTCATTGTGATCGTTATGCGCTGTTTCCTATGACACGTTATCGCACCATGTGGACTTGGTTAGAAAACAGCTTGGGGGATTGGGCTTCTCCGGCGGGGAGCTTGTACTATATCGTCGCTCGTAAACGAACGTACCCTCTCAAGCCAATCAAACCACATTGGCGTCTAAAGAAAAAACTGACGCCGCTTGGCGTGATGAACC
>NZ_JAWOVP010000462.1:0-535 GCF_033339995.1 Vibrio sp. 1641
CGCAAGCACGCCAAGCGTCTGCTTCTTCACCAGCGGCAGTACCACATAGGAACCCATTTCTGGCACATCCATATTGCCAAACAACGCTTCACGATCCACTTTACGCAAGCGGCCCAAATAAGCCTCTTTGCCATTTAGGTGGTTGGTCGCAAAACGCTGGTAATGTTCTTTGCTAAGTTGCGTCGATGCATCGCATTGGCTAAACAAGCGAACATACGCACGCAGTCCGAGATCTTTGGCTTTTAGCTCTATCGCGCTAATAACTTGCTTGAAGTCACCGCACTTTAGAATCGAGCCCTGCAAATCCATGAACTCGTAGAAGGTACGATCGTTGTTTGCCGCAAGCGACATTAACGTGGTGATCTCTTCTTCAAGCTCTTCAATACGCTGACGCTGGCGATTCATTTGAATATGCACCAACGAAACCGTACCTAAATCCGAATGTGGAAAAGACAGACGATCCACCAGCTCAGGGCGCTCAACAAAAAAGTCAGGGTGATCTTTTAGGTATTCAGCCACCACTTCTGCCGTTAAT
>NZ_JAWOVP010000463.1:0-535 GCF_033339995.1 Vibrio sp. 1641
GATTCAGCGGCGGTGGCAACATATCTAACGTAATTTCTTTGCCGTTGTTGAGCACCACGATATTGCGTAGTACGTTTTGTAGTTGTCGGACGTTACCCGGCCATTCATAACTGTTAAAGCGATCAATCACTTCTTGAGAAAAGCGGACAAAGTTTTTGCCCTCTTCATGAGACATGTAGCCTAACAGTGAGTACGCAATTTCAATCACATCTTCACCACGTTCGCGAAGAGGCGGAAGATGCAAAGGAATCACGTATAAACGGTAGTATAAGTCTTCGCGGAAACGTCCTTCTTGAACTTCTTTCCAAGGGTCTCGGTTGGTCGCACAAACGAAGCGCACGTCCACACTCTTCATTTTTGAAGAGCCCACTTTCTGGAACGTACCGGTTTGGATGAATCGCAATAATTTGGTTTGTAAGTCCAAATCCATTTCACACAATTCATCGAGGAACAACGTGCCACCATCGGCTAACTCAGCGGCACCTTGACGGTCATTTGCCGCACCAGTAAATGCCCCTTTTACGTGACCAAATAG
>NZ_JAWOVP010000464.1:0-535 GCF_033339995.1 Vibrio sp. 1641
TTGATTTTGATTTTTATTGTACAGCTTAGACAGTAATTAGATCATAGCAGGCCAAATGCTTACTAAGCTGTACAATTCAAATTTCAGGTAAAAAAATACCGGCACTGATGGCCGGTATTAGATTTCAATAAATCGAGATTATTTGTGGTAAGGCTTAGATAGCTCATGTACCGCTTCAACAAACACACCCGCGTTTTCTGGCGGCACATCTAGGTGGATGCCATGACCTAGGTTGAATACGTGACCTGTACCAGCATCACCAAAACCTTCTAGGATACCCGCTACTTCTTCACGGATACGCTCTGGTGAAGCGTAAAGCATAGATGGGTCCATGTTGCCTTGCAGTGCCACTTTATCGCCGATACGCGCTTTCGCATCAGCAATATTGATCGTCCAGTCTAGACCAACTGCATCACAACCCGTTGCTGCGATTTGCTCTAGCCACATACCGCCATTCTTAGTAAATCGCGTAACAGGTACGCGACGACCGTCATTTTCGCGAATCAGGCCACCCACAATCTTGTGCATGTATTGC
>NZ_JAWOVP010000465.1:0-535 GCF_033339995.1 Vibrio sp. 1641
ATCTCAGATAGAGGCACACCGCCGAGCGTATCTGCCAAGCCTTTCAGTCGAGGATCGTTTGAACCACCAGGTGATGCCAATCGTTCGATTTCGCTTTCTAGTTGCGAGCGACGCTCTGCCAGTTTGTCTTTCGCAAGAGACAGTTCTTTCTCTTGTTCCAGAACAACCTGCATGTGGCTCATCACAGCATGGCGATCTTCTAACTCTACACCGCTTTGCTCACGCAATTTTTCCAACGCATCGTTCGCCGCAATCCATGTTGGTGCAATGGCTTCTAGCTTGTTGATTTCTGCCGCAGCATCTTGCTCTAGGCGACGCTGTTCGCTGCGTTGTTCGCGCACGTCTTCCTGAGTCATTTCTAGCGATTCGATTTGCATCGCGTGACGTTCACGTTCTTGTTCAAACGTGATTTCGTCCGTCAGTTCAACATGGAACTGTTTTTGATATTCCTTGACCAATTCACGAGCTTGACGCTGTTGGTTTAAGCTACGTTCGAGGTCGCGATGTTGAGCACGCCATTGTTGTTCGTTTTGTG
>NZ_JAWOVP010000466.1:0-535 GCF_033339995.1 Vibrio sp. 1641
TGCAGTACTTTGATATCGTTGTTCTTCTATTCTATCTAACCACTCACGTATCTCGTTCTGCTCGCTCCTGTACCTGGACTTTTATGGTTAGGATCGCTCATAGACCACAGAAAATTGCTTCTTGATATCGCACGTAGGCCAAGAGCAATTAAATAAATAATAATCTAAATACAATAAGTTACAGCCACAACCATAGAGAAGAGGATCACTCATAGACCATATAAATCTGCTTTTAGAGATCGTTCGTGGAACTTAGGTCGCTGAATCGAAAGGAGGTCGATGAGAATAGGACATCGTTGTTTCTCATGACCTCTCGATCATGAAAATGGCGTCCACTGGTATCGTTGTTTTCCTTGACCTCTAAGATAGATTTTTGAATCTGACCCAACGATGTTTATGATCGGTCAAAGGTTACGTGATCGCAATATATCACAATTTCTATTACTATCAGTTAGTTAATGACAATTTACAGTACTTTGGTATCGTTGTTCTTCTATTCTATCTAACCACTCACGTATCTCGTTCTGCTCGCTCC
>NZ_JAWOVP010000467.1:0-534 GCF_033339995.1 Vibrio sp. 1641
TGGGTAATCGTATTCAAGGTGTTCAAACGGTGCTTGTTCAATCACTCGAATCCCCACTTCCTCTTCAAGCTCACGAACCATCGCTTGTTCAACTGTTTCTCCTAGCTCGACTTTACCGCCCGGAAACTCCCAAAAACCACCTTTGTGTTTATCATCAGGACGTTTAGTAATAAAGATTTGCGACTTATCTTGATTGAAAATGATCGCTGCAACAATGTGAATTCTTTTCATGGATATTTACCTAGGATCTATCGATACAAAAAGAGCCGCCTAAGCGACTCTTTCTTATTAAGTTATCAAGTTAGATTAATTGATCTGACCGTGACACTGCTTGTATTTCTTGCCACTACCACATGGACAAGGTTCGTTTCGACCTACTTTACGCTCATCACGAACAACAGGTTGATTTGAGCCCTCAGACTCTTCACCATCAGCCAACTGATTCTCCGCAGCTGCATGCTGAGCCTGCGCACGACGAGCAGCTTCTTCTGCTTGTGCACGACGTTGCTCTTCCATACGCTCAACTTCTTCTTG
>NZ_JAWOVP010000468.1:0-534 GCF_033339995.1 Vibrio sp. 1641
TCGTTTATCCCTATCAAATCTATCGCCAATTCCCATTAAACAAATGGAATCTTTGAAGATATATTCTTCGTGGGCAGAAAAGAGCTTTTGAATATCCATTTACCACTCGTGGACTAAATGGTTAGCACGCATTGGAGAGCAACCATGCAGATGTCAAAAAGCTTTTTATTAATTACAGTTGGCTTAGCCAGCACATCTCTACAGGCGCAAACCCTGACAAGAGATAACGGTGCACCAGTCGGTGACAACCAAAATTCAATCACAGCAGGTGAAAACGGCAGCGTATTGCTGCAAGACGTTCACCTGATCCAAAAATTGCAACGTTTTGCCAGAGAACGTATTCCTGAGCGAGTTGTACACGCTCGTGGCACGGGTGCGCATGGTGAATTTGTTGCGTCTGGCGATTTTAGTGATTTAACGGTATCCGCTCCTTTCACTGAAAAGGGAAAGGTGACTCCTGTTTTCGTTCGTTTTTCGACCGTTATTCACTCAAAAGGATCGCCAGAGACGCTGCGTGATCCACGAGGTTTTGCA
>NZ_JAWOVP010000469.1:0-534 GCF_033339995.1 Vibrio sp. 1641
TGCAGCTTACCGCCACATTGTTGAAGGCAAAGCGTCGATTGGTTTACGTTTAAATCCGGGCGTGAGCTACGCGGGTCAAGACCTCGCAAACCCTGCGCGCAAATTCTCTCGCTTAGGTGTACAAGCCGATCACATCAAACCTGAAGTATTTGAAGGTATTGATGGCGTGATGTTCCATATGAATTGTGAGAACAAAGATGTGGACGCGTTTATCGGCCTATTAGATGCGATTTCAGAGCAGTTTGGCGAATACCTAAACAAGCTGGATTGGGTGAGCATGGGTGGCGGCGTATTCTTCACGTGGCCGGGTTACGATATTGAGAAGCTAGGTCTAGCGTTAAAAGCATTCTCTGAGAAGCACGGTGTGCAAATGTACCTAGAGCCGGGTGAAGCCATCATCACTAAGACGACAGACTTAGTGGTTACTGTGGTCGATATCGTTGAGAACGTGAAGAAGACAGCAATTGTTGACTCTGCAACTGAAGCACACCGTCTTGATACGCTGATTTACAATGAACCAGCTTCCATTCTAGA
>NZ_JAWOVP010000470.1:0-534 GCF_033339995.1 Vibrio sp. 1641
GACGTTGTGCGACAAGTGCTGCAACATTGGTATTAACGGTGATAGCCAAGAGACACAGACTCCAAATAAATTAAGGCTTTGGGTACTTATCGACCAAGCAACAGAAAGATTTAGCGTTTTTTGAAAAGAGATTGGAATGAGAGAATAGAAAACAAAAAACCCTCCGAGTGGAGGGCTTTGGAAGCTTTTAACTATTAATTACTTAATGGCCAGTTCTGCTAGCATTTCTTGTGAAGGAGCGAAGAAGTAAGCGCCTGTTACTGCTTTAGTGAAGCGAAGCAGTTGGTCTGTTTTACCGTCGGTTACACCGTACATGCTCTCTAGCATCACTTTGATATTGTGAAGGGTATTGCAGTAAGAGATGAACAACAGACCGTGCGCGCCAGTCACTGTGCCGTATGGCAAGCTATGACGAACAATCTTCAAACCTTTGCCTTCTTCTTTAATATCAACTCGACCAACGTGAGATGCTGCCGGTACGTCTTCTAGCTCGACTGAATCTGGTTTTGTACGACCAATAACTTTCTCTTGAGC
>NZ_JAWOVP010000471.1:0-533 GCF_033339995.1 Vibrio sp. 1641
GGAATTACCAAAATTTGAAGACGTTGATGCGTTGCTAGCAGAAGATTTTGTTTCTCGTAGCACTAAGATCCTATCAGCACTGATTGGTGATGAACTAGCGGAAGAGCAAGTTAACGCAATGGTTGACGCTGCATTCCAATTCCCAGCACCAATCTACCAAGTAAAAGAAGGCGTTTACGCGCTAGAACTTTTCCATGGCCCGACGTTAGCATTTAAAGATTTCGGTGGCCGCTTCATGGCGCAATCCCTTGCGGCAGTTTCTAATGGCGGCAAGATCACTATTTTGACCGCAACGTCAGGTGATACTGGCGCTGCTGTAGCGCATGCTTTCTACGGAATGGAAGACATTAATGTTGTGATTCTTTACCCGAAAGGCAAGATCAGCCCGCTCCAAGAGAAGCTGTTTTGTACACTAGGTAAAAACATCCACACTGTAGCAATCAATGGCGATTTCGATGCATGTCAAGCATTGGTGAAACAAGCGTTTGATGATGCGGAGCTGCGTGAAGAGATCGGTCTGAACTCTGCAAACA
>NZ_JAWOVP010000472.1:0-533 GCF_033339995.1 Vibrio sp. 1641
GAAGCCTTCTTTCTGACCATCGAGCAAACCTTGTTGCTTACCTTGCTCGATACCTTGACGTAAACCTTCTTCATGACCTTGTTGCAGCCCCTGTTGGAAACCTGCTTCAAGTTGCTGCTGAATGTCCACTTGCGACTCTTGCCAACCTTGGTTGTCCAAGCCGAACTCTTCATCAACCGCAACTGGCTGAGCCAGCGGCGGAAAACGGTGTAAACGGTAACCACTTGGAGGCAGTCGCATAATGTTCGATCTTTGTTCTGCCATGCTTTATTCCACCGTTGGCTCTTCGTATAGAAGCAACTGAACTTCGCCCGACTCATCAAGCTCGCGCACCATTTGCATGATGTCTTGGCGTGCTTTCTGAACTCGACTCAGTGCAACTGCACCACGCGCTTCCATATCGTCTTCTAGCGCTTTCACCATACGTTGTGGCATTGAGCGTTTGATCGCTTGCTGCAACGTGATATCCGAACCTTTCAGTGCCGTAGCCCAAAGCTCGAGTGGAATTTGCTGTACGAGCATGTCCATGGTTT
>NZ_JAWOVP010000473.1:0-533 GCF_033339995.1 Vibrio sp. 1641
CCAAGGAAACTCTTTTTTACTGTCTTGTGCAGAAGATTTCACAAATGAGCCAGTGCCCCAAATCGCATCGTCTTGGTTGATGATGGTGGTGGTCTGGTAGCTATCTTCTGGGAATTTAGCGGCGGTAATTGCAGTCATCAGCGGTGCGTTCATCTCTTTTGAACTGCTGCGACCAGCAATCGCTTGAATTACGCGGACTTTACCTAACATATGCTGTGTTGCCCAAGGCTGGTAAGCCACACCTTCACCTTGTAAAACAATTTCACCGTATGCGCCAACTTGTGCTGGTGGAACGGTTTCACCAACCGACAAGTTATGTGCGAAAGCCAAACTTGGAGAAAGAGCAAGCAGTATAGGTAGGAGAGTCTTAGTTTTCATATTGTTATATTCCGTTTGGGTTTGGGAGTTAAGCCAGTATATATCCAGTCCCGGCAAATTTGTAGAATTGTTGATAACATTTATTTAACGTATGCAGTGGTGTAATGTTGCGTTGTAGTTAGAATTTGTTACACTGAACTCCGTCGCAAAATGCG
>NZ_JAWOVP010000474.1:0-533 GCF_033339995.1 Vibrio sp. 1641
GTGGATTCCTTATGTAATGCTGGCCGTTATTTTGGTAGCAAGCCGCGTAAGCTCGGAGTTTAAAGGTCTACTGCAAAGCGTCAGCGTGTCGTTTAGCAACATTCTAGGCGAAACAGGCGTTAGCGCTGCGATTCAGCCGCTTTACCTTCCTGGTGGTGTACTGGTGTTCGTTGCTCTGCTTGCTGCTGTATTGCAAAGCGGTAGCGCAAAACCTTTGCGTGAAGCATTCGGCGAGTCAAGCAAAACGCTAATCGGTGCAGGCTTCGTATTGGTGTTCACTATCCCGATGGTACGTATCTTCATCAACTCAGGAGTGAACGGTGCTGACCTAGCAAGTATGCCTGTAACAACTGCGAACTTTGCCTCAGACCTCGTTGGCTCTGCATTCCCAGCACTGAGTGCAACGGTTGGTGCACTAGGTGCATTCATCGCGGGTTCGAATACCGTATCGAACATGATGTTCAGCCAGTTCCAATTCGAAGTCGCGCAGACATTATCTATCTCAAGCGTGGTTGTAGTGTCACTGCAAGCCG
>NZ_JAWOVP010000475.1:0-532 GCF_033339995.1 Vibrio sp. 1641
ACGGCTTGTGCAGAAGAAGCAATATCTGAAGATAGCTCGCTCATTTTCGCCACTGTGCTTTGCAAGAACTGTTGACCCGTTACGGCTTGCGTGGACGCCTGTTCCGTCAAAGAAGAAGCTGTTTGAGCATGATCAGCCACCGTTTGTACGGTCGATGACATCTCACTCATGGCCGTCGCCAGTTGGTCAATCTCGTTGAATTCTTCCTGCGCCGACTCTTTAGTTTCTGACATGCTCAGTGTCATCACTTCCGTCAGTGTCGCTAGCTCGTCTGAGGCGTTGATTTGCATTTGAATCACGTCATGCAGTTGGCGACGCGTTTTCTCTAGCTCTCGTGCCACATCTCCGTATTCATCTTTACAGTCCATACCAAACGGTACCGACAAGTTTTTGCTCGCCATTAATTTGATGGCTTCATTGAGATACTGAGTTTGGCGCAGCATTACGCGTGCGGCGGCCAACAGTAAAGCCACAAAAACGACGATAAGTAGCGCGGTCTGCCACACTACTTGAGTCAAATACGCTTCATAAT
>NZ_JAWOVP010000476.1:0-532 GCF_033339995.1 Vibrio sp. 1641
AAAAGTTAATTGAAAACGCGTTTACTCAAAATGCCAATGACTTTAAAAATGATGCCGCCTATCTGAAGCCAGGCACGAACCCAGCTAACGCAACGTTTGATGATGTGACCTCTGCTAACCAAGCACGTCTGGGTTTAGAAAACTTAAACCCGAATGAACAAGCATTCGTGAAAGAGAATTTTGCGAGCTTTATTATCGGTAAAGACGCGATCTTCAGCCAGCTAACTAGCGGCTTTATGGAGGAGATGGGCCAACTTCATGCCTCTGATCTTGCTAAGAACCCAACTCATCTACAAGCACAGCAAATTGCGTTGAGCGAAAAATACGAACAGCTAAGCGATAAAGTAAACGCTGAGTTTAATAAACAATTCGTGGCAAATCTTTAGCCACAGAGCCGTATTTATCTCTGTTCGATATGGAAAACATAGAAAGTTAAAAACACAAAAAGGCCCTCTTCTCGGGCCTTTTTCATGGCGATCATTTGTTCGGCTTTCCTCCACCTTTTCCGCCGCCCTTACCACCACCAGAACCA
>NZ_JAWOVP010000477.1:0-530 GCF_033339995.1 Vibrio sp. 1641
CTCATGAGCGTTTCTTCAAACGACTGCATTAAGTTACTCTGTAACTCTTTGCTAATGTCGCTTTCTTCTTTAGCAAAGCTCAAACAACCCGTTGTATACGCGTTCTTAAAAGTAGAGTTGTGGAGTAGCTGACGCGTAACGTCAGGGTTTCCGCTCAAAAGCTCAGGCTTTTCAGAGCGATTCTTGTCACCCAGCAAGTAGTCAATACCACCAGTTACGCCCTTGGAAGCTGTAGGTTTGAAGAATTTAACAAGCATCAGAAACCACCTTTTTCATTAAGTTTTCAATCGACTTTATTTGTATGTTTAGTCTCGCAACTTCAATCGGGTATCCTGCCTTTGCATGTAGGTTTGCAACACGCGCTATCTGATTTAAAAGATTGCCTACACTTGCAATATTTTTAATTAATGCAGGGTCAGCCAGTTTAATATCTGGCTGCTCTTTCATTTCAATATTTAATGCAGAATTTCTCATAAAATTCGACATTGAATAATTACCTCTCCTTTTTTCTATAGCGTCAAATTCTGAGT
>NZ_JAWOVP010000478.1:0-530 GCF_033339995.1 Vibrio sp. 1641
TCTACGTAGTGCGAACATGTTCCATGCGTACGGCTTCTTAGCAAAAGTATTTGAGATTTTAGCCAAGCACAAAATTTCGGTAGACCTTATCACCACATCAGAAATCAGTGTGTCACTCACGCTAGATCAAACTGATACCTCAGGCGGCGCACCACAACTTCCTCAAGCAGCACGTGAAGAGTTGGAAGAGTTGTGTAAGGTCGAAGTAGAACATGACCTTTGTTTGGTAGCCTTGATTGGTAACAAGATGAGTGAACGTAAAGGCTATGCGAAGCAAGTGTTTGGTACGCTAGAAGATTTGAACTTACGCATGATCTGTTATGGAGCAAGCCCTCATAACCTGTGCTTCCTTGTGAATGAGTCGGTGGCGAAGCAAGCCATTCAGAAGCTGCATACAGAGCTCTTCGAACAATAACATTGGTTTGTATCCTCAAGTGACCACTACCGTGGTTCAAAAGCATAACGTGGTTTTTGAGGGAACAACGACAAATTAAAGGGCTGCACATTGGCAGCCCTTTTTATTGCTTGTT
>NZ_JAWOVP010000479.1:0-530 GCF_033339995.1 Vibrio sp. 1641
ATATGCCCATTGCCTTGCTCAACGATGGAACGTACAAGGTACATGCCTACTCCATGATCGGCTTTGTTTTGCTTAGTGGTAAAGCCCAATTCGCACAACGCATCAAATTCACTCTCGATCAGCGGGCCATTGTTCGAAACCTGAATGGTGTACTCGCAGGCCGATTCTGAAATACCGATGTGTACGTGACCGTTCTCTCGTCCTTTCACCGCTTCCAAAGCGTTTTGAGCTAAATTGCCAATCAACCCACACAATTGTTCTTCTGACAAACGGCGAGACAGCGCGCTCAAATCACTTTGGCAGTCAATGCTCAGTGCCACACCCAGTTCGTTGGCTTTGCTCGCCTTTGCCAAAATCAAGGCTGACAAGGCCGGTCTGCTATTCAGCGCATGTAGCGAATCCAGTTGTGATTGACTGGCTTTCGCTTGCGACAAACAAACTGAAAGCGCTTTATCGTAAGCCCCCATTTGTAAGAGACCCGAGATAGTCGAAAGCTTATTTTGATACTCGTGACGCGCAACGCGCATGTT
>NZ_JAWOVP010000480.1:0-529 GCF_033339995.1 Vibrio sp. 1641
TGTACCACACCATGAAGACGATGTTCTGCGCGCCAGCATCAATTTTCCAGAACGCGAGATTGAGCATGAAAAAGCGTGGCTAGAGATGATTCATCGCTATTTTGCTGGAACACTCGGCATGGTGATTTTTGCTATTACCGTTATTGCTATTCGAACTGAACGCGTGAACCCATCCATTCCTATTCTGCTCAGCTTTTTGGTTGTGGGGCAGGCGATGTTAGGTATGTGGACGGTGACTCTAAAACTGATGCCGGTCATTGTCATGCTGCATCTGCTTGGTGGATTTACCTTACTCGCGCTGCAAGCGGTGTTTTATTGCCAACTGAAGGCGAAAGACAATCTTTATTTTTCCCCCTCCTCTCGGTCGGTTAGGTTGTTTTCAGTGTTTTCCTTTTTGGTTGTGTTCTCCCAAGTGTTGCTCGGCGGTTGGACTTCATCAAACTACGCGGCTTTGATGTGTACAACGTTGCCCATTTGCGAAGGAGATTGGATGAACTACTTGGATTGGAAAGAGGCGTTCTCTTTCTGG
>NZ_JAWOVP010000481.1:0-529 GCF_033339995.1 Vibrio sp. 1641
CTCACAGCAAACAAACCTTGGCCACCTACTAGGTGAAGCGTACCGTACATACGAGCTAGTGAAAGCAGACTTTGGTGTGATGAACTCCGGTGGTGTTCGTGATTCAATCCAAGCTGGCGATATCACTTACCGTGATGTACTAACAGTACAACCATTTGGTAACTTCGTAACAAAAGCCACCATGACAGGTAAAGAAGTAAAAGAATACTTAGACGTCGTTGCTACGAAATCTGCGGGTTCTGGTGCTTACGCTCAACTAGACAACATCACTCTAGATGTAGATTGTGATGCTGGCTCAGTAACTATTACTGACATTAATGGTAAAGGCTTCAACCTAGACGCAACTTACACGTTTGCTGTAATTAGCTTCAGCGCAGCAGGCGGTGATGACTACCCAGTAATCCAAGTTGAATCAACTCAAATGACAGACGCATCAGTACTGCGTGAGTGCTTCGTAAACAACCCGCAAACCTCGGCGGATAGCTACAACTAGAACCTAGACAACATCAAGTACTTCAGCAATAGCCAA
>NZ_JAWOVP010000482.1:0-528 GCF_033339995.1 Vibrio sp. 1641
TCCTTTCCCTCTATCTGAACTTATTGCTCGCTGGCAAGCGCTCGAAGGTACGGAGTTATCTGCGCAGCAATACGACACTCTTAAAGATAAGTTAGGCACACCAGAAACCATCGAAGTCTGGTATCAAGGCGTCGAAGAACCGCAGCGAATTACTCTTTATCGTCTTCATGATTTTTGGTTGTTCAAGAATTGGCAAAACAAGTGGATCGCGATTTCTGTTGAGAGCAATTACATCATGCCTAAGTGAGAGGTGGTCAATAACCTCGTAGGTAAGCAGTGTTTACGCTTGTACTTTTCGATTATGCTAACTGCCTTTCAGTAAGGCTTTGAGTGTTTTAAGGAGAATTAAATGCCTGAATTACCAGAAGTTGAAGTAAGCCGAATGGGTATTAGTCCACATATGGTTGGACAAACGATTAAGGCATTTGTTTTTCGCACACCCAAACTGCGCTGGGATATCCCGCAAGAGCTGAAATTGCTTGAAGGGCAAGTGATTCGAGCTATTCACCGCCGCGCAAAGTATTTGCT
>NZ_JAWOVP010000483.1:0-528 GCF_033339995.1 Vibrio sp. 1641
GACACTGGTGGCCAACCACAGCGCCCTCAATGCTCGGATCATCGGTTCCAACGAGCACGAATCACACTATATTTATGACCTGTTACAATCCAACAGCAGTGAAATCAAACCTGACGTACTCTCGACAGATACACACGGTGTCAATCATGTTAACTTCGCCTTACTGGATCTATGCGGTTACAGTTTTGCACCGCGATACGCGCAGTTCAGTAGTGTCATCAATGATCTGTTTGCCGTAACTGAAAATGAACACGGCGGCACCAACCTTGCCCTGAAAAAGCCCATCAGGACGAATGTCATCGAAACGGGATGGCAGGATATCAGGCGTATTGTCCTGTCACTTCAGACAAAACGAACAACACAGGCAATACTGGTGAGAAAACTGTCTGGTTATCCTTCAGGACACCCGATATTACAGGCGCTGACAGAGTATAATCGACTGGTTAAAGCGCAATATTTACTTGACTACATCGACGATGCCAGTTTGCGGCAGTATGTGCAACGTGCCCTGAACCGGGGAGAAGCATG
>NZ_JAWOVP010000484.1:0-528 GCF_033339995.1 Vibrio sp. 1641
GTTTGCGTTAAAGCTAGTCGCAATGGTTGCGGTACTGTCATTTTTAGCGCCAAACGTTACCGAGTCATACTTGCTAAGCATGCCTATCGAACAGGGACTTATTGTTGCGGCGATTCCAGTGATTTTCACATCGTTTGGTTTCCACGGTAGTATTCCTGCAATCGTAAACTACCTAGATGGCGATACGTCATCTTTGCGCAAAGCGGTTATTGTTGGTTCGACGATTCCTTTAGTTATCTACATTTTCTGGCAAATCGTTACCTTAGGCGTAGTAAGCCAAGATGCGCTTATTGAAAACGGTGGCTTGAGTGCACTTATTGGTCAATTATCTCAAACTGTTCACAAATCCAACTTGAGCAGCATTGTAGGTGTATTTGCCGACCTTGCACTTCTCACCTCGTTTTTAGGTGTGAGCTTAGGTTTGTTCGAATTTTTAGGTGATACGATCAAAGGCAAAAGTGAGAAACCAAATCGCTTGTTAGCTGCAGTGATTACGTTTACTCCACCACTTGGTTTTGCGCTTTTTTA
>NZ_JAWOVP010000485.1:0-528 GCF_033339995.1 Vibrio sp. 1641
CGGCGACAACAAAGCGAGAGCCCGCATTGATTGGTTGTTCCATTGTCGGGCGAGATAAGTTTGCTGCCGTGGTGGCTGATGAACATGGTATGCCTATTTCGACGTTACCTATCCCTGAACGTGGACATGGCGTGGCGACCAATCAGCATGGCCACGCGGTTGTTTTTGGTCGACGTCCTGGCGCTTTCTTTATGGTGTTCGACTATCGAACAGAACAAATGCTCAAGTTGGAACCGGCAAAACCGGAGCGCCATTTTTACGGCCACGGCGTTTATTCTCACGATGGTCTTTATCTCTTCGCTACGGAAGGCGAAAGAGGCACTAGCCGAGGCATCATTGGTGTTTACGATGTTGAAAACCAATACCGAAAAATCGCTGAGTTATCGGGATTCGGTATTGGGCCTCATGAAGTGATCATGATGCCCGATGGCACGTTAGCGATTGGTGTGGGTGGGGTGCATACTAATGGTCGTGAGCCTTTGAATTTGGACAGCATGACGCCAAGCTTGAGCTACCTTTCGCAAAACG
>NZ_JAWOVP010000486.1:0-527 GCF_033339995.1 Vibrio sp. 1641
AAAGTCGAAATTATTGATGGAAAACTGGTCTTCACACCGGCTGAGAACTTCCATGGCGATGCTGAAATCACTTACACCATCACCGATGGTTCACTGACTGACCAAGCGACGGTCAACGTCACCGTGAATGCGGTGAACGACACGCCTGTGGTTGAAAGCAACATTGTAGACCAAACCTTGGCGGAAGACTTTACGCCATACAGCATCGATCTGAATACGGCCTTCAGTGATGTGGATAACGCCGATGGTGAGTTAACGTTTAGCGTCTCAGGTAACAGTAATGTCAATGTCTCAATAGAAAATGGCATCGCGACCATTAGCCCAACGGCAGACTGGAACGGCTCAGAAGCGTTAACCTTTACGGCTACTGATCCAAGCGGTGAAAGCGTCAGCCAAACGGTAAACTTTATGGTTGCGCCTGTGGCAGATATTGAATCTGACCGCGCGACGGTTGTGGAAGACACGTCGACCATCATTAACGTCCTAGGTAACGACACGTTTGAAGGCGACGACAAAGTGGTGTCGCT
>NZ_JAWOVP010000487.1:0-527 GCF_033339995.1 Vibrio sp. 1641
CTCCCCACAGGCTCGCCAAGACGTGCAGTGTTATCGAGCGCAAAGCGGTGGCATTCTGTCTACAAGCAAAACAGTGATGGATGATAACGCTTCTCTCAACGTTCGTTGGGATGATTTGCCGCAGAGTGTTCAAGCGCACTATGAGCTGACGGAAGTTCGCCAACCAGCCAGGGTAATACTCGACCGTCAACAGAAACTGAGTGATGACCTTAAACTGTTCAGTACCGAAGGTGAGCGAATTATTGTCAGCAGCGAAGGCGATGTTTGCCCACAACTCGACCAAAGCGGAAAAATTGATTTAGCTGCCACCCTAAAAGCGGTCGCGACTCAGCATAATATCAACCATTTATGGGTGGAAGCTGGCGCGACGCTCGCGAGTTCTCTAATCAAAGCTAACCTTGTAGATGAGTTGATTGTCTATCTCGCTCCGAAACTAATGGGAAGCGATGGACGTGGTTTAATTGGCGCGCTGGGATTGACGGAGATGGCGCAGGTCATCGATTTAAATATTACTGATGTGCGAATGG
>NZ_JAWOVP010000488.1:0-527 GCF_033339995.1 Vibrio sp. 1641
CCTAGCGGCGCAGGTAAATCTAGCTTGATCTCAGCAATGTTGGAACGTAATCCAACATACGCAATGAAAGTGTCTGTGTCTCACACTACTCGCAACATGCGTCCTGGTGAAGAAGACGGTGTCCACTACCACTTCGTCGCAAAAGAAGAGTTTGAAACTCTGATTGCTAAAGGCGACTTCCTAGAATACGCCGAAGTGTTTGGCAACTATTACGGTACGTCTCGCGTATGGATTGAAGAAACGCTAGAGAAAGGCATCGATGTATTCCTAGATATCGACTGGCAAGGTGCTCGCCAAATTCGTGAGCAAATGCCAGAAGCAAAAAGCATCTTCATTCTGCCACCTTCAAACGGTGAGCTTGAACGTCGTTTAAATACTCGTGGTCAAGACAGCGCAGAAGTCATCGCCAAGCGCATGGCTGAAGAAAAATCGGAAATCTCACATTACAGCGAATATGACTACGTCATCGTGAATGATGATTTCGACACAGCATTAATGGACTTTAAAGCTATCCTTCGTGCAGAAAG
>NZ_JAWOVP010000489.1:0-527 GCF_033339995.1 Vibrio sp. 1641
CTCCGACCACCGAGATTTCATAATCACCATTCACAAAACTGTGTAAGGTTCTACGGCCTTGACGAACCAGTTGTCCTTTTAATGAATGCTCATCTTTGTTTGCTACGTAAACAGAGAAGTTGAACAAGCCATCAGAATACAACTGACTTTCTACCATTTGGTCTGTTGATGCCATACGGTAGCGATTGAGATCGTTTGGATGAAAACCGTCTGGAGTCCAGCCCACAGTCCAATTGCTCGTGCCAATTTCACCTTTCGGCATTGTAAGCACAGCAGGAAGTTGAACGTCTTCAAGGCCGCTCATCAACTCTGCAATTTTAGGGTTTACTGTGTAAGAGATCGTGCGGTATTGCTCTAGCATCTCGCCATCACGATCGACAAGATCGGCGCGAAGTGGCAATTTGCTCTTTTCGTCAATCCAAAGGACATAGGAATAACGTAGTCCGTCTTTCGGCACAATACGCAATACCTGAGTTGGAACACCGGCTTCACGCGCACGCCCTACTTGAACGTAGTCGTAATACAGG
>NZ_JAWOVP010000490.1:0-527 GCF_033339995.1 Vibrio sp. 1641
TTCCCGATCGAAAACTGACGCTGGTTGAGGCTGGCACGCAATCTATTCGTCGAATGTTGCTCAATGGACAACTCGATATCGGCGTGAGCAGCTGGGACGATGTACCTGAAGATCTAGAAACGGACCATTTGTTCAGCAGCCAAATGGTGGCCGTTGTTGCTCCCGAGCATGAGCTAGCGCAGCGCGAAGCCATAACGTTTGATGAGTTTTTCGAGCATGAATTGGTGATGTTTCAGCACGGATATTTTCATCGAGAATTCTTAGACCATGTCAGTGAAGAGCACGGTTTCAGCATGAAGTCTTCCTTTGAAACCAACTTGCTGCCGCTGATATTGAGCATCGTCAGGCAGGAGTTTGCCATTACGGCCCTGCTTGAGCTTGTTACTCAAAACGAGAAGGGGGTTGTTGGCATTCCGTTTCATCCGCCAGTAACGCTCGATTTGGCACTAGCTTGGCGGAAAGAAGGGTATTTATCTATCGCAGATCGGACGTTTATTGATTTTGTGAAACGTTACGTCTGATACAAA
>NZ_JAWOVP010000491.1:0-526 GCF_033339995.1 Vibrio sp. 1641
GACTTCACGAATACAACCCTAGCGAGAACCTACAAAAAGCGTGGGCATTGTTGTTTGCCTCGGTGATTTTCTATATCCCAGCAAACCTCTACCCTATGATGTACACCGTCAGTCTTGGGCACTCAGAAGGTTCAACCATTATGGAAGGCGTCATCTTGCTGTGGCATTTAGGCTCCTACCCTATCGCCATGGTGATTTTCTTCGCGAGCGTGTTTATCCCGATGGCGAAAATGTTGGCGTTGGCGTGGTTGTATTACAATGCGCAAAAGGCTCAATACCTTCCACCTGAAGAGAGCATTTCGCGCTTAAAGATATACCGATTAACCGAATTCATTGGCCGTTGGTCAATGATCGATATTTTTGTTGTCGCCATTTTAGTTGCACTGGTTCAGTTGCAAAACTTAATGGCCATTTACCCCGGCCCTGCTGCATTATCTTTTGCCGCAGTGGTCATTTTCACCATGCTCTCTGCGATGATTTTTGACTCCCGTTTGTTGTGGCAACTACCACAGAGCGAAGTGCAAGA
>NZ_JAWOVP010000492.1:0-526 GCF_033339995.1 Vibrio sp. 1641
GGTAGGGAAAACCAAAAGCGAGAAGTGTTGATTTAGCGTATCGAGAACTAGCCCGAAAAAAGTGACAAAGGATATCGCTTTCACCGAATGAAACGCCGTCAGAATGGAATACACCAAGGTCGCCAACGCCAGTATCATCATCAACCATTGCCACTCAAAAGTACCAAGCACAGCAATAAACCAGCACAGTTGAAACCAAGTGGACGCAATCAACACTCTCATAATTGTTATGGGCGCTGGAAAGTCATGTGAACGGCGCTGATCGTACGTGCAAGAAAACCGCCTTCACAATAACTAAGGTAATAACGCCACATGCGGACAAACCGGTCATCGTAGCCAAACCCTCGCACAGCATCCTCTGCGCGGTTAAAACGGCGATGCCACTCATTCAGTGTTTTTGCGTAGTCTAGGCCGATGTCAAACAAATCACGAACCACCAAATCACTGTGCTTAGTGGCCGCTTGTGTCAAAGACGTCACCGACGGCAAGAAACCGCCAGGGAAAATGTATTTCTGAATAAAATCGA
>NZ_JAWOVP010000493.1:0-526 GCF_033339995.1 Vibrio sp. 1641
ATCTACGGTTCAAAAAGCCCATCGTTTCGGTGCATTTGATTACTTAGTCAAGCCCGTTGATTACTCAAGACTAACCGAAAGCTTGCTTCGTTTCGCAAAGGTTAAAAACCATATGCGTAGCCAAGAGAGTTTTCGACAGTCGCAGCTTGATGACTTGTTCCATCTTGGAAAAGGCACGCCAACGGATTTGGCTGGTTTAGATCCTTTTATGTTCCGTCAGGTGGTGGATCTGTTTACGCATGTGCATGTCGAGCACACCGCATTGAGTGTGTCGGAAAGTTTAACCATCAGTAAGAGTACGGCTCGTCGTTATTTGGATAAAGCCGTTGAACAAGGTGAGTTGGTGGCCTTTTTAGAACACGGGAAAGTAGGGCGACCGACTCGGGTTTATCGCAATAAGTTAGTCTCAGAAAGCTAAGTGTTTGAGATAAAGAATAAAGAAAGGCTCTTGTTGAAAGAGCCTTTTTCACGAAATGTCGACATATTTTGGCAAGTTTAATGCAGAACTTCACTGCTGAATCTTAAG
>NZ_JAWOVP010000494.1:0-525 GCF_033339995.1 Vibrio sp. 1641
TTCAACATCACTGACTTGCCCTGACAAAGTGACAGATTGGCGCTCTTCAATGTTTAAATAGCCGTCTCCGCCATCGTCAACGTCCACCGTCACACTTGCGAGCGTATCTTTGATGATGGTGTTTTCACTGGTTGCAGGGTTGCCCGCTATATCTATACTCTCAGCAACAACGGTCAGCGTACCTTCAGACAACCCAGAAAGGTCAACGTCGTCCAGAGACCAACTTCCACCAGTCACCACCGTTTCTAAGTTTATGACCGCTCCTAACGAGTCGGTTACAGTAACTTGGATACGCTGGCCATCTTCAATGTTTTCAATCGTTCCTTCGAGGCGAGTAGTCGCGATTTCGTACTGATTTAAATACTCATCCCCTCCACCATCAAAATTGACATTCACCGTTGCAAGCGTATCTTTAATGGTCGTATCGACGGCGTTCAGGTTGTTGCCATAAATGTCAGAAACCACAGAAGTCACCGTAAGCGGCCCTTCGGTAAGGGAAGACAGATCAACGCCTGATAGGGTATA
>NZ_JAWOVP010000495.1:0-525 GCF_033339995.1 Vibrio sp. 1641
AATGTTCAAAGAAAAACTAAAAGACGAGTTTGCAAAAGGGCTTCGTGGCACACTAAAAACCGGGAATTTGTTGACTGGTGCACTGTACATTGACGCGGATTTTTATCCAGACGATACGCCATATGAAGCAAACACGTATGAAGGGCTAGACGTCTTCCCTACAATGCGAGGTGGCTTTGCACAGGTTCAGCGCCAAGTAAATGACTTCTTAAACAAGCTTAATAACTTGCCAATGGAAGATACATTAACGTCTCTGAACGCAACGTTGAAAACGTCTGAGCGCACCTTGGCGTCCGCAGAAAAAGTGGCGAATAGCATAGATAAGCTCTTAAGCCAAAAAGACACACAAGAGAGCCCTGCAGATACTCGCCAAAGCTTACAGTAACTGCAAAAAACGCTGGATGGATACGGCCCTAACTCGACAATGTACAGTGAAATGGAATCGACATTGAAAGAGCTAGAGAAGGTGATGACGGAATTCAAACCTGTTTTAAAACAGCTAAATGAAAAACCAAACTCATTAGT
>NZ_JAWOVP010000496.1:0-525 GCF_033339995.1 Vibrio sp. 1641
TAACGAAAATTTAACAAAAAGTGGTATCCAACAGCCGTAACGGATACCTCCAGAAAAACAACCAAAGGAGTAAACCATGTCACGAATGACGAAAACACCACTGGTGATGTTGATTTCGGGAATGCTGTTGGGTACCTCGGCATACGCTGAAGATAAACTAACGGTCGTCTCATGGGGTGGCGCGTTCACCAAAAGCCAAGTAGAGGCTTACCATAAACCATTCATCCAAAAGACTGGTGTTGAGATCGTATCGGAGGATTTCAGTGGCGGTTTGGCGGAGATTAAAGCGCAAGTAGAAGCAAACAACGTGCGTTGGGATTTGGTCTCGCTGGATAAACCAGACATTGTTCGAGGCTGCGCGGAAGGGCTTTTGGAACCCGTCAACCCCAGTATTCTGCCTCCCGGCGCTGACGGGACACCAGCAAAAGAGGATTTTATCGATGGGGCGATCCACGAGTGTGCGATTAACACCATCGTCGTATCGACCGTCTTAGCGGTGAACGAGGATGCTTTCAAAGGCAAAAC
>NZ_JAWOVP010000497.1:0-524 GCF_033339995.1 Vibrio sp. 1641
GATCGAAGCCAACCTGTCATGCTGATAGTCGTCCTCAGTGTTTTCAACCACGGTATCTACCGTAGGCAAAATGAGAAAAATCGCATTTAATGCTGCTTTATCTTCGCTAGAGTAAGCGAACTCACACTCCGGAGTTAACCAAACAAAACGCGTTTTATGATCGCCGTACAGAGTGCAGAGCTTACCTTGTAGCGCCTCGATTGGCTGAGGCATAGTCAACGCGGTGATGGCGCCTAACTGTTGCGCCGCTAAATAAAACAGTACTGTTTCAACTTGGTTCTTCCCTACCAGAGTCACCACGTCATCGCGCGTAACACCTTGCTGCAAGAGCGATTGCGCGTATTGAGTAACACGAAGCGAGAGCTGTTGCCAATTCAATGTTTCTTGAGGTGTTGCGAGTGCAATAGAAAAAGGGCTCGTTTGAGCCCAATACTTCCAAGGTGGAATCGCACTATGTTCTGTAGAGAATGGCTCTATGCTGAATGCCACACTAACTCCTGCTCAGACAAAGGAAGCACAGGAAG
>NZ_JAWOVP010000498.1:0-524 GCF_033339995.1 Vibrio sp. 1641
GGAAGACTTACAGAAAGATCTGGACGAATGGATGGACTACTACAACAATCATCGTACTCATCAAGGAAAAATGTGCTGCGGCCGAACGCCAATAGAGACATTAGAGGATGGGAAATCAATCTGGGCTGAAAAGAATCTAGCCCAGATATAATCTGACAGGCACCGAGTCTAAAAGTGGGTAGCTGTCAGCTCAGATCTGAATTCGTACACTTTAGGGTATGTCGTTTCTAAATTAGAGGTTATGTGCAGCTATTATTTCTCTAAATTACTTCTCCGTTACATCTAACGCTTTCATTTCTTGACCATCTTGTAACTCTGCATACTTCGCAATGACAGGAAACTGGGTATGTTCGATACGCTCTGACCAGATACGTTTTGGGATGTGGTTGAAGGTATCTGCGTAACTCGGCGCTACTTCAAGTACTAACTTGGCAATGTTATCTAGATCCAGCGACTCTACAGATGCTGGTATGGTGAGCACTATCGCGGGAGATTGCGCGAGATACTGTAAGTTCGAGTTCTCT
>NZ_JAWOVP010000499.1:0-523 GCF_033339995.1 Vibrio sp. 1641
TGCTATCTTCCGCGGTTTCCATACCGTGAAAGGTGGTGCCGGTTTCCTATCCTTAGCAGAACTGGTCGACACCTGCCACGGTGCAGAGAACGTGTTCGACGTGTTGCGAAATGGCCAACGTTCTGTAACGCCAAGTCTCATGGATACCATGTTGAAGGCGTTGGATACGGTAAATACCCAGTTCCAAGCTGTGCAAGATCGAGAAGCGTTAGAAGCTGCAGACCCTGCGTTGCTGGATGAACTGCACCGTCTATGTAAGCCTGAGTCTGAAGACGAAGTAGCTACTGTGGTTGAAGAACCTATCGTTACTCCAGAACCAGTTATCCCAGAACCTGCTAACGAAGTGCCAGCTGCCCCTGCAGCCGACATAACGGAGGCGGGTTCTATAGGTTCTGTCGACGAAATTACTCAAGACGAGTTTGAAAAACTTCTTGATGAGCTGCACGGTAAAGGTGCTGCACCAGGCGCATCGACATCAGCTCCAGCAGCGGCTGCACCTGTTCAAGCAAGTGCGCCTGTTCTG
>NZ_JAWOVP010000500.1:0-522 GCF_033339995.1 Vibrio sp. 1641
CTGTCGGCATCACTCAACGGTCGACTGTCTGGATTTGTTTGCAATGCAAAGTGCTCAAACAGAATCAACGCGTCTTCTTCTCGCTCCCTAAGCGGCGGTAAGTAGATCTGTGCAACATTAAGTCGGTAATACAAATCTTCGCGGAACTCTTCATGATCGTTGAGATCTTCTTTCGCGGCAGCGATCACTCGCAAATCCACATTGATCTGCTGGTTACCACCAACTCGCTCGACAGTATGTTCTTGCAATGAGCGCAGCACTTTCACTTGCATTGAAAGCGGCATACTCTCGATTTCATCAAAAAACAGCGTGCCTTTATCGGCGTATTCGAGTTTGCCAATCCGTCGTTTACTTGCTCCGGTAAAAGCGCCGGGCTCGTGACCAAACAGCTCACTTTCGAACAGATTTTCGGGAATCGCGCCACAGTTTATCGGTACGAAACGATGTAATTTTCGTTGGCTTTCTTTATGCAGGCTGGTAGCCACCAGCTCTTTACCACAGCCTGTTTCACCATAAATAATG
>NZ_JAWOVP010000501.1:0-521 GCF_033339995.1 Vibrio sp. 1641
CTCGCCATTTATCGAATCAACCCTCAAGCGTTTGACAATCAAAACATCCACGAGCTGATCCCAGGCAGCCGTCTTCGTGTTCCTTCATTAGAGCAAGTTCGCAGTGCGACGACTGAGCAAGCTGTTGCCATTATGAAGGCGCATGAGTCACGACTAAAACAACCCAAGCCAGAAAAGCCAGCTCCAGTTAAACAGATAGAGGTTAAACCTAAACCTGTTGCAGAGCCTACTGCGCCAAAACCGCCAGTTGTTACTCCACCAAAACCTGAACCAGTTAAACCTGTTGAAACGACAGCAAACGTGCCACCAGTTTCGACGTCACCACAAGGTGAAAAGCAGGTTAGTGATCTAAAAGACAAGCTGCAGGGCTCGCAAAGTGAGCTTGAATCACTAGAAGAGAAAAACCATCGTCTGCGCCTCATGCTGTCTCAAGTTCAGAGCGAAGTTGAAACACTCAAAAGCGAGCTTAACGACGAAGAGCGCATTCGTTCGGAAGTGGAAAAGCTGTTGGCAGAAGAGCG
>NZ_JAWOVP010000502.1:0-521 GCF_033339995.1 Vibrio sp. 1641
TGAATATCGCCACCTAATTGAAGAACCAGCATTGGATTGGATTCAAGACAATCTAACCACAAATGCGTCCGTGGCTATCGACCCTCGCATGCACAGCTCGGCTTGGCTAGATATGGCACAAGCAAAACTGGCCGGAAAACTTGAGCTAAACATTCTCTCCAGCAACCCAATTGATGAATTGTGGCATGACCGCCCTGCACCAGTGGTTTCTGACGTTCGCCTCATGCCAACAAAAGCCGTTGGTCAATCAAGCGAAAGTAAGCGTAAAGAGATCGCTCAACTGGTAACAAAAGCCGGTGCAGACAGTGCAGTTATCACAGCGCTTGATTCTATTTGTTGGCTATTGAACGTACGTGGCTTGGATGTATCGCGTTTGCCAGTTTTACTGTCGCACGCGATTCTACATGCCGACTCAAGTGTAGAGTACTTCCTAGATCCCGCTCGCTTACCTGCTGAATTTGCAGCGCATGTGGGTACTGGTGTGACGGTTCATCATCCAGAAGCACTTCAATCACGCCTTG
>NZ_JAWOVP010000503.1:0-521 GCF_033339995.1 Vibrio sp. 1641
TTGCGTACATGCACCTCGTTGAGTACCGACGAAACCAGAAACAGTTGATGGAAACGCCAACAACAGCAGAGCCGCTGCACTCAGGTAGCGTAAATTCTGCAAAAGAATGGGTAGATGAACGACTACTGGATAAAAATACAGTCACACTGGATACACACCAAACTAGCCCATTATTTAAGCTCTTTGGCTTTAATGTTTTGCCTACTTGGATAGCATCGGATGAAATCGAAGCAGTTCACATGGCAGAAAATATTGGCTACCCGGTCGCCGTGAAGCTGCGCTCTCCTGATATTCCTCACAAATCAGACGTACACGGCGTGGCGCTTAATTTGAGAAATAGTCGAGAAGTTTCTAACGCTGCACAATCGATTTTAGATACCGTCAAATTCAGTTACCCATCTGCAAACGTACACGGCCTGCTAGTTCAAGGCATGGCGAAGCTTGGCAGCGCGGAAGAGTTGCGAATCAGTATCGCGGTTGACAAGGTATTTGGGCCTGTCATTTTACTTGGTCAAGGTGGA
>NZ_JAWOVP010000504.1:0-521 GCF_033339995.1 Vibrio sp. 1641
TTGCTCAGGTTAGCGCGTATTTGGGGTAGGTTAGTACGATGAATCGCACCTGTGTGTAAATCTAAAATGTAATCACAACGTTTCGCTATATTATTGAAGAATCCATACGCCATACGCGAGGCGAGTGCGCCTTTTTCGCTGCCAGGGAAACAACGGTTTAGATCGCGGCGATCGGGTAAGTAACGAGACTTATGGATAAAGCCAAATACGTTTACGATTGGCACCGCAATAACCGTACCTTTTAGCTTTAATGGGTTTAACTGGTTGATCATCTGACGAACGATCTCTACGCCATTAAGCTCATCACCATGGATTGCGGCGTTCACCATCAGCACTGGACCTTCTTGTTTCCCGTGAATGATTTCCACAGGGATAGAAAGTGGAGAGTGCGTGTATAGCTGAGCAGCTTCGAATTCTACTTCTAAACGCTGTCCTTGTTGTATTTTATGCCCGAGCAGCTCAAATACTTTGTTTGTTTTACTTCTGGCCATAAACCATCTCTGTCAAATAAGTTAGTAACA
>NZ_JAWOVP010000505.1:0-519 GCF_033339995.1 Vibrio sp. 1641
TCTGTGTACGGGATGCAGTCAACCTCAGGGGAGTGTATTTTGGCGGTAATCCTACCAAAACAAAGCTCTGATGAATCCCCTAATGATTTTGGTAAAAATCATTAGGGGATTCATCAGCGCTCGACACGGACTCATTGTCACCACCCGTCACCTAAAATCTACTCAGCGTCGGCAAAGGAGCCATGGATTCTAGCAACTAACTTACCTGTTGAAATTCGAACACCCAAACAACTTGTTAATATCTATTCGAAGCGAATGCAGATTGAAGAAACCTTCCGAGACTTGAAAAGTCCTGCCTACGGACTAGGCCTACGCCATAGCCGAACGAGCAGCTCAGAGCGTTTTGATATCATGCTGCTAATCGCCCTGATGCTTCAACTAACATGTTGGCTTGCGGGCGTTCATGCTCAGAAACAAGGTTGGGACAAGCACTTCCAGGCTAACACAGTCAGAAATCGAAACGCACTCTCAACAGTTCGCTTAGGCATGGAAGTTTTGCGGCATTCTGGCTACACAATA
>NZ_JAWOVP010000506.1:0-519 GCF_033339995.1 Vibrio sp. 1641
GCAAGCGAATAAACAACCAACCACCTGCGATAATTAATAGCGCCATGATCAGGCTGTTACGAAATAGCGGCGCAAAGTCCTCTTCTTGCAGCTCAGACAGCGGGATGCGAATAATGGAATTGGGCAGCTTCTCGATGTGCATCCACAAAATGTAGCTTTCACTACCCAGCAACAGGCGTACTTCGGTTGGTGAGCCAAGCTCTTGAGTCATTTCCTCCGACATCAAATCAATCGACATCGCATGGTTAAACTCAACCGCCTTCTCGCTGTTGATGCTGTGAACTGTCACGCCCAACCTTTCTAATAACTGGCGACGCAATGGTGCATCCGATTTGAGCGGGCCATCTTCATCGAGAACCAGATTCAGTTCGTGAGCGAGAATTTTGTTGAACTGTTGCAGGCTTGGCATCAACGCGTAGTTAAAAACGGCGTAATAAGAAAAGACTTGGCTAGCGAGAAGCAAGGAGATGAACAGTAGAATAGATTGTGTCAGTGAACTTCGGATTCGCATGGAAATTT
>NZ_JAWOVP010000507.1:0-519 GCF_033339995.1 Vibrio sp. 1641
TTTACGAAAACGCCGATGGTGGAGCATTACAGCCCAAACAAAGCGTCGGGTTACATTCTCAAAATTGTCAATGAAGGCAACAACTACGCGAACGATATCAATTTGAAAGATGCCATTGGCGCGTTAACTGTCGATACGATTGATGGTTCAACCAACCAAGCATTTTTGCAATGGGCCGTTCAATATGTAGCGGGCAGTGCATTAACTACGGTCGATGCGAACTCTCTGGTGGTGGATAACGATATTGACTACAACATCGACCTAGCACCAAATGACAGCATTACGTTGTACGTGATTGGTTTAGTGAATGCACAAGCAACTGGTGACATCGTTAACCAAGCCACACTCAACTACAACGGCAAAGATATTCTCGCAACTGCAACGCTAAAACCTTACCCGGGCGATGTCGTTATCGAAAAGTCCGCTGACGAACGATATTACCAGCCGGGAGAGTTCTCGACATTCCGAGTCAAGGTCACGAACAACGGTTCTGGTTTTGCTGCGGATGTCAAAGTGGAG
>NZ_JAWOVP010000508.1:0-519 GCF_033339995.1 Vibrio sp. 1641
CCTCGAAAGGTGCGCAACGCTGGCTCAACCTAGGCTTTGTTCGATTCCAACCGTCCGAATTACTCAAACTTGCGGTACCGTTGATGGTTGCGCGCTATATCGGCCGCCAACCATTACCACCAACATTCCGAACGCTGATTGTTGCGCTAATCATGGTGTGCTTACCAACGATTCTTATCGCGAAACAACCAGATTTGGGAACGTCGATTCTGATTGCGGCTTCAGGTATTTTCGTTATTTTCCTAGCAGGCATCAGTTGGAAGATCATCGCTGCTGCTGCCATTGCCTTGGGTGGCTTCATACCAATTTTGTGGTTCTTCTTGATGCGCGAATACCAAAAGGTTCGCGTTCGTACTCTGTTCAATCCAGAATCTGACCCACTTGGTGCGGGTTACCACATTATCCAAAGTAAAATTGCGATTGGTTCTGGCGGTATTTCCGGTAAAGGTTGGTTGCACGGTACGCAGTCACAACTGGAATTTCTTCCTGAACGACACACTGACTTTATCTTTGCAGTAA
>NZ_JAWOVP010000509.1:0-518 GCF_033339995.1 Vibrio sp. 1641
GCTGAACCCTTCCCTGATTTAGTATTACTGGATTGGATGTTACCTGGCGGTAGTGGCATTAATTTTATCAAACACATGAAACGTGAAGAGCTTACACGCAACATTCCTGTTGTGATGCTGACTGCTCGCGGTGAAGAAGAAGATAAAGTTCGCGGTTTAGAGGTTGGTGCAGATGACTACATTACCAAACCGTTTTCTCCTAAAGAGTTAGTTGCTCGCCTTAAAGCGGTTATTCGCCGTGTTACGCCGACCGCATTAGAAGATGTGATTGATGTTCAAGGTCTCAAACTCGATCCTGTTTCTCACCGTGTTACTGCGAATGATGAAGCGGTTGATATGGGGCCTACCGAGTTCAAGATGCTGCACTTCTTTATGACCCATCAAGAGCGTGTTTACAGCCGTGAGCAGCTGCTAAATAACGTGTGGGGCACCAATGTTTATGTTGAAGACCGTACTGTTGACGTTCATATCCGTCGTCTTCGTAAAGCACTGGAAGCTGCCGGTCACGACAAACTGAT
>NZ_JAWOVP010000510.1:0-518 GCF_033339995.1 Vibrio sp. 1641
CTCCTTTTTGTTTTCTCTCACATATCAATTCCGCTACACTAGTCTGGCTTTTGGGACGGCCCCAATGGCACGTTATTTGGAGGTGATATGCATTGTCCTTTTTGTTCAGAGAACGATACAAAAGTAATTGATTCCCGATTGGTTGCGGATGGTCATCAAGTCCGTCGCCGCCGCCAGTGTTTAGCCTGTAGTGAACGTTTTACTACGTTTGAAACGGCAGAATTGGTCATGCCTAAAGTCATTAAGTCGAATGGCAATCGTGAACCATTCGATGAAGATAAAATGGTCGGTGGCATTCAGCGCGCATTAGAGAAACGTCCGGTAAGTGCCGACTCTATCGAGCTTGCAATCAGTATGATTAAGTCGCAGCTCCGCGCAACTGGCGAGCGTGAAGTACCGAGCCAAATGATTGGTAACTTGGTTATGGATCAGCTTAAAGAGCTCGACAAAGTGGCTTACATCCGTTTTGCATCGGTTTATCGTAGCTTTGAAGATATTCGTGAATTCGGCGAAGAAAT
>NZ_JAWOVP010000511.1:0-517 GCF_033339995.1 Vibrio sp. 1641
ACCAATGATGTTGTGACGACCAACACCAACCATCGCGATATGATCAAAACCGTCTTGGTGCACACCTTCTGGCGCGACCTGCGTTTCGCTATCTAATGCAGTGATTCGAATCTGGTGAATTTCGATTTCTTGACCATTTGGAAGGTGGTTCGCGCTCACGAATAGCGCACACATTTCGCGAAAGCCGTCACTTGCTAAAATGTCTTTCTCGATAGGTTCAAATTGACGAATGACATCACCCTGAAATCGGTTGATATCTGAAGACTGTACAAAGCTGTTCTTGTTCAAATCGATCACTTGCCCATCTTCAAAACTCACGACTGAGTAGCGTCGTAATCGATATTGCCCATCAGCGTGCTCAGTATGAGGTAACGCTTCAAATGAAGGCGAAAGTTGCTCAATTGCTGCCATGCTGAGCTGAGTTAAATGTAGAGTGTTCTCACGCGAATGTAACATCATTGACTCCTTTAATGAGGCACATTTAATTAACATTTAATTTACAACATAGATTACGCAA
>NZ_JAWOVP010000512.1:0-517 GCF_033339995.1 Vibrio sp. 1641
TTCAGTCAGGTTGTCGATTTCATCGTAATGAATCGCCGTTGCGTCACCTTTGATGATGTTATTTGCCACAAATGCCGCTTGGTTGATCACATCTTTTGCACTGCCGTAAGGTGGCGCGTAAGTCAGTTCAAGATGCTGCAGTTGTTCAACCGTCATGCCAGCACGTTGTGCAACAGCCATAACGTCGATGCGTTTATCGATGCCATCTTTACCAACTGCTTGAGCACCTAAAATCTTGCCTGATGTTGGATCGAACAACATTTTGAACGACACCACTTCAGCGCCAGGGTAGTAACTCGCGTGGCTTGCGGTATGCACGTACACTTTGTCGTATTCGATACCAGCGCGTTTTAGTTGCTTCTCGTTTTTGCCGGTAGAAGCCACTGCAAGGTCAAAGATCTTACAAATCGCTGTCCCTTGTGTGCCTTGGTAGGTTTCTTTGCGGCCGAGCATATTGTCCGCTGCCATACGGCCTTGACGGTTTGCCGGGCCTGCAAGTGGCACTAGAGTTTGCTCG
>NZ_JAWOVP010000513.1:0-517 GCF_033339995.1 Vibrio sp. 1641
AACTCTTGCGACATATTGGCAATGTTTCGCACGAGCGTTTTGGCTCGGTCGTTGGTTTCAATTTCATCCACGTACGATTTGTCGAGTTTGACGATGTCTAGCGGGAAGTTGCACACGCTGCTGAATGATGCGTAGCCCGTACCAAAATCGTCCAACGCCAGTTGTACGCCCAGTTGTTTGATTTCGTTGATGCAGTGGATGGATTCCGTTTCGCCGCCCATCAGCATACTTTCGGTGATTTCTAGCACCAAATGACCTGCAGAGATGTTGTGCTCTTCAATCATGGATTGCAGGAATGAAATCAGCCGTGAATGGTAGAAATGCTGCGCACTCAGGTTGACGTGCACCGTCAGTGGCGGCAAGCCTTGGCTGTGTCTCTTTGTGTTCAGTTTGCCGATAAAATCGCAAGACTGATTGAGGATGGACTCTCCAAGTTCAACAATCAGTTTCCCTTGCTCTGCAAGCGGAATAAAGATCAACGGCGAGATAATGCCGAGCGTTGGATGCGGCCATCGAG
>NZ_JAWOVP010000514.1:0-517 GCF_033339995.1 Vibrio sp. 1641
CACGGTTCCTGCCAAAAAGCGCTGCTTGGTGATCAGCTGGCGATAGTCGGTATCGAAAATGGTTGGGAAGGTATCATCGTGTACGGAGCAGTGCGTGATGTGGCACAAATGTCGCAAATGGACATAGGAGTGCAAGCGCTGGGTACATGCCCGTTTAAAACGGAAAAGCGTGGTGTGGGTGAAGTCAACGTGACGTTAACGATGCTGAACCAAATTGTTCAACCAAAACATCATGTTTATGCCGATTGGAATGGGGTGTTGATTTCAAAAGAAGCACTCGATTTTTAGAATCGGAAACCTAAACCTACCTCAAAGCCTTGTTGCCAATCTTGGTAATCCAACGTCGCGTGAATGTCTAACTTATCGGTAATTTTCACGCGGCTAGAAAGTTCAGCAGCGAGGCTACTGTCTTCGGTTTGAATGCCGTTGCTATTCTCAGATTTGTAAGATCTTACGGTACTTTTTACGGTGACACGATCATTGAAGTGGTAGCTGATCCCGCTGAGAAAGCCGCTTT
>NZ_JAWOVP010000515.1:0-516 GCF_033339995.1 Vibrio sp. 1641
CCGCAGCGATACTTGGAGCAGAACTAAAGTTATTCAGTTGAACTGGTGCTGATAAACGCTTTTTTTTGTTCGCTAGCCCTAGCTCTTGGTATTTATGCTCAAACGACAATCGCTTCTCACCCTGCAAAGAGACTTGTCCAAAGTCAAATTCGGCCAAACGCTCTGGAGTTAGCTCTAAATCGGCCAGTGGATGATAGCGGTTCATAAGCAAACGGAAAGTGCGCTTAGCAACAACCATTCGATAGATATTTTGCTCAGAGCTTGGCGGTTGATGAGAGGAAAGTGCGAAATGAACATCTCCAGCCACCAACGCATCAAAATGACGTTTTGGTGCTGAGTCCAAACTGACCTTAAGGTTTGGAGCCTCTTGCCGAATCTT
This sequence comes from Vibrio sp. 1641, assembly GCF_033339995.1. Lineage (NCBI taxonomy): Bacteria > Pseudomonadati > Pseudomonadota > Gammaproteobacteria > Vibrionales > Vibrionaceae > Vibrio > Vibrio sp. 1641. The sequence continues at coordinate 380 of NZ_JAWOVP010000515.1, forward strand.
AGCGATAACCTTAGGCATTAAGGTATTAATCTGAGGAAGAAGGCCGTAAACCTTAACGGTGCTTGATACAGTGCTCGGATCAAACGAGTCTCTATGGGCAAGTTTTTCTAAACTGGTAATCACATTATTGATGTCTT
>NZ_JAWOVP010000516.1:0-516 GCF_033339995.1 Vibrio sp. 1641
GAACAAGGTTTGAAGTCAGCCAACGCATCCCGATGTGCCAGCAAGGTGTCAGCTTGACCGAGCAGGGATTCGGCGTGCTGGAACAGGTGCCTAAGAATGTTATCTGGAATGATCTTAGTCTTGGCTTTGGTTGATTGTTTGTGCCCGGCCAGGGAGACGGCCGAGCTTTCTGGCCAGGGGTGACCAAACGCGCTTGGGGTATCCCGAAGGAGTTGCCAGCATCGCTCAACAGCAAAGAACTTATGCGCCTTCGTCTGACTGGCAAGTGGATTGAAGGGTCTTTTTGCAGAAGTAAGGCGGTGTACGAATTCCACATAGCGGGCGGCTACCAGAGGCGTCACCTTCTCCTGAGTGCTAATCCCCTGCTCGTGTAACCAGTTCAACCAACACACCAAATCGCCGAACAACACTTTAATAGTGCCATTGCTCAGCTCGCGCTCTCGCCAGATTGACCGTGCCAGGATAATTTTGGCCTCGAATCGCAGCTGCTCCCCGGTGATCCGAGCAAAGTTCAAT
>NZ_JAWOVP010000517.1:0-516 GCF_033339995.1 Vibrio sp. 1641
CCATTTACTGCGCTACCGGACACCGCCGACCATGTTAATGCCGAATAAACTAACCCGCATGGTAACCACCCCCAAACAAAACCAAAGGGCAGTGCGTGTATTGGCTTTTTAAGTGGTAAAAGGCTTTTTCCAGCTGGAGAGATATACTTCCAAAGGTGCTGGCCCATCTTTTCTACGATGAGTAAACCTTGCCACCATTTCGCAATATATAACGCAACCAAAATCATGAAGATTGCGGCAACAAAACGCAGCCACGCAAGAGATTGAGCTAAGCCACTGAGTTCCGATAATCCTGATATTGCACCTCCGACAAGTGCGCCTATTAAGGCGTAACTGATGAGTCGTCCAAGGTTGTAGAATAAAGGTATGGTTGGGGAGGATTTTGAGCTTGAACTACCTAAGGAAAGTAGGGATGCGATACCACCACACATCCCCATACAATGGCCGGCCCCGACAAGGCCGATAAGCAAAGCACCTAAAAAATCAGGATTCATAAAACATACTACGGTTTCTTAT
>NZ_JAWOVP010000518.1:0-516 GCF_033339995.1 Vibrio sp. 1641
GACGTGATTTTGGATACACCGCTGGCTAAAGTTGGTGGCAAAGGCTTGTTCGTTAAAGAACTTGAAGTTGCCATGCTTGAAGGCCGTGCAGATCTAGCCGTGCACTCAATGAAAGACGTACCTGTCGACTTCCCAGAAGGCCTTGGCCTCGTGACCATTTGCGAGCGAGAAGACCCTCGCGACGCCTTCGTTTCTAATACCTATAGCAACATTAATGAACTCCCTCAGGGTGCGGTCGTCGGTACTTGCAGTTTGCGTCGCCAATGCCAACTGAAAGAATACCGCCCAGACATCATTATCAAAGAACTGCGTGGCAACGTGGGGACTCGACTTGGCAAACTGGATGCGGGTGAGTACGACGCTATCATTCTTGCAGCCGCAGGTCTAAAGCGCTTGAAATTGGAAGACCGAATTCGCAGCTGTATCGAACCAGAACAATCACTGCCAGCGGTTGGCCAAGGCGCAGTCGGTATTGAATGCCGCGCAGACGACGAACGCTTACTCAAACTTCTGGAG
>NZ_JAWOVP010000519.1:0-515 GCF_033339995.1 Vibrio sp. 1641
TGCGCGAAGTAGAAGAGAAAATTGCTCACCTGATGGAAATCAAAAAGCAGTTGGAAGGTTGGGTATCGGCTTGTCCCGGCGATGCAAAAAGTCGCTGTCCAATCATAGACGAGCTCACTAAGTAAGCTCGCCTGTCTATTGCAGTTCGTTAAAGGCAACAAGTTGGTTCAGATTAATGGTAAGTGCACATGCGCTTGCCATTTAACTCAATGATGTTAAATGGCGTTTCGTAGATGTCTTCCAATGTTGTTGCCTGAATCACCTCTTCAACCGCGCCACTTGCCACCACTTTGCCTTGTTTAAGCGCCAGAATGACATCGGAATAGCACGCCGCAAAGTTGATATCGTGAATCACAACCACCATTGCTTTGTTCATGTCATGAGCAAGCCTTTGAATCACCTTCATGATCTGCAATGAGTGCTTGATATCCAAGTTGTTCAGCGGTTCATCTAAGAAAACGTAGTCCGTATCCTGAGCAATCACCATGGCGATAAACGCCAACTGACGCTGACCG
>NZ_JAWOVP010000520.1:0-515 GCF_033339995.1 Vibrio sp. 1641
CTAAGTTGGCAATATTTGTGTTCAAAATATCATCGCCATTTATAGTCGTAGTAATGCTTAATCCAATATTAATAATATACTCGTCCGTAATTTGGAAACCACCTCGATATTCTTCTAAAGATGAATTTGAAAGAGGAGTAAGCTCTTGTAGGCCAACATCTTTAGCATCCACATTAAAATGAGGTATTAGCATACAAAGCACTAACAAAAATTTATTGTAGTTCATAATGCAGGCCTTTCAGGTTGTTAAGCTCTTAAAGTTATTTAAAACAATGTTATATTAATTTTCACCGGAAACTGGGAGAGTAATGCTAAATACCCCTAAGGAATCTCTAGACACTCCTGTTTTTAATGGTGATCTTTGATATACGGTGAAATTATCATTGGTTATAAAGCTAGACCGTCCCATTTCCGCTTCGTTACGGACCAGTAACACAATTCCTTGATAATATTTTTCAAACTCATCCAGTTTCATTATCATGGTTCCTCTAGAAGGGTCTCCTAGAATAACTGAG
>NZ_JAWOVP010000521.1:0-514 GCF_033339995.1 Vibrio sp. 1641
AACAGTGGATTGTTAAAGTTGATTACTCACAAGTCAGTGACATTGATTACTTCCTAGATTTGGACTCTGACATCGGTAACCGTGAAGACGGCCAGTTAGTCCAAGAAGGACATGTGCAGTACCGTTCAGATTTCTGGGATGCGTCTTTAACCGTTCGAGATTTCCAAATCCTCTTGAAAGAAGAAAACCGTCCATATCGTTTGCTTCCTCAATTAGATTTGAACTACTACACGCCGTTGTGGGGTGATCACCTTAACTTCGACGTAAAAAGCCAAGTCAGCCGTTTTGACACTAGTGATACCGCTCGACCAAACGCGACTCGCGTTCACATAGAGCCGGGACTAACCATGCCGCTGTCAAACTCTTGGGCCACTTGGACAACGGAAGCGCGCGTACTTTCCACTTACTACTCTCAAGACCTTACTGGCTTGACAGACGTGGACTTGAAAAACCAGCTTGATGAACAAGTTTCTCGTGTTATTCCTGAGTTTCGTACCCATGCTCAGATTTACTT
>NZ_JAWOVP010000522.1:0-514 GCF_033339995.1 Vibrio sp. 1641
CAATTGACCAGCTAACGCCAATCGCGTAATCAACCCTTGTATATTGACTGGCCTCTATTTATAGAGGCCTTTGTTTTTGTGGTTTATTTTCCCAAGAAAAAGGCGCGAGATTTCCAGACTGATGTGAGCAGTTTTCTTTGTGTTCAGTGATAGGATGGCGCGGAAGAATAATAAATGGATATAACAATGAAGAAGTTTGAAATTGAAGGTCAGCAACTTGCTTACCTAGACAAAGGCGAAGGGCCTGTGCTGCTGTTTGGACATAGCTATTTGTGGGATTGCCAAATGTGGGCGCCTCAAATTGAAGTTTTGAGTCAGTCCTATCGTTGTATTGTGCCTGACTTATGGGCGCATGGTGAATCGGACGCCGCTCCTGCTTCGACCACGTCTTTAGTTGATTATGCCCAACACATGCTGGCGCTAATGGATCATTTGGAAATCGACGAATTTTCCATTGTTGGCTTATCTGTTGGCGGCATGTGGGGCGCGGAACTGACCGCTCAAGCCCCGCAAC
>NZ_JAWOVP010000523.1:0-514 GCF_033339995.1 Vibrio sp. 1641
AATCGAATAACGCGATTGCCAATAAGTACGCTCAAGGTAATCCAGATGCGCAGCCGCAAAAAAGCAGTCGGTGCGCCACTCTTCCAAACCAATCAAAGCGCCAATACCGATTTTGTCGATCCCCGCTTTTGCCAACCTATCAGGCGTTTCAAGCCGGTATCGGAAATCCATTTTGTTGCCACGTAAATGATGCTGAGCATATGTTTTAGGATGATAGGTTTCTTGATACACCATCACCGCATCAAGGCCCAATGTTTTGAGTTCGGCGTATTCGTCCTGATCCAACGGTTGGACTTCCATCGCTAAATAATTAAATCGCTGCTTGATGATTGGCACCATTTCGCGAAAGTATTTCATCCCAACTTTGGTCTCATGCTCACCCGTTACCAGTAACACGCTGTCGAACTTCATTCGCTTAATCGCATCAATCTCCGCCTCAACTTCGTCCCTATTCAGTGTTCTTCGCTTTATGCGGTTCTCCATAGAGAAGCCACAATAGGTACAAGCGTTGGCA
>NZ_JAWOVP010000524.1:0-514 GCF_033339995.1 Vibrio sp. 1641
GGTCGTGGACGGTGTTTTGAAGATGCCTTTCACTCTAAACGCAGCGCCAGAGACATCCCCATTGATATCTGAAAGCGTCAGAATGACTTTTGAACCGACCCGTAGCTTTAATCTTTTCGCCGTCTTTTGCGATACAAGAATTGGATTCCGGCCCTCTTCATCCAACCAATAACCATCGATGATATGCTCAGAAAGCGGCGTTATCTTCTGCTCTTGTTCAAGATGAATACCATTAATACGAATACCGCGAGAACTTCGAGCAGAAGCTATCATGCCATCGGCGAGAAACCGCTCCGATACGGCTTTCACGCTTTGATGCTTGTCTAACGTTGTCACGATGCTTTGCGAGTCAGGTATGATGTCTTTCAGTTCAGGATTAACGAGATACGCACTTTGATGAATCTGCAAATGGCTGGTTTGCCAAGCAATCGCATTTTTGATCATGCTGTCTACTAAACCATTCATAAATCCGATCATGGCGACAACACCCATCAAACCAAACACCATCGCGCCA
>NZ_JAWOVP010000525.1:0-513 GCF_033339995.1 Vibrio sp. 1641
AAAAGGGCATCATTGCCTATTTTGCCAATAACCCTGTGGCTGCCAACCTGTTGATGGTGTTTATCATCATCATGGGTATCGTGAGTTACATGTTTATCCAGCGTCAAATGTTCCCGAATATCGAAGTGAACTACATCGACGTTCGCGCGACTTATCCAGGTGCGTCTCCTCAAGAAATTGAAGAGAGTATTTTGGTCAAAGTGGAAGAGTCGATCAAAGACGTTACTGGCATTAAAAAAGTGGTGTCACGAGCTTCTCGTGGCAGTGCTTATATTTCTATCGAAGTTGATGTCAACGCGGATATCAAGCGAGTGCTTGATGATGTGAATCAGCGCATCGATACTATTTCTAACCTGCCTCTTGGCATGGAGCCCATCAATGTCTATCAGGTTGAATGGCGACAAGACGTGATAGAAATGGGGCTGGTAGGGGACAGGCCTCTTGAAGAGCTTAAGCCGATTGCGAAGCAGATTGAAGATGAGCTTCTGCAGCTTAATAACGTCATGTTGGTGT
>NZ_JAWOVP010000526.1:0-513 GCF_033339995.1 Vibrio sp. 1641
ATGATGCAGAAAGGTATCGCGATTATCGCGGAAGAAGTCGAAAAGGCTTACCTACAAAGTCAGTAAAGCAAACTCCCGCATCAAAGACACAAATTAAAAAGAGCGCCAACTGGCGCTCTTTCTCACTCTATAGGGCAAATAACTTGCTGATTAGTTGCTTTCTAGCAGGTTGTTGCCACCGATAGCAATTTTACGTGGTTGCATTGCTTCTGGAATTTCACGAACCAAGTCAATGTGTAATAGGCCGTTTTCCATTGAAGCGCCAGTCACTTTTACATAGTCCGCTAATTGGAACTTACGTTCAAAATCGCGCTCTGCAATGCCTTGGTACACGTAGGTTTTGCCTTCTTCTGCTTTACGCTGGCCCTTCACGATCAACATGTTTTCATTTTGAGTTAGATCGAGTTGGTCTTCAGAGAAACCAGCAACTGCCATAGTAATACGGTAGTTGTGCTCATCTTTTTGCTCGATGTTGTACGGAGGGTAACCGCCAGAAGTATTTTTCGCTGTATT
>NZ_JAWOVP010000527.1:0-513 GCF_033339995.1 Vibrio sp. 1641
CGAGAATCCTATTATTTGAAGGTGTAGTTCATCTGTACTGCACTGATGTATGCCGTACCTTCTGAATCAAACTTAATTTCTTGACCGGCTGCGTTAGTCTCAGTGAAAGAGCCCGACTCACTTTGTACCAATGCAAAACCAGCATCAAACGATAGGTTTTCATTCATTGCATACGTTAGACCCGCGCTGTACCACATACGGTCACTATCAGGGATACTCAATGTTGCTACACCCGCTTGCTCGTCATAAGCCAAGCCTGCGCGGAATGTCCACTCTGTGTTTAGCGTGTAAGTTGCACCTACAGAGTAACGGTTGTTGTCTTCATACTTTTCTGGTTTGAAGAAACATACGCCGCCTTTACATTCATTACTGGTCGCTTTTAGCTCTTTAAAAGTGCTCCAGTCAGTTTGTTGCCAACCGTAATGAATCGCCCATTGGTCATTAAGTTGATGGAATGCAGAAAGTTCGATAATAGAAGGAAGCGAAATCTTCAAGCGACCATCAACTTTTGCT
>NZ_JAWOVP010000528.1:0-512 GCF_033339995.1 Vibrio sp. 1641
TGCTTCAATTGCAGCGTTCAAGGCTAATAGGTTGGTTTGTTCCGCAATATCCCCGATTACATCCAGAACTTTCACGATGTTGTTTACATCTTGATCGAGATCGGCAACCGCTTTACTTGCAGTATTCAGCTGAGTCGCAAGACCTTGGATGTTATCTACCGTACTGTGGATCAGTGATTGAGTGTGCTGACTTTGTTTATCTGCTTCATCGGTATTACGTGCTGTGTCGCTAGCAGAGCTTGCCACATGGTTAGCGGAAGAAGCCATTTCTGTCATCGCTGTTGCAATCATTGCGGTCGATTGCTGCTGAGAAACGGTAAGATCGGCGATGGAATTTGAGCGCGACTCTACTGCTGATAGCTCATCGCGTAGAGCGTGCATCGATTGTTCAAGGTTAGTCACCATGGTTGCCAATGATTGGCTCATATTCTGAACCGCATGGTAGATACTGCCTTTTGGAGCGACGGTATCAAAGCTAGTTTGGATGTTACCTTGTGCAACCGCTTGAACCG
>NZ_JAWOVP010000529.1:0-512 GCF_033339995.1 Vibrio sp. 1641
GGCATTGCTTTCAACAATGCTAACTTTCGCGTGGTTACTTAAACGGACTTGGCCCGACGTCACCACAACATCACCTGGTTTCACACCTTCCAAGATGTGTGCGATGTCTTTAGTACGTTCGCCCACTTTAACTACGTGTTGTTTCACGCGCTTTTCACCATCTTCTTCTGTCACGATGTAGACGTTATCGCCGTACAAAGTGAAGGTGATTGCTGTTTGAGGTAGCGTCACTTGGTTTGCCAATTTAGGCATGATGATGTTTGCACGTGCGAACATACCGCTGCGAAGTTTGCCATCGCTGTTTGGAATGTCAGCTTGTACTTGGATCAGACCACTTTGTACATTTACTGCAGGTTCAATTGCAGAAATTGAGCCTTTGAATGGCTGATCTGGGTAGGCATCTACAAAAATATCCACTTCTTGGTCAAGTTTGATACGCGAGATGTCTGTTTGAGGCACGGTAAAGCGCAGACGCATTACGCTGCTATCTTCTAGGCGAACAATGTCGCTAC
>NZ_JAWOVP010000530.1:0-511 GCF_033339995.1 Vibrio sp. 1641
TCATTGACCATTTCTTTTGCCATCATCAGCATCAAAGGACAGGTGTTGGCCGCGCATTGATGGCTCATATTTTCTCTCAAGCGGAGTCATTAGCGTTACCGTATTTGTACTCAGAGGTCAGTATCACTGCTCGTCCGTTCTTTGAACGAATGGGATTTAAAGTGATTAAACATCAAGAAGTTGAAGTGAGAGGGCAACACTTAACTAATTATGTGATGAAGAAGTATCTATCGCGTAATTAGTGAGCTTGGACACAGATAAGAGATGTTTTCTGATGTGAATTCCAGTTCATTGATCTAAGACCAAAATTTCGTTTCAAAACAGTGTACATAATCTCTACTCAGAGTTATCAAACAGGTATGTTTCTATCTCACAACCGCAAAGTTGTTCATAAAAATCAGATTGATAGAAAGATGACTGAATGTGGCTCGAAATGCCTAATGTCATGGCCAACCAACTCAGGAAGAGTAGTAGTACTATGCGCCCATATCTCAAATACATCATCCCAACG
>NZ_JAWOVP010000531.1:0-511 GCF_033339995.1 Vibrio sp. 1641
CGAACAAGGTAAGGCAGTAGATCCGCGTGGCTACCAACTGGAGCGTAAATACGAACAGGTTGGCCGTATTTCTCCATCACGTGGTTGTAGAGTGAATCTCCCATGCCGTGTAGGCGTTGGAATTCAAAATCCTTATGCTGCGCCATCACTGCAATCGCAGTAACTGTGTGCGCATTGTGGCTGGCAAACTGCGGGAAGATATTGCCACGTACGCCTTCGCTTAATAGGAAACGCGCACATGCAAGGTAAGCAACATCGGTCGCTTCTTTGCGTGTGTACACTGGGTAGTTGTCGTAGCCCGCTTGTTGTGACCATTTGATTTCGCTATCCCAGTACGCGCCTTTTACCAAGCGAAGTGGGATCAAGTCACCTTGCTCTTTCGCAAGGGCATTGAGCCAAACCAATACTGGTAGAGCACGCTTCGAGTACGCTTGCACAACAAGACCAAACTTGCCCCAACCTTTCACGAGGTCACTGCGGTAAATCTTCTCGAACAGCTTTAGAGACAGCT
>NZ_JAWOVP010000532.1:0-511 GCF_033339995.1 Vibrio sp. 1641
TGATGAAAGTGCCGAAATTCGTAGGCTTCGGAAAGAACTGCAAAGAGTTACCGAAGAGCGGGATATACTAAAAAAAGCCGCGGTGTACTTCGCAAGCCAGTCCGACTGAGGTACGCCTTTATCAAAGCCAACCAGTCAGTTTGGCCTGTTCGACGGATGTGTAAAATCCTTGGGGTTCATCCAAGTGGTTTTTATGCCTGGCTAAAATACCCTGACAGCAAACAAGAGAAACGGCGTAAGTATCTTCTCGGACTTATTAAACAGTTTTGGCTGGAATCAGGTGGGGTTTATGGCTATCGGAAGATATACAGTGACCTACGAGATGAAGGGGAATTCTGTGGAATCAACCAAGTACATCGCTTGATGAAACGAGAAGGCTTACAGTCACAACGCGGGTATCGCAAACCCAGAGCTAAAGCGGGTACTGAACATGTCATTTCGGCTAACAAATTAGCCAGAGAGTTCAATCCAACGGCTCCAAACCAATCGTGGGTGACCGATATTACTTATA
>NZ_JAWOVP010000533.1:0-509 GCF_033339995.1 Vibrio sp. 1641
TGGCTTGTCCATGCGCCTTCAATCCCACTGGTGACCGCGTTGTTGCCTACGCCGCGGGTTGTCTTGTTTAACCAACCTAATCCTTGGTCGTGAATGTCGGCACCTTCTGGCTCTGGGCCTAAATTGGCTGCATCACCGTTACCATGCGCTTTACCTACGGTGTGGCCACCAGCGGTTAGGGCAACGGTTTCTTCATCATTCATTGCCATTCGAGCGAACGTAACTCGTACGTCGTGCGCGGTTTTGAGTGGATCCGGCTGTCCATCGACGCCTTCTGGGTTGACATAAATTAAGCCCATCATCACAGCGGCGAGTGGATTCTCTAAATCCCGTTCACCTGAATAGCGGCTGTTAGGGTTGTTGGTAGGTGCCAGCCATTCTTTTTCTGAGCCCCAATAAATGTCCTTTTCTGGGTGCCAGATGTCTTCGCGCCCGAATCCGAAGCCGAACGTTTTCAACCCCATGGATTCATAAGCCATCGTACCGGCATACGCAATGAGATCGGCCCA
>NZ_JAWOVP010000534.1:0-509 GCF_033339995.1 Vibrio sp. 1641
AGTTTGCAAAAGCAAATGGACCAACAGCGAGCGCAGGCACGACACGCGGATAAAGAAGTGCAGAAGCTGAACAAACAGCTACTAGAGGTACGTTCGGTTGTAGTTGGCCTTGGCCAAAAAGTAACTGAGCAGCAAGATATCATCCAACATCTTAATGAGCGAATTCGCGAACTAGAACACGCTGATACTGATGGTCGCTTATACAGTAGAGCAACCAAAATGGTGCAGTTAGGGGCTGATATCAACGAGCTAATCGAAGAGTGTGAACTGCCAAAAGCAGAAGCAGAGTTGATGCTCTCTTTGCAGAAAAAACTGGCTGGAAAAGAGAAGATCCCGCCATTAAGCAGTCAACCTTCCGATGATTCGAATTACCCACCACGTGGGCGTCGACGATAAAGAGAATAAAAAGAAGCTTCGGCTTCTTTTTTTATATCTAAAATAAAAACTTATAGCCACTTATGGTTAATTTTATCAAAGTGTGACAGTAGGTTAACAAAAATACATGAACT
>NZ_JAWOVP010000535.1:0-509 GCF_033339995.1 Vibrio sp. 1641
TTGAGAGCGATCAACACCAAGTGTCACTAAACGTTCTGTCGCGCCTTTCACTAGGCCACTACGTCCAGTTCGGTAGGCGTTCAGCAGCTCTTCTTGTGCTTTGACTAGCTCAGGAGAATACAGTGTGAACAGCACGTCGCCTTTGTCGACCTTTTCACCCACGGCATTGATGTATAGCTTTTCAACCCAGCCCGCCACGCGAACGTTGGTTTGCCACAAATGGCTTTCGTCAAACGCGATATAGCCGACAGTTTCAATCCGAGGTGAAAGTTGCTCTAAAGAGACTTGAGCGGTTTTTACACCTAAGTTGTTTTCAACCGATGGGTCAATTTTTACCGTGCCGGGTTTGTCTTGTTCACCCGCGAGATCTTCGGCGTACACTGGGATCAAGTCCATGCCCATTGGCGATTTGCCCGGTTTGTCGCGCTTGTAATTTGGATCCATTGGCGCAACCCAATAGAGTGGCTCGTTTGAGCTGTTCGCAGCGCTACCGCTTGTGCCGCTCATGT
>NZ_JAWOVP010000536.1:0-508 GCF_033339995.1 Vibrio sp. 1641
GATGGCATGCACTTTTTCCCATTAAATGACAGTACGACCGACGGCCTGCTTTGCATCAACCATGAATACATTGATACATCAGCACTGCATCCAAACGGTCCAACAGTTGCGAATGGCGTTCGCACAATAGTTGATGAAGTTCGCAAAGAGATTAACGCTCACGGCGTTTCCGTTGTTCGTATTCAGCTAGAAGACAATATGTGGAAATTGGTGGATACCGATCCGCTTAACCGCCGATACACTGGTGCGACAGTGATGGATTTATCTGGCCCAGTCGCTCACACGGCGCTTACTGTGACGCGTTTTTCGCCTGATGGCAGCCAAGCTCGTGGTACGTTAAACAACTGTGGCAACGGCTATACGCCGTGGGGTACTTACCTCACGTGTGAAGAGAACTGGCCTGGTTACTTTGTTAACGCCGGGACTCGCACAGAAGAACAAGATCGTATTGGTGTGGATGATAAGAGCACGCGCTACTTGTCGGAAACAGTGGCAGGTAACGCAGAAG
>NZ_JAWOVP010000537.1:0-508 GCF_033339995.1 Vibrio sp. 1641
TGATGCTCAAACTCCAGCGCAACGTCGTAAGTCTGGCCGTCACGGGGCAAACCGCTTTGCAACCAAGCACACCAAAAACCAACCGGGTTTCGGTGGCCACTTGAACAAACGCGCTGAAGGCGGTTCAAAAGATGGTAAACCATCTGGCAACCGTAACGGTTCTGGTAAAGTACAAGGTGGTCAACGCCCTGCTAGCAACGGCCAGCGCCCTAGCGGCAACGGTGCAAACCGCCCAGCAGGTAGCAAGCCGCAAGGCCAAGGTCGTCCACAAGGCCAAGGCAAACCATCCGGTCAACGTAAACCAAAACGTCGTTAGTTCATTAGAACTTGAATATTAAAAAGGGCTCCAGAGGTAACTCTGGAGCCCTTTTGTTTTGTTCGATATTTCTCGCCAATTGTTTTGCCGGAAATGAACCGAGTGAGTCGGCTTGAACCTTCTCACTCGCTTGATTAAGCCAACTTGAACTTACTCAACTCACCGTGAAGATCACTGGCTTTTGCCGTCAGT
>NZ_JAWOVP010000538.1:0-507 GCF_033339995.1 Vibrio sp. 1641
TCCTCAACTGCTCGACAAAGGTTACAGCGTAACCGCGACGTCTCGACATATTGATTATTTGGAGTCTAGGACCAGCCCACATCCCAACCTTACACTGACTTACTTAGACTTGGCGGACGCAGAAAGTACACTTTCATTAGTTGATGACTTTGATTTGGTGTTCTTTCTGGTGCACGGCATGGCACAAGGTGATGATTTTGTTGAATACGAATTGAACCTTGCTTTGAACTTTAAATACGCATTGGAGCAAAGCCGTGTCAAACACGTTATTTATTTAAGTGCCATACAGCCACAAACTGGAAACTCGCGCCATTTAGCCGCTCGTAAAGCCACTGGAAAGATCATTCGACAATCTGGTGTTCCGGTGACAGAGTTACGTGCTGGCGTCATCATTGGTCCCGGCTCCGCCGCTTTCGAGATCATGCGAGATTTTGTCTACAACTTACCTATTTTGATCGCGCCTAAATGGGTCGACTCAAAAGCCAACCCCATCGCCCTACCCAACCT
>NZ_JAWOVP010000539.1:0-506 GCF_033339995.1 Vibrio sp. 1641
CGCCTTAACGCTTTGTGCAACAGCATTGTTGGCTTCTCGTCAACGTGCACTGTCTCGTGATTCTCTGATCAATCAGATTGAGTGCTACTTGAAGCTACTCAAGAACAACCCATACTCAAGCACTTCAACCATCCCAACAGAAAGTGCTGAAGAGTTGGTTGATCACGCTATCTCGTTAGATAAGTTTGTGATTGAAACAGACAGTATGGGCGACATCATTTCTCTGGATCGTAGTCAATCGATTCTGATGACTTACTATCGCAACAACATCATTCACTTGTTTGCGCTGCCATCATTGATTGCCCAGATGATTATTCGTCAGCGCAATCTCACCGTGGAGAAAATCCAAGAGAACGTCGCGCAAATCTACCCATTCTTGAAGAAAGAGCTGTTCCTAAGCTACCAAGAGGAAGATTTAAACGACCTTGTGGTGAAAACGTTGAATGAGTTTGCCGAACAGAAAATGATCTGTCTTGATGGCAACAAATTGGAAATCAACCAATCAA
>NZ_JAWOVP010000540.1:0-505 GCF_033339995.1 Vibrio sp. 1641
TTACCTAACATTACGTCTTTGTAGAAGTGCTCAGGGATCACTAAGAAACCCGTAATTTCGCGATTCAAAAACGCTTGTTTTGCATCCTCAACTGTATGTAAACGCGAGACGATTTTGACTTGAGGTGTCGCATCGACCATACGCTCTAACTTTAGGCTGGTTTGGCTTCCGTCTAGGTTTACGACCGCAATTGGCTGCTCTCTCGGGGTTTGTTGTGCGTATGGCAGTGGATACAAAAACGAATAAAAAACCACGCCACCAAAAACAGTTAATGTGACGACGGGGTTGGTCAGCACAGAGCGAATCTCTGCTTTAATCAGTTGCCAGAGTGTCATGCTGCCTCCCTTTGCTGAGTCGACAGTGCTGCCGCTCGGTATTTATGAATGAATGCGGCTGTCAGTAAGAGTGGCACCACATACCAGATCATTGGCCACAAAGCACTAAACGATTGAGCGGCTGACGCTCCGTAGCTTGCCTGACCAACCTGAACTTCGATGTAATGGGT
>NZ_JAWOVP010000541.1:0-505 GCF_033339995.1 Vibrio sp. 1641
CAGGGGCACCAACTGCTGGGTTACCTTTACCATCTGTACCATGACACGCTGCACACACAACAAAGCGAGCTTTACCTGCTGCAGCTTCACGAGCGTTAACTTTACGACCCGATAGGCTTAATGTGTAACTTACTACTTCTTGGACACCTTGCTCACCAAGCGCATCTTTCCATGCTGGCATTTGACAAATACGGCCATGCATGATGGTTGTTACGATTGCTGCTGGCTCACCGCCATATAGCCATGCGTCATCAGTTAGGTTAGGGAAACCTTTTTGACCGCGAGCATCTGAGCCGTGACATTGTGAACAGTTTTGCAAGAACAAACGTTGACCAACTTTTAATGCTTCTGGGTCTTGCGCGATCTCAGGAACAGGGCGTAGACCATTCGCATTATGAGCAAGTTTACGGAATGCTTCGCCGAAGTAGGCATCCGCATCATCCAGTTCTTTTGCGTATTGGTTGAGTTGTTTATTTTCTTGTGCCTGTGCAATAGCTTCTTTTGA
>NZ_JAWOVP010000542.1:0-504 GCF_033339995.1 Vibrio sp. 1641
GAAAAAATTCTCTAACATTGATACCGAAGCGCAGCACGTGATCAAACATTACGAATGGCCTGGCAACGTAAGGCAGCTACAAAACATCATTCGTAATATCGTGGTACTCAACAATGATGAAAAAGTCACGGTGGCTCACCTACCCGCTCAGTTAACTCAAAAGAAAACGCAGGCAAGAACCGTAACCCCTGTGCACGTCGAATCATCAAGCCCGAGCAACAACCTCAACGGACATAATGCTCCAGCGATGCAAACACAACCCATTGAACCAGTGCAACCTGTTCAAGAGGCGCCTGCTCAACAAACACAACCTACTGTCGGCGTTGAAACACCGAGTCATTCCTTATCGCCGTACTTTAATGCAGACGGAAGTATCCGACCAATGTGGCAAGTCGAACGTGAAGCGATTCAAATCGCGATCGCCTATTGTGATGGTAACGTGCGCAATGCCGCTGTGATGCTGGAGCTAAGCCCTTCAACGGTCTATCGTAAAAAACAAGCGTG
>NZ_JAWOVP010000543.1:0-504 GCF_033339995.1 Vibrio sp. 1641
CTTCAACAGCGTCTTATCTCATTAAAGGTAACCGAAGGTGACGACACTCTGCGCCTAACTAACGTTCAACCAATAAGTCTCGCACTCCAGCACGGAAGTCCCTATCGCGTTTGGCGGACACACTCGCATCCCAAGTTGAACACCTTACCTTTTAGCAACATCCAAGAGGCCACCATGTCGAGCTTTCGCTTTGAACTTCAAACGGATGCAACCCTGCTCTCATCTGAAGTTAAAGAGCTGTTTGATATCGCTGACTCTCATCTTGAATTAAACAAAATAGCACCCTCTAAAACTTATTATGGAGAAATAGAATGAACCTATCTAAAACCCTACTTACCACTGCTCTCTTTACAGCCCCTTTAGCCTTAATCGGGTGTGGCGGCTCTTCTGGCGGGAGCGACAATAATAACTCTGGACAGCCGTATCAATTTGGGGGTGCTGTACAAAAAGGTCCTCTACAACCTGGCTCCGTCGTCACCGCCTATGAACTTAACCAAGACTTAG
>NZ_JAWOVP010000544.1:0-503 GCF_033339995.1 Vibrio sp. 1641
CCACGAATAGTTGGCATCAGAAACTTGCGGTAGTGAGTTTCATATTCAATTTCAAGCATTGAAGTGAGGTTATACTCAGCGCGAAGATGCTCTTGCCACCAAGAGTTTATGTATTCAACCAAGTGATTGCCGACTTCATCCGCTTCCGCTTGGCTGTATGAACCATTCAAAGAGACAAATGTTGAGTCTGTATCTCCATAAATCACTTGATAGCCTTTGTTTTCAATCAGCACTTTAGTTTGCTTCATGATTTCATGCCCACGCATGGTGATGCTGGAAGCTAATCGAGTATCAAAGAAACGACATCCCGATGAGCCCAATACGCCATAAAACGAGTTCATGATGATTTTGATTGCTTGAGAAAAGGCTTTCTCGTTGTTTTTCTTCGCAACATCTCGTGCCGCCCAAAGCTTTTCGATCATCTCTGGCAAAAAGTGCTTAGAACGATGAAACTGACCACCACGAAAACCAGCCACGGCTTGATCGTCATCCTTACCAATGTC
>NZ_JAWOVP010000545.1:0-503 GCF_033339995.1 Vibrio sp. 1641
TCTTTACACATGGTAAACGTCAGCTCTCGCTGTGCGCGGGTGATGCCTACGTACATCAGGCGACGCTCTTCTTCCACGTTATCTTCATCAATACTGGTTTGATGCGGCAATATGCCCTCTTCCGAACCAATCAAATAAACGTAAGGAAACTCTAGACCTTTTGATGCGTGTAATGTCATCAATTGAACGGCATCGCTGTCTTCGTCTTCTTCGCCGCGTTCCATCATGTCACGCAAGGTCAAACGTTGAACCACTTCTTTCAGCGTTTTCTCTTCTTGGTCGTAATTGTCACCTTCTAAGTCAGCCACAATCCAAGAGTAGAGATCCGAAACGTTCTTCATGCGCATTTCAGCGGCTTTCGGGCTGGCTGAGGTTTCGTACAGCCAATCTTCGTAATGAATGTCACGAACCAAGGAACGAACAGCTTCTACTGTGTTACCTCGCTCAGCTTGATCGGCAATCGCCACCAACCATTGTGTAAAGCGACGCAGATTTTCGAGACC
>NZ_JAWOVP010000546.1:0-503 GCF_033339995.1 Vibrio sp. 1641
TGTTCTGGTTTGGAGAGAGAAAGCGCCGTATTAAAGCTATGGCCGCGCGCACTTACCCATGGTTTTTTCCATTTTAAAGTACCGCGCACACCCGTATCGGTGGAGTAACCAATACCGGTTTCAATTTGGTTTTTCGCAGCAGGCGCTAACGAGACTTTACTCGGCAACTCGCGCCCATCTTCAAGCTTACTTAAGTCAGGCTCAACAAACACGGAGGAAAACCAATCGGTGTTAGACAGGTTTTGGTTGTATTCACCCACATCAGAGACAAGGTAAGGTTCACCAATTTCAAAAGGTCGCATCGACTCAACACGGTTTTCCCAGATCTGGCTTCCCGTAATTTCTACCGGACCAAAGTGATAGCGAATACCGCTGTCGTAGTGCAAACGCACATTGGCTTCATTCAATTCGGGGATCACTTCCAGCTTGTTGAGCTTAAAGTCACCATTGAAGTAACCACGTTGCAAAGCCAGGTTACGAATCCCTGATTTAAGGCTGTCATA
>NZ_JAWOVP010000547.1:0-503 GCF_033339995.1 Vibrio sp. 1641
TGTGACCTTTCGAACTCTATGGCTGATTTCGCTGCTGTTGTTAACGGGTTGCTCAGATTACCAATGGGGCTGGTATGTACTCGACCCGTCAACGGAACAAGGGATAACCAACCTAAAGTTTTTAGTCGCGGGGTTTAATGACACCATTCAAGTGTCACTCTTGAGTATGTGTTTTGCCATGACTCTTGGGCTGCTGATTGCGTTGCCTGCACTTTCTCGCTCACCAACGCTCAAATGGATGAATCGCATCTACGTTGAGGTGATCCGCTCAATCCCAGTATTGGTGTTGCACTTATGGGTTTACTACGGCATGCCAACGCTGCTCGATGTCTCTCTCAATCATTTTTGGGCGGGGGTAATTGCACTGACTATCGCTGAAAGTGCGTTTATGGCAGAAGTATTTCGCGGTGGGATTCAAGCGATCAACCGAGGTCAGCATGAAGCGGCAGAATCACTTGGTTTGAATTATTGGCAGAAGATGCGCTTGGTGATTCTTCCGCAAG
>NZ_JAWOVP010000548.1:0-503 GCF_033339995.1 Vibrio sp. 1641
AACAATATAAATGTAGGATAAATATAACTAGTGAAAAAGCTTCTCGCTAATTTGTAGTTTTTTCAAAATAAAAATACACAGCGTGAATATTCTTGAGTTGTTAAATAGTCATTGAAATATCGCATTGCGTGTTTACTAGAAAGGAAGCCAATCACACATCCGTCGTGCCTTGCTTTGCTTAAAAGTACAAATCCTCTACTCTGTGCCCAATCAAATTCAATGGAATTGAAAGAATGATAAAAGGTAGTGAGTACCCTTCCATTCGTGCATTGAGGACTTTTGTTGCTGTGGCTAACTATCTCAGCTTTTCTAAAGCCGCCGATGACCTATGCGTAACACAAGGAGCGGTCAGTAAACAGATGGCATCTTTAGAGCAACTCGTTGGGCTTCCTCTCATTCATCGAGGGTTAAACGGCGTGGAGCTAACAGAGGAAGGAAAGCGCTATTTGCCCCAAATAACAGAAGCTCTAGAGCTCATTCAGCAGGCAACCGCCAGCCTAATT
>NZ_JAWOVP010000549.1:0-503 GCF_033339995.1 Vibrio sp. 1641
CCGCAAAATAATCATAATTCCCACTGGTACCATTGAGCCCTCCTCGAAACTGAGCCCACGAGGCACGATGGGGCAGGCATGGTTTCTCTATGAATTAAGCAACAAAGCCCATATAAAGCTCCATTTTCTAACATTCCACTGTATATCGATGATTGTTTTATTAGTTATAGCTCAAGCATTACAAACTAAGTGCATATAAAATACGAAACATATAAAAGAAGTAAGTTAGGTATAAAAACAGGCACACTTTAAAAATAAATAACCACAAAAGACAACTTTTACGAGATATAAAACCACAAAATGCCCTTAAAAATAAAAAAGTAATTTGGTTATTCTAAATACGGAAAGTGAAGCTTTGCTGAAGTTTCAGAAGAAAATAAAGTCGATTTGAACAGAGGCGAGCAGGAAATTGGTTATTAAACGGCAGTAAAATTCTAGGCTGAAATTAAGAAAATGGACGAAAAAGATAGGGCTAAAATAAACAAAAAAGCGCCCCCTTTTGG
>NZ_JAWOVP010000550.1:0-502 GCF_033339995.1 Vibrio sp. 1641
CCGTTTTCAGGGTAAGTAAAAATCAGGTCGATATCGGAAGAGAAATTCAGTTCGCCGCCACCTAGCTTGCCCATCCCAATGATCAACATCGGTTGAGCTTCACCCTCTGCATTTGTTGGCGTTCCCCATTCTGCGCAGCAAATTTTGTATTGCCATTGGTATGTCTCAAAGATCATCGCCTCTGCCAATTGGGACAAATGACGTAATGACTCTTCAAGTGTCCAAGCATGTAAGAAGTCTTTCCACGCGATGTAGACCATTTCTCGATTTCGGAACTGACGCAGAACGCGATGACCAGACATTTCATCTGGGCATTCTGCCAATAAAGCGGCCAGACGGGTGCGATAAGCTTGGTGTCGGCTAAGCTCACTTAACATCGTTGGTAACTGCTGCGCGAGAGCCTCGTCACGGTGAATGGTTTCCGTAATAAATTGGCTCAACGCCGAGACGTAATGAAACTGCTCTACGACCTCATTTGGCCATGATTGAAGGTAACCCGCTT
>NZ_JAWOVP010000551.1:0-502 GCF_033339995.1 Vibrio sp. 1641
GTTACGAGCCTTGCAATACCCAGTAAGCAACTCCAAGAGAGGATGGCAATGCAGCCATAAAGTGTGAAGCGAAATTGCACGGATTTCATGTGACCTACTACTCACGAATGCCAAAGGAAACGTCAGCTTAACTCAAAAATGATCCGCTTCAACGTACTGTTTTATAAATTTCAGTATAAAAATGATTCTGTTATGCGTTTGGAGTCGATATGAAACACTTTCTACCATCGAGCGTCATGCTGACACCTTTTGTGGTCCGCTACTATGATGAAGAAGAAGACGATCAAGAAATCGTCGAAACTAAGGCAAATGCTCAATCTCAATCCCCAAATATAAAAGAGCAACAAACGGAAATATCAGACTAAAGGAATCTTAAAATGAAAAAAGTCGCAGTTATTTTGAGTGGCTCAGGTGTTTATGATGGATCAGAGTTACATGAAGCCGTGCTAGCCCTGCACGCCATCGAAAAAGCTGGTGCTACTTGGCATTGCTTCGCTCCAAA
>NZ_JAWOVP010000552.1:0-502 GCF_033339995.1 Vibrio sp. 1641
TTCATTAGGCAGTAATGTGAGCAATAAGCCATATATTACTGAAATTACTAAGTAAGAAAGTATATAGAGCCTATATTTAGTGATTCTCATTTACTTACTATCTCTAGTTTGAAAGTAATTTTAACCACGTGCTTAAGATGGTCTCTGTACTAAACCTCTTAGAGTTATTGATTGAGTGCGTGGTTAGTTCTTGATAGCGTTCTGAGTTCATCGATGCCTCAATACCTTTAATTAAAGAGTCTTTTAACGCAATAATGTTATTTGCTTCACACAACCAACCATTATGACCATCTTGAACGACTTCAGCTGGTCCTGTATCACAATCAAAAGAGACGATTGGTAAGCCATAAGCTTGCGCTTCGATTAATACTAAAGGCAAACCTTCAAACCTGGAGCTCATAACAAAGAGCTTTGATTGAAGATAATAGTTCTCGATCTGGTTGGTTTTAGGGATAAACTCAATTGTTTTGGTAACATCTAACTCAATAGAGCGCTTTGACAG
>NZ_JAWOVP010000553.1:0-502 GCF_033339995.1 Vibrio sp. 1641
CTTCAACTGTTGTGTTAAGTTTTTGTGATAGTATTTTCATTGTTAAATGAGGGTTTTTATCCATCCAGTTAATTGAGTGATGAAGAGACTTTATTATTTTTATTACTTCTTGATCTGATTTTTCAATGTGTATTTCTTTTGATACAAGCAAAAAGTAAAGTTTATACACGCCAATAATTCCTATGTTCTTTACTTCTTCATTTATTCTATTCTTGGCCATAAATCCGTATGGCTCCCAAGTAGATATTGCATCGACGTTTCCTTGCATTAAATGATTTATAATAACCTGCGTTGTTGATGATATTTTTTCTACTTTTTCTAAATCAATGTCATTTACCTGTAGCAACAAGTCTAAGTAATATTCGCTAGCGCTCTTTTTTATTACACCAACCTTTTTTCCTGGTAATTTATCTATACTTTCTATGCCAGACCGCTTTTTAGTTAGCAGCTTAATATCATTCGTAGAAGATGCAAAAGAAGTGATTAATGCTAAATCTTTGTA
>NZ_JAWOVP010000554.1:0-501 GCF_033339995.1 Vibrio sp. 1641
CTCCATGAAACGCTGCCCAAAGGGTCAATATGCCCCAAGAGCAGCTTAACAACTTGTCTCAAAAGGTGAAGACTCTCAGCTCACAAAATCTCTTTTATTCCTTAGCCATTAACCCATGCCGTAGAAACTTGGGAAAAACAGTAAGGAGGCAAGGACGAGAATTTGAATCGCAATGAATGGCATCACGCCACGATAAATATCCCGTGTAGTCACGCCTGCAGGCGCAACCCCTTTCAAATAGAACAAGCTGAAGCCAAATGGCGGTGTTAAGAAGGAGGTTTGTAAGTTCATCGCGATGAGAATAGCAAACCACGTCATGTTGATGCCGAGCAGCTCAGCAACCGGTGCGATAATAGGAACGATGATGAAACAGATTTCAACGAAGTCGATAAAGAAGCCCAGAATCAAAATCACAATCATCGTAATGATCAAGAAGCCCCACTTCTCACCCGGGATCTGCAACATCCATTCTTCGACCAAATAGTCACCGCCTGTATACGT
>NZ_JAWOVP010000555.1:0-501 GCF_033339995.1 Vibrio sp. 1641
ATTTCGCAGCGGAAGAGTTAAAAAAAGTCGGCCTTTAAGCCGACTTTTTTCATTGTACCGAAAACTAAAAAGTGAGTGTCCACTTCGCACTTGCCCATCTATCTTGTTCTTCCAGTAAATCTGCATGCAGCAACTTATTATTATCTAACCATGCTTCATCGGTACAAGCGAGCATCCATTCATCGCCTTTGATCGATAAAGTGATGTCAGGTAGTGGGTCGTCGTTGCGTTGCCCATTAAGGACTATGGACAGACGAAGAATCTTAATCAGGCTTAACACATCACTTTGTTTGTAGAGGTTGAACTCTGGCAACTCATTGAGCCTTAGCGCTTTGCGTTGAAAGCGTGCAAGCGTCGCCAAGACGAGTTGTTGCTCACGGTTAAAACCTTGCAGGGTTGAATGCAGAAGAATATAAAACGAGTGGCGATGGAAGCTGCGTAGGTTGATGCTTAGCCCAACTTCATGCAGCAGAGCGGCCCATTCTAATAAATCAAACAGTT
>NZ_JAWOVP010000556.1:0-501 GCF_033339995.1 Vibrio sp. 1641
TGACAACCGCATCGTAACGCTTAGAAAGAAATTGGGTGACGCGTCTTGCTCACCTCAAAAAATCATTACGGTACGCGGCAAAGGCTACCTACTAATGCCGGATGCATGGAACGCATAAATGAGAAGGATATATCTAGAGAGCTTTTTAGGTCTGATCATTCTTTTTCTCGCCAGTCTGAAAGGTTATGAGCTCATCGTGTATGAGCTCAATACTGATTATGACTACCTACTTCAAGAACACAGTTCGCAAGCTTTCTACGATTTACTCTCCCCTATCTATGAAGAAAAAGGGCTTGAATACACCAAAAGCGAGCTAGAAAAGTTTGCCACGGCAAGCCATCGATTGTTGCAACCTCACACTATGGATGAGCTCCCACCCGAGGTGAAGGAAGTGTTCGATGAAGATCCTAACGCTAACATCGCCTTTGATGATGAGCGGGATTTTTGGTTTCGCTTCGACGAGAGCACTCCCTTTTTCAAAATTAGCGATAACCCGAATAG
>NZ_JAWOVP010000557.1:0-501 GCF_033339995.1 Vibrio sp. 1641
GAGTCTGTCTCTCTGTCTGCACTAAAAAACGCAGAGATGTGGGTAACGATGGACAGCGAACCAAGCAAACGTATTCCGGGTAAGTTCAAAGAAATCTCAACGCAGCCAAACATCGATACCAACAGCTATGAAGCGATTGTGACGATCACTCGGCCAACCGATCGCAACTTGCTCACTGGGATGACAGGACAAGTACACATTGCTAAGCAAAACAAGTCTAACGCCATGACGTTGCCGACATCGGCTTGGGTAAACAAGCAAGAGAGCCAAGGTGAAGTTTGGGTGATGGATAGCTCAACGCAACAATTGAATAAGGTGACATTGTCACTAAATGAAAGTGGCGCGATTGAGTCAGGTTTGGATAACAACGACTACGTGGTTATTGCTGGCGTAGAACGATTAGTCGAAGGGCAAGTGGTGAAAGCTTGGATTCGTGAGGAAGGCATTTAATGAAGCATTCTCTATTTGCAGTATCGGCCATCGCCTTGGCCGTTCTTACTG
>NZ_JAWOVP010000558.1:0-501 GCF_033339995.1 Vibrio sp. 1641
ATTCTTGTTCTCTCTAACAACAAACTGCCGACTGCGTTAGAAGCGAAAATCAGCGAATTTATTACCTTACTATGGGACTTAAAACTGGAAGTTGGCCATGCGGTTCGCACTGTCAATGAATGTGCACAAATCGGGCGTGACGATCTAACGGTAGCCACTAACCTACAAGAAGCACTTCTGCTTTGTGGCAGCGAAGACACATTCCAAGCTCTAAAAAAGGTCGTGCTATCCGACTCTTTCTGGCCGAGCGAGACCTTCTACCGCGCAAAAATCCAAGAACAACGCGAACGTCATGCTCGCTACCACGATACGACCTATAACTTAGAGCCCGACATCAAATCGACCCCAGGAGGTCTTCGCGATATTCACACTTTGAGCTGGGTAGCGCGCCGTCACTTTGGCGCCACATCTCTGCTAGAAATGAGCCGTTACGGCTTTCTTACCGATGCGGAATACCGCGAACTGGTGGAGTGTCAGGACTTCTTGTGGCGTGTCCGCTTT
>NZ_JAWOVP010000559.1:0-501 GCF_033339995.1 Vibrio sp. 1641
AGGAGGGAAGACGCCCATGAACTTGATCAGGATATTAAGGTTCTCTTCTTTATATAGGTGTTTACAGTTTTTATATAAATGAGAAAGGGCGGTGTATGGGATTTTCTGTTCGGATGCGATCGGAGTATGGCACAAGTTATCAAATGCATTTGCCACTATGACAATTTGAGCCAATTCATCAATTTCATCCCCTTTAAGACCCTCAGGATAACCGGAGCCATCTCTTAACTCATGATGCTGAGCAATCACGGTTTTAGCTGGTTCAGGAAAACCTTCGATCTGATTCGCGAGATCCAAACCATATTTAGTATGTAACTTTAGGTAGTTGGTTTCTGGCTCGGTTAATGGCACTTGCTTTCTTAATATAGCGGTAGGGATTTTGATCTTACCCATATCATGAAACAGAGCTGCGAAAGAGAGCTCTTTTAATTGCTTGGCAGAATACCCTTTCGCACGGCCAATCATCATGGCAATAACCGCAACGTTTAGAGAATGGAAATA
>NZ_JAWOVP010000560.1:0-501 GCF_033339995.1 Vibrio sp. 1641
AGCCCTCTTCCCCTATCTTCCACCCGCCCTTTTCTATTCCATAGCTTTCCATTTAGATTCACTCATCCGTCACTCAGTGTTGACCACGTTCACATTGATAGGGGCGACTTTCGCTCTTTTTATGAAAACCCACATAAAAAATGTGAGAAAAATGAACAAGTATATGAAAGTCATGGTGGATTGCTTATCCAACTGATTTAACATGAATTTTTTAAAACCTTGCTGCATTTATAAAAAATATGTTCGGCTCAAAAAAATTAAAAATGGAAAATGAGGCGCTTAAGCAGGAATTAGCGAGCCTTAAAGACAAGTATCAAACCGACGTTGAGACGTTGGAACGTCAGTTAAAAGAAGCCAAACAACTACTGAACACAGCGCAACAGCGTTACGAAAGTAGCGACGAGTTGATGTCGAGCAGCTTGAAAGGCGGAGATATGCTCCAAACCATTCGAACAGAGATGGTGGAGAATGCGCAATCTATGGCGCATGAAAACCAAGAGC
>NZ_JAWOVP010000561.1:0-500 GCF_033339995.1 Vibrio sp. 1641
CACCCAGTCGAATCATCTCATTCTCATGTTTCACGGCGCGAGCAAGCGCAACCAACGAATTCTGGCCAGTATTGCCTGCCATTCGCTCTAAAGCCGATGCGCGAATGATGTCACTGTTGGAAGAATCTTGAGCCGTATAAGCCAAGGCATCTGAACCACCTCGGTGACCTATCGCGTCTGCATAAAATGCGACCGAAAAGTGCTGAGTGTTGCGATACTTTGATTTTGGGAACCATTGACCAATCTGCTCATCGGCCCACTTCGCATCTTTATCATCATGACAAGCAGTACAAACATTGGGCGTATTAATATGCTTGCTTAAATCTGGGCGGGGAACGTGCCAACTGTGGTCTCTACGCGGGTCTACCTGCATATAAGTCGTCTCCGGCATGTGGCACGTTGTGCATTTCGATGCTTCGGTGTTCGCTTGATGAAAGGTGTGGTTTTCTGGCAGATAATCTGACGCTACATGGCATTGCGCGCATACTGCTTCTTCTGAG